>JACSRX010000045.1 GCA_014879535.1 Chthoniobacterales bacterium
CCGGCGGAGTCCATTCCGGACGCCATCGAGGTGGACCTCAATCCCTCCGGATGGGAGCAGCACGGGCACGCCACCAACCCGGACTACGAAGGAGTCGTGTTGCACGTCATCGTCCAACATTCGACGCGGCGGTATTTCAGTCGCACCGCAGGCAACTCCGAAGTCCCCCAAGTCTGCCTGGCTGACCACGCACCGGCGGAAGCGGAATGGGACGCAATTGCTCCTGCGCGCCCGGGACGATGCCTCGCGCCATTGCGCAGCTTGGATTCCGGGAGCCTGCTCGCCTTGCTCGCCACGGCAGCCACGCGGCGGATCGAACGCAAGGGCGCCCTTTTGGAGACGATGATTGCCTCCCGGGGTGCAGATGCCGCCCTTTACGAGGCCATCGCGATCACTTTGGGCTACAAGAACAACAAGCTCCCCTTCCAACTTCTCGCCCAACGCGTGCCACGTCGTATCGCCGCCACCCCGCGGGGGGAAGCCGCGCTCTTCGGTATCTCCGGTTTCCTTGAGCGGCCTGCACCACCCGCGGGAGCCGCCCGCGGGACCGCGGCCCGGCTCTGGGCATCCTGGTGGAAACAGCGCGCCGCCTGCGCCAACAGCATCCTCCCGCGCACCTTGTGGAAACTCGCAGGCGTGCGCCCCGCCAACCACCCCCTGCGACGCGTTGCCGCCCTCGGCGTCATGGCACGGCGTTGGAAATCGATCCGGGCGGCGCTGGAATCGGCGGACCAAGAACGGTTGCACGACGCCCTCGGCGCCTTGGAGCATCCCTTCTGGTCGTTTCACACCACCTGGAACAGCCCCCGGCACCGAAAACCCCTCGCGCTTCTCGGCCCCGATCGCATCCGCGACATCTTCGCCAACGTCGCCCTGCCGCTGGCGGTTTCCCGCGGGCACGACCCGGCATGGCTCGGACTTCCCGCCGCCGCCCCGAATGCCGCCTTGGCCGTCGTCACCACCCGCCTGTTCGGAACACCGAATCCGCGTGTGCTTCCCCGGAAGCTGTTCGTGCAACAGGGCCTTTTGCAAATTTACCGCGATTTCTGCCTGCACGACCACAGCGAGTGCGCACAATGCGCTTTCCCCGGATTGGTGGGACAGCTCTCCGGCTAAGACGCCGATTCCGGATACATCTCCGATGCATGGAGAACACGCAGCCGTCGCTTGACCCTCCCGGCCGTCAACCTAGGCTCGCCGCATGAGCGATTCCATCCCGCCCACGGATCTCACACGCCGTCCACCGCGCAGCCCACGCGTCCGTCTCGGAGGCTATGCTCTTCTTCCCCGCCTGATCGACAAGGGCCGTGCCACCGCGGACGGCACGAACGGGGATTACAACTACGCCTGTCCTCTCGACGCCATGTTCTTCGAGTTCACTTCGATATCCCCCGGAGATTTCAAAGCGCAAATTGATGCCGGCCTCGGCGACGGCGAACTCTTGGAGTGGGTCGGCCGCAATGCGGGTGCCGGGCGTTCCCCGCACGAGATCGCTTTGTGGTCCCGGTTCATCGAGGACCGCGTCCCCTCCGACGTGGAAACGCGGGAATATTTCAACGGACTCCATAAATCAGCAGGCGGCTCGCGTGGTGACATTGCCACTTGGTGCGATCTGCTCGACATGGATGATTTCGCCAGCTTCGGAGGTCTGATCTGAGCATGCCGCTCCGTCTCGGTGTCAACATCGACCACGTCGCAACCCTGCGGCAGGCGCGCTACGCGCGTGATCCGGAGGGCGTCCTTGTCGAACCCGATCCGGTCGGCGCCGCCCTTATCGCGGAGCAGGCGGGCGCCGACGGCATCACGGCCCACCTGCGTGAAGACCGACGCCACATCCAGGACAAGGACGTCAGGCGCCTTCGTCAGTCCCTCGGCACCAAACTCAACCTCGAGATGGGCAACACGCCCGGAATTGTCGCCTTTGCCCTGCGCATTTGCCCCCACGATGCCTGCCTCGTGCCGGAAAATCGCCACGAAGTGACCACCGAGGGCGGATTGGACTGCGTCGCGCACCGCACCGAGCTGGCCGGGACGATTTCGCAACTGCAGGACACCGGCACGACGGTCAGCCTGTTCATCGATCCCGAACCGGATCAAATCCGTGCAGCAGCGGCTTTGCGGGCGGAATTCATCGAACTGCACACCGGGGCGTTTGCCAATGCCACCGGGGAAATCCGGGCACGGGAACTGCAGCGGTTGATCGACGGGGCATCCATGGCCCGCGAACTCGGACTGCGGGTGAATGCCGGCCATGGACTCAACTACGACAATGTGAGGGAGCTTTTCGCCATCCCCCACCTCGAGGAACTCAACATCGGCCACGCCATCGTTTCCCGCGGCCTGTTCACCGGTCTCGCCGCCGCCGTGGCGGAAATGAAGGCCATCTGCGGCGAATATCCGGGATAACCCCCGGACCTCAGACTCCGCCACGATCCTTGGTCACCGAGGCAATATCGCGGGCGATCTGCGCTCTCAACTCATCCACCGAGCCGAATTTTTTCTCGCCGCGGAGGAACTGCAGGAACTCCACCTCCAGTTCCTGCCCGTAAAGGTCCCCTTCGAAACGGAGAAGATGGACCTCCACCACACGCTTGGCACCGGATGTCACCGTGGGACGCACGCCCAGATTCACCACGCCGTGGAACCTCTCCGAGCCAGCGCGCACCTGCGCCGCATACACCCCGTCCGGAGGCAGTTGAAACCCGTCCGGATCGATGTTCGCCGTGGGGAATCCCAGCTTCCTCCCGGTGCGCTGTCCGTGAACCACCGGTCCCAGCACGGCATAAGGCCTGCCGAGCGCCCTTGCCGCAAACTCCAGATCCCCCCGCGCCACCGCCGATCGGATCGCCGTGCTCGAGATCGCCTCGCCCTCCTGATGCACTGCCGGAATGCCGTCCACCTCGAAACCCCGCGCGGCACCGAGCTCCTTCAGCAACGCGACATCCCCGGCACGACCCTTCCCGAATCGCCATTCCGCTCCCACGCAGATTCCGCCGAGCGGACGGCACGCCCCGCAGAGCTCCTCAACAAAATCCCCCGCCTCCTGCCCCGCACGCGCCGCCTCGAACGGCAGCACCGTCAGATGCGTCACACCGAGCCGATCGAGAAGCAGCTCCTTGTGCCTCGGACTCGACAACCTCCGCGGCGCGCCCGCGGGCTGGAAAAACATCATCGGGTGCGGTTCGAACGTCATCACGACCGCGGTGCCCCCCGCTTTTGCGGCATCCGCCTGCGCCTCGGCCACGAGGGCCTGATGCCCGCGGTGCACGCCGTCAAAAATCCCGATGGCCAGATACACCGGCCCCGGAAGTGACCGCAATTGCTCCAACTCCCTCAGGACCTGCATCGGATGTGCGGGTCACACCCCGCGCAGGCGGGAAACCTCGGGCAGGCTGAGAATCCGGGCCTTGACCTGCTCCACCGGCAGGGTGCGGATCTCATCGACCGTCAGGACGCCATCCACGCGGAACTTGCCCGACGCGGTCCGGCGCAGGGCCTTCAGGTGAGCGCCACAGCCGAGAAGTCCGCCGATATCGTGCGCGTAGGTCCGCACGTAGAATCCCTTGCTGCATACCACGCGGAAATCGACCTCCGGCAGTCCCACGCGCAGGATCTGGTGCCCGTAAACATGCACCAGCCGCGGCTCGCGCTCGACCGTCTTCCCCTGCCGGGCGAGCTTGTAAAGCGGAACGCCGTCCTTCTTGATCGCCGACACCATCGGCGGAGTCTGGTAAAAATCCCCCTGGAACTTTCCGAAGGCTTCCTCGAGCTGATCCCGCGTGAGCTCCGGCACGGGCCTCTCCTCCACCACCTCACCGTCCGCATCCTGGCTCGACGTCGTCTGGCCGAGATGGATGGTTCCCTCATACTCCTTGTCCTCGCTCATGAGGAGGTCCTGGATCTTGGTGCCCCGGCCGATCGTGATGATGAGCAACCCGGTCGCCAGCGGATCCAAGGTCCCGCAATGCCCGACCTTGCGCGTGTCCAGCACGCGGCGGATGATCGCCACGACATCGTGCGATGTCATGCGCGGGGCTTTGTCAATGAGGAGGACGCCGTCAATCATGGGAGCAGATGTCATCACAGACCGCTTTCAGGACTTTCTCCACCGCTGCCGACAGCGGCCCCGGCAGACGCGCCCCGGCCGCCAGAGGATGGCCGCCGCCGCCGAACAAAGCGCAGATCTTGCACGCGTCGAATCGGAGGTCCTTGGATCGCATGCTTACCCGGACTTTGCCCTCCGGAAGTTCCTCGAAAAACACGGCGACCTGCACGCCTTCGACGGCGCGGAGGTGGTCGATCAGCCCCTCGTTGTCTTCGGGAAGCACCCCGAGCTCGTTGCTTTTCCCGAGGGAAAGAGTGAAGCTGGCCACGCGGTCGCCGCAATCGAACCGCACCCCATTGAGCAATGACTTGAGCAACTCGAGCCGGCGCCGCGGGTAGCTGTCATACATCGCCTTGGACAACGCCGGGACATCCACGCCGATTTCGACAAGGTCCGCCGCCAACCGGAATGTGTGCGGCGTCGTCTTGTCGTATTGGAATGACCCCGTGTCGGTCGAGATCGCGGCGTAAAGATTGGCGGCCATGGACGGCGTGATCTCCGCCCCGGCGGATGTGAAGTAGTCATAGAGAATCTGTCCGGTTGCCGGGGCAGTGGCGTCGATGTAGTTCAAATCACCGTAGCGGTGGTTGCTCACGTGGTGGTCCATGTTGATCCATGTGCCGACTTGGCCCGTGGATTTGAGCACGCGGCCGAGCCGCTCCTTTGTCGAGGTGTCCAGTGCGACGAACACATCGAAATCATGCGTTCCCTCGGGCGGCGCCGTCACCAGCCCGCTTTCGGGAAGATAGCGGAATTTGTCGGTCATCCCCTCCTCGTTCCACACGCTCACATCCTTGCCCTGCGACTTGAGATGGAGCGCCATCGCGATCGCGCATCCGTAGGCGTCGCCGTCCGGGCGCACATGGCTCGAAACCAGAATCCGCGCCGCCGCATCCAGCGTGTGCCGTATCTGCCCGAAGGTCGCATCGATGCCCCCGCTCATCGGGCTTCGTTGCCCTCCGATTCGAGTTCATCCATGATGTCCAGCACCCGGAGCCCGCGCTCGACGGATTCGTCGAGCCTGAAGCGCAGGTGCGGCGTGAATTTCAACACCACCCGCTTCGCGCTTTCCGCCTGCAGCAGGACGCGGTGCTGCTCCAGCCGCTCGAGCGCCTGCTTCTGCTGCGCCGCCGTGCCGAGGACCCCCACATGCACGGTCGCGTTGCGCAGGTCGGGCGAGACATCGACACCGTTGACCGTGATGAGCGCCCCCTCCGAGGGAACCTCCCGCAGGATGATCGCGCTCAACTCGCGTTTCAAAATTTCGGCCACGCGGGCCAGACGGTGTTTCATGGCTTCGATGAGGGGCGGTCGCGCGTCCGGCCTTGTCAGCGCGGTGCCCGTCGGTTATTCGAGCTTTTGGGCGACTTTTTCGAGTGTGTAGCACTCGATGATGTCGCCCTGCTCGTATTCGGAATAATCCCCCAGCTTGATGCCGCACTCGAACCCGTTGCGCACCTCCTTGACGTCGTCCTTGAAGCGCCGCAACGTCGAGATGCCGCCGTCGTAGATCGGCTGCTTGCGTCGCAGCACGCGGGCTCTGGCGGTTCGCAGAATGCGCCCGTCGGTGACCATGCAGCCGGCCACCATGCCCTTGGTCAGGTCGAACACCTGCCGCACCTCGGCGTGTCCGATCACCGCCTCGCGCAGTTCCGGCTCGAGCATTCCCGCCATGGCCTCCTTGAGCTGGTCGATCAATTCGTAAATGATGCTGTAAAGCTTGATCTGCACGCCCTCACGCTTCGCCGCGGTGGCCGCGCTGTTCTCAACCTTGACCCCGAACCCGACCACGATGGCATCCGAGGCGGTGCCCAGCAGGATGTCGGACTCGGTCACGGGCCCGACCGCGGCGTGGATGATTTCGAGGTCGATCTGCTTCGCCTTGATCTCTTCCAGCGCCTGCACGAGCGCCTCGAGCGATCCCTGCACGTCGGCCTTGAGCACGACGCGCAGCACCTTGCGCTGGTTGTCCGCCAGGTTGTCGAACAGGCTCTCGAGCGTCGCCCTCTGCGGCGCCGCCAGTTTCGTCGTGCGCTGCTCGGCCTGACGCTCCTCGCTCAAGGTCCGGGCGGCGCGCTCGGATTCCATCACGACAAGCTCGTCGCCGGCCTTGGGGAGCCCGTCGAAACCCAGAATCTTCACCGGCGTGGCCGGGCCGGCCTCCTTGACCGGTTTGCCCAGGTCGTTGATCAAAGACTTCACCTTCCCCCACTGCAGCCCGCACAGGAACGCCTGGCCGACCTTGAGGGTTCCCATCTTCACGATGACCGTCGCCGTCGGCCCGCGCCCCGGCTCCATCTCGGCCTCGATGATGGTGGCTCGCGCCGGAACCTTGGCGCTGCTCTTCAATTCGAGCACCTCGGCCTGCAGGTTCATCATCTCCAGCAGTTGATCCACACCGGTGCCCTTGGTCGCCGAGACGGGACAGACAATCGTCGAGCCGCCCCAATCTTCCGGGGTGAGGTCGTGCTCCTGCAACTGCTGCTTCACGCGGTCCAGGTTCGCCGAGGGCAGGTCGATCTTGTTGACGGCCACGATGATCGTGACACCGGCGGCCTTGGCATGGCTGATCGCCTCCTCCGTCTGCGGCATGATGCCGTCATCGGCCGCCACCACGAGAACCACGATGTCGGTCACGTTCGCCCCGCGGGCGCGCATCGCCGTGAAGGCCGCGTGGCCCGGGGTGTCCAGAAACGTGATGCGATGGCCGCCATGCTCCACCGAATAGGCGCCGATATGCTGCGTGATGCCGCCCGCCTCGCCCGCGGCCACCCGCGCCTTGCGGATATGATCCATGAGGGAGGTTTTGCCGTGGTCCACATGGCCCATGAAGGTGATCACCGGCGGACGCGACTCGAGGTCGTCCTTCTTCTCGTCAATGACGGGCTCGGGCGGCGGGGCGACCACGGGCTCCGCCTTGTGCACGCCGGCACCGGCCTGACGCTTCTCCTTCTCGAAAGTGAACCCGTGCTTCTCGCAGATCTGCGACGCCACCGACGGATCGATCGTCTGGTTGAGGTTGGCGAAGATGTTCAGGTCCATCAGGTCCTTGATGACCACGAATGCCTTGATGCCGAGCGCCACCGCCAGGTCCTTGACCACGATCGGCGGCTTGATGTTGATGATCTTCTTGCCGTCCTCGGTCACCTCCGGCTCGGAGGAGACAACCTCCGCCACGGGGGCGGGCTCCGGCGCAGCCACAGGCACCTCGACCGGCTCGGGAGCCGGCTTCTTTTTCGACGGCTTGTCGATGAGCGAAACCACCTCGACCTTCGGCTTGGGTGCGGGCTTCGGAGCCGCGGCCTTGGGGGCCTCGGGCTCCGCCTTCGCGCCGCGCGCGCGCGACGCCGTCTTCGGCGCCGGCTTGGTCGCTGCTGTTTTCTTGGCTGGTGCTTTCGCGGGCATGCAGGTCTTTCGGATGAAACTCAGGATTCGGTTGTTGTTCCGCCGGGTTTGGAAAGGCCGCGGGCGCCCTCGAGAATCTCAGCCGCACGCGTTTCGTCCACTCCGATCATTTCGACCAGGTCGGCCACCTCCACCCCGCCGACCACGAGATCCTGCGGGCTGCTGATCCCGCCTTGGACCAATTTCGCGGCGGTCTCCTCGTCGAGGCCGAGCTGGGTCTTGAAAGCTTCCGTGGCGCTGGTCACCAGATTCTCGAACGCCTGCTCCTTCGAGGCGTCCTTCTCGATGTCAACCTCCCACCCGGTGAGCTTCGCCGTCAGGCGTGCATTCTGCCCCTTCTTGCCGATGGCGATGGAAAGCTGGTCCTCGTCCACCGTGACCTTCACCGTCTTGGTCGCCTCGTTGATCTCGATATTCTTGATCTTGGCCGGCTTGAGCGCCTCGACGACGAATTCCTTCGGCTCGTCGCTCCACTTGATGATGTCCACCTTCTCGTTGTTCAGCTCGCGGACAATGTTCTTCACGCGCGCGCCGCGCATGCCGACGCAGGCCCCGACCGGGTCCACCTTGCTGTCCGCGCTGGCCACCGCGACCTTCGTGCGGATGCCGGCCTCGCGGGCGATCCCCTTGAGCTGCACCGTGCCGTCGGCGATTTCGCTGACCTCCAACTGGAAAAGCTTGCGGACAAAATTCGGATGGCTGCGCGAGAGGATGATCTGCGGGCCGTCCTTGCCGTTCTCCACCGCCACCACGTAGGCGCGCAGGCGGTCGCCCACGCTGTAATCCTCGGTCACCACGCGCTCGCGGGCCGGCATCACCGCCTCGAACTTGCCGAGGTCGATGATCACGTCGCTCTTCACGAAACGCCGCACGGTGCCGCTGACGATGTCGCCCGCGCGGTCCTTGAATTCGTCGTAAATCCGCTCCTTCTCGACCCGGCGGATGCTCGACATGATGGCATTGCGCGCGACGCCGGCGGCGATGCGGCCGAAGGCGGCCGGCTCGACCTCGACCTCCACCGTGTCCCCCACCCGGATGCCCGGCTTCATCACCTGGGCGCGGGCCAGCAGGATTTCCTCCTGCGGATTGGTCACCTTGTCCACCACGAGGACATTGGCCACGCCGCGGATCTTGCCGGTCTTCGGGCTGATCTCCACGCGCAGTTCCCGCGTGAACCCGCCGAACCCCTTGCCCGCCGCCTTGATGATCGCTTCCTGCATGGCCAGCAGCAGGGTCTCGCGCTCGATCCCGCGCTCGCGCTCAAGGTATTCCAGCATTGTCAGCAATTCGTTACTCATGGTCGGTCGGTTTCTTCTAAGGATAAAAAAAAGTGGGCGCGAACCCACTTTTCGTCAGAAAAGGTTGTCGGACAGTATGCTGAAATCCCTCCAGCCTGTCAAGGGATGGAGGGAACTGTGACGCCCGCAACTCCGAAGAATGCGCGATGCAGGGTTCGAACCTGCGACTTCTTGCGTGTGAAGCAAGCGCTCTACCACTGAGCTAATCGCGCTTTTCCCTCGTGCAGGAGGCGGGACCTTACGATTGACGATGCCCAGTCGCAAGCAAATCCGGAAATGCCCGTGGCAACGAATCTCCCGCTGGCCTGAAACAAGGCTGCCAGATTGCATCCGATCTCGAATCAACCGGTCCTGGCAATACTAGCTCAGGACAATCTCGTCCCATGAAGGGCGGGGTGCGGCGCCCCTGTAGTGCCCCAGATTTTTGCCGCGATCCTTCGCGAAATCATGGCTATCCTCTCCCCCCTGAATCATACTCTGTCGCAGCCGCAAACGCGTTATGGCATACGTCCCAAAAGATGCAGAGTGGTTCCTAGCCAATTTGGTGTTGGAGATTCGAGTTGCCGGCAGCAGGCGAAACATCATCCACATCAACTACGTCATCATCCATGCACAGTCGCCAGCGGCCGCGTATGCTCGCGCCATGCGCATTGGAAAGCGCAGCGAGACATCGTATGAGAATCCTTACGGAAAGAAGGTCACCACTCGATTCCGAGGCCTGCAGAATCTTGATGTGATTTACGACCCTTTGGGTGACGGGTGCGAGATCATGTATTTCGAGAGATTGGGCATCAGCGAGAAGGGCATCCGGAAGCTGGTGCGCCCAAAGCACGAGCTGGAGATTTTTATGCCGATTCGCAAGCGTGTTGGACGGCCAGATTTCAGTTCGCGAGAGGTGATGGACGAGGTAGCCAAGAGATTAAAGGACAAACAATGACGACTGACCGGGACGCAGTGACAAACCGCCGCCCGGTGGGCCAGCTGACCTTTCAACACCAATCTTGGGGCGATGAAGATTTTTCGCTCTCGCCCCCGAACGCTCGTTAACGCACAAGGATCCGGTCGCCCGCCGAGAGTCCCTCGAGGACGGGATAAAAGCCGTCCAATTCCTCGCCGACCCGGATGCGGACGCTTTCCGGTCCGCTCTCCCCGGCCCCGACACGGAGGACGTAGGCTCCTGATCCCTCCAGCCGCACGCAGGCGGTCGGCACGAACAACTGCCGGTCGTAAAGCCCGACGACGGCCGTCGCCTCGCCGGTGAGGCCACCCGGCAACGTCAGATCCGCGTTCGGGAGTTCGGCCTCGATTTGGAAGAGGCGCGTGTTTTCGTCCGATGCGGGCGCCACGTGGCGGACCGGCGCCTCGAAAACCTTGCCCGGCGCGGCGGGAAGCCGCAGCTGGATGGCCTTCCCCTCCGGAAACGACGCCACGTCCCGTTCGTTCACGTAAAACACCACGCGCAGGCGGCTGACATCGACCATGCGCACAACCGGCTGGTTGACGTTGACGGCCTCGCCGACCTGGACCAGGCGCTCCACAACGGAGCCGTCGAACGGGGCGCGAATGACATGACGTTCGAGGCGGGCCCGTGCCGCATCCGCCTCCGCCCCGGCCACGCGCACCTCCGCACGCACGGCCTCGACCTGCGTGCGGGAAACGACGCTGCTCTTCCCGAGCACCTCGGCCTCCGCCAGCAGACGTTCCAGTTCCTGAAGCCTCGCCGTGGCACGGCGGTATTCGCTCTCGGCGATTTCCTGGTCGAGCAGGACCAAGGCGTCCCCGGCCTTGACCCTCGAACCCGGCTCGACTTTGACCTCCGACACCCTTCCGGCGAGCTCTGCCGGGATGCTCGACACGAGCCACGGATCGACCGAGGCGGTGTAGCGCCTCTCGCGCTCGACCGTGCGGGGCTCGACGGTGAAATAGAACTGCTCCCGCTGTTTGAGCGACGCCTTTTCATCTTCCAGCCGGCGGCGCTGCTCGACGACCTCGAAGTATCGGCCCACGACCGAGAGCAGAACCACAACGACAAGCAGCAGCCCGCTCAGCGCCAGGATGGCGCGCTTGGATTTACGGGCGAGCATTCCGGGACAGGATAGCTTGAAACCAGCCTCTCGTCACGCCATCAGCCGTCCAACCGCACGACGCACTCGATCTCGACCGCCATGTTCATCAGTTGCGCACCCACCGTGGTGCGGGCCGGGTGATCGCCGGTGAAAAATTCGGTGTAAACCCTGTTCATCTCGGCGAAATTTTTCTCGGTGAGCTGGGCGAGAAAGACGCGGCAACTGACCACGTCGCTCAATTTTGCCCCCGCGCCCTCCACGACACGCCGCATGTTCTCCAGCACGAGCCGTGTTTGCTCGGCCACCGGACCGTCGCTCATCTTGCCCGTGGCCGGATCCATCGGTGTCATGCCGGAAACGAAGAGGAAATTGCCGCTGGCCGCCACAGCCAGGGAGTAGGGACCGATGGCCTTGGGGCCGTCGGGAACAGTCGTGTAACATTTGCGCATAAGCCTCCGTTTTCGCGGGTGCGGCGTCAGGCGCAAGCAGGAAATCTCGCGCCGGCACCTTCCGGCATCAACGCGCCGCCTTGTTCCCCCCGAACCGGCGCGCGGCTTCCTGCAGTGAAGAAACCTCCCTCGCCGTCAATTCGCGCCATGACCCGCGCGGCAGACGCCCCAATTTGAGCGGTCCCAGCCGCGTCCGTGTGAGGCGGCGGACCTTGTAGCCCAACGCGGCGAACATCCGCCGGACCTGCCGGTTGATCCCCTGCGTGAGGACCACCCGCAGATGGTTCGGCGCCTCGATGTGAACGTGGGCCGCCTTCGCCCGCCCCTCCTCAAGGTAGATGCCCTTGAGCAGCTTCGCCGCATGCGAGGGATCGAAGGAACGGTCGAGGATCACCTCGTATTCCTTCTCCACGTGGCGGGAGGGATGCGTGATGGCCTGCGCAAGCGCGCCGTCATTGGTGAAAAGCAGCAACCCCTCGCTCTCGGCGTCGAGACGCCCCACATGCGGAAGGTTTCCCAACTCGCGCGGCAGGAGATCGTAAACCGTGGGCTTGCCGCCCTGCGACACGCGCGAACTCAGGCACCGGACCGGCTTGTGCAGGACCACGTAACGATGGCAGGCCGGCTGCACCACCCGTCCGCGCGCCACCACGGTATCGCCGGGCGCCACCTGCGTGGCCAGATCCCGCACCGGGCGCCCGTTCAGGCGCACGCTGCCTGCAAGGATGATCTCCTCGCAGGCCCGGCGCGAGCCGAGCCCGCAGAGGGCAAGGTAACGGTTCAGGCGCATCGGAGTGCTGTCGGAGAGCAAAACAGGCGGCCGCAGCCGCCTGTCGTGATTCTTGCTTGGATCGGAACGATGCCTCAGGCGTCGGGCTTGGTTTTCGGCAGGCCGATCACGCGCTGGTTGTCCTTGAACTGCCCGCGCTTCTTGAGCAATTCGACACGCTCGAACCGCTTGAGCACGTTGCGCTTGGCCTTGATCGCCCCCTGCCCTTTCAAACTGCTGTGCTGACTCATAGGGCGGGGAAGATAGCGCACCCCCCCCCGCCTGCCAATGAAAACCCGCCGGACGGCGTCCGGCAGGTGACATTTGCCGCCCTGTCAGCATAGCTTTGCCCGCCTCAGGATGAACTCACCCTCCCCCGGACGTTACGCGTGGATCGTGGTGGCGCTGCTTTTCCCGGTCGCGCTGCTCAACTACCTCGACCGCCAGATGATCGCGGCGATGAAGTTGTCGGTCATGGGCGACGTGCACGACATGGCACTCGAGTCCCAGTGGGGCTACATGCTCGGGCAGTTCAAATGGGTCTATGCATTCTTCAGCCCGATCGGCGGGTATGTGGCGGACCGCTTCAGCCGGCGCTGGACGATCGGCGGCAGTCTTTTGGGATGGTCGCTGATCACATGGCTCACGGGCCATGTCACGAGCTACGATGGGTTGCTCTGGACGAGGACGGCGATGGGATTGAGCGAGGCTTTCTACATTCCGGCGGCGCTGGCGCTCATCTCCGACTACCACCGGGGCGACACGCGGTCGCGTGCAACGGGCATCCACCAGATGGGGATTTACTGCGGGGTGATCCTCGGCGGCTTCGCCGGCTACGCTGCAGATGCACCGGCCATCGGTTGGCGATCGACTTTCAACTTCACCGGCCTCGTCGGCATCCTCTACGCATTCCCCTTGCTCTTTCTGCTGCGGGACCGGCCACGCGGCAACGGCGAAAATTCCGCGCCGAAACCGAAGGCTGTGCATTCCGTGCGAGCGCTGCTCACCAATGGCTCCTTTCTTCTCCTTGTCCTGTATTTCACCCTCCCCGCGCTGGCGGGCTGGGTGGTGCGGGATTGGATGCCGGCCATCCTCCAGCAGAGTTTCAACATCAGCCAAGGGCTCGCCGGGGTGTCGGCCACGCTTTACTGGCAGGCGGCGGCGATCGTGGCGGCCTTCGGCGGCGGATGGCTCGCCGACAAATGGATGGGCCGCACCCGCCGCGGACGCATCTACGTGAGCGCCATCGGCATGGCGCTGATCATCCCCGCGCTTTTCGGCGTGGGCAACGCCCCCGGGCTCGGTTCCTTTTCGCTGGCCATCGCGTCCCTCGTGCTCTTCGGCATCGGCTGGGGCTTCTTCGACACCAACAACATGCCCATCCTGTGCCAGATCGCGAAACCCGAACTCCGCGCCACGGGCTACGGGATCATGAATTTCGTCAGCATCAGCTGCGGCGGCTTCGCCGACTGGGGATTCGGCGCGATGCGCGATCGGGATGTCCCGCTCAATGCCATTTTCGGCGTCTTCGCCGCGGCCTGCGTGATTTCGGTCGTTCTCGTTCTCCTGATCCGCCCCCGCTCGGATCTCGAGCCGGACAGCGGGACGTGACACCCCGGATGGAGAGCCATCACAACAGCAAAGCCGCCAAACTGAAATAAATCAGCAGCGTGCTCAGGTCAGCGAGAGCCAGCGTGAGCGGACCGGCGGCAACCTTCGGATCCAATTTGAGGGCGTGCAGCAACGACGGAACGCTGAGCCCGAGGAACCCCGCCATGCCAAGCGCAAGGAATATGCTGGCCCCGATGACAAAGCCCTCCAAGGCCGTCCCGCGCCACGCCCATGCAATCAGGCCCACGATCAACCCGCAGGAGACCCCGAGAAGAATCACGGAAAGTCCCTCCCTGCCGAGCCTCCGCACATACCATGCAATGGATGGCTCCGTCGACCGGAGTGCTTGGATCGCGAGAGCCATGGATTGGACGGCCACGCTTTCGCCGAGGCCGAGCACCAGCGTGAGGAAGAACGCAAGGATGAGACTCTCAGCCAGTGTCATTTCGAACCAACCCGCGAGCACGGCACATGCGGTCCCGCTGGCGATGGTGGCCAGCAGCCAGGGGAAACGGAACGTGAACGCACGCCACGGCCCTGCATCACGCACCTGTGAGATGCGCACGCCGATGGATTCGAACACGGCGTTCGTTTCCTCCCTCTCGGCAATGTCGAAAGCCTCGTCGGCCAGCAGCCCCACATCGACGACCCCGACGATGTGCCTGCTGCTGTCCACAACCGGAAACGCCAGCAGCTTGTGCATCACGAAGGCCTCGCAGCCCTCCATGACCGTGGCCGTGTCCGGGATCGAGAGCACCTTGCGGACCATGATGTGAGACAACCCGGTCTCCGGGGGCGACGTGAGCAAACGGCGGGTCGGGAGCACGCCGACCAACCTTTCATCGTCATCCACCACATAGAAGTAGAGGACCTTGTCGCCCAACTTCCGGCCTTTTCGGCGCACGAGCTCGAGCGCCTCGGCGACCGTGCAATCCCGGTGGAGGGTTGCAAATTCGGTCTTCGCCACCGAGGTGATCGGCTCAAGGAGGTGCTCGTTGCCGGAAAGCATGCGCGACTATAGCGCGGACAACGCAATCCGGCCCAACGGAATTTCCCGCGGAATGCTCAGGCCGCACGCGGCATGCGGACCATGCGCAGCACGATCAGTCCGCCGACGAAAAACACCAGGGTCACGAGGATCGAAAGCCGCAGCCCGAACATGTCGGCAAGCACACCCATCGTCACCGGTCCGGCAATGGCTGCCAGCTTTCCGAAGATCCCCCAGAATCCGAAGAACTCCGCGGCGCGCTCTCGCGGCGACAGCAGGCTGACCACCGCGCGGCTGCCTGCCTGGCTGGAGCCGATGGCCAAACCCGCCAGGTTCCCGACCACGAAGAACATGGTCTTGTCCGTGGCGAACCACGCACCGAGCGCCACCGAGCACCAGAGCAGCAGGGAAACGGTCAGGGAATTGATCGAGCCCACACGGTCTTGGAAGTATCCCGCGGCGAACGCCCCCACCGCGCTGCTGATCTGCAGGGACGCAAAGAGAATCAGGTTCTCCGCCGTGGTGAAACCGAGCACCTTCTCGGAATAGATCGCGGCAAATGCCACCACCGCCCCCAGCCCGCACATGTAGAGGAAAAACGCGACGAGGAACTTGAAGAGTTCGGGATACTTCGGGAGTTCGTGCGCCGCCCTGCCGATGCTCTGCCATCCGAGCCGCCACCATGACTCGGTGTGGGGCTCCGGCTCCTTGCGCTCCCGCAGAAAAACAAGAACCGGCACCGTGGCGAGAACCATGAATGCCGCCGTCGCGACGAAAACCATCTGGACGTTGTCCGCATCCAGTTTGAGCACGACCAGCGCCAACCCCAGCGCGCCGAGACCGCCGAAGTAGCCGAAGCTCCAGCCGTAGCCGGAAATTTTCCCGACGTTCTCGGGCGTGCTGAGCTCGCTGAGGAAGCTGGCGCAGAAATTCTCGCCGAAGCTGAACGCCGCGTAGGCGATCACGACGAGCGCCACCGCCAGCAGCACCGTCCCGGGACCGGTGAACCACAAGGCCGCTGTCGCCGAGGAACAGATCCACATCATCGCGAGGAGGTATTTCTTCTTCGCGCCCCCCCTGTCCGCCATCACTCCCATGGCCGGCCCGAAGATGATCACCACCGCCTGCGAAACGGCCAGCGTCGCGCTCCACAGCGTGTTCGCCGCGTCGCCCGGCGCGATCACCTTGGTGAAGAACGGCCCGAAGACGACCGTGATCACCACCGTGATGAACGCCGAATTGGCGAAGTCGTAGCAACACCACCCGAAAATCTCGCGTTTGCGCACCGGAGGATTCATGGGCATCAACGTCACCCGTTCCCAAAGTCCGCGTGGATCTTGATGTGCAGATGAACGACGTCATTGACCACATGCTTGCCGAGAAATCGGAAGAATTTCCCGGAACCGTAGATGCTTCCGAACTCCGTGCGGTCGATGTCGAGCAACGCCTGCCCGGTCAGCCGCCCTCCCCCCGCGTCGGCCACCACGACGGGAAACTCCACGGGGCGGCTGGCACCCCGGACGGCAAGCGTGCCGGCGAGGAGGAAGTTCGGACGTCCTGCCGAGGCCTCCGGGATCGGTGTCGCCTTCAAGGCCGTGAACTCCGCCAACGGATGCTTTTCCGTCTCGAAAAAATCGCTGTGACTCAAATGCTGGAGGAGCAGGCGGTTCATCGCACCGTCCGTGAGGTCCTCGCAGGCGATCGTGCGCATGTCCGCCGTGAAGGATGCCGACACGAGTTTGCCCCCCGAGACCGCCAGATTGCCGGATGCAAACCGGATCGTGCCCGAGTGGTGGTTGAAAAGGTTGCGTCCAGTCCACCGGATCACGCTCTCGGCAACATTCAGCGTGTAGTTCCCATCCGCCGGGCCATTCCCGCCCGCGATGGCCCCGCTCCCTTCGAGCGGCAACCCCGCGGCGGACCACCCCTCGAACCCTTCGCGGAATTCCTCCACATGGCGGTAGCCCTGACCGTGCAGGACTTCCGCCGCCACCGCCGCCTCTCGCGAGTCTGCACCGCTGCCATACACGATCACGCGCGTGCTTTTGTCGGGAATCAACTCCCCCGCACGCTGCGCAAAGACCATTTCATAGACGCAGGCGTTGAGGGATCCTGGGATGCGCCATGCGGCAAAGACCTCCTCCGGCAAAACATGGAGCAGAACCGGCCTCGGCGCCTCCTCAAGGGCTCGTCGCAACTCATGGACGTTCATCGGGCGGCGATTAAGCGTCAAAACCCGCCAAGGAGGAACCCCAATCTTCCACCCCCTCCCAGCATCGCGTCCGTCATGGGTGCCGTGCCCCGATTTGCCTTGCCGGAAAACGCGGCCTAACTTAGAAAATTGCGGTTCAGCCCGGCCAATCAAAGCCGGACACCGAATCCTCGCGCGGTTAGCTCAGTGGTAGAGCACTACCTTGACACGGTAGGGGTCACAGGTTCGAACCCTGTATCGCGCATTCCCCCTCTTCAACCCGAAAACCCTCGGGAACCCGCATAAATACAGGCTTCGCGGGCGCAACGATCAAAAACAGGAGTTGCACTTGGTTGCCAGCTTTTCAGCCAAGTTTGTGGCAAATTGTGGCAAAAATCTGAGGGCTAAAACCGCAGCAATCCGCCGAGCTCGCCCACAGCATCTGCCAGGGCAGGTCGGGTGGCTGCTGCCCGACGGATCCAAACAAGGTGGCAGTCGCGAGACCAATCCCCTCGAGGAAATCGAACCAGGGTCCCTCCCCCGTCGGACGGGAAGGCGGATCCCCGATGCTGACGAAACGGGTTCATCACTCCTTGACCATGGGCGCAATGGCCTCGAACCGCTTGGGGCCTATGCCGGGCACGCGCTGCAAGTCCTCCACCTTGCCGTAGGGCCGTCTGTCGATGATTGCGACAGCAGCCCGATGCCCGGCAGCGTGTCTTGCGAGGACGACCCCGACCACCTCGAACCATTCCTTGGCCGCTGCTTCGCCTGCGGTGCCGTTTGGTGCACCGAGTGCGGGCACGTGTTGGACGCAAACGAGAAAACCTGTCCGCGCATGGCCGAGCACGATGAAGAGCTTGAGCGAATGATGGAAGAGGGCGACTTGGACCAGCCGCCCGACTCGCTGCCTGAAAAGCGGTAATGTGCGGGCCGCGGCGATCTATGACACAAAGCAGCCTTGGCGACTCGACACGATCTGGGCAACCTCCCCGCCATGCAGCGGATCGTCCCGCTCTACGCCAACAAGCACTACGGCCCGGACCACCACATCTGGCACAACAACGGCACGTGGTGAGTCCACTTCAGCGTGACGCGACGCCGCGGCCGGGCGAAGCGCATCCGGCTGTCCCTCGAGACCAAGAGCAAGGCCGAGGCCAGAGGGCGGAGGGATCAGATCATGCGGGCGCGGCTGGAGCGGGTGGAGGGGATTCGGGCGGGGTGGTCTTGATGTAGGGCAAGTCGTCCGCGGGGAAAGTCGCCGGACCTACAAGCGCAACAAAGCTTCCCGAATAGAACTGCGCCACGTTCCGTCGTCCCGATGAAACACGCGAGTGATCTCCACCCAGTGAAAGTGGATAAGCTCATACTTCGTCATTCGCGACAAGTGCTGCCAGTCGCCTGCCAAAACGTAAGCCGCATTGCCGTAATCGCAGCTTTCAAGCAGAACATGGGTAGTGTTCGGATATTCAAATGCAGCATAGCGCTCAAAATCCCCCGCCACCCCGACATAGATGCCGGAGGCGCCGAGTTCTTGCGCGTGCATCAGCCGCTCTGGCTGCTGGTGGCAACGAGCGTTCTGCGGGATCAACCTGCTCCATCCCATAGCATCGGTCGGCCACTCACCGGAAGGAAGCAACGTCCAAACTAAACGTTTCACAAGAGGCCATTGCCCCGAGCATTGCAGGAGTTCTTTTTTGCGCCCCTCGGCGATGCGCCACTTGGTGATATACTCGGCATCATTGGTCGGAGCCTCGGCTTCCCAGAGCGCTTTACGCTCAAGATACTCGGACAGCAACTGCTGGTGTTGTCGGTATTTCAGGCCATACCCCCCCGCCCATCGTGGCTTGTCCTTGTGAGTCAATTCAGGAAGCGGGGGCGGAGCTTCTGGAAACTGTCTGACCTTGGCGAATAGGACGTCAATCAGTGCGGCCCACTGGCCAACCTCCTCGTTTGAAAGTGCCCGTGCCCCAAGCTGGTCGTGAAAATCACGAAGGTGGGCCGAGAGACGGGCGAACGGCCAGTTCTGCACCTCCTCAGCGGATGGCAACGACATCTCGCACCCTCCAGCCGGCGGTTCTGGCTTCATCGGACTATTTCTCGCTGCGGAAGGAATCCACATCCAGCCCCAGTTCGCGCAGGGCGGACTTGGTTTCGTCCGCCCGCTCCTTGGAGATTCCTGCTTCGGGATTGGCGTCGAAGGTGACTCTCAGGGTGAGAGAATTGTCGGTGGCGTATTTGGAGAGCACCTTGGTGTAGAAGTTCATCCACTTCTGCGGAGGGACTGATCCCGTCCAAGTCAGCTTCTTGAAAAAGTCGGCTTGGCCCGCTGAGCCCTTGTCATCAGGGGCGATAGAGGGGTCCGTTGGTTTAGCCTCTGTGGTGGTTATCGTCGTGGTTGTGGTCTTTCCGGTCTCTTGGGTCGGCTGGACGGTTCCACTGGCGGCCGCGACTACGGCGTTGCGGTAGCCCTCGGCAGCCTCTCTTTTGAGGATGACGAAGTCCTCGGAGATTTCCACGTCGAGTGAACTGAGCGGGGTCTCGAAGATGAACGGCTCGTAGTGGCCGTCGCCGCGCTTTCCGGCGTAGGCGATCTGGCCATTGGTGACACCACGGGCGACTGTCTCCTTGATCTCCTCAGGGAAGAGAAGGCGGGGCAACTGGGGCGAGGCAAAGAAGGCGTCGCGCACGCTCTTGAGGCTCCATTCGGGCAGGGCCGGCGGCCAGTTGCGGACCAGGAAGTTCGGGCTGATCCCCTTCTCGATGTCTCCGTCCTGCTGCAACCGGGCGAGGGCCAGATCGACCGGGCTGCCTGCACTAGAGGTCACAAGCCCGAGATCCACGACTTTGAGCGTGTTGTCTTTGCCGAGGAGGACGAGAAACTTGTAGGCGCGCCAGATCGATTCGCGCAGGTCGCGGTGGGCGCGCTTGGCATTCTCGTTGAGCTGACGGAGTTGGGATTCGTCGTAGTTCAGTTGGTCGGACTCGATCTTGATGTCCTCCCAGGCGAGATACTTGGTCGCCTCCTCGCGCATGATCCGGGCGGAGTCGGCAACCATCCAGATTTGCGCGCTCTTGAACGTGCGGTTTGAGCTGCCGCTCTCGCGGATGACGCCTTCAATCAGCGCCATGGTTTCTTTCTCGGTCTCCATGTTCTGGTGGTAGTCAGCGACGACCACGGTCAACGCCGGACGATCCGAGACCTGAATGGACTTCTCGGGGAAAAATATCGGTGAAATCTTGAGTGAGTTCTTCCCGAAGAGAGTCTGAATCTCGCGCCTGATGCACTCTGACGCGGCTGCCGGCTGGATTGTTGCCCGCCGGTCGGAGAAGCGTTTGTTGAGGTTCTCGCGCAGGCTGAAGCGATAAGCCGCCCGTTCGACATTGAGGTAGTAGCAAGTGGTGGTAAGTCCATCGAGGGCGGTCTCGACATTGCCGATGTCCAGCGAGGGCTCGCCCACGGCCAGCCGGATTTCGGGGACGGTGGACTCGTGCTTCTCCTTGCCTTGACCGCCGTTGGACTCGAAGAAAATGGTCGTGGCCACCTTGCGGTGAAGTCGGCCCTTGCGGATTTCGTCGGTGCCCTCCTTATCGAGCCTCACAGCGTGCGCGTTGATGCTGCCGGCGATATCGGTCGTGACGGCCACTTCAAGATTCCGCTCGCCGAGTTGCTCGAAGCAGGCGGAGCGGAATGTGCTGTCCTGCAGGGGAGCGCTGCCGAGGGTGATGAGCATATCGCTCAGTCCGCCCTCGTTCCCCTCCTTGTAGGCCTGTGACACCCACAGTGCGAGGAGGCGTAGAATCCCCCGAGTCTGCTGAAACTTCGGCACGCTCCGCCACTTCCGCTCGAAAACCGAGAGGACTGATGGGTGGAACGGGTAACAATCACGAAACGCCTTCCGTGCATCGTCCACGGAGAACCATCCGGGGATTTGCTGGCGATGATCGACGGTCCATTGGGCAAACTCGTCGCATGTCTTGGTGGCATCCTTGTCCAAGAGAACCTTGCCGTCGGCATTGACCGCGCTCAGATCCCACTCGAACAGCCTTCGCCGAATGATCTCCGAGGTCTCGGCTTCGGCGGACATCATCAGCGCCTTGCCAAGCCGATCCAGGAGCTTGGTGATGCGGTCGTAGTCCTGCTGATCCTCTGCGTTCATCTCCAATTCAGACGCGGGAATAGATACCGCCAGAACCGCAGAAGACTTTGCCCTCACTGCCTCCGTGAGATTTTGCAGGAAGTTGTAGAACTGCGCCGCCAGCCCGTTCTTCCGGTTCCTGCTGATGTAGTTCATCAGCTCGTCCATGAGAATCAGGCACGGCGTGTCGGGGAGGACCTTGGCCAGCACATCGCCTCCCGGCGACACCGCCTTCGCATCATGCTCCGCCACGAGGGCAAATGCCATCTCTCCGCCAAGCTGCCAGGCCATCTCGCCCCACGGGGTCTTGCGGAGCGGTGTGCCGTCGTTGCCACCCCGCCCGGTGATCGAGTCGAACTCCGTGCCCACAAAAACGGATGCATTGCCGAGCGGAACATCCCGCTGCCCGGCCTTGGCGAGAATCTGTGAGACGCCCGCCCAGTTCTTCCCTGCCGGACCGTGCTTGACGAGGTGGTAGAGCAGCGTGAGCGCATGGGTCTTTCCGCCGCCAAACTGCGTCGCGAGGTTGAAGATCGATGAGGTCTCGGTTGTAACGCCGTTGAGTCGCCGCACCACCTGCGACGACAGCTCCAGCATGTTTTTGGTTAGAAAGGTGCGCGCGAAGAACTGCTCGGGTTTCGTGTAAACGTCCGGCGCGTCACCATCACGCACCTTGTCCAGATGCACGGCGAACTCCGCGGCATCGAGTGGTTTTCCTTCGCGGAGGTCTTCTCGGGGAGTTACGACGTGGCGCCACGGACGGAGTTTCATAGTTGGGTCAGCGTTTGAGTTTATCGGCCAAGTCCGGCACGGCGCTGAAAATCATCGCCTTCCCCCGCTTGGTCTTGAGGAGCAGGTTGTTCTGGGTCAGTTCAAGGAGGTCGCGCCGGGCCGTGTCGTAGGCCGTGTTGTGGCTGCGCTGGTGCCCCTCGATCGTGTAGGTTGTCCCGGGGTGCCGCATGGCATGGCTGAGCACCGCCACCTGCCGGTGGTTGAACTGGCTCCAACTCCGCAAGATCTGCTGACTCTCTTCCAGTTCCTTGGTCTTGCGGTCGATGTAGGCGTGAAGGTGCAGGATGGCCCGCCGGATCACGTCGGCCTGATGCACCAGGAAATACGTCGCATCGTTGTCATCCGTCTCGGTGTGCAGGAACGCCCTGTAATACTTCGCCGGAGCCCGGCGCAGGATGTCGGAGATCGAGACGAACTCGAACAGCCAGTATTTCGCGTGGAGCATCGCCCAGTAAAACAACGCCCGCGCCGTCCGACCGTTCCCGTCCACAAACGGATGGTCATACGCCAGCCAGAAATGCAGCAGCATGGCGCGCACCGCCGGGTGAATGAAGAAACCCGGCGACTCCCCGTTGGCGAAGGCGCACATCATCTCCATGCGCCCCGGCAACTCCTCCGCCTTCGGCGGATGGTGGAAAATGTCGCCGTCTTCATTCTCCACGGTCACCAACTCGTCGGGACGACGCAGCCGCCCGCCCGCATCCGGCTTGTCCAGCGTCCCGTCCGTGACCTTCCGGTGGATGTGAAAAATCATCTCCGGCGTGAGCGACTGGTCGCGGAGATCGATGATCTCCCGCATCGTCAAAAAGTTGTTCAGGATCATCCGCTCGCTCTTGTCGCGCGGGGAGCGTCCGGTCCGGATCATTTCCTTGGCCACCTCCCGCGTCGTGACCGCCCCCTCAAGCTGGCTCGACGTGATCGCCTCGCGCATCAGGGAACTCACCAAGTATTGGTCGCGGGTTTGCGGGTTCGTCACCGGGGCCGGCATCCCTATCTTGCCGCCCGTTCCCATGTCGATCTCGTGCAACTGCTGGGCTACCACATCGGGAACGTGAAATTGGAAGGGCTGCCCCTTCTTGTCCTTCAACGGTATCGGCTTCGCATTGCGCCAGCGCCCGATCTTCATCGAGGCCCACCACTCCGGATGCGTGAGCCCCTGCGGCGGCTCCCGATGCCTCACCTCGTCCCAATGCCAATATTCCTCGACCCCCGGCTCCGTGAGAACACGCTCCAGCTTCTCCAAGAGGTTCGGCTCGCTCAGAATCAGCCCCTTGATGTCCGGCGGTGTCTGGGGCATTTTCATGGGCTACAAATTTTCTACCAATCGAGCAGAAAACGGTATTTTCGAAGCCCCGCCCCGTCAATTACCAATTCGTTATATTTTGGTAGGAAATCGGTAGTTGCCGCAACCATCACAGCCCCAGTCCTTTCTTCCGCGCCAGCACGCCATCCACCCAGCGTTTTTCGGAGGTGCCGGTGGGATAAAGGGCACTTAAGGCTTGGGCCAGCTTCCAGAAGCCGGCTTCTTGGCCGACTCCGTCATCAACCAGAAAACGGCGCAAGGCTTCGCCTCGGCCAGTGGCGAAAAGGATCATCGCTTGGTGGACGCGGTCGAGAATGGTCTCGCCACGCTTGGTCACGGTCTTTTCCTCCCAAGCCTGCTCGGCCACGCCGGGTTCGGTGAGTTCGGCGAAAAGGTCGAGTTGTTGCTTGGCCTTCTTGCGCTTGGCGGGTTCGGGGGCAGCGGCTTGGTCCTTGCCGAAAAGGTAGGCCGTCCGTTCAGAGACGGGTAGCAGGCGGGCTTGATCGCCCTTGATCTCGACGAGGGACTTCAAATCTTCCAAATGCGCCCCGAGTCCTTGGGCGATCTTGCGCGCGGCGTCGAATTCGAGCGTGAAACCCTTCGGGGGATTCTTACCCCCGCTCTTGCTGCCTTCGTCGTCCTCATCCTCGTCATCCCCGTCTTCCTTCATCACTCCTTCCTCATCCTTCCCTGCGGACAGCGTCCAGAGCCACATGGCCGTGAGCCGGGCATCGGGCTCGAAGCCTTCGACGCTGGCGCCGCTGAAGACGAGCGAGAGGGCTTCGCGGGCAACGGCGGCCCAGACTTGCTCGAGATATTCGCGAAGGGGGACGGCGTCGCCGCTGGCTTTTTCGACGCGGGAGTAGCGGGAGAAGATTTCGAGCGCGGGGCCGAGGCAGGCGAAGATGGCGTCGGCACCGACGACGCCTTCCTCGGCGAGGCGGGGCATCCATTCGTGGAGCCGCCGGGGCAGTTCGGCGAGCACGTCGCGCCAATCGCCCACTTCGTCCGTGCGCACCGTGCCGTCGGCGGCTTCGCGCGGGCGGACGACGAGGTGGACGGAGGAAGCGAGTCGCGCTTGGCCTTGCGCCGAAACTCGAGTTTCCATCTCCGTATCAATCGGCCATGAACCGGTGATGACCCATCCCGCCTCAACGACCGCGCGAAGAATCGCCTCCCAACTCGCTGTGCTCTTGCTCGCGAAAACGATTGTTCCAATTCCCTGCGGGTGAACCACGCGGCGGCCTTCACCGAATGCTCTTTGAAGTTCGCGTTCGTAGAAGGCGATGTCGTGTGTGGAGTTGCTGAGTTCGTGCATCCGGTCCACCACAATTTCCTCATCCTTGGGGACGGCGTCTCGGGAGAACAACTCCGGGTGAATACCAGAGAGATTTCGGCGTAACCAAACGTAGAAAAAGTCCGAGAGATATGAATACGGAACAGCGTCGTAGTATGGCGGATCAGTAACGAGCGCGTCAGCGGAATCATCTGGCAGCGGATGTCGAGTTGCCGATGCCTGTTGCGGCGACGCACTGCGCCAATCCGAACCGATAGCTTCGAGAATCCCAGCCATTCGGTCTGTCAGAATGCTCCACGAGCCGCTGGATTCGCCGGAGGGCACCCCCTCGGCGAAATCCCATGTAAACGGAACGGCTTGTCTGCTGAACAAATGCCGTGGGCACTCTGCAACCGGTTCCCACGGGCAGAGCGAGGTAGCCAAGTCCGCCAGCTTGCTAACGTTCAAGGCAAGGCAGGTTGCCACCGCACATCCAAACTCAGGGTCGCTTCCGACTCTGCCAGCAACGTCATGCACGAATTTTGAAATCGCGGAGAGCGCCAAGTTCTGACGGGAACTAAACAAGGTGTCCCACGTCTCCAAGCCGTAAATCATTCCCCAAGTGTGCCGGATTCCACGAATATCGAGCGGCTCATTTGGCACGATGCTGAATGCGCCCTTGTGCGCGGCTTTTCTTTTCTCCAATTCCTCGCGCCCAGCACTTACAGCGGCGAGGTCGGTATCGGTCGGCAGCCGATAGAAGCGTCCGCCTTCTCCCGCTCGCGTGGAGGCGATGCACATGAGCCGCGCGTCGTCCGCGCCGCCACGCCGCTCTTTCAACTGAACCCGAACACGGGCGACGGGCGTGGTGTAGCCACAGCACGGGCAGGTGGCGGAGCCTCGGCGCACGGTGCCGTCGAAGCCGGGGCTGGCAACATTGGTCTTGCGGTCGTCCTGGGCGACCCAGCCGCCGGGCGTTTTCACGAGGATGCGGAAGTCGCAGCGCTGGTGCTCGGGCCGCGGGAGAAGCTGAAGGGCGACGGAGCGGCTGGCCTTTTTTGCCAGCCAGAGGGAGCGCACGAGCGGCACCTCGGCGCCGCAGCCGGGGCCTTCGCAGCGGATGGTGCGCGCCCAGAGGTAGGCGATGGGCGTGGAGCCGTCGTCGCCGCGCGGGTAGAATCGGGCGAGTTCCTTTTCGGCCTCGGCCTTCACCCACGCGCCCCACTCGCGCACGGCTTCGGCGAGGCGCGCGCCGTGGCGCGGGAGGTATTCGAGGACGACTTTGTTGAGGAGGACGGCGACGGGATTCAGGTCGCTGGCAAAGGCGTCGGCACCGATGCGGAGGGCTTCGAGCGGGATGGAGCCGCCTCCGGCAAAGGGGTCCACGACCAGCGGCTTCGCTGCAGTTGAGAGTTGTGCGTTGAGAGTTGAGAGTTTTTCAGACCACTCGCGCTCGTCCATCGGCTCGACGAAGCCGGCGTTGCCGGCGTCGGCGGAGAGGCCGTAGTGCGCGGCGGCGGTCAGGGCGCGCGCGGTGTCGAGGAAGGCGGGGACGGTGGAGTTGTCCCAATTCGCGAAGTCGGCGATGAAATCGAGCAGGGCCGCGCGGAGCGTGGTGGGATGCTGCGTGAGCGCGAAGGCCGAGGTGTGCTGGCGGACCACATCGAAAGTGCCCGCGCTCCCAGCGCTGATGCGCGCCCTTTCCTCCCGCGCCCAACGCCACATGCGCTCGGCGGCGATGATCTGAAAGGCGCGCGGGCAGCGTTCATCCACCGGGTCCGGCCACAACGCCGCGCAAAGCACCGCCCGGCAAGCCGCCAACGGCCGCCGCGCCCACCAGATATGCAGCGTGGAGATGTGCCCGTGCCGGATGGATTTCTCCCGCCGCGCATGGTCCGAGATGCGGCGGATGGGAAGGTCCACCTCGATGAGGCGCTTGGGCAGAGGCTTCATGACTGTGTCGATCCGTAGGCGACTCCCTCGTCATGAATGCGCGGAGTGCGCTGATCCTCCATCTTGAGTCGGTAGTGCTCGATTTTCACGATGGGTTGCCAGGGGAGTCGGGCTGGATCGCGGAGGATATTGAGCGTGGGGTTGGGTGTGGCGCAGTGGAAGACGATGTAGAGCCAGTAATCCTGCTTGAGCCGCTCGGCCGTCTTGAATTCGTTGGCTGTGAGGGCCACTTCCCCCCTGTCGGCACGGCCCTTGACTTCCACGAACCTCACGCATGGCGCCGCGTTTGGCTCAGCCGAAGCCGGTTTGCGGGCAACAAGGTCGAAGCCACGATTGTCCGCCTCAACGCTCTCCACGGTGAACCCTTCGGATTCGAGTGCCTTGGTGGCGATCTGGACCGCCGTGCGCTCGACTTCTTCATCCCGGCGCATCGCACGGCCTGTGGGCGTGTCACGGTCAGGGTGCGGCAACACCCAGGCGCGTCCCAAGTGCCGTATGTCCGTGACCGAGCATTGCCGTTGACGGGAAAGCTCGCTGCGGCGGGTTTCCAAGCGCCGGTGGATTTCCTCGATGCGGTTTTCGGCCTGCTTGATCCGACCTTCGAGGCCAGCTTCCTCCGAACCACTCTCACGCTGGGTGACGAGTTCGGCGAGGGTGCAATTTTCGCGGTTCAGGATCGTGTTGAGGCTGGTTTCGACATGGCTCTCGACGATGCGCGTTTCGCGTTGGCGCTCTTTGCGGACTTCCTCGAGAAAGGGATTGAGCCCCCGCTCAAGCAGAATCCATTCGAGCTGATCCTTCGGCGGGAGATGAGATCCATCAGGAACCTCCACCGGGTTCTCGGCTGGAACGATCTCGTGGAAAATGGTGGGTGGGTGGATGGATACAGTTCCATCCATCTCGGTCTGGACAGCGAAAATGCGGCGGTTCAGGACATTGGCGCAGCCGTCACGGATCGTCGCCGTGAACACATCGAGTTGGGCCGGGACTTCGCGATGCAGATCGTAGAAAACCGCTCCGCGCTCCAGAGCCGAGACCGTCTCTGCCTCGATCTCCGCACGGAGGGACTCGAAGAGCGGATGCCCCGGAGTCACCCATTCGGACGATGCGTCCTTTTTGAGCAGTTCCTTGTCGAAGATGACGTCCAGATACTCACTGCCCAAGCGCCCGAACTGCGGTTCTTGCTGCTCGCCGCGTGAGAGCAGTTGCCGGGGAATCCTGCCGACGCGGTAAACATGGGAGCGTCCGCGGCTTTTGGTGAGCTTGAGCCCCACATGCTCCGACGCTTCGACGAAGAAATCCTCGATGACCTCAGGGACAAGCCTGCGCTCTTTGGCTTCGGCGGTTTTTCCAATGATGGCCGAGAGGTTGAGTTCGCGTTTGGCCAGTCCTTCCAAAGTGGAGTTGGTGATCTCCGAGAAGCGGTGGATGTCGATGTTGGTGACGATACGGTCGAGAATGACCTGCTCAGTCTGGTTGCGCGCATACATGTCGCGCAGCATCCGTTCCAGGAGGTTAGACGGAAAAACGTCGCCCAAGACGTTGAAGATCTTCCCCGTGCGACCAGGATCGAGGTCGTCCTCGATGGCGGCAATGCGGTCGAAAAGCTTCTGCAGGACGCGACCTTCGGCGGTGTTGGTGGCGACGAAATTGAAGATTAGACAGTCCTTCTCCTGACCATACCGGTGAATGCGACCCATGCGCTGTTCGAGGCGGACAGGATTCCACGGGATGTCGTAGTTCACCATGAGCCAGCAGAACTGCAGGTTGATACCTTCGCCTGCGGCCTCGGTGGCGACCATCACCTGACATGACTCCTTGAACTCGCGCTCGGCAAAGATCCGACTCCCCGGCGTGTCACGGTCACCGATCTTCATGCCGCCGTGGATGGTCGTGAGCGAGAGACCCCATTCGCGCAGCTTGCCGAGCGGGCGGCCATCACGCCCATCGCCCGCGAGGTAATCGAGCGTGTCCTTGTGCTCGGTGAAGATGAGGAGCTTCATCGACGAGTCGGCAAAGATGCCGTGCTCGGTCAGGAGTTCCTTGAGAGCGGTCAGTTTCGTCTCGTTGGACTTGGCCTCCAAAATCCGTGCTTGGTCAATGAGCTTGCCCAAGTCTTGCACCTCGGCTCTGAGGATGGCGGGGTCAGGGTCCAGAACCACCTCCTCCAACTGGTCGATGATGGCCTGCTGCTCTTCCTCGTCCAGATCGTCAAACCCCTCGGGGATACGTCGGTTGATCTGCTCGCGCCTGTAGCCGTCCGGATCGGCCAGAATAGCCTCACGGCGCGCTTTCATGCGCTCCAAGGTGCGACGGGCTGCGTAAAGGCTGGAAGCGAAGCGGCGCTGCAGCATGGCCATCGTGAAACCAACCGCACGGGCCTGCGGTGAATTGGCTTCAGCCGCACGAATGGACTGATCCTGCACGAACCGGGTCAGGGCGTCGTAAAAGTCGAGTTCATCATCCGCGATCTCGAACTTCGCCGTCTTGACGATGCGCTTGGTGAAGAGGGATTTGACGAGATTCGTGTCGGGGTCTGGAAACGAGACGAGCGCCTCTTTGATTCGCCGCAGGTAAAACGGAGCGTCGCGGTTGACCATCGCCTGCTCCAAGCTGCTCACATCGCCGTAAACGTCACGGTCGAGGAGCTTGAGAAACAGGGCGAAATTCTCCGGGTCGCCCTTGTGAGGAGTGGCCGTCATCAGCAGGAGATGATCGGTCATGTCCGACAGGTCCTTGCCCAGCTTGTAGGCCAGCGTTTCGCGGTCGGAACTGTAGGCGCTCATCTTGTGAGCCTCATCCACGATCACGAGATCCCAGCGACTGCGGAGGAGGCTGTCACGGGCATCCTCGATGCGGGAGACCCACGAAACCGAGGCGATCACTTGGTCATGCTCCTGCCAAGGATTTGTGCCGTAATTCGCCCGCAGAATGTCCGAGCGAATGACTGTGAACTGCTCGCGGAATTTGTCCTTCATCTCGCGCTGCCACTGAAAGGTGAGGTTGGCAGGAGTGACGATGAGGACGCGTTTGATCAGGCCACGAGCCTTGAGTTCCTTGATCAACAGCCCCGCCATGATCGTCTTGCCTGCACCGGGATCGTCAGCCAGCAGAAAGCGAATCCGTGGCATCTTGAGGAAGTAGTCATAGACCGCTTCGAGTTGGTGGGGCAGCGGATCAACGCGAGCTATCGAGAGGGAGAAATACGGGTCGTATTCGTATGCCAAGCCAAGGCGCATGGCCTCGATACCAAGGCGGAATTTGCGGGCATCACCATCAAAGGGCTCCCTCTGAGGATTGACCTCCAGAAGCGCGATCTGCCCGGCATCCAGAATTGGTTGGTAGGTCTGGCCGGTGTTGACCCCCGTGGCGACGAGCTTCACCGAGGCGCCGTTGGCAATCGTGGTGATGACCTGCACCGGCTCCGGGAACAACGGTCCCCGAACGATGCTGTTGGGGAGGAGTTGATCAGCCGTCATCTGCGATGGTCAGGGTCGAGCAGGGTTAATTCTCGGCTTTCAGGCTAAGCTGATGCCATCCAAAACTGTGCATCCATTCGTGTAAGCCTGCCCTATTTCTTGCTGCCGAAGCTTTGGAGCAGCAAGCACTGGCCTTCATTCTGGCACAAGAATCTACGGAGGCCGGGGGAGTTTGGAATCTCTGTTTGTGTCATAAAGGAGATTTCTGTTTATCGCCCACTCTTGAGCCGGTAGTGACCGGAGCCCTTCGGTCCAGTGAACTCTATCCTGTCGCCAAGAGCCATGAGGTCTCGTTTGGCGGTGGCGATGGATACCTTGAACTCGTCCTCGATGTCCTTGCGCCTCACTTTTTTCCGAGCCCGGAGCTGAGCAAGGACCCATGCTTGTCGGTCGTCGGTGGTGGGCTCCAAGGACTCCTCCTCAGTCGTCGGGCCGCGCTGGTCGGAGAGGTCTTCGACTTGGAGGTCCTGGTTGAGCTGGTAGCCGGTGCGACCGGTGACCACAACCGAGTCCTCATCCGCATCAATCCCGCTTGCCTTCAGCGTCTCGACGAGCCTACGCCGGAAGGGGCTGAGCGCATCGCATATCGCGTTCTGGCCCCGCTCAAGGTCCAGCATGTCCGCCAAGGCCTTGCCGGCAAATGCCCGCGGCCTCCCGTCAGGTCGGCGTTCCTTCAGGATGTTGAGCATCCTCCACATCGTGCCGCTCGCCGGCGTGCAGATGAGCAAGCCCTCAAGCTCCACGCTCTCCTTGTAGAAAACCAGCCTTCCCCGCGCGAGTGGACGGCGGTCTTTGGACTCGGGCGGATCATCCACCGGATCGCGCGAGCCCCGGCGACCAACCTGAACGCGGCCGGCCAGGGCCTCTGCGATAGCGCTCTCCAGGGTCTCGAACGGCTTCTTTACGAAGTCGGTCGCTCCCGCCTTCATGACATCCACGGCCAGGTCGGGGCGGTCGTGCCCGTGCGCGGTCACAACAATCACTGGAGTGTCGGCGTGGCGCTCACTCGCCCGAATCTCCTGCAGGAGGTTCTTGCCGGTTTGAATGAGCGGTGTGCGGCCGTAGCGGACGGGCAGTTCCAGGTCGAGGAGCACGTAGGAGTAGCCACAGCGGGCCATCCGCTCCCGGGCATCGGTCTGGCACGCCACGTTGTGTTGGTCGTGGCCGAGCGATTCCAGCCGATCCACGAGCGAGGCCCGGATCTCTGGATCATCCTCGATGATGAGAGCCAACGGCTTCATTCCTCCGCCTTTCCGGCGACGGGCAACAGAACAGTAACCGTCGTGCCCTGATCGACTTGACTCGTGATCGTCAGAGTCCCGCCGTGCGCCTCAAGCGTGCGATGGGCAATCGGCAGACCGAAGCCGGTTCCGAGGTAGCTTTTGGAAGTGCGCCCCGGAATGAAGCGCCTCACCTCCTCCAATTCGGCCGGGGCCATGCCCATACCATTGTCCTCGATCACGATTCTGACAGCGTCTGCCTGACCATCCGCCGTGACTTGCACGCGCCCCGGCTGGAACTCAGTTTCGTTGATGCTGAACGCCTCGTGGGCGTTCTTGAGCAGATTGCGTAGGGCCAATACCAGATGCATTCGCGAGGCGGAAACGCACAGGTCCTCCGAGACGGAGAAGAACACAGAAACAGCCTCGGCGTTACGCGCTGTGGCCTTGAACTCATCCCGCACCATCGAGAGAGCGTCGTTGAGCATCGGTCCCACGCGCTCGGTCGCCCGTTCCCTCGACGGAACCTGCGTGTAGTAGCGCATGTCGTTGAGGAGCCGGTCCAGGAACGAAACCTGCCGGGATAAGCGACGCGCCGCCTTTTTGACGTTCGGATCGGCGGCTTCCCCCGGGGATGCTTCGAGCGACTCCACCGTGGCCTTCATGGCCGTGACGATGCTCCTCATTTCGTGGACGCTTGCCCCGACCAAACCCTCGTAAAGTCGGTGAGCCATTTCACGTATCGTGCGGGACGCTTTGGCCCCATGTCGTATTTCGATCTGTCTGATGTCAGCCTCGATGCGGCTCAGGCCCCGCACTCTCTTGGTGTCCATTGCCCGCCCCTTTCGCCGCCTCACCAAGGACTGCTCAACGGCCGACTTCACATAGGCGTTCACGTCCCCGGACAACAGGCCCGCGAACACTCCAAAGTCCGAATCCGAGAGTTTATGGAGATGGTCGGCTACCTGCTTCCTGACCTCCCACTTCGGGTCGGCAGCCAGCAACCGGAGGAGCTCGGCCGAGACGGCGGGCAAGGGTCGCGTCCTCACCACCCCGCCGAGCAGCTCGCCAGCCACACGCACCCTTTCCGGCCACGGGATCGACTCCGGATCGGCCCGCAGTTCGGCAAGCTTGGATTCTATCGCCTCCGAACGCATTTCAGGCCTTGTAGCGTTCCACGCGCCGCCGGAAGGCCTCCTTGCCGCCCTCAAGCAGGGTCACGATCTGCTCCTTGCACTCGTCCACCGACCCGGTCCAAGCCGTTCGGGCGCGCTCGCCATCGGATTCCATCACAAACACGCGGGACGCATCGCCCAGCACGGGGATGTTCGGATTGTGGGTGACAAAGATGAGCTGCCTTGAGCGCTTCACCTTCAGGATGCTATCGACCACGGTCTCGAAGATGAAGCGGTTATCGAGGTTGTCCTCCGGCTGATCGATAAGCAGAGGGTTGCCCCCCTCAAGGAGCAGGATCGGCAACACCGTCGTGCATTTCTGTCCGGTGGAGAGCGCCGAAGAGTCCTTCTGCGACTCGCCAACCCTGAGCTTGATACTCGGCGCATCCTGCAATTCCACGGTTTCGAGTTCGGCGAGCTTCTCTGGCGAGTTGAACGCAGCCACCACTTCGGCGGCTTGATCGGAATTCAAACCCCCGCGGTCCATCAGTGCGGCCGGGTCGCCTCCACGCACGAGGTCCGCGAGTTGCTGCGGCGGAAGAGAGCGTGTCAGCTTCTTGGCGACGATGCTGCGCCGAATTGTCGATCCGCGCAGGGATGCGTCGATCAGCTCGCCGTAGGCGTCGGCCGCACCATCCTGATCGATGACAACCGTGATCATCGGCGCCAGTGCAGCGTTGAGCCGCTCGGCCACCTCCTTGCGGATCTGAAAGCGCCGGTCTCGAACCTCGGAAAGCTGGGTCAGGAGTTGCAGGCGGCTCTTCTCCGCCACCTTGATCCGCTTGTTGATCTCAGCCGCCTCCGCTCGGCACTCCAGCACATCGTTGCGTTTGCGCTCAAGGGAAGCCCTCTCTGCCGATTGAGCCTGATGCTGCTTGTGTTTATCGATCAGTTTCCGGAAGGCAATCTCCTGCTCGTGGTGCGCGACCGTGATCTGGCGACCACTCTCCACCACAACTTCGACGCAACCCTCGACGGCCACCTGCGCCGCGTTGAGCCCCTGCTCAACGGCCTTCGCGCACTTGCGGAGACTGTCACTCACCTCGTTCATGAGCTGGCCGTTCGGCCCCTCCACCATCTCGCGGGTCACCTTGCCAGAGAGTTCGGCGCGGTAGCGGTCCCTGACTTCCGCCAATTCTTGCCCGTAGCGTGTGAGCCAATCGGCCACACTCGAGACAACGCGCCCCTCCCTATCCCGGAGCGCCTTGGCGGCATGAGCCCGATTTACTGCCTCAGCGATCTTGTCATCGGCTCCGCCAAAGGCCTTTAGCTTCTCCTCGATCATCGGCAACTGCTTGATCTTTTCGTTCAGCGCAGCACTGCGCTCGACCAAGGGCGCAAGCTGCTTGGCCTGCGTCACGATTTGCAGCGTGATGTCGGCCACGGCGCGGTTCATCTCGGCCACCCGGACCGGCTCGAAGCTGTCGATGAGCTCAAGTTGGAACTTTCCATGGTCGGCAATGCTCTCCACCTCGTTCTGACTGAAGATGTCGGCGCGGAAGAAAGCATTCTCGTCGAGCGACAGCGCCGTCGCGTTCCTCGATGCGTCAAGCACGATCGGCGCTTCGCCGACCGCTCGCACGATGAAGTAGCGCAAGCCATCGCGTGTCTCGACTTCAAGCTCCACTCGCCCACCCTGGAGGTTGCCCTCGACGAGCGAGTCAACCCGCCGGCGGGCAGATGGGGAAAGCTCCCTCTTCGGAAGGGCGTCGAGCGCATAACGCACCAATTCAAGCAAGGTCGTCTTGCCCGTGCCGCGCGCACCGATAATGCAATTGAGGTCTGATGCGAATTTCACTCGGGCTCCGTCCAGAAAGCCCCCAACGATGGCCAGCGAGATGAGTCGGTCGATCTTCATGCATGCGAAATAGCCTCACCATGAGGACCTGCGCCAGCGGAACCGGCCAGCATCATGCAACCCATACGTTGCAGGCGACACCGGCTCATGATGCCAAGGTGATGCCGACTGTGACACTGATGATGCCGGTCGAGAGTAGGGCGCGGTGCCCGCATGAAGCCAAACCGGTCAGCGGGTGCGTCTCTGGTGTTGCCACTCCGTGATGCCGGAGTGATGCCAACACGATCCGTGTCGGCCTCTCTTATGGCCAACCAGATTGATTCGACGACTCGGGTTTGCAGTCGGGAGACATGATGCCGACGCCAGTGGGACTCTTCGGGCATCGCGCAAGCACCAGGTGGTGCCGGCAGCGAAGCAACAAACAACCGGAGATTCCACATGACCATTCCAACCATCCGCGGCCGCGTGGCCCGCCCGCAGAAAGCCGTCATCTACGGCCCCGAGGGCGTCGGCAAATCGACGCTCGCCAGCCAGTTCCCCGCGCCCGTCTTCATCGACACCGAAGGCGGCACCCACCACCTCGACGTGGTTCGGTTCCCCGAACCCGCCACGTGGGACGACGTCACCGCCACGATTGCCCAGCTCGCGGTCGGCGGGCACGAGTTCAAGACCCTCGTCATCGACACAGCCGACTGGCTGGAGAAGCGCCTGGCCGCCCACATCTGCAAGAAGGCCGGCAAGGAATCCATCGAGGATTTCGGCTACGGCAAGGGCTTCACCCTCGTGGCCGAGGAGTTCGCCAAATTCCTGGCGTCGCTCGATGGCCTGATCCGCCAAGGCATCCACATCGTGTTTCTCGCGCACAGCACGGTGCGCAAGTTCGAGTCGCCCGACCAGGCCGGCAGCTACGACCGCTACGAGCTCAAGCTCTCCAAGCAGACCGCCCCGCTCATTAAGGAGTGGGCCGACCTGATCCTCTTCGCCAACTACGTGACAAAGGTGGCCGAGGGCGACACGGGACGCCGTCGCGGCATCGGCGGCAAGGAGCGCGTCCTCTTCACCACCCACGCGGCGGCCTACGACGCCAAGAACCGCCACGGTCTCGAGGACCGGCTGCCCTTCGCCTTCGACTCCATCGCCCGCGTCTTTGGTGCGGCCGCAGCGGCTCCGGCTGCTGCCCCCGAGCCCGCCAAGTCGGTGGCCGACCAGCTCGCCGCCGTCTTCACCGGCCGAGAGGACGCCGTCCGCGAATTCCTCGTCAGCCGCGGTCAGATCAAGGCCGAAGGCACATGGGCTGACATCCCCGGCGACTACGCCAAGCGCATCCTGTCCGAGCCCGAGCGGTTCCTGCAGGCCGTGGAAGCCAACCAGCAGCAGGAGGCCGCCAAGTGAGCCTGCGCCCCTCCGCCCTGCCCAAGCTGGCCGAGTGCGCCTGCTACGAGGCCGATCCCAATCCCGGCCCTGCCGCGGAGCGCGGCTCAGCCCTCGACGCCCTCTTCCGCAGCCGCATGGCCGGCCACCCCGACCAGGCCGAGATGTTCTTCGAGCCCACCGAGGCCGACTTGGACGCGGTGGACTGGGCCGCGACCACCGTGCGTGCTTTGGCCGGCGGCACGGAGGTCATCACCCGCGAGCAGGACTGCCGCATCGACATCCCCGGGTTTGACAAGCCCGGCACAGCCGATGCGCTCATCCCCGACAAGCTCGCCCACGCCGACCTCAAGACCGGGCAGAAGCGCAACTACCGCGAGCAAATGGCGGCCTACGCCTTGGGTCTCATGGAGCAGCATTTCGCCTCCGAGTGGACCGCCCATCTCATCTTCTGCGACCGGAAGGAAGTCGTCACCCTGCGTTTCAGCTTCGAGGAAGCCAAGCGCCTCGTCGGTGCGGTGGTTGCCCGCTACCGCGACCCGCAGAAACAGCCAACGCCCTGCGACTACTGCGGATGGTGCGCCAAGCGCGAAACCTGCCCGGCAAGAATGGCCCTCGCCGCCCAGGCCACCGAGGTGGCGGCCCCGTCGTTCGACTTTGAGGCCGTCCTCTCCGACAACGTCAAGCTCGGCAAGTTCCTCTCGGCCTGCGCCGTGCTCGACGACTTCCGCGAGCGTGCGGAGGCCGTGGCGAGGGAGCGCCTGCAAGCCGGCCACGAAATCCCCGGCTGGAAGCTCGTCACCCGCCGCGGCCCCGAGTTCGTCGATCACGTCAGCGTCGGCCAGCACATCCAAGCCCTCGGCTTCGGCCCCGTCCTCGCGGCCTACGGAAACCTCGGCGCGAAGAAATTCCGCGACCTCTGGGCCGCCCGAATGCCCTCGGAGAAGCCGTTCCCCGAGGAACTCGTCCATCACGGCAAAGCGACCATTTCGCTGCGCCAGTCCAAACAAACCAACCAGTAACCAACCATGCCTACCTACAAGTCATCCGAACCCACCGCCCGCCCCGACCACGTCCCGGCCGGCGACTACACCGTGGAAGTGCTCAACGCCGAGGAGTCCGTCTCCAAGCAGGGCAACGACCTCATCGAACTGAAGCTCAAGGTCGAGCCCTCCGGCGCGATCTGCTTCGACAACCTCGTCTTCACGCCTAACGCATTCTGGAAGATCGACGCCTTCCGCGCCTCTACCGGTGAGAAGGTCGTTCCGGACGAGGACGTGAACATCGAGCCCGACGACCTCATCGGGCGCAAAGGCCGCGCCCGCCTCACCGTCGAGGAATACAACGGCCGCAAGCGCAACAAGGTCGCCGCGTGGCTCCTGCCCGAGGCATCGCAGAAAGGAGGCTCGTCGCATGGAAACAACCCGTTCTGACCAGCCAATCTCCCTGCGCGGCTACCAGGTCGATGCGCTCAACGCCATCACCAAAGGCTTCGCCGACTACGACCGGCAGATCGCCGTGAAGCCGACGGGGGCCGGGAAGACGATTCTTTTCGCCGCCCTGGCCCGGCACTACCAACCGCGCCGCACGCTCGTCCTCGCCCACCGCGAGGAACTCATCCAGCAGGCGGTGGACAAGATCGCCCGCGCAACCGGCCTACAAGCCGAGGTCGAGATGGCCGAGCACAAGGCCTCGCTCGAGGCACCCGTGGTCGTTGCCTCGGTCCAGACGCTCATGCGGGAGTCGCGGCGCCAGCGCTGGCCGCGGGACCATTTCGGTCTCGTGGTCGTTGATGAGTGCCACCACACCCTGGCCGACAGCTACCTCAACACGCTGCGGCATTTCGACGAAAACGCCCACGTCCTCGGAGTCACCGCCACCCCTGATCGCGGCGACAAGAAGGCCCTCGCTCGCTACTACCAGAACATTGCCTACGAGATCACCCTGCTCGACCTCATCAAGCAGAGCTGGCTCTCCCCGATCAAGGTCAAGACGGTGCCCCTGCGTCTGGACCTGCGCGGCGTGCGCACCACGGCCGGCGACTACAACGCCGAGGATCTCGGTCACGCGCTTGAGCCCTACCTCGAAAAGATCGCCGACGTGATGGCCGCGCATCGGCACCGGAAGATTCTGGTGTTTCTGCCCCTTATCTCGCTCTCGCAGCGTTTCGCCGCCATGTGCCGCCAGCGCGGTTTGCCCGCTGAGCATGTGGACGGCCAAAGCCGGGACCGCCCCGAGGTTCTCGAACGCTACCGCCAAGGGCAGACGACGCTCCTAAGCAACGCCATGCTCCTCACCGAGGGCTACGACGAGCCGTCTATCGACTGCGTTGTCTGCCTGCGACCGACCAAGGTCCGCAGCCTCTACTCGCAGATCGTGGGCCGCGGCACGCGCATCTGGCCCGGCAAGGATCACCTCCTGCTCCTGGATTTTCTGTGGCTCAGCGAGGAGCACAACCTAGTCCGGCCCGCCCACCTCATCGCCCGGGATTCCGAAGAAGCAGATGAAATCACCGACGCCCTCGACGAGGAAGGCGACCTTGAGGAGGCCCACGATGAGGTGAATGCCGACCGCACGCGCCGCCTGCGCGAGCGCCTCAAGTTCAACGCCAAGCGCAGCAGCCGCATCTTTGACGCCCTCGAGTTCGCCGTGGGCATCGCCGATCCGGGCATCGCCGACTTCGTGCCGACCATGCCTTGGCATGGCGATCCGGTGAGCCCGAAGCAGAGCGACATCCTCACGCGCTCGGGCATCGATGCGGCCAGCGTGCGCTGCAAGGGCCAGGCCTCGCTCATCATCGACAAGCTCTTCCTGCGCCGCGCCCTCGGTCTGGCCTCGGCCAAGCAGGTCCGCTGGCTGAGCAAACTCGGCCACCCAAGCCCGGAACTGGCCACGTTCGAGGAGGCCACAGTGTTCCTCGCCCGGAAGTTCGGGCAGGCCGCCGCCTGATCACCACGTCCATGCCACGCTACCGCTCCACCACACCCCGGCCCGCGCTCCCCCGCCGCACGCTCGACTACCTTGAGCGCGGCGCCCTGGAGGGCTCGCGAAATGCCGAACTCTTCGACGCCGCCTGCCAGTTCCGCGACGCGGGCTTCGGCCAGGACGAGGCCGAGGGACAACTCATGGCGCGGGCCATGGCAGACGGGCTCGGCGAATCCGAGGCCCGTCACGCCATCGGGTCCGCCTTCTCGCAGGCCGCCCGCGAGGCCATCGTGCCACTGCGAACCGGCCGCCTCCCCCCACCCCCGCATGCCGCCGAGGCTGACCACCGCCCGAAGTTCGTGGCCGAACCGCTGGAACTGCCAGCGCCTCCCGAGGGCGGCTTCCTCCGCCTCCTCGAAGCCTGCTTCGGTCCCGACGACCTTGTCGCCATCGCCCCCGGTATGGAGGACGACGAGGGCAACGTGGTCCCCAAGCGCGGCGTGACCCTATCCGTCGCCGACTGGCGCAAGCGTGTGGAATCCAAGGGCGGCATCGACCGCTGCTTCTCCACCAAGCTCGGCCTCTTCGTGCGCCTCAACCCCATGCAGCAGGGCGGCTCGCGCAACGACGAGGTGACCGCCTTCCGCCACGTGCTGGTCGAGTTCGACCGCGACGCCAGCGGAGCTGACATCCCCAAGGGCGTGCAGTTCGGCGCCATCGTCGCAAGCGGCCTCCCGGTCTCCGCCGTCATCGACTCGGGCAACAAGTCCATCCACGCCTGGGTGCGCGTGGACGCACCCGACGCTGGCGAATACCGCCGCCGCGTGGACATCGTCTGGGACTGGCTCGACGGCCTCAACCTCGACAAGAAGAACAAGAACCCCTCGCGCTTCTCCCGCTGCCCCGACGGGTGGCGCACCGTGGACGGCGAAAAACGCCGACAGCGCCTGCTCGCCATCGGCCTCGGAGCCAAGTCGTGGGCCGAGTGGGAAGTCCGCATGATCGACGACCAGATCGAGCGCATGCCCGTCTCCGCGCTGGCCGTCTACGACACCTCCAACGACCCCAACTCCGTCCTGGGCGACCGCTGGCTGTGCCGCAGCGGATCCTTGGTCATCGTAGGCCAGTCCGGCATCGGCAAGTCCTCCTTCTGCATGCAGGTCATGATCTTGTGGGCCTTGGGACGACCGGCCTTCGGAATCGCACCGACCGCAGGCCGCCCGATCAAGTCCCTGCTGATCCAAGCCGAGAACGACATCGGCGACCTAGCCGAGATGTATCAGGGCGTGCGGGCCGGCATGGGGCTCACGCCCGAAGAGGAGCGGCTCCTGGAGGACCGCATCTTCATCTACCGCGACACCACGCACACGGGCGAGGAGTTCACGGCCCTCGCCGCCAAACTCATCGAGCGCCACAAGCCCGACATCGTCTGGGCCGATCCCCTGCTCAATTACATCGGCGACGACATCAGCGAGCAGAAGGTGGTCGCCGAGTTTTGCTGCAACCGACTCAACTCGATCGGCCTCCAGACCGGAGTCATCTGGGCGCTGCTCCACCACACCGGCAAGCCCTCGAAGGACCCGAAGGCCGGCACCCATTGGACCGCCTCGGACCTCGCCTACAGCGGCCTCGGCAGCTCCGCCCTGGTCAACTGGTCGCGCGAGACCGCCGTGATCATGCGGGTCAAGGCCCCCGACGGCACGCCGCCCACCTTCCAGCTCTCCATGACCAAGCGCCGCCAGCGCGCGGGCCTGCGCGACATGCTGCGGACTCCGACCGACACGATCTTCATCCGCCACTCGGGCGGATCGGGCATCTGCTGGGAGCAGTGCGCTCCGCCGCCTGCCCCAAGCAAGGGTGCCGCGAGCTATTCGGTCGGCAAGCCGGGGCGTCCGAGCACTTTCGACGAGGGCAAATTCCGCGCCGTCTTGGACGAATTCGGGGGCTCGCTCACCCGCGAGAACGAAAACGAGGTTGCTGCAAAATTCGATGTCTCGGTCCGCACGATCTGGAACTGGCACAAACGTTTCTCCGCCAACCCTCAGTGACCTGCTGCAAAAATGATGAAAAATCTGATGCAAAAATCTAAAGCTGCAGCTGCTGCAAATAATACCCATCCCCACCCCCCTAAAGGGGGTGGGGTGGTATTTGCAGCTTGCAGCAGGGTGGGAATCCCCCGGCTCGGAAAGGAGCCTGCCCGATGAGTTCCGGGGACTACGCCGCCAAGCAAGCCGTCCGCGATGCCCAGCACGCCAAGGCCTACCGCCAGTGGGTGGCGGGGCTACCGCAGGACGAGCGCGACCGCCTCGCCGCCCTCGGCCTCGCCGAGCCCCTACCCGACGACCACCGCGCCTCGGGCACCGGCCTCGATGACGACATCGCCAATTCCCCGGCGGCATCCGTGGCCCCCATCGAGCCGCAGGACGATCT
>JACSRX010000042.1 GCA_014879535.1 Chthoniobacterales bacterium
TCCAACTCACCTTTTTGCCGGTGGGCGGGGTGTCGGGGATGGGCGGAACCGGGCGGTTGAAGGTCGCGGCGATGGCCGCGGCAAGGTCGGCGCGGCGGGACGGAGTGTCGTCCACGGCATTGAAGATGCCGGGGAGGCGTTCGCTTCCGACATGGAAGAGGGCGCGGGCGGCGTCGTCGCGGTGGATGAGGTTGATGAAGGCATCCGGCGCACCTTGGGTCAGCGGCTCGCCTGAGAGCACGGCCTCGATGAATCGCGCGCGTCCGGGGCCGTAGATCCCGCCGAGACGGACGACGGCGCCACGGGATTCGAGCGCCAGACGCTCGGCTTCCAGAAGAACATCGCCGGTGGGGGTGCCGCCGACGGGGGAATCTTCCGTGACGCAGGAGCCGTCGTTTTGCGGATAGACCGACGTGCTGCCTGTGAAGACGGTGAAGCGCGGGGAGAAAATATCGAGAAGGCTCCGCAGGGTTTCGACGTAGGTCACGCGGTAGGCGGCGGCATCGCGGCCTCCGTGTCCGCTCAGGCAATGGATGAGCACGTCGGGGCGTCCTGTTTTGTCGGACATCGCGCGAAGCCGGTCGGGATCGGCGGCATCGGCGGCAAAGACGGGGTAAGGTTTGCCTTCGAGGCGTTTGGCGGAGGCGTCACTGGAGACGAGGGCGGTGACATCCCATCCGTCGGTGCAAAAAAATTCCGCGCATCGCTCGCCGGTGTATCCGCAGCCGGCGAGCAGGATGCGCGGATGTTGAGTGTCTTTGCTCAGGAAACGTTGAAGCGGAACTTCATTTTGGCGCGTTTGGCGTTGGCTTTCGCTTTGCGGCGCGTTTTCTGCGTCGGTGTCTCGAAAGCGCGCAGGCGGCGCACTTCGTCCATGATTCCTTCGGAGTCCAATTTCGCTTTCAAGCGCTTGATGGCGCGATCGATCGACTCTCCTTTTCTGACGATGACTTCGGGCATTAGTTATTCACATCCTTTCTATGCATGTCCGTATGTGGGCTTAAAGGGTAGGGGCGGCGGCCGAGGGGCGTCAAATGATTCTTTTATCCATTGAAAATCAATGGATTACAAATAATCTGACCCCCAAACAGGCGTTTCAGAGGGGTCAGGTCGTCCGGGTTTCGGGGTCCCCGAGCACCTCGCGGCGGATGCTGCGTCCGGTGCGCTGTGTCCACCAGAGCACGATGGGCGCGGCGACGAAGATGGAGGAGTAGGTTCCCACGGCGACGCCGATGAGGATGGCGAGCGCGAAGTCGCTGAGCACGGTGCCTCCGAGGAAAAAGAGGGCGGCCGTGGCGAGAAGCGTCGTTCCGCCGGTGAGGATCGTGCGGCCGAGGGTCTCGTTGATGCAGGCGTTCATGACTTCGGTCAGTGTTCCGCGTCTTCCCGCCATGAGCCCTTCGCGCACACGGTCGAAGACGACGATGGTGTCGTTGATCGAATAGCCCGCGATGGTGAGCACGGCGCCGACCATGACGAGCGAGATCTCGCGTCCGAGCATGGAGAAGACGCCGACGGTGATGATCACGTCGTGGAGGAGGGCGAGGATGGCGCCGAGGGCGAAGGAGAACTCGAAGCGGACAGTGACGTAGATGAGGATGCCGATCATCCCCAAGGCGAGGGCGAACAGCGAGCGGCCGGCGAGTTCCTTGCCGACACGCGGGCCGACAGTGTCGTTCTGCTGCACGCTCCAACCGGCATCCGGGAGGTCCTGTTGCAGTTGTCCGATGATCTGGGAGGCGGTGTTGAATCGGCCTTGGATGGTGATGAGTTCGTGGCCCTGGTCTTCCGAGCGTTGGATTTCACTGTCGCCCATGCCGATCTTGTCCAGCGACGAGCGCACGTCGGCGAGGGGCACCTCCTGCTTTGTGCCCAGGACGATGAGGTCGCCGCCCGTGAAGTCGATGCCGAAGTTCTTTTCCCCGCGGAAGGCGAAGAACCCGACCGAGGCGAGGAGCACGAGGGAGGAAAGGGTCAGCACGACGCGGCGGTGGCGGAGGAAATCGATGCTTCGCGAGGGGATCCAGTTGAGCATCCGGAGCTTCTTGAGCCCGAAGTTCTCCAGCATCCAACCGAATGCCACATGGGTGAACAGGAGCGCGGAGAACATCGAGGCCACGATGCCCAAAGTGAGCGTGATGGCGAATCCCTTCACCGGGCCGGTGGCCTGCCAGAAGAGGATGGCCGAGGTGATGAGGGTCGTGACGTTGGCGTCGAAAATGGCCGAGAAGGCCTTGTCGTAGGCGGAGTGGATGGCGGTGCCCAGCGACTTGCCGGCCGCCAGTTCCTCGCGCAACCGCTCGAAAATGAGCACGTTGGCATCCACGGCCATGCCGATCGTGAGGATGATGCCCGCGATGCCGGGCAGCGTGAGGACGAATCCGAACATGCACATCGCCCCGAAGAGGAGCACGATGTTCACGCCGAGGGCCAGGCACGCCACGAGTCCCGCGAGGCGGTAATAGAGAAGCACGAAGGCCACCGTGAGGCACAGCCCGAGGATGCCGGCACCGACGCCGCTCTTGATGGAGTCCGCGCCGAGCGACGCGGAAACGCTGCGCACTTCCTCGACTTGGACGGGGGTGCGCAGCGGGTTCTCGAGCACGCTGGCGAGGTTGCGGGCTTCCTGGTCACTGAAGCGCCCGGTGATGACCGCCTGACCGCCATAGATCGGCTGGCGGATGCTCGGGGCGCTCTGCACTTCGCCATCGAGCAGGATGGCGAGGCGCTGGCCGACATTGCCGGCGGTGAGGTCGCCGAACATTTTCGCGCCGTCACCGTCGAGTTTCATGGCCACGCCGTAGCCCTGCACATCGTAGAAGGCGTTGGCGGAGGTGACATGCTCGCCGGTGAGGTCCGGTCTCTGCTTCACGAGGAGGCGGAAGGTCTTTTCGCGGCCTTCGATCTTGTCCGTGTATTCCTTCACCGCGTATCCGGGGGGCAGCACGCCGGTGCCGCCGTCCACCTGGGCAAGGATCGACTCGCTTTGCGGGTGGACCATGGAGAACTCGAGTTTCGCCACGCGCTGGAGCTGCTCCTTGGTCTGGGCGAGTTGCGCGGTGTCGAGCCCGGGAATCTGCACGAGGATGCTGTCGGCCCCCTGGGAGGTGATGATGGGTTCGCTCACGCCGAACTGGTCCACGCGCTTGCGGATGACCTCGATGGCCTGATCGAGCGTGGCGGGGGTGATGCCCTCGCCGGTTTCGTCCACGAGGCGCAGGAGGAAGGACGTGCCGCCGCGCAGGTCGAGGCCGAGGCGGATCTTCTGGGCGGGCGGAATGATGGCCTCGAGGCAGAAGCTGACGAGGAACACGGTGAGGACGAGGCCGATGGTGCGCTTGCGCAGCGAGTAGTCGGTGAAGAAATACCAGATCAGCAGGCTGAGAAGGAGCAGGCCGGCGAAGAATGTCAGTGTGGGGCTCATGCGATGAAGGGGGCCGCGTGTCGGCGGCGGACGGGGTTCAGGAGTTTTCGGCGGCTTTCGACACCGTGACGACGGCGGCTTTGTCCATCTCGATCTTCACGTTGTCGGCGACCTTCAGGAGGATGGTCGCCTCCTTGACGTTGGCGACGATGCCGTGGATCCCGCCGCTGGTGATGACTTTGTCGCCGGTCTTGACGCCGGCCACGAGCTGCTGGTGCTCCTTCTGCTTTTTCTGCTGCGGCCGGATGAGAAGGAAGTAGAAGAGAACCGCGATGATGATGAGCGGCAGGAACTGGAAAAGGACCGGTGGCTGCGCGGGGGCGCCGGGTGCCGCATCGGCAAGGCAAATCAGAAATTCCATAGAACCGGGCAGGCTAGGCCAGCCCCGGCGCGGTTCCAAGGAATTTGCGGCCGCGGTGTTTGGGCTTTGCCCGGAGGGGGGCACGCGTTAGTAAGCTGCCCCGGATGACGTCGCTTCAGCTTCCCGGTTGGGAATTGGTCCATCGCGGCAAGGTCCGCGAGGTCTATGCGTCGGCCGACCGGGTCCTCTTGGTGGCCTCCGACCGGCTGTCCGCATTCGACTGCGTGCTGCCGGACCCGATTCCGGGGAAGGGGGCGATCCTGACGGCGCTGTCGGCCTTCTGGTTCCAGCGGCTGGATTTCGTGCCGAATCATTTCCTGTCGGCGGATTTCGCCCAATTTCCGGCCGAGTTGAAGCCGTTCGAGGAGGAGTTGGCCGGTCGGACCACGCTTGCGAGGCGCACGCGGCCGTTGCCTGTCGAGTGCGTGGTGCGCGGGTATCTGGCCGGGGCGGCGTGGGAGGAATACCAGGAAAGCGGGACGGCGGGGGGGCATCAGTTGCCGCGCGGCCTGCGCGAGGCGTCGAAGCTGCCCGAGCCGATCTTCACCCCCGCGACCAAGGCGGCGGCCGGCCACGACGAGCCGATCCCATGGGAGAAGTGCCGCCGGCTGCTGGGCGACGAGACGGCGCATGCGGTGCGCGAGGCAAGTTTCGAGGTTTACGATTACGGGCGTGCGCAGGCCGAGCGTGCCGGGGTGATCGTGGCGGACACCAAGCTGGAGTTCGGGCTGTTGGACGAGGAACTGGTGCTCATCGACGAATGCCTCACGCCGGATTCCTCGCGGTTCTGGCCGGCCGACCGCTGGGAGCCGGGGCGCACGCCGCCGAGTTTCGACAAGCAGTTCGTGCGCGACTACCTCACGCAGGCGGGGTGGAACAGGCAACCGCCGGCCCCGCACCTGCCGCCGGAAATCATCGCGCAGACCGCGGAAAAATATCGCGAGGCCTACGAGCGTCTGGCCCTGCCGAGGCGTCCTGTGTGAGCGAGCGGATCGACCAGTTCATCCTTTACCTCGCGACGGAGCGGGGGCTCTCGACCAATTACCAGCTGAGCACGCGCGCGTCGTTGGAGCTTTTTGCGCGGTGGTTCACGGAACACGCTCCGGGCGCCGGGTGGACCGACGTGACGCCCGATCAGATCGGCGCATTCCTCGGGGCGAGGAAGCAGGCGGGTGCCGCTGCGGCGACGATCAAGCTGCACGCCGTGGCCCTGCGCATCTTCTTCCGGCACCAAGTCGGGAACGGGCGCCTCGAAAAGGATCCGACCGAGTTCCTCACGCTGCCCAAGATCGAGAGGTATCTTCCCGAGACGCTTGCGGTGCCGGAGGTGGAAAGGCTCCTTGCTGCGGCGGCGGGGGGAACCCCGCTGGAATTGCGGGACCGTGCGATTGTCGAATTGCTCTACGCCAGCGGACTGCGTGTCTCGGAGTTGTGCGGGGCGCGCCTGGAGAATCTCGATCTCGAACAGGGCTTCATCCGCGTCGTCGGCAAGGGCAACAAGCAGAGGTTGGTGCCCGTGGGGTCCGGTGCCCGCGAGGCCCTCGAACGCTATCTGCAGACCGGGCGTCCGGCCTTGGTCGGAAAGCGCACCGGGGCCGAAGTCTTCCTCTCGGTGCGGGGGCGCAAGCTGACCAACCAGCGCATCTGGCAGCTGCTCAACGAGCTCGCGGGCCGTGCGGGGTTGGACAAGAAAATCCATCCGCACATGCTGCGCCACTCGTTTGCAACCCATCTGCTCGAGGGGGGCGCCGATCTCCGCGTCATCCAGGAACTGCTCGGCCATTCGGACATTTCGACCACGCAGATCTACACGCACGTGAACTCGCGGCAGCTGCACAAGGCGCACCGTCAGTTCCATCCCCGGGCGAAGGGGTGACGGGAAGTTGAGGGTCAGCGGAAGCTGACTTTCTGGGTGAACCGTCGCGACGGAGCGTCCTCGTGGCGCTGCAGCAGCTCGAAATCGATCATGCTGTAAACGATGCGTCCGTGGCGGTGCAGGAGAGTGCCGCCGGGCATCGGGCGCACGATGAGGTGGCGCGGTTTGTTGTCGAGCACGCGGTAGCCGAGCCGGGAGAGGGTCAGGTTGGCCGAGCGGGTGAGGGGGGCGAGGTCGTCCTTTTTGATCAATCCGCGGTTGAAGGCCTCCTCGGCGTCGATGCCGTCAACCCAGGCGAAGATTTCGAGGTAGTCCCGCTCGATGTCGAGCGAGACGCGGGCCAGTCCGTTCTCGAACTGCTCGTGCGCCATGGCGCGGAGGTGCGAGCGGAAGATGTCCGGGTGCCGCCCCGTCTGCCAGAGCGGGTATCTCTCGGGCGGCGAATAGATGGCGAGCGGCACCTTGGTGCGCAGGCGGCGGTCGCCGTGGTTGAAGATGCTGTCGCGCAGCTCGTGGATGAGGCCGAACTCGGCGAAGGGTCCGAGGAAGCGCGCCGTGGCGATGGCGTCCCGCGGGAGGCTGTCGAGGAAGGCGTCGGGGATGAAGAGCGGGACATCCTGCGCCACGCGGGAGAATTTCACGACGAGGTCGCGCGGCGGCTGTCCCGGCGGCGTGCTGCGCACGCGGTAAACCGTCCCGGTGCTCCCGCCGAGCCGCTCGCCGGTGACGGTCAGGTCGCCGGCATTCCACCACCGCGGCGGCCGCAGGTAATCGAGCCAGTGCCATGCCTGCCAGGTGATGTAAAGTTCGCCGCCGTCGGGCTGGGGGCACAGCGCGTAGTCCACGCCGAAGAGGCGCGCACGCCGGACCGGCGGAAGGATTTGGAAGGGCGGCCGGTCGCTGTTGCCGGCGGGGGCGCGGTTATTGTCCACGCAGCATGCCGGGGGGCGCCTCGACGAAACCGTAGGGCCCGGGCGCGGCGTTGACGTAGTAGAGGCGGTTGCTGGCCACCTTGCCGCTGGCGGTGTCGAAGATCATGACCGGCCTGCCGGTGGTCGGCTTCTCCGCGATGGTGTCCACGAGGATGTAGCGGGGGATGTTCTTGGCACCGCGCTCGTAGGCTTGGGCGACGAGGGTCTGTCCGCGCTGCTCGGCGAACATCCGCTGGTCCCTGTTCACCTGCATTTTCGAGACGCCGTAACCGAGGGCGCCCGCGCCGGCCGCCGCGCCGAGGGCGATGGGAATCGTCGAGCTGGCGGGCACACCGGTGGTGCCGAGGGCGATGCCGGTGGCGGCTCCCGCGAGCCCGGCGGCGAGGAGGGCGTTTTCGCCGGCGGTCATGTTCTCGCAGCCGGCCGTTCCCAGGGCGGCCATGACGGCGGCTGATGAGAGAAGGCGCATCGTCTTGTTCATGGGGGAATTTACATAGGCCAAGTGGAGGGCTTGGCAAGTCCGGACCGGCGGCGAGACATCGGCTTTTCACGTTTGCGCAAAGCGCGTAGGTTGCCGGGATGCAATTGTCGGAAGAACACAAGGGGGCCGTGAAGGCGTGGGTGGCGGAGGGGGCGTCGCTGTCGGATGTGCAGCGGCGCCTGAAGGAGGAATGCGGGGTTGCACTGACGTATCTGGACGTCCGTTTCCTCGTCGATGACCTCAAGCTTTCCCTGAAGGAGCAACCGAGGCAGAGCGAGGCGGTCGAGCGGTTGGCGGCGGCGAAGGAAATCGGCGAGAGCGAACGCAGCGACCCTCCGGCGCCCGGCGGAGTGAAGGTCACCATGGACACCATCACCAAGCCCCAAGCACTGGTGAGCGGCAAGGTCACCTTTTCCGACGGCGAGACGGCGGACTGGATGCTCGACCAGACCGGGCGTCTCGGTTTGAACCCGTCCAAGCCCGGTTACCGTCCCAGCCAGGCGGACGTGCTTTCCTTCCAGAACGAACTGCAGCGCGTCGTGCAGGGGCTGGGCTGAGGAGCTAAAGCTCCGAGGGATTGTTGAGCAGCTCGGAAACGCGCGCGAGGAGGCGCCCGGCGGCGCCGCCGTCGAGGACGCGGTGGTCGAAGCTGAGGGTGAATCTCGCCTCGGTCACGGGGACGAACTGGTTCTTTTCCTTGTCCCAAAACGGTTCGATGCGTCCGGCCCCCAGACCGAGGAGAAGCGTCTGCTCGGGCAGGGGGATGGGGGTGGCGAGGGTCAGCCCGAATGTGCCGTAGTTCGTCACGGTCGAAATGCAGTGCCCCATGTCGGCCGGGGTGAGCCGGCGCTGGCGCGCAAGTTCGACGAGACGCGCGTAGATCGGGACGAGTTCGGAAAGCGTGTGCTTGTCGGCCTCGCGGATGACCGGCACGAGGACGCCGTCCTCGGCCTCCACGGCGAAACCGATGTCGATCGAGCCCGGATGGATGATCTGGCTGCCGATGAGGCGACCGGCGGGCATGCTGTTCTCGGCCAGGGCCATTGCCAAGGCGCGGAGTGCGTAGAGCGAGACGCCGGCCTTTTCCTTCGATGCCTTGCGGTGGGCCAGCATGGTGTCGAGTTGCACCGGCAGCACGACCGTGGCGAGCGGACGCGTCCAACTGCGGCGCATGGCATCAGCCACGGCCACGCGCATCGAGGAGGCCTCGGTGATTTTCTGCTGGTCCAGGGTTTCCATGAACCGCTCGAAATCCTCGATCGTGACGCGGCCGCCCGCGCCGCTTCCGGCGACGCCGGCCAAGTCGGCCGAACTGAGGCCGAGTTCGGTCATGCGGGCCTTCATGCGTGGTGACAGGTAGGCGGCGCCCCCGGCATGCGCGGGCACCGGCAGGCCCTTGATGGTGGGCTCGACCTTGTCGGATGTCGGCGATGAGGGCTTGATGGTCCGTTTCTTCTTCGGCTTGTCCGGCGCGCCTGCCGGCATGGAGCCGACGGGCTGGGAGCTGGGTTCCTCCGGCTCGAGGTAACCCATGCGCTCGGCATCGGCCTCGGAGACCTCGAGGTAGCCGAGCGTGGCGCCGACGGCGTAGCTCTGGCCCTCGACGGCGCGGAGCTCGGCGAGTTTGCCGTCGCAGGGGGCGACGACACCCATCACGGCCTTGTTGGTCTCGACTTCCATCACGTCGCTGTCACCGATGACATCGTCGCCGGGCTTGGCGATGAGGCGGACGATGGTGGCCTCGGCGATGGATTCACCGAGTTGCGGCATGAGCAGGGGAATGCGGGCCATGGAATTTTATTGGGTCAGAAGTTGTCGCAGGCGGGCGGCCACGGCGGTGGCGGTGGGCCGGTGGGCGGCCCAGAGATCGGGATGGTAGGGGACCGGTGTGTCCTTGGCATTGAGCCGGACGGGGGCGGCATCGAGAAGCCCGAAGCCCTCCGTGGCGACGCGTGCGATGACTTCCGCGGAGACGCCGCCCCAGGGCCATGCTTCGCCGACGACGAGCAGGCGCCCGGTGCGGGCGACGGAGGCCAGGACGGTGTCGGTGTCGAGGGGCTTGACGGTGCGGAGGTCGATGACCTCGATCTGCCAGCCTTCCTCGACGAGGTCCTCGGCGGCCTGCAACGACTCGTGGAGCATCGCGCTGTAGGTGACCAGCGTGGCGTCGCGGCCGGCCCGTGCGATGCGCGCCTTGCCGGCGGGCATCGCGCTGTCGGGGAGTTTGTCGGCCTTGAGATGGTAATAGAGCAGCTTGTGCTCGCAGAAGATGACGGGGTCGTCGATCGCGACGGCCTCGAGCAGCATGCTGTAGGCATCTTCCACGGTGGCCGGCGTCATGACGACGAGTCCCGGATAGTGCGAGTAGATGGCCTCCATGCTCTGGCTGTGGAAGGGGCCGCCGCCGACGGTGCCGCCGCTGGGGAGTCGCACCACGATCGGGCACGGGATGTTGGTGCGGTAATAGAGCGTGGCGGCCTGGTTGACGATCTGGTTGAGGCCGCAGGTGGAGAAATCGGCGAATTGCATCTCGACGATCGGACGCGCGCCCTCGACGGCCGCGCCGATGGCCATGCCGACGATGGCGTCCTCGCTGATGGGGGAGTCCATCACGCGACCGGGGAATTCCGCCGCAAGATTCTTCGTCGCCTTGAAGGCGCCCCCGAAGACGCCGACATCCTGCCCGTAGATGAAAACGCGGGGGTCGTCGGCCAATGCGCGTTCCTGGGCGGCGCGGATCGCCTCGAGATAAGTGACGCTCATTCCTCCTCCGCGTCGAAATATCCATCGACCAGCCGTTCGGTCGAGAGTGCATGCCAGTCCTCGCTCTCGGGGTCGGGTCCCTTCTCGCGCTGGGCGATGTCGAGGGCCGCCTCAACTTCGGCCTGGGCTTCGGAGGCCCATGCCGCCAGTTCCCCGGTGGTTGCGAGGCCGTCCTCAAGGAGTTGGCGTGCCCCGACATCGAGACAATCGCGGCCGACATTGGCCTTGCGCAGGCCGGCATCCACGTAGCCGGCATCGTCATGCTCGCCGTGCCCCACGAGCCGGAGCAGGGTGGCCACGACCATCTGGGGGCCGTGGCCGTCGCGGGCGGCCTGCACGGCGCGGTTCAGGGTCTCCAGGCAGGCGCGCGGGTCGGTGCCGTCGGTCTTGTGGCCGGCAATGCCGTAGCCGGCGGCCCGGTCGAGAAGGTCGGCGCAGGCGAACTGGCGGTTGTTGGGGGTGGAGTAGGCGTATTGGTTGTTGGCCACGACCACCACGAGGGGGAGCTTTTCCACCGCGGCGAAATTGACGCCCTCGTGGAAGGCGCCGGTCGAGGTTCCGCCGTCGCCGATCGAGGTGACGCCGACGACCCCGGTCTCACCGCGCTGCCGGCGCGCGTAGAGGGCCCCCCCGACCATCGCGACCATCGAGCCGAGGTGGCTGATCATGGCATAATAGCCGTCGCGCGGACGTCCGCGGTGGATGTTCCCATCGCGTCCGCGCATGGGCCCCTGGGCCGAGCCGAAGTAGGTGCGCAGGGTGTCGAGCACGGTGTCGCCGAAGGCGAGACGCCCGGCCTGGTCGCGGATGCACGGGCCGAAAATGTCCCCCTTGCGCAGGAAGATGGACGAAGCGGTGCTGAGGGCCTCCTGGCCCTTGCCGAGGAAGACCCCGCCCTTGATCATGCCTGCGCGGTAAAGGCTCGCCAGCTTGTCCTCCACGGCTCGGGAGAGCTGCATCGTCCGGAAAGCGCGACGTGCGATGTCAGGGTTGTCCATCGACTCAACCGCGATCGCGGTGTCACTGGCTGCAGTGATCATTGGTTCGGCAAGTATTAGGTGAGGGGGTGCGGGGCTGCAAAGCCAAAGTCGGGGATGGCTGCCGATGTCGGGGTGCTGTTTGGGGTTGAAGTGGAGGCATTCCCCGCCTTTGGTGTATCCCTTGGCACGACGATACCGCGCCGCACGATCACCGCCTCCATGAAACGATTGATATTTCTCCTGCCCGTCATTCTGTCCGCCGCCGGCTGCAATTCTTCCAAGGCCCCGGAAGCTTCCGGCGCCTATCCCCCTGTCGTGGACACGGAGGTGTCCGTCGAGGCGGGGGAGGCGGACCCGATCGCGTCTCCCGGGGCCGAGAAGGGCGGGGTGTATTCGACCTGGGGAGGGGCGTTTCCGAAGTCCCTGAACATGTGGCTCGATTACAACTCCTTCTCGGCACAGATCGGCGGCCTGCTGTTCGAGCCGCTGGTCGGAATGCATTCCACCGAGGACGAACCCGTGGGGGTGCTGGCCGAATCCTGGGAAATCTCGCCCGACGGAAGGGCCTACACGTTCCGCCTCCATCCGGAGGCGAAGTGGAGTGACGGGCGCCCGGTGACGGCCGAGGACGTGCAGTTCTACTACGACACGATGATGGATCCGAAGAATCTCACGTCGCTGTTCCGGGTGGATCTTTCGCGTTTCGCGCGGCCGGAAGTTGTGGACGAAAGGACGGTGCGCATCACCGCCGAGGAGCCGCATTGGAAGAATTTCTGGACGGCGGCGGGGTTTGTGGCCCTGCCGAAGCACGCATGGAACGGCACGGATTTCAACAAGATCAACTTCGATTTCCCCGTCGTGAGCGGGCCTTACGAGTTGTCCGACGTGAAGATGAACCGCTCGGTGACGCTGAAGCGGCGCGGCGGCTGGTGGGGGCGCGTGAAACCCTACAACGCGGGCAAGCACAACTTCGACTACCTGGTGTTCCGCTCGACCGAGGATCGCAACAAGGTCCTCGAGATGCTCAAGAAGGGCGACGTCGACTCCTACCCGATCTACACCGCGAAAATCTGGGCGGAGCAGACGGACTTTCCCCAGGCGCAGAACAACTGGGTCGTGAAGCAGAGCGTGTTCAACAAGGAGCCGAAGTCCTTCCAGGGCATCGCCCTCAACATGCGTCGTCCGGTCTTCCAGGATGTCCGCGTGCGCCGCGCGTTCGCGCATCTGCTCAACCGCGAGCTGATGAACGAGAAGCTGATGTTCAACCTGTATTTCCTGCTCAACTCGTATTACCCCGATCTCTATCCGGACAACACCAACCCCGTCGCGCCGCTTGTGAAATTCGACCCGGAGAAGGCGCGATCCCTCCTCCAGGAAGCGGGTTGGGAGGTCGGGCCGGACGGGTTCCTCACCAAGGACGGCCAGCGGTTCACGGTGACGATCCTGCACTATGACGGCACGGAGTTGCGCCATCTCAACGTTTACCTGCAGGATTTGAAGGCGGTCGGCATCGACGCGCGCATCGAGGTGATCTCGCGCGCATCGTTCACCAAGCGCGTGGATGAGCATGACTTCGACATGATCTGGTCGGCGTGGGGCGCCTCGCGTCTGCGCGACCCGGAATCCATGTGGTCCTCGAAGACGGCCGACGAGATTGCCACCCAGAATTACCCCGGCGTGAAGGACAGGGAGATCGACCGCCTCATCGAACTGCAGAAGACCGAGATGGATGCGGGCAGGCGCAACGAGATCCTCCGGCAGATCGACGCGCGCCTGGTGGAGATCATGCCGTATGTCCTGCTGTGGCAGTCCGGCAGCAACCGTCTGCTCTACTGGAACAAGTTCGGCATGCCGCCGACCGTTCTCGCCAAATACGACGGGCCGGATTCCGCACTGGCTTACTGGTGGTATGACCCGGCGAAGGATGCGGCGCTGAAGGAGGCGCAGAAGTCTGGAATCGCCCTGCCCGAAGAGCCTGCCGAGGTGCGTTATCCCGAATGACGGCCTACATCCTGCGGCGGCTTTTGCTGATGCTACCGACGCTGCTCGGCATCACGCTCGTCGTTTTCATCCTCATCCAGTTCGTTCCCGGCGGTCCGGTCGAGGAAATCCTCTCGAAGGTGCGCGGGCTCGACGGCCCGGGCGGGGCGAAGGTGAAGACGATCTCGGCGGCGGAGATCGAGAACATCAAGGCCTACTTCGGTTTCGACAAGCCGGCCTACGTCCGCTATTTTTCGTGGCTGGGCAATGTCCTGCGCGGGGATTTCGGCAATTCCTACGTGTATCAGAAGCCCGTGCTCGAGGTGATTGCCGGCAAGTTCCCGATCTCGCTGTTCTTCGGTCTGGTGTCGTTCATCCTGGCGTATGCCGTCTCGATCCCGCTGGGGGTGCGCAAGGCCGTCTCGCACGGAAGCTGGGCCGACGGCCTCTCATCCGCCCTCGTGTTCGCGGGCTATGTGATCCCGGGTTACGCCCTGGGCATACTGCTCATCATCTTCTTCGCGGGGGGCAGCTACTTCGACTGGTTCCCGATGGGGGGGATCGTCTCGGACAATTTCGAAAGCCTGTCGCCGGCCGGCAAGGCGCTCGATTTCCTGCACCACATGACCCTCCCCCTCGTCTGCTGGATGATCGGTGAGTTCGCCGTGCTCACGCTGCTGATGAAGAACAGCATGCTCGACGAGCTGAACAAGGACTATGTGCGCACCGCGCTGGCGAAGGGGATGTCGTTCCGCCGTGCGGTGTGGCACCAGGTGTTCCGCAACGCCCTCATCCCGATCGCCACCGGGATCGGCTCGATCTTCGCCCTGATGTTCACGAGTTCCCTGCTCATCGAGCGCGTGTTCGACATCGATGGGATGGGCCTCCTGTTCTACAATTCCATCGTCGGTCGCGACTACAACGTGGTGCTCGGGATCATCGTGATCAGCAGCTTCTTCGTGATGCTCGGCCGGCTCTTCAGCGACATCATCTACGTGGCGATCGACCCGCGCATCCGCTTTGACTGACTCATGCTCTCGCCGCTGGCCAGAAGCCGATTCCGGAAGTTCCGCTCGATCAAGCGGGCGTGGTATTCGCTGCTCATCCTGTCGGCGCTGTTTGTCGTGTCGCTTTTCAGCGAGCACGTGGCGAACGACCGTCCGCTCCTGCTGGGTTACGACGGGCGGCTGTATTTTCCGACGCTGAAGTTCTATTCCGGGGAAACCTTCGGCGGCCGTTACAAGACAGCGGCGGACTACCGCGGGCTGCGCGACGACCCCGGGTTCCGCGACCGCGGCGGATGGATGCTGCTTCCGCCGATCCCGCACAGCCCGTTGCATCCCTACCTTGACGCCTCCGGAACCCCGCCGCATCCGCCGTCGGCCCGGCACTGGCTCGGCACCGACAGCGCCGCGCGCGACGTGCTGGCGCGGCTTCTCTACGGCTTCCGCATCTGCATGGTGTTTTCCCTGAGCCTGACGGTGATCGGAACCGTGTTCGGCATCGTCATCGGCGGAATCCAGGGCTATCTCGGCGGCCGCGTGGACATCGTCATCCAGCGACTGATCGAAATCTGGTCGGCGCTTCCGTTCCTCTATGTCGTGATCCTGATGGGCTCGATCTACGGACAGACATTCGGCGTCCTGCTCTTTGTGATGGCGATTTTCCAGTGGATCGGGCTGTCTTATTACATGCGCGGGGAGTTCTACAGATTGCGCGAGCAGCCGTATGTGCTGGCATCAAGGGCGATGGGTGCGGGCACGACGCGCATCCTTTTCCGGCAGATTCTTCCCAACGCGATGACGCCGGTCATCACGCTGCTGCCCTTCATGGTCCTTGCGGGCATCACATCCCTCACCGCGCTGGACTTCCTCGGGTTCGGCCTCCAGCCACCCACGCCGTCGTGGGGGGAGATGATCCAGCAGGGGCTCAACAACCTGCAGGCGCCGTGGATCGCCATGTCGGCCATCGGCGCGCTGTTCATCACCCTGATGCTGGCCACCTTCGTCGGCGAGGGCGTGCGCGACGCCTTCGATCCGAAATCACACACCCTGCTGAAATGAACGCCCGGCCCCTGCTCGAAGTGCGCGATCTGCGCGTGGATTTCGCCCTGGAGGACCGCACGGTCGAGGCGGTGCGCGGGGTGTCGTTCGAGGTGGCTGAGGGCGAAACGGTCGCCATTGTCGGCGAAAGCGGAAGCGGCAAGAGCGTCACGGCGCTTGCGCTCACGCGTCTTCTTCCTGTGCCCCCGGCCCGGTTCACCGGGGGGAGCATCCGCTTCCAGGGCGAGGATGTCCTCGCCATGAATGCGGCCGCGCTGCGCCGGCTGCGCGGGGGCAAAATCGCCTACATATTCCAGGAGCCCTCGACATCGCTGAATCCTGTTTTCACCGTGCACAGCCAGATCGCCGAGGCCATCCGGCTGCACCGCCCCGATGTGACCGATGTGGGCGCCGAGGTGGCCCGATGGCTCGACGCGGTGGGCATCGTCGATGCGGCCAAGCGGATGCACGATTACCCGCACCAGTTGAGCGGAGGGATGCAGCAGCGTGTCATGATCGCCATGGCCCTGGCGTGCCAGCCCGACGTTCTCGTGGCCGACGAGCCGACGACCGCGCTCGATGTGACCATCCAGGCCCAGATCATGGACCTGCTCGCGTCGCTGAAGGAGCGCTTCGGCATGGCGGTGATCCTCATCACGCACAACTTCGGGATCGTCTCCGGCTTCGCGGGGCGCGTGCTCGTCATGTATCGCGGCAAAATCGTCGAGCAGGGGCCGACCGGGGAGGTCTTGAGCTGTCCGCAGCACGCCTACACGCGGGCTCTGATCGAATGCATCCCGAAACTGGGATCGAAGGAGCCGCGCCTCAAGACGATCGACCACGCGGCCCTCGCGGAAGGGGCGTAGGTCGCGCGGCCATGGGCAAGCATGAGGACATCGCCGCGCGGGTCGCGGCTTTGGGTGGTGCGGACGACTCCCCCCATCATCCCTGCTATCTCGAATACTTCCGGCTCTTCAACGCGCAGTCCTATTACGCGGCGCACGACATCCTCGAGCACGTGTGGATCGGATCCCGCGGCGAGCGGCATGTTTATTACAAGGCCCTGATCCAGTTCGCCGGCGGGTTCGTGCATTTGCAGCACCACCACCGGGATGCCCTGCACCGGATCCACGGACGCCGCCTGCGTCCGGCGTCGCGCCTGTTCCTGCGCTCCGCGGAATTGCTGGCGCCGTTTCCTTCCGCCTACGAGGGAGTCTCGGTCGCGGACATCCGCACCATGGCCTTGGCGACGGCGGAGGACTTGGTGGAGGGAGGATTCGAGAAGAATCCGTGGTCTCCGGAGCGGGCTCCCCGGCTCGTCCTACCCGCCTGAGTTTCGGCGTTCCCGCTCCTCTTCCTCGATCTTCACCTCGGTGTCGAGGACGCCGTGCATCTTGTGCGTCGAATCCGGCGGTCCGAGAACGCGCCAGATGCACCATGCGAAGAAGCCCGTGGTGCCGCCGACGGAAAGCACCATGATGATGAGGCCGCCTGTGGTCATGTCCGTGTTTCTTCCGTCCGCCAGCGGCGCACGGCAAGGCGAATCCACCACAAGAACAGCGCGAGGACGGCGAGGAGGAAAAGGATCGACCAGCGGACGGTGCTGTCCTCGCGGAAGCTCTGCACGTAGCCGCCCACATTCTGCCAGGCCCAGAGGATGAAGATGGCCAGCAGGTAAACAGGCGAGACGTATTTGATGACGAAGCCGAAGATGCGGGGCACGCGGAAATCGGCGCCCCGGTCGAGCTCCTCGAGCCCGCGGCGCGGCGTGAAGACCCATCCGAAGATGAACGTCTGCACGCTCGCCAGCAGGAAGATGCAGAATGTGCCGACCCAGAAATCGAAGGTGTCGAGGGCCACGAGGTTCTTGCTGAACCAGACGACAAAGACGGTTCCGGCGGTGCCGACCCCGCACAGCAGGGCGACGGCGCGGGTGCGGCCGAGCCCGAGGCCTTCCTGCAGGAAGGCGATCGCAGGCTGCAGCATCGAGAGCGAGCTGGTGATGGCGGCGAGGAAGAGCAGGAAGAACCAAAGGAAACCGACCCAGCGACCCAAGGGCATGTATTCGAAGACAAGGGGCAGCGTGTTGAAGCCGAGGGCGAAGGTGCCCCCGACCGCGCCGGCCGCTCCGAGGAAAATGAAGGCGGCCGGGATGGTGATCATGCCGCCGAGGGAGACCTCGAAGAACTGGTTGCCCGCGACGGACGTCGTCGCGCTGAGGGCGATGTCGTCCTCGCGCCTCAGGTAGCTCGCGTAGGTGATGATCACGCCGAATCCGACGGACAGCGAGAAGAAGATCTGCCCGGCGGCCTCCATCCACATCTTCCCGTTGGCCAGCGACTGCCAGACGGTTTTGTCGCCGACGTGCAGGTTCCACATCTGGCCGAGGCCGTTGAGGACGTTCAGTTCGGGCCTGGATGGGTCCGGTGTGCCGAGGGTGAGCACGCGGATCAGGACGAGCACGGCGCAAAGCGCGAGCAGGGGCATCGCCCAGAGGCAGAACAGCTCGATGCCGCGGGTGAGGCCGCGGTTGATGAGGATGAAGTTCGCCGCGATGCAGATCACGAGGAAAACGAGCGGTGCGCCGAGGGGATTGGCGAAGACCGAGGCATTTGCGCCGAGCCCGGTGTAGTCCGAGAAAAATCTCCCGTAGGCGGCCGGGTCCTTCCCGAGGTCCATCGCGCCGGTGAGGTAATGCCATGCATAGCCCAGACACCACGACTCGATGAACACATAATACATGTAGATGACCACGGGGACGATGAGGCCGAGCACGCCGAGGTAAGGCGCGGCTCGATTGCGCCAGAGCAGGCGGAAGATGCCCGGCGCGGAGTGGTGTCCGCGCACCCCGCCGTAGCGCCCCATCGCCCACTCGGCCCAGGCGAGCGGGAGTCCGAGCAGCAGGAGGGCGATGAAATACGGGATCATGAAGGTCCCGCCGTCGTATTTCGCGGCGAGACCCGGGAAGCGCAGGAAGTTGCCCAAGCCGACCGCGCTGCCGGTCACCGCGAGGATCACGCCGATCCGCGTGGACCAGTTCTCCTGCGGCGGGCGGCTCATGCGCGACGGACTACTTGGCCTTCCCCTGCGAGGCGACGGCGGCCATCGCGGCGGCAATCGCCTCCTGGTCTCCGAGGTAATGGTGGCCCGTGGGCTTGAGGTCCGCGTCCAGCTCGTAAACCAGAGGCACGCCGGTCGGGATGTTGAGCTTGAGCACCTCGTCCTCGGTGAGGTTGTCGAGGTATTTGACCAGCGCGCGCAGGGAGTTGCCGTGCGCGGCGATGACGACTTTCTTGCCCTCGCGCACGCGGGGCGCGATCACCTCGTGCCAGTAGGGAAGGAAGCGGTCCACGGTGTCCTTGAGACACTCGGTGAGGGGCAACTCGGACTCCGGGACGCCCTTGTAGCGCGGATCGTGGCCGGGCCAGCGCTCGTCGGATTTCTCGAGAGGCGGCGGCGGGATGTCGTAGCTGCGGCGCCAGACCAGCACCTGGTCCTCGCCGTATTTGGCCGCGGTCTCGGACTTGTTGAGTCCCTGGAGGGCGCCGTAGTGGCGTTCGTTGAGACGCCATGTCTTTTCCACGGGGATCCAGAGCTCGTCGAGTTCGTCGAGGACGATCCAGAGCGTGCGCAGGGCGCGCTTGAGCACCGAGCAATAGGCGAGGTCGAAGGAAAATCCCCCGTTCTTGAGGAGTTCGCCCGCGGTCCTGGCCTCATCCCGGCCCTTGTCGGTGAGGTCCACATCGGTCCATCCGGTGAAGCGGTTCTCCTTGTTCCACGTGCTTTCGCCGTGCCTGAGCAATACGATTTTGTGCATAAAATTCGGGAGGCGCGCGGTGCGCGGGTTGCAATCCTCCGGCCGCCGTCTATACGGAATCACCCCGCGTCAGGCAAGGCCGCGGGGACTTTTCATGAAAACATTGTATTTCGTCCGCCATGGTGAGACCGGCCACAACGCCGCCGGTCTGACCATGGGTCAGATGGATGTTCCGCTGAATGCGAAGGGGGAGGCGCAGGCTGCCCAGACAGCCGCGTGGCTGCGGCGCCACCCGATCAGCCGCATCGTCAGCAGTGACCTTGGGCGAGCCATGGCGACCGCCGCGCCGCTGGCGTCGGCGCTGGGTCTTGCGGTCGTGCCCGAGCCGCGGTTGCGCGAGTTGTCATTCGGCATTTTCGAGGGTCGCGCCATCGCGGACTGCGAGCGGGAGAACCCGGAGATCGTGGCGCGCTGGCGTTCGGGGGATTTCGATTTCGCGCCGCCCGGCGGGGAGACGCGGCGCTCGCTCATGGTGCGGACGCGGAGTGTGCTGGCGGAGCTGCTGGCGTCGGAGGAGGAGCACATCGCGGTGTTCACCCACGGTGGCACGCTCAATGCGCTGCACACGCACCTGGTGGAGGACGGGAATCCGGCTCCGCGGGACCACATCCACCGCGTGTTCCGTTTCCACAACGCCTCGGTGAGCATGGCCGCTCACGCCGGCGACCAGTGGCGCTTCCTCGTGGTGAACTCGACGTTCCACCTCGACGAGGAGCCGCGCCAGCTGCTGCACTGAGCGGCTTACCGGAACGTTTCCGGGTCGTTCAGCCAGGTCTTCGACTCGCGGGCGATCAGGCCCGAGAGGAGGAGGATGGAAAGCAGGTTCGGAACGGCCATGAGGGCGTTGGCCGAGTCGGAGAAGTTGATGATGAGCGAACTCGGGAAGGTGGCGCCAAGGAAGACGGCGAGCACCCAGAGCCAGCGGTAAACCGGCACGAGGTGCAACCCGCCCAGGTATTCCATCGCCTTTTCGCCGTAATACGACCAGCCGATGAGCGTCGAGAACACGAAGGTGATCAGGCCGAGGGCAAGGATGGGTTCGCCGATGTGGGGAATGGTTTCGAAAGCCTTGTGCGTCATCGCGGCGCCGGTGGATCCGCTGTTCCATGCGCCCGTGACGACAAGCGCAAGGCCGGTGAGCAGGCAGACGACCACGGTGTCCCAGAAGGTCCCCGTCATGGAAACCAGCGCCTGCTGGGCGGGATTGCGGCTGCGCGCCGCGGCCGCGGCGATGGGGGCGCTGCCGAGTCCGGATTCGTTGGAGAAGAGGCCGCGTTTCACGCCGGCCTGGATGACGGCACCCAAGGCGCCGCCGGCGAGGGCGTGTCCACTGAACGCGTCGGTGAGAATGAGGGCGATGGCCCCGGGAATTTTGTCCCAGAAGACTGCGAGGATGGCCAGGCATCCCAGCACGTAGGCGAGCACCATGAAGGGCACGAGGACCTGGCAGACGCGGGCGATGGACTTGATGCCGCCGATCAGCACCAATCCCGTGGCGGCCGCCATGACCAATCCGCACACGATACGCACGGGCATCTGGGCGGTGCCTTCGGGGACCAGTTCGAGCACGCTCTGGGTGACGGCTTTTCCTTGGAACATGTTGCCGATGCCGAAGGCGGCGATGACGGTGAACACGGCGAAGAGCACCCCGAGCCACTTCATCTTGAGTCCGCGCTCCAGCACATACATCGGTCCGCCGGACATCTCGCCCCTTTCGTTCTTCACCCGGAACTGCAGCGAGAGGAGGGCCTCGGCGTATTTGGTGGCGATGCCGAGGACTCCCGTAATCCACATCCAGAACACGGCGCCGGGTCCGCCCGCGCCGATGGCCACGGCGACCCCCACGATGTTGCCCGCGCCGACGGTGGCGGCCAGCGCGGTGGCGAGCGCGCCGAACGGGCTCACGTCGCCCTCGGAACCGCGTTCCGAACGGAATGTGAGCCGGATGCCCTGGAAGAGCCAGCGTTGGATGCCCAGACGGAACGTGAGGTAAAGGTGCGTTCCGACCAGAAGGATGAGGAGTGGCGGCCCCCACAGTTGCCCGCTCAGCCAGTCGAAGAACGTGGTGAGCTTGTCGAGCGCCGGCAGCACGAAGGCGGTTGGGAGCGTGTTCATTGCGAAGCGTGTAGGGAGTGCCATCCCATGGCGCAATGTTTTTCACCCTCCCGCAGGGCGGCCGGGTCAGGGCTCCGCGTTGGTCACCCAGACGAGGGCCCCGTCCTTGATCTGGAGTATGGACGCGCTCTTGATCGGATCGCCGGAGCCGGGCTCGAACGAGATGGAGCCGGTGACCCCCGGGAAACTGCGGATCTGTGCAAGGGCTTCACGCAGGGCTTCGCGGTTGTTGCGTCCGGCCTTGTGCAGGGCGCCGACGAGGAGACTGCAGGCGTCGTAGGTGAGGGCGGCGACGTCGTCCGGCTGTTGCCCGAACATGGATTCGTAGGCGGCCACGAACCTTTTGACTTCGTCGGTCGACGCCTCGGACGAGAAGTGCTTGCAGAAATACGACCCGTCGAGATCGGCGCCCCCGAGCCGGGCGAGATCCGGAGATGTCCATGCGTCGGTGCCGAGGAACGGCGAGGAGATGCCGAGCGCCCGCGCTTGGCGGACGATCGGGGGAACCTCGTTGTAGTAGGCCGGCAGGAAGATGACATCGGGTGCCGCCTCGCGCACCGCGGTGAGCTGGGGGAGGAGGTCGGCGTCGTTGGCCTCGTAGCTCTGGAAGGCGGTGATCTGTCCGCCCCCGGCGGTGAAGGCGTCGCGGAAGAGCGCGGCCTGCTCCCGTGCGGGGTCGGCCTGGTCGTCGTAGAGGACGGCGGCAGTTTTCGCGCCGAGGTCCCGGAGGGCGAAGCCGGCGAGAACGCGGGCCTGGAACAAATCCGTCATGCACCCCCGGAAGACGTAGCGTTTGGGCACCCCGGCGGTTGCGTCGATCGTGGTTCGCGGGTCGGTGGACCACGGGGAGATCAGCACGGTCTTGAGCCCCTCGGCGATGCGGCCCGACGGGATGGCGCAGGCGCTGGAGTTGGGGCCGACGATGGCGACCACTTCGTTGCGGAGGATGAGTTGCTGGGTGATCTCGGCGGCCTGATTCGGTTTGGCGGCGTTGTCGCGCAGGATCGGCTCGGCGGGAACCGGTCCGTCGGGGAAGGGAACACCGCCTGCGTCGTTCAACTGCTGGAAAAACAACTGCGAGGCGTTCTTCCCCGAGGTTCCGACGGTCGGAATGTCCCCGGTCAGTTCGAGGTTCAACCCGATCCTCACCGTATTCACGGGTGCGGAACGGTTGCATCCGGCTGCGAGGAGGATGAACGCCGTCGCGGTGCAGCAAAGGCGGATCCCGGCTTTGCGGAGGAGGGTGGATCTGGCGCCCGGGATTGTCACGGCCTGGGAAAGTTGGCCTACAGGGGCGGTGCGAGCACGCGGACCCTCGGGTCGAGCACCCGGCGCTCGGCGAAAATCATCGGCGGGCTCGCCGAGACGAGTTCGTAACCGGTCAGCACGAACTCCGGATAAAACCTGTTGCTGGCCGGCTCGTAAACCTGGCCTCCGGTGAAGCGTCCCTGCAGCCGGTATTCGTGGTTGTTGTCGCTGCCGAGCGTCCCGGCCTGACGGTCCGGGGCGAGCTTGGTGTTCTCGTTCATCATCACGAGCTGGGCGCTCTTCCACGGTTCGCCCGGTCGCCGCACCCAGCCCCACATTTTGTAGTCCTTTTTGAAATACCGGCGTCCGATGAAATAACTGCCCGGTGCCTCGGCGGCGATCGCGGCGGCCACGGCGGGATCGACCCGCTGCATGGTGGTGGTTTCGCAACCGGCTGCGCCCAGCAGCGCAACCGCCAGAATGAGTCTCGTCCAGAATGCCCGTCGCATGGGCCACACCGTAGATTTCCCGCGTCCGGGGTCAAGGCCGGCTGTGCGCGCCGGCTGGTGTCGGGGCTCCTGCCGTGGCATGGTGCGGGGGTGATTCCATTGATGGGACAGACGCTGGCCTCCCTGACCGGCGAGTTGGGCGTGCTCGGGCACAAGCCCTACCGGGCGCGGCAGGTTCTCGACTGGGTCTATGAAAAGCGCGTCGCGGATTTCGCCTCCATGACCGACCTGCCGTCCGCCCTGCGGGGGCAGTTGGCGGAGCGGTTCCCCGCGGAGAAACTCGAACAGGTGCGGATGAGCGGGTCCGGGGACACGACCCGCAAGTTCCTCTTCCGTCTCCCCGACGGACAGTTCATCGAGAGCGTGCTCATCCCGGCGTCGCCCGCGCTCTACGGCGAGACATCCGACCGGCGCACGCTCTGCGTCTCCACGCAGGTCGGCTGCGCCTACGGGTGCAAATTCTGCGCCAGCGGGCTCCGCGGATGGAAACGCAACCTCGCGCCCGGAGAGATCACGGCCCAGGTTTTCCATGTCGAGAAAGCCGCGGGCGAGCGGGTGGACAACATCGTCTTCATGGGCATGGGCGAGCCGCTGGCGAATTACGCCAACCTGGCCACGGCCATCGAGATTCTGAACGCGCCGTGGGGGTTCGAGATCGGGGCGCGGCACATCACCGTTTCCACCAGCGGCCTCGCGCCGCAGATCCGGAAGCTCGCGGAGCACCCGGTGCCGGTGCGTCTTGCCATCTCCCTGCACGGGGCGACCGACGAGGTGCGCGGGCAGATCATGCCTGTGAACAAAAAATATCCGCTCGCGGAGCTGTTCGATGCGTGCGCGCATTTCACCTCGCGGCGCAAGCAGAAGCTCGGCTTCGAATACATCCTCATTGCCGGGGTGAACGACGCGCCGGAGCAGGCGCGGCTCCTGGCCATGCACGCGCGCCGGCTCAACGCCAAGGTCAACCTGATCCCCTACAACACCGTCGAGGGCCTGTCGTGGGAACGCCCGTCCACCGCGCGGCAGCAGGAATTCGTGCGCGCCGTGCGTGCCGGCGGGGTGGTCGCGACGATCCGCCGCGAGAAGGGGCACGACATCGATGCCGCCTGCGGTCAGTTGCGCTTGCGCGTGGAGGACGAACTGGCCGCGGCCGGTGTGGTGGCATGAACCTCGACGAGACCCAGCGGGCCGCGCAGGCCCAATTCGACCGGCAGGCCGCGAGCTATGGCAGCACGCACATCCTCAACGACGTCTCGGACGTCGAGAGCGCGCTCCACGGCTTTGCGGCGTCCGAACTCGACCCCGCCTTGGACATCGCCACCGGCGCCGGCCACACGGCGGTCCATCTCGCCGGCCGCGGTTTGGACGTGACGGCAGCCGACGTGTCCGCGGCCATGCTGGAGCAGACGGAACGTCTGGCATCCGAGCGCGGGGTGCGGCTGCGCACCTCCCGGCATCCGGCCGAGGAGCTGCCCTACGCGGATGGCAGCTTCGGCCTCGTGACCTGCCGTGTGGCCGCCCACCATTTCAGCAGCGCGCCCTCCTTCCTCGCCGAGGCGCATCGCGTGCTGCGTCCCGGAGGATGGTTGATGGTCATCGACGGGTCCGCTCCGGATGACGCGCCGGAGGCGGAGGAATGGATCCACCGGGTGGAAAAACTCCGCGACCCGAGCCACGGGCGGTTCTTGACGCCCTCGCAATGGCGCGCCGCGGCGACGGCGGCCGGGTTTGACGTGACGCGCTGCGAATGCACGCCGTTCAAACAGCCCGATGTCGAATGGTATTTCCGCACCGCCGCCACCAGCGATGCCAACCGCACGCAGGTGCTCGACCTCATCGAAAACGCCCCGGAGGAGGCCCGGCGGGTGTTCCACCTCGGGCGCGAGGACGGGCGGATCGTGTGGTGGTGGCCGCGCCTCACCCTGCTGGCGCAGCGGCGGGAAGTTGCCAAACCCCCCGTCGAAACGTAACAATCCCCCTCATGTCCACCGTCATCGAGTCCCCCGATCCCGCCGCCCGGAGCCGCGCCGTCCTGGAGGATGCGCGCGAGAAAGGCGAGCTGCTCGGCGAGACGCTGACGATCAACATGGGTCCGTCCCACCCCTCGACACACGGGGTGCTGCGCATCCTGCTCGAGCTCGACGGGGAGATCATCACGAGGGCGGATGCCGACATCGGTTACCTGCACCGTGGCGACGAGAAGATCGCGGAGAACATGCAATACAACCAGTTCGTGCCCTACACGGACCGTCTGGACTACCTTGCGCCGCTGGCCAACAACGTCGCCTATGCGCTCGCCGTCGAGAAGCTGATGGGCTGGCGTCTTCCGCCGCGCGGTGAGGCGATCCGCGTGCTTTGCTGCGAGCTGGCCCGCATTTCGTCCCACCTGCTCGGCATCGGATGCTACGCGATGGACATCGGCGCCATGTCCGTCTTCCTCTACACGTTCCGTCACCGCGAGGTGATCTACAACCTCAGCGAGCAGTTGACCGGCGCGCGCTTCACCACGTCCTTCACGCGCATCGGCGGCATGACGCACGACATGCCGGATGGTTTCGACCGGCAGGTGCGGGCGTTCATCGACGACCTCCTGCCCAGCCTCGACGAGGTGGACAAGCTCCTCACCCGGAATCCCATCTGGCTCGACCGCACACGCGATGTCGGCATCATCACCAAGGAGGACGCCATCGCCTACGGCCTCACCGGACCGAACCTGCGCGGCTCCGGGGTGGACCACGACCTGCGCAAGGTCCATCCGTATCTCGGCTACGAGCAATACGAGTTTGATGTCCCCGTGGGCACCGTCGGGGATTGCTTCGACCGTTATCTGGTCCGCATGGAAGAGATCCGCCAGAGCGTGCGCATCCTCACGCAGGTTCTCGACCGCATGCCCTCGGGGCCGATTCATGTGGACGACCCGAAGAACGTCCTTCCGCCGAAGACCGATGTGATGACGAAAATGGAGGAACTCATCCACCAGTTCATCATCACGACGCAGGGCATCGACGCCCCCGTCGGCGAGGTTTACTTCGGCGCCGAGAACCCGAAGGGCGAGCTCGGGTTCTACATCAACAGCCAGGGCGGGGGGGTTCCCTACCGCCTCAAGATCCGCGCCCCGTCCTTCGCCAACCTCAGCATCCTGCAGCTCATCCTGCCCGGACACTACGTGAGCGACGTGCCCGCCATCCTCGGCAGCATCGATTTCGTGATGGGCGAGTGCGACAGGTAGGAGCTTGGTTCGGGCGGGGAAGCCGCGGTCCGCTGATGACTGAAAAAGCATCCCGGCCGGTCGGGGACGCCCGGCCCCACCTTTGGCGGGAGTATCTAAACCACCTTCTTCGTGACAACGCCGGCTTCCATGTTGCCGGACCACTCCGAGAGGATCTGCTCCACGGCTTGGGCCGCGTCGCGCTCATCCTCGCCGAAGGCGCCGATGTCGATCGGGCTTCCGAGCGTGGCGCAGAGGGCGACCACGCTGAGGATGTTCCGGGCGTCTGCAAAACGGTTGCCCGCCTTGAGCAGGACGATCGAACGCATGTGCTTCACGGCATTGGCCAACCGGGTGGCCAAGAAGACATTCACTCCGGAGCTGGACGAAACAATGGCGGTGGCCTTTTCCATAGGGGGACTGACAACCGGGCCCCCGATCCGTTCAAAAAAATTCCGCAGGAAACGGGAATCGTGTCCCTGCCTGCACGGGCGCCTTGGCGGCGGCCTATTTCTCGCGGTAGGTGATCCGCGCCTTGCCGAGGTCGTAGGGGGAGATTTCCACCTGCACCTTGTCGCCGGGGACGATGCGGACGAAATGCTTGCGCATCTTCCCGCCGATGTGCGCGAGGACGACGACACCGTTGGGCAATTTCACGCGGAACATCGTGCCGGGGAGCACCTCGACGACGACACCTTCCGCGGGAATGGATTCCTCTTTGGCCATGCGAGCCGACAGTCAAGCCGTCCTACGGCTCGAAATCAACCCACTTGACGAGGGGGGCCAGCCGGGCGGTCCCCCCATTGTGCCAGGTCCACGGGGGTTCCTGCATCCTTCCCACCGGGCAAAACCGCGAGGGCCGCAGCGCCCCGAAGCGGTCCGCCAGCTCTTCCGTGCAGGGCTGGAGCCCGACTGCGCCGATGTGGTCCGCCGCCGGGCCGATCGCCGAGGCCATGTCCTCGGGCAGCGGTTTGACGAAAATCACACGGTTCAGGCACGAGGCCGGAAACCATGAGTCTTCCTCGTAGATCACCGTCCAATCCATCTGCGCGCCGCCCTCCCACAGACCCACCCGAAGGTCGCCGGCCGCCCGGAAGCGGTAGGCGGCGCGGAGGTTCGCGATCTCGGCCTTCTCCTCCACGGTGAGAGGACCGCGCGGGTGGGTGCGGTTGAACTTGTCCATTTCGCCCGCCAGCGTTTCGGCGTATTCGCGGGCGAACCCCGGCCGTGCCTCCCTCACATAGAACACATGCGGCGAGAGACAGCCCTGCTGGTCGAACAGCGACGCATCCCGTGCGGCGTCCGGGCAGGAATCGAAGCCCGGGTCGTCCCACACGATGCCGAGGCTCACCTTGTGGCCGTAGCCGAGGAAGGTCCTGCCGGCAGGGACGCGCGCCCGCAGCGACGCGACCGTCTCGTCCGAGCCGTAAACGATCACCGCGTCCGCCCGGATCAGCCAGTCGTCGGGCATCGTTTCCGAAGTTTCCACAAGCGCGCGCAGCGCCTCCGGCAGGCGCCCGGCAAATTCATCCACCTCGATCAGTCCCCCCCGCGGCAGCTTCACGAGATTGCGGCTGCCGAGCAGGAGTCCCCCGACCAGGCTTTGCAGCGCTGCGTGCGGCGTGTTGCCGCTCACCACATGCAGGATCGCCGCCGGGGCGGTGGCCTTCGATTTGCCCGCGCCGTGCGGGACCCATCCGTCGAGCGCCCCGCGATTCCCGAGTTCCGCCTCAACCCATGCCAGCAGGTCCGCCGGCCGCGTCGGCCCGAGCAGCGCCGTGAATGGCACCGCCGCCTCCGCGATGGCCTCCGCCCGTTCGACCGTGTTCACCGCCGCATCCTCGCATCAACGCACCGCCTGGCAATCCGCCGGCCGGTGGCAGGGACGGTTCCAGGGGAACAGCGGAAGTTTGGACGCCGGCCGTTCATTTCCCCCGCGCCTCCCGGATGAGTTTCATGAGCCTGCCGGCTTCGTCGGCGGAAAGCCGGACGTTGTCCCCTCCAAGCAGCGCGCAGGCCGCCTCCGCGGGTGAGTTTGCAAAGAAACGCTTCACCACCTCCTGCAGTGCGCCGCGGCGCGCCCGGGCCACCGGAACCGACGGACGGAAATGATCGCGGCCCCGGACGTTCTCCTTGGCGATCAGCTTCATCCCCACGAGGATGCGGAGAATCGACCGGACCGCCGAATACGTCGGCGCCTCGGGCAGCCCGCGCTGGACATCACGTGCCGTGCCGCGGCCCAGCCGGATGAGAATCTCCAACGCCTGCCGCTCGCGCATGCTGAGATCGTCCGGAAGGCCGGGGGAACTCATGGATGCCGAACTGTCAGCATGCATGCGGTGGACGTCAAGTTGCATGTTGAAAATTCAACATGCATGGATGAATGCGGGCGGGACCCGTTTTCGTCGTTTGAGGTGGTGAGGCTTCGCGGGAAGCCGCCCGGGGGACGATTGTCATCAACGCGGATCGGACAACGAGGGTGCATCCCCCCATGCCGGGGTTCGCTCGGGCGCTCCATGCGTGCTGAAAATTCAACATATTGTCGGGCGATCTGAAGATTTCCCGGGTGATGACGCAGGGCGCAGGCACGGGCGGTGTTGAGGGCGGGGTGGGACTGATCGCGCAAACCGGGGTTCGGTGTTCGCAGACATGCTGAATTTTCAGCATGCATGGGCGGGGCCGCGGCCGCGGTGGTGGCCGGCCAACAGCGTCCGGTCGGAAATCGCGGCATCTCCGCGAGCTCACGGCTGCCTGAAGCTGCGCGGGGCGGATCGGCATTCATTACCGCGCCAACGGATGGCAACCCGAGTCATCAATTGTCGAGTGGGTGTGGATCGGTTTTCATGCCGAACGACAAGCTTGTCGGCTGATTGCGCTCCGGCGCGCATTTCATCTTTCACCGATCCCGACACCTGTCGCCCGCAACCCTTGGCGGACGCCGCGCGCAAAACGGGAGCGTGCGTTCGCATGCATGCTGAAATTTCAGCATGCATGGGGCGGTGGCTGCGGTGGTGGCCGGTCAACTTCGTCCGGTCGGAAATCGCGGCATCCCTGCGAGCTCACCACTGCCTGAGGCTGCGCGGGGAGATCGCCCGGTCTGCGCTTCCGGCCCTGCAAGTCCGAGTAGGGGAATTCAACCGCCACGCTGTCGCCCGCGCTGAAGTCGGTCATAGGCGGCATCTTCCGGTGTGTCGCCGGCGAAGAACTTCTCCAGTCCGGCCCGCTGCAACTCAAGATCCTCCGGTTTGCGCCCGATCGGACCGGGCGGGTCGCCGTGGAGCTTCAATCGTTCCAGCCTCGGCAACTTATCGAGGGTCTTCCCGATCTCCTGCACCGTGCTCATGGGGGTCACAATTTCCGCCACAGCCATCCCCCGCCATCCGTCGCTTCGGAACAGTCGCCTCGCGCAAACCGGGAGCCGGGTGTTCGGAGGCATGCTGAAATTTCAGCATGCCTGGGGCGGGGCTGTGGTGGGATGCGCGGGCTTGTCGGAAGTGGCTCGCCTCGGGCGCCTGGAGTTCTTCAATGCCGCGGCGTCTCGCCCATGAAGCCCGGGGAAATCATTTCGGGCACCGGACGGGTCCCCGCCATTTTGGCGGCTCGGAAAGGAGCACAGAGCTGGTGGGATCGGTGGCAGCACGCATTCCGGCTGACGGTTCGACAATGGGGGTAACGCCGGTGCTTGTCGTGACTGACCGGGATTTCGGGACAGGGATGCATGCTGAAAATTCAGCATGCATGGACGGGCGCGATGCTTTTTGGAGGAGGGCGGTGCACGGGCGACATCCGCGCGGCTCCTCAGCACGGCTGGCTGGACAAACGGGGGGTGCCGACGGGGAGGAGATTCCGCATGAACCATGGCCACGCATGGATCGCCACAGCCTTTGCATCCGGGGCGCTTCTGATCCTGGTTGGCCCGCTGAATTGGCGCCGCTTCGTGCAAACCGGGGTTTGGATGCATGCTGAAAATTCAGCATGCATGGGGCGGCCCTGCGGCGGGGAGCGGACTTGTCGGAAGAGGCTCGCCTCGGGTGCGTGGAGTCCGTAATAGCCACGTTGTCTTCCCCATGAAGCCTGATGACATCATTTCGGACAATGGGCTGGTCGCCGGTGTTCTGGCATTCGGGTGGCACGAAATTGACCTCTGGGTCTGTTGGAGGAATCGGTGGCAACAGGTGCTCCTGCTGACGACTCGACAAGCGGCAGGAGGTCGAGGGGAAAGGTAATCTATGGATCATTGGAACATCGCAATTTCGATGGCGGTCGCAACCCTTACGATGTTTCTCCTTCTCGGGTTGTTGAGTTGGCGGAAGAAGCTGGCCTATCAGGACACCAAACTTCCGTTCACCAAACGTGGCCTGCGTCCGCCGGGGGAATCGCTCCGCGTCAAACTCGAGGAGTTCGATGACAAAATGACAGAAGCGATCCTGTGGCTGATGGGCATCACAGTGTTGTTCGGCATTAGTGTGTATCAGGCGCTCACCAACTCGTGGCTGGCAGGTTCCGTGTTCATCGCTCTGATGCTTGCCGCAATGATCTGGTGGGCGCTTCATTTCGAGAAGCGCGCTGAACTCCGCCGGGATCACTACCTCGGATTTCTCGGTGAGAGGGCGGTCGGCGAGGAGCTCAACCAGTTGCTGGCCAAGGGATGGTCCGTTTTTCACGATGTCGAATTCCACGACAATCCCGGCGCCAAGCCATTCAACGTGGATCATGTGGTTGTGGGGACGGGCGGTCTGTTCGCCATCGAGACCAAGACACGCCGGAAGCGGAAAGACAAAGGCGGCCACGAAGTGACCTTCAACGGCCAGCGCCTCGTCTATCCGTGGGGTGAGGAAGATTGGGGGATCAAAAATGCCCGCGAGCGGGCGAAGCACCTCGGCGCGTGGCTGTCCAAGGAACTCGCCACGCCGATCATCGCCAAACCGGTTCTCGCCTTGCCGGGATGGATGGTGCATCGACGCGGTGCCAGCGACCTGCGCGTGGTCAGTGGCAGCGAAGTCACAAAAGCTTTCAGCGGCGAGGAATCGAACCAACGCATAGAGCCTCAAACCGTCCAAGCCATCAAAGCCCTGCTGGATCAGAAGTGCCGGGATGTTGAGGCATGAAGCCGTCGGATCGAGCAAACCGGGGGGCGGGTGTTCGCATGCATGCTGAAATTTCAGCATGCATGGGGCGGGGGCTGCGGCGGGGTGTGCGGGCTTCCCGGAAGAGGCCCGCCTCGGGTGTGCGGAATTTCTCAAAGCCCGTTGTGTCCGCCGTGGGATCCGGGGGACATCCGCTCGGACACCGGACAAGCTGCCGGCGCTCGGCAACCCGGCAGCACGGAAGAGAGCCCATGATCCGGTCGTCGGGGTCGCAGCAACAAGCGCTTCTGCCGATGGCTGGACAAACCAGGTGCATCCCTCCGCCTGTTGGAGACGTCCGGGGATGGGGCATGGATGCATGCTGAATTTTCAGCATGCATGGGGCGGGGGCTGCGGTGCTGGACGGTCGGCGTTGTCCGGTCGGAAATCGCGGCATCTCTGCGAGCTCACCGCTGCCTGAAGCTGCACGGGGCGGATCGCCCGAGTCATTTTGCGCAGGCGGATCTGTTTTCATCCTTCCGCCTTCAGGTTTCCGGGTTGGTGCGGACTTGTCGGAAGAGGCTCGCCTCGGGGGCGTGGAATCCGTAAAAGCCACGGTGTCTTCCCCATGACTCCTCAAGTTTGGATCCTCGCCGGCCTGTTCATCTTCGTGATTAGTTTCATCGGGCAGCTCATCCGAGGTATCCGTCGCCCGTGGTTGCTTCCCCTCGTCGCTTTGTGCGGGTTCGCGATGTGTGTGTTGGTCTTCACGCAGTTTGCACTGCCACGGATGCAGGAAGCCGGAATGCGATCTATCCAAGAGGCCGCTGAGCGGGGAAGGTAAGGCGCCCTAAAGGGTTCTAATTCCTGATTTGCTGGCAACCCCGAACTCAAGAGATTCATACTTACCTTGAGCCGTGAACCAGTCTCCTGATAATGCCATCCAAGCCCGTGCGACTCCTGCGGCTTATTACTCTGCTGAGGTGGCCGACCTTCTCGTTGCTTCGCCCGGTTCAATTCTTGGAACAATGGCTTCCAACGGCCAGTTCCCGCTGACAATAGAGCAACGCGACGCGTGGGAGGTGCAGATCGCTATTTTGCAGAAGAGCTTGTCGGGTATAGTCGGGAGAGTCTTTCTGGAGTTTGACGTTCCGCGAATCGGAAGCCGTATCGACGCCGTTCTTGTGACACCCAGCGTGATTTGCCCTATCGAGTTTAAGGTGGGCGAAGCGAGTCATCAGCGCGCGCATATCAATCAAGCGTGGGACTACGCCCTCGATCTGAAGAATTTCCATCGAGCCAGCCATCGCGCGCCGATCGTTCCCATTCTCGTGGCCACGGAATCCGCTCATTTCGACGAAGCTTTGACCGAACCTCACGCGGATGGCGTCCACCCTCCAGTCCGTGCCAATTCTCGGTCTCTGCGCCAAATCCTAGACCTTGCCCTGAGTAAGTATGCTCATTCAGTGGTCGAGGCAAATACATGGAGTCGTGCACCTTATCAGCCGACGCCGACCATCATCGAAGCAGCACAAAGCCTCTACTCCCGCCATTCCGTGGATGCTATTGCGCGTCACGACGCCGGCGCGCGCAACCTCAGCATCACCTCCGCTCGGGTCGAGCAGCTCATCAACGAGGCTGCACGCGAGAAGCGCAAGCTCATCATCTTCGTTACCGGAGTTCCGGGTGCCGGCAAGACGCTGGTTGGCCTAAATGTGGCGACTCAGAAACGCGAATCGTCCTCGACCCATGCTGTTTTTCTTTCTGGCAATGGCCCGCTCGTGGAAGTCCTGCGCGAGGCCCTCACTCGTGACGAAGTCGCTCGACTGGCCCAACAAGCCAAAAAGCCACGAAAGGGGGCCGTGAAGCAAAAGGTGAAAGCTTTTATTCAGCTCGTGCATCACTTTCGTGACGACGGCCTCCGCGATCTTACTGCTCCTCCTGCGGATCGCGTTGTCATCTTCGACGAAGCCCAGCGTGCTTGGGATAGGACTGCGACCGCCAACTTCATGGCTCGCAAGAAAAAGCGTCCCGGCTTCTCTCAGTCTGAACCCGAATTCCTCATTTCCTGTATGGACCGCCATCGCGATTGGTCCGTGATCATTTGCCTAGTTGGTGGTGGTCAGGAGATCAATCGCGGCGAAGCTGGAATCTCCGCATGGCTCGATGCTGTCCGCGAAAGTTTCCCTGATTGGCACGTCTACGTCTCCCCTGATTTGACCGACTCCGAGTATGCTGCTGGTCACGCCCTCGAACGCTTGCATGGTGTAGCCAACATTCAGACAGATAGCGCTCTGCATCTCTCTGTGTCCATGCGCTCCTTCCGAGCAGAGAACGTTTCTAAATTTGTCAAAGCTGTCCTCGACTGCGAACAGGGTGAAGCATCCCGTATTCTGCAGGAAGTGCAGAGCCGCTACCCAATCGTTGTGACCCGCGATCTCGCCGCCGCCAAGGAGTGGATCCGATCCCAAGCGCGCGGCTCCGAACGGTTTGGTATTGTTGCTTCTTCCTCCGCCCAGCGGTTGAAGCCTCACGCCATCGATATTCGGGTTGACGTCAATCCGATCCACTGGTTTCTCAACGACGCCTCCGACACGCGTTCGAGTTTTTACATGGAAGACGTCGCCACAGAGTTTCAGGTGCAGGGGCTCGAACTCGACTGGGCCTGCGTTACTTGGGACGCTGACTTGCGCCATGTTGGAGGCGAATGGAACTACCACAACTTTCGCGGCAGTCGCTGGCAAAGCGTAAACAAACCTAACGCACAGCAATACCTCCTAAACGCTTACCGAGTGCTACTCACTCGGGCCCGGCAAGGCATGGCCATCTTTGTTCCTACTGGTGACGAGCGAGATCCCACGCGATCGCCGGCTTACTACGATAGCACCTACGAATATCTCCGCACTGTTGGTGTGCCGGCGCTCTAGCAGAAAACAAGCCCGTGGTTGCAACGGAAGTGATGGCTTGCCGACATAAGCCGTCCTGGCCAGGTGTAGTGGCATTATGAGTCATCGAACTCCTCAGAAATCGCAGGATGGCTTTTGCATTCTTATCGACACCCTCTGCGAGGGACCAGTGCCGATAATTCGTATTGATGATCGCTATCTTGTTTTTGACACCGAGTTGGAGGCCCAGAAGGAAATCGCCGATGATCTGATGACTCGGCTCCAACAGTTCATGGATGGCGAGAGAGACTTCGATGATGCGATGACCGTGGAGGAATACATTGTGCCGGTGACGGTTCACCCCGATGGCGTAATTGTCGACGAGGCAGGCAATCGTTTTGACCCGAAGGTTGATTGGTAGGAGGTAGCTGTGCTCGCAGACGGCTGTTTCTGGCACGGGCGTCCGACGTGCTACACGCGGCCGAAGACGAACCGTGCGTTCTGGGACAAGAAGCGTGAGGACAACATGGCCCGCGACCGGCGCGTGAACCGCGAACTCCGCGCCCGCGGTTGGCAGGTGATCCGCATCTGGGAGCATGCGCTGAAGAAATCGCCCCATGCTTGCATCGCGCGCATCCGCCGGGCGTTGGAGGGGAAGCCAAAGAACTGGAAAACTGAAATGCTGAAAGCTGAGCCGAGTCTGCGAGACGGGCCTGAGGCAAAGCGGAAACCTGAAAAGCGGAAAGCTGAGTCGAATGTGATCCGGCTGCATGAGCCGCGGGTTTGCGTCGGGAGCGGGGGAGGGGTAGGATTGCAGGCATGAGCACCGCGGTTCTTGAACTGATGGAGAAGGTCGAGCGTCTCACTCCCGAGGAGCGGGCCGAACTCATGCAGCTTCTTGAGGACATCGAGGACAACGCCTTGGCGGACAAAGCGGAGGCGGCTGGTGGTTGGACCTCGCTGGCTGAGCTCAAAAAGGAACTGGGCCGCGCATGACTTGGGAGGTCGTCTTCAGCGACGCTTCCAAGAAGTTTCTCAAGAAGCTTCGCGATGCGGCGCTGCTCGACCGCCTCCTTGCGGCGACGACCAAACTAGCTTCAGATCCCCGGCCCTCGGGATGCCGAAAGCTTGCCGGAACGGACGACCGTTACCGCATTCGTGTGGGCAATTACAGGATCATCTATCGGATCGATGACGGGCGAGTGACCGTGTTGGTGCTGGTGATCGGCCATCGCCGCGAGGTTTATGGGTGATCCGCCTACGCTTCCGCCGCGGCGGACGGCTACGGCGTGACGGGGCCGCCTGACGGGGATGGGGCCGGCGGGATGGGGCGGGTTAAGTCGTCAGCTTGGCTTGGATTTTGCGGGAGGCCCAGAGGCCGAGGACGAGGCTGAAGGCGAGGAGGATGACGATCTGGGTGAGGACTTCGCCGACGGTCCAGCGGCCCCAGGCGCACATCTGCAGGAGCTTCACGCCGTGGTAGAACGGGGAGATCTGGACGATGACGCCGAGGATGGGGCGGTCTGCGAGCGGGAAGAAGATGCCGGAGAGGAAGTAGATCGGCGCGATGATGAAGGAATAGACGGTCTGGAATTGGTTGATGTTGCGCACCTTCGCGGCGGCGAGCAGTCCGATGGCCCCGCACGGCACGGCGAGGAGGCCAGCGATGAACGGAAAGACAAACACGGCCCAGGGATTCGGAAGCAGGCCCATCACGAGCAGCACGAGGCCCACGCCGCCGCCCATGAGTCCGGCGCGGATGAACACCCACAGGAATTCGCCGATGACGACTTCGCGCACGCCGATGGGCGTCGTGAGCATCGCCTTGAAGACGGACTCGAAGGTCATGCGCACGTAAAATCCGTAACTGCATTCGAAGAACGCGGTGAACAGGGCGGTGGTGGCGATCATGCCCGGCGCGAGGTATTGCGCGTAGCTCAGGCCCTGGATCTGTCCGATGAACGGCGACAGGCCGAAGCCGAGCGCGGTCATCATGAGGGCGGGGTCGGCGAGCGTGGGCGAAATGTTCGCGAGGAAGTCCTTGCGGTAGACGATCCAGTTGCGCGCGACGACATGCCATGCCAGGCGCAGCGAGGTGAGGAGCTCATTCATCGGCGTCGAGCTCCATGCCGGTGAGTTTGAGATACACGTCCTCGAGGTTCGAGGGACGCAGTTGCAGGGCCGGAAGTCCCGCGTTCTGCTGCAGGACGATAAGGTCCTCGATGCGCGGCGCGCGCACGCAGCATTGGTGGCCCTGGTGGAAGAGTTGCCAGTCCGGGTCCATCGCCGCGCGCAGATTCCCCTCGCTCCCGGCGGGGAAGATGCCGACGTAGCCCGGCGCCTCCTTATCGATCAGTCCTTTCGGCGTGCCTGCACCGACGGCGGTGCCGCGGTTGAGGATCACGATGCGGTCGCACAGCAATTCGGCCTCGTGCATGTAGTGGGTCGTCACGAGCACGGTCTTCCCGGCCTTGCGGAACGAGAGGACCTTCTCCCAAAGAAGGTGGCGCACGGCAGGGTCGAGTCCGGTGGTCGGTTCGTCGAGGATGAGCAGGGCGGGATCGGACAGCAGGGCGCGGACGAACGCGAGCCGCCGTTTCATGCCGCCCGAGAGCGTGCGGATCGTGGCGTCGCGTTTGTGGTCGAGCGACATGTGCTCGAGGAGCTCCGTGATGCGCGGCAGCGCCTCGTCGCGACCGAGTCCGCCAAAGCGCGCGTAGAGCTGCATGTTCTCGACGACGGTCAACTCCTCATCGAGGGCGTTCTCCTGCGGAACCACGCCGAGGCGGCGTTTGATGGAACGCGAGTCCGCCGCCGGATCGAATCCGAACACCTCGAGGTCGCCGCCGCTGCGGAGGACGACGCCGTAGAGGCAGCCGATGAATGTTGATTTGCCCGCGCCGTTGGGTCCGAGCAGGCCGACGCATTCGCCGGGGTGCACTTCCAGGTCGAGTCCCTGCAGCGCCGGGGAGCCGCCGAAGATCTTCGTCACGCCGCGTGCGCGGATGACCGCGTCCGTTGCGGCGGCGTTTCCGGCGGGTGGAGCGGTGTTCGTCAACGGCATGGCGAGCGTTGTCGCATACTATGCCTGCGACCCCGCGACAACATCTTCCGCGCTTGCGGCTTTCGTTATTCATGGGCCGGCCGCCAGAGCGGTTTAAGCAACACCGTGGGCATCGACACAGTCGTTTGGTAGGGGCGTGTGGCCTCACGCGCCCGAGGTCGGCTGAGGCCAGCCGACCCTACCGCCCGCAGGAAAATGAGCTATGACATTTTCGAATCTGCTTTAGGCTGCGCCGGTCACTCCATGGCCCATCCCCTGCGCCGTCAGCTCGGACTCTTCCCGCTTCTGTGCGTTTCGGTGAGCGCCGTCATCGGCTCCGCCTGGCTTTTCGCCGCGATGTATGCCGCGCAGCTTGCCGGTCCCGCGGCGATCCTCAGCTGGCTGATCAGCATCGGGGCGGCGCTTGTGCTGTCCCTTGTATATGCGGAGCTGGGTGCGGCGTTTCCCGTTGCCGGGGGCTTGGCGCGGTTCTCCTATTTTTCGCACGGGAACCTTGCGGGGTTTCTGGCGGGCATGGCGTGTTGGCTGGGCTACGTGGCGGTCGCCCCGATCGAAGTGCAGGCGATGGTGCGGTATCTCTCCGACTTCATTCCGGGTCTTGTGTCCAACACGGACGGCATCCGCTCCCTCGCGCCGCTTGGGATGGCGGTGTCGGCGTTTCTCCTGCTTTTGATGTCGGCGATCAACCTGCTCGGTGTGAGCTGGCTCGGCGAATCGAACAAAATCCTCACGATCTGGAAGGCGATCATTCCCGTGCTGATCCCGGTCGCGTTGCTGTCCGTTTCCTTCCACAGCGGGAATTTCAACGATTTCGGCGGGTTTCTTCCCGGCGGGTGGAACGGGGTCTTCGCCGCGGTGTCCACGGGTGGGACGCTGTTTGCGATGCTCGGATTCCGCACGGCCATCGAACTGGCGGGCGAGGCGAAGAATCCCGCGCGCGACATTCCCCTGGCGCTCGTGGGGTCCGTGCTCATCACGGGCGCCATCTACATCCTCATCCAGATCGCGTTCCTCGGCGCGTTGCCGGCGCAGAGTCTTGCGCATGGATGGTCGGGCCTTTCCAGCCATGTCGATACGGGACCGTTCGTGACGCTCGCAGCCGGGGCGGGTTTGTTCTGGCTCGTGAAGCTCATCCTCATCGACACCATCGTCTCGCCCGGCGGATGCGGGCTCGTCTTCACCGGCGCCGCCGCGCGCCTGCCCTATGCGATGGCGCGCAACGGGCAGCTTCCGCCGGCCTTCACGGTGCTGACTCGGCGCGGGGTTCCCGCGCTGGCGATCTTTGTCAACTTTGCGGTCGGGCTTGTGTTCTTTGCGCCCTCGCAGACGTGGCAGTCGATCGTCAGCTTCATCAGCTCCATCCAGATCATCTCGCTTGCGTTCGGTCCGCCCTCGCTGATCGCGCTCCGGCGGGCGGCTCCGGATGTCGAGCGTCCGTTCCGCCTGCCCGCGCCGAGGCTGTTCGCGGCGGTCACCTTCCTCGCGGCGAACCTCATTGTCTATTGGTGCGGATGGCAGACGAACCGCGTGTGTTACGGCCTCCTTGCGATTCTCGGGATGGTGTTTGTCGTGGTGAAAATGATCCGCTCCCCGCACGAGGACCTCGATCTCGACGGGTTGTTCTGGCTCATCCCCTACGGGGCGGGCATGGCCGCCATTTCGATGCTCGGGCACTTCGGCGGCGGTTGGGGATGGCTTCCGGTCGGGTGGGATTATGCGCTCCTCGTGGTTGGCAGCCTTGTCGTGCTTGCGGTCGCGGCGCGCAAACCGCGGCCCCGGTTGCCGGGGAGTGCGAACGCGGGATAGTGCAAATGTTCCCGCCCTACCTTGGGGATGGGACAAGCGGAGCGGCTTACAATGCCGGGGGATCCGTCCGCAACCGGGACCACGGAACGTGATGCCGGACGTTGCGGGTGCCTCCCGTGACAGCGAGGAGTTTGTCCGCTCCCCGGGTCCGGGTTGCCACGGCCATGCCCGGATGCGGTGTGTCCCCGGTGTCGCTCACCGTGAAGTCCTCATGGCTGGTGTCCGTGCCATCCGGACCCGTGATCGTGATGGGCCCGGAGGTTGCGTCCTCCGGCACGGTGACGGTGAGGTTGTTGCTGCCGACGGCGGTGACGGGAGCCGCGGCCCCGTTGAACCACACCTCGGGGGAGTCGCCGAAGTTGTAGCCCGAGATGTTCACCGTGGTGCCCGGGGCCCCGAGCACGGGCTCGAAGGTGGTCACGACGGTCGGGGTGTTCGGTCCGCGGCCCGTATCCACGACATTCTTCAGGTAGGTGGCGACCGACGGATCAATGTCGGTGAGGAAGTCCAGGCCGGTCACCTTCTCGATTTCCTCGATGGAGGTGATGTAGTTCTGCCAGGGGCCGAGGCCGGTGTTCACATTGGGCGTGAGGATGGCGATGACCCGTGCGTCCTCGGTGATGCGCTCGTTGGCCGGCGTGGGACTGGCCGCATCGGGGATCTGGACGACGATTTTCCACAGGGAGGAGGGGATGGCCATTTTGTTGGCAAGCCGTTCCCCGGTGAATTGCGCGGGGCCGGTGATCACGAGGACCTCGTCGCCGTTTGCGGCGAGCGAGCGGCTGTAGTTCTCGAAGTTGGACCACACTCGCCGGTTGTTCTGCGAGGCCTGCGGGATGACGTTGCTCATGCGGAAGGTGCGCCTGTTGTCGTCCCTGCTCGAGCGGCGGTCGGCGGAAGGACACATGTGCCCCCTGTCCCACCCGGGTCCGAAACTCGCGGTTCCGATTTTGGAGAATTTCGGGGGCAACATCTCCTCCACGGCCCATGCGTCGGTGCGTTTGACCGGGCCGTCGTCGCAGAGCGAATAGCTCCAACTCACCCAGTTCGCCTGACGTTTGGCGTCATTGTAGGAAATCGCGAACTGGTCGCGCTGGATGAGGTATTTCTTGCGGCTGGCGGGGTCGGCCACGGCTCCATCCGGGTTGCCCAGCGGCGTCTGGTATTCGATGCCCAGCTTCGCCTGGACCGTGGAGGACAACGCCAACACGCACCAAACGAACAGACCCGCCCAATGTCGGACGCACTGCAGACAATTTTTCTTCATTCAAACCAACGGTCCGAGTGCTGAACTCCGAGAAACAACACTGACTTGATAAAGAATACCATGCCACCCGCGGGGACGCAAACGATAATACGCTCCCGTATTGTGATGTGTGAGGCTTTGGGCAGACCAAGGAGGTCCGGGGCCTTAGCTGTGAACAGAGGGGCGGATCAAAGCGCGGGGTAGTCGGTGTAGCCTTCGGGCCCGGAGCCGTAGAAAGTTTCGGGGTTCGGCTCGTTGAGCGGGGCGCCGGTGGCGAAGCGTTTCGGGAGGTCGGGGTTGGCGATGAACTGCTTTCCGAAGGCGACGGCGTCGGCGCGGCCTTCCCCGATCTCGCGGGTGGCGGTCTCGAAGGTGAACTGCTCGTTTGCGATGAGCGGTCCGCCGAAAAGCTTTTTCAGGTCGGGCGAGAGCCGTCCGGGTCCGAGCGCCTCGCGGGTGCAGAGGAAGGCGATTTTACGCCGTCCCAGCTCGCGGGCGACATAACCGAAGGTCGCCGCGGGGTCGGAGTCGCCCATGTCGTGCGCGTCGCCTCGCGGCGCGAGGTGCATGCCGACGCGGTCGGCGCCCCAGACGTCCGTGCAGGCATCGGTCACTTCGAGCATGAGCTTCGCGCGGTTCTCGACGGGACCGCCGTAGTCGTCGGTGCGCTTGTTCGTGCTGTCCTGCAAAAACTGGTCGAGGAGGTAGCCGTTGGCTCCGTGGATCTCGACGCCGTCGAAGCCGGCGGCCTTGGCGTTCTCCGCCCCCTTGCGGTAGGCGGCGATGATGCCGGGGATTTCGTCCAGTTCCAGCGCGCGGGGCGTGACGAACGGGCGTTTCGGGCGCAACAGGCTCACATGGCCGCCGGCGGCGACGGCGCTGGGCGCGACGGGGAGTTGTCCGTCGAGATACGAGGGATCGGAGATGCGTCCGACATGCCAGAGTTGGAGCAGGATGCGTCCGCCGGCTTGGTGCACCGCCTGCGTGATGCGCTTCCAGCCGGCGACCTGTTCCTCCGACCAGATACCCGGGGTGTCCGGGTAGCCGACGCCCATGGGCGAGACCGAGGTGGCCTCGGTGAGGATGAGTCCGGCGGACGCGCGCTGTGCGTAATATTCGCGCATGAGGTCGTTCGGCACGCGTCCGGCCGAAGCGCGGCAGCGGGTGAGGGGCGACATGACGATGCGGTTGGGCAGGTGCAAGGCACCGATTTGAACGGGATCGAAAAGTGTGGGCATGGGCGGGGACGATACGGACGCGCGGGAGAACCGCAAGGGAGAATCCCGTGGAGCGTCCGTCCGGCTATTTCCGGATGCGGAAGAACATGCCGCGGCGGAATTCTTCGCTGCGGTCGCCGGGCACGGTGATCGTGACATCAAGGTTGCCCCCGGGGTCTCCGGTGAACTCACCTGCGGGGATCCACGGGCCGGACAAGCTTGTGGTGTATTCGATCCCGCAGGTGGCGCCGGGCGGCACACCCAGTCGGTGGGTGACCGTGGTCGCGTCGCCCCCGGAATCACGCGTCGGGGTGCCGATGCTTTCGATGCGCAGCACGAGCGGCCGGGTGACCGACACCGAGACGGCGGCCTGCCCGTTGTAGGATCCGGCGCCGGCGGTGTAGGTGAACGAGTCATCCTCCGTCGCGCCGGGTGTGAAGTGGATCGTGCTTCCGGCGAGGGTGACGCCTTCCCCGGTCACGCCGGTGACGGTGAGGCCGTCCGTGCGGAGGGCCCCCGTGTCATCAATCCAGCGGTCATTGGCCAGAAGTTCCTCCGCGGGAATGGCGACCGTTCCTCCGCTGCTCGTCCCGACAACGTCATCGTCCGCCGGCAGGAGGCCGGCGATGAAGAAGTCGTGGCTTGCACTGCCGGTGACGTTCGGATCGGTCGAGGTGGCCGTGACAATGTAGAATCCGGGTGCGGTGGGTGCGGTGGAGGAATCGGCGAATCCGGTGATGTCTCGTCCGCCGTAGATGAAGGAGAATCCGCCGACCCCGGAGGCACTTGCGTGGTAGCCACCGCCGGGCGACGGCGTGAAGTCCACCTGCATGTTCGCGAGTGCCGCCGGGATGATGTCCGCGGAAAGACCCTCCGGCTGGGAGAGCAGATAGTTGGCGGCGGCCGAGCCCGTGAGGGTGAATCCGGCGGCGGTGATGGGTTTGCCGGACTGGACATTCGGGTCGCTGAAGGTGAAGGACGGGATGCCGCCCAAGCTCACCGATCCGGTGTCCGACGGAAGGATGCCGACGAGGACGGGAGTTCCGGTGACGGCGGCGACGGCCGAGCCATCGTAGGTTTTGCCGGCTCCTGCGAGTCCGGTGATGGTCGCCGCACGGAGTTCGACGAGGGATGAGGCGAGGGTCACGGTTGCGGTGGGGGCGCCCGGTGTTTCCAGCGTGATGTCGCCCGTGTAGATGCCGGCAGGCGCGCCGGCGGCGAGGCGGATGAACACGGTTGTTTCAGGGAGGGTTCCCGTGCCGCCGACGGGAAGCGTCGCGGAGAAGGTGCCGTCCGCATTCAGGCCGACCTCGAATCCCTCCGGCGCGGTGACCGTGACGGGTGCCGTGAGGTTGGTTGCGGAGAGGGTGAACGAACCGCTTGCGGAGGCCTCGCCGTAAACGGTGTGGAGCACGGACGGCGAACCGGCTGCGCTGATTCCGGGGGCGGCCGGAACGGACACGATGACCGTGCGTGCGGCGGTGGCCGTGTTTCCGGCGGCGTCGGAGGCCGAGTAGGTGAGCGTGTAGGTGCCGGCTGCGGCTGTGTTCACGCCCCCGGAAATCGTGACGGGACGGACGCCGTCCCTGGCATCGACCGCGGTTGCACCCGGCTCGGCGTAGGTCGAGCCGATGTTGAGGTTCACCTGCGCGCTGCCGTTGAGCGTGAGGACCGGCGGTGTCTGGTCGAGGTTCCGGAGAGAGGTGATGAACGACGTGTTGGCCGCGGTGTTCCCGGAGCCGAACGTGAGGGTCCGGGCGTCGGATGCCTGGCCGCTGGTGTAAAAGTCGGCCGCCGCGGCGTTCGAGTTGAGCACGTGGCCGAAGGAGCGGTTGGCTGTGAGGGCGTTCGACGAGCGCAGCCGCTTGCCCGTGAATGCCGTGTATTGCGTCCCCGCGGTTCCCATGGCAAGCGCGTGGATCCCGCCGGCGACGCCGCTGACGCCGGTATTGGCCGCCTTCAGCATGACCATGTCGGTGGCGAGGATGTCGAAGGTGCCCCCACCGTAGGTGAACAGGGTGGTGTTGCCGAGGTTCACCCGCAGCAGGAAATCCGAGCCGTCGAGATCCTCCGACTCGGTGTTGCCCGTGGAGAGGACGATGAGCGTGCCGGCTTTGACCGAGCTCCACAGGGGGACGTCGTTGAAGACGAATTTTCCGCCGAAGTCGCCGGCCATGCTGGAGGAGAAATCCTTGAGGATCATGCCGCGCATGTTGACCGGCGGTCCGGATGCGGCATCCGCGCTGTCGCCCAGGACCAGCAACTCGACACGGTCGACGGTCGCGTTCTGGTATTTGTTCACCACGACGCCCAAGGGCAGCGCGGCCTGCTCGGAGGACGAGACGACGCGCAGCCGGTAGTCGGCTGTGGTTGTGCCGTCCGCATTCGAGGCCGAGACCTGGAACGTGTGGCTTCCGGCGGCGGCCACGGTTCCGCTGACGATTCCGGTGGACGGGTTGACCGCGAGTCCCGCCGGAAGGTTGGCCGCACCGTAGCCGGTGATGGGGAGGTCGCCACCGGCCGTGATGGAGAGGCTGAACGAGCCTCCGGCGTAGATCGAGCCGCTGGACGGGGAGGTGATGGGCGGTCCGTTGAGTGCCAGGACCGTTCCGGTCACGGGAAGCGACTGCACCACGGCTCCTCCTCCGCCGTGTGTGATGTTGCCACCGTAGCTGCCCGCGGGCGCCGTGGCGGCGAGCCGGACGTGGATTTCGGTGCCGGCGATGCGGCCGTTGACGACGGGCAAGACCAGGCTGGAGGTGAAGTTCTGCTCATCGGTGGAAAGTTCAAACCCGGCGGGTGCCGTGACGGTGACCGGTCCGGTCAAGCTTGCGGCGTTGACCGTGTAGCTTTCGACGAAGGACGCGGTTCCGGCCTTGGTGCTGAATGCGGCCAAATTCGACACCGACAAGCTGATCGTCGGGGCCGTGGCCTGCACGGTGCCCGACACCGGGAGGTATTTCGGCGTCGCGCCCCCTCCGGTGTGGATGACCGACCCGTTGTTCTCACCCAAACCGGCAAGTTCCGAGAGGCGCACGCTGATGGCAGCCGAAACACCCGCGGAAGCATCGGGGGTCAGGATGATTTCCCCCGCGAACTCGCTGCCATCACTGCTGATTTCAAATCCCGCGGGGGCGACCACGGTGACCGGTCCGGAAAGATCGGTGCCCGTGAAGTTGTAGTCCTGCGTTGCGCTGGCGAATCCCAAGTTCGCCAGAAACGGCGAAAGCGATCCGGGCGACAGGATGGTCGAGGGGTTGCGGATCGTGAGCACGAGCGTTTTGCTGTCGGCCCCGGACGCGTTCGAGGCGGTGATGGTCACGTTGAACGACCCGGTCGCCTGCGGTGTGCCGCTGATCTGGCCGGATGCCGGCGCGATCGACAACCCCGCGGGAAGTCCGGATGCGAGGTAGGAAGACGGTGTATTGGAAGCCGTGATCTTGTAGGAAAAGGCGGCGCCGATCTGGCCGGTGGCGGCGAGCGTGCTTGTGATGACGGGGGCGGCGGGATCCGGGGCGACCGCGAGGGTGACAAGCGCCGAGCCTTCGCCGCTTGCGTTCGAGGCGCTTGCCAGGAAACTGAACGCGCCCGGAGCCGGCGGCGTCCCCGAGATCACGCCGGTGTTTTCGTCGACGGCAAGCCATGCGGGCAACCCCGAGGCGCCGAAGGATGTGGGGGAGTGGCTTGCGGTGATCTGGTAGCTGAAGGGCTGGTTGGCCGTGGCGCCTGCCGTCGTGGGGCTCGTGATGGAAGGCGCCGGAGGAATCGTCGAGCCCGAGGTCACGGTGAGCTTGAGGTCGTCGATGCGCCAGTTGGCCGTGCTGGCTGTTGGCGATCCGCTGCCGCTGTGGCCGTAAATCCGGAACGAAGTCGCCTCCGAACGGGCGGACGTCAGGGTGTGGGATTTGAGCGTCCATGCACTGTTGTTGGAGATGGCCCCTGCGGCCAAATCCGAGGCGTAGTTGTCGGCGGAACTCCGGATGCTGTAAGCCTGCGGACCGGTGCTTGTGCTGCGGGTGCCGAAGGAAAGGTCGGAAACCGTGAAAGTGTTTCCCGGGGACGGGGTGACGGTGAATTCGAAATAGGCGCTGCCGCCCGCGGCGGTGTTGAGGGTGCCGATGCGCGCCGCGGCCCCCGCATTCTGGCCGCCGCTGGCCCCCGTGTAGCCGCCCGACATGGAGGTGTTGGTGAGCATGGTTGTCGTGCCGTTGTTGTTGCCTTGGGTGACGGCGCCCGCCGAGGCGGTGGCGAGGGAACCGGAGGTCGGCGTGGCTTGGGCGAAGTCCCAGACGAAGGTGGCTGTCTCGCTTGTCCCCGCGGCCAGCACGCTGCCGGCCACCGCGAGGTTCTGCATGGCGGCGCCCCCTCCGGTGTGGGTGATGTTTCCCGACACGGCCCCAACAGGAGTTCCGGAAACCACCCGGACGTAAACGGGAACCGCGGCGAGACTGCCCGAGGAGGGAACCAGCGTGCAGGCAGGCCCGAACGAGGAGTCGGTGAGACCGACCTCGAAGCCGGAAGGTGCCGAGACCGTGATGTCGCCCGTGAGGTTGCCGCCCGAGACGGTGTAGCTCTTCACGGATCCGGAAAAACCCTGGGTTGCGGTGAAGTTGGACAGCGCCGCCGTCGAGAGCGTCACATACGGCGAACTCGTCAGGACGCTGCCGGACACATTGAGTGTCTGCGGGGTGGCCCCCGGGCTGGTGTGGGTGACCGATCCGGAGACGGAGCCCAACGCGGCGGTTGACCTGATGCGCGCGCTGATCTGCGAGGCCACGCTGCCATCGATGGCGGGGGTGAGCACGAGAGTCTGCCCGTAGTCGGTGCCGTTCAGGCTGATCTCGATGTCGCCGGTGGCAGTGAGAGTGACTTGGGAGGTCAGTTGACTGCCTGTGACGGCGTAAAGCTTGGCGGTCCCGGCCGAACCCTGGATGGAGGCAAGGTCCGTGAGGGCCGTTGCGGAGAGGCTCAAGAGTGGCATGGCGCCGGTGGTCACGGTGAAGTCCTCGTAGCTGGTGTCCGTGCCGCCCGGCCCGGTCACGGTGATGGCGCCCGAGGTTGCGCCGGAGGGCACCATCGCGGTGATGCTGTTGCTGCCGACCGCGGTCACGGCTGCGGGTGTCCCGTTGAACGACACCGTGGGGGAGGCGCCGAAATTGTAGCCCGAGATGATCACCGGCGTGCCGGGCGCCCCGAGTGTGGGATTGAAGGTGGTCACGACCGTCGGGGTGTTCGGTCCGCTTCCCGTGTCGACGAGATTCTTCAGGTAGATGGCGACCGAGGGGTCGATGTCGGTGAGGAAGTTCAGGTCGGTCACCTCCTCGATTTCCTCGATGGATGTGATGTAGCTCTGCCATGTGCCCAGCCCGGTGTTCACGTTGGGTGTAAGGATGGCAATGACCCGGGAGGCGGCGGTGATGCGCTGGTTGGCCGGCGTCGAACTGCTCGCGTTGGGGATTTCCACGGCGATCTTCCAGACCGAGGAGGGGATGGACATCTGGTTCGCAAGCCGTGAGCCGGTGAACTGCGCCGGGCCGGAAATCACGAGCACCTCGTCGCCGTCAGCCGCCATCGACCGGCAATAGCTCTCGAAGTTGGCCCACAGTCCCTGGTTGTTCTGGGAAGCCTGCGGGATGATGTTGCTCATCCGGAACGTGGCTTCATTGTCCTCCGTGCTCTTGAGGCGGTCGGCGGAGGGGCACATGTGCCCCCGGTCCCATCCGGTGCCGAAGGTGGCCGTGCCGATCTTGAGGAAGGTCGAAGGCAGCAACTCTTCCACCGCCCATGCGTCGGTGCGCGAGGCCGAACCATTGTCACTGAGCGAGTAGCTCCAGCTCACCCAGTTGGCCTGGTGCGTGTCGTCGTTGTAGGAGATCGCGAATTGCGAGCGTTGGATGAGATACTTCGTGCGGCTGGCGGCGTCGGTCACGGCCCCGTCGGGGTTGCCCAGCGGCGCCTGGTATTCGGGGCCCAACCGCGCGTGGCTGACGGCGGTCAGCAACAGCAGGCAGGCAACGAATGTTCCAACCCCCGGACGTCCGGAAAAGTGAAACCAACGCTCGTTCATTTGCACAGGAGGGTCGCGGCCGGAGGTCGCGTCTTCCGCGGAACTGAACCAGCTTGGTAATGATTATACCCCAGACATGCGGTTTTGCAACGGATGTCCAACCGGTGTGCGTGGGGGGTGAGCTGCGCCCGGCGGGGTTCGAACCCACAACCTTCGGCTTCGGAGGCCGACGCTCTATCCAGTTGAGCTACGGGCGCGCAGCGGTCGTCCAATAAAGCCCAGCGGGCCGCGGGGCTCAAGCGGCGATTGGCGGGAGTTTTGCAGGACGCAAGCCGGGGGACCTGTGGTAGCCTCCGCCGGTCATGCAGCAGGTTCCCCAAGATCCGGTGGTCCGGGCAAGCTGGCTCGTCGCCTGCCGGTCGGAGGACGTTGCGGAAGGGAAATTGGTGCCGGTTTTGCTGGCGGGGGAGGACGTGGTGCTCTGGCGGAGTCCGACGGCGCTGCATGCATGGCGGGACCTTTGCATGCACCGCGGGGTGAAGCTGTCGCTGGGGACGCTGGAAAATTGCCGGCTGCGCTGTGCGTATCATGGTTGGGCGTATGACGAGTCCGGTCAATGCGTGCACATGCCGGCGCATCCGTCGCTCAAGCCGCCGTCGAAGGCGCGGGTGGGGACCTTCCACGCGGTGGAGGCGGCGGGGATGGTCTGGGTGTGCCAGGCGGAGGAACCGGGGGAATTGCCGCATCTGCCGGAGTTCGACGATGCGTCGTTCCGTTGCATCCTGTGCGGTCCTTGTCCGGCCGAGGCGGGTGCCCCGCGGTTGATCGAGAATTTCCTGGATGTGGCGCACCTGCCGATCGTCCATGCGGGGACGCTCGGCGTGCCCGAGCGCGCGGAGATCGGAGACTACCGCGTCGAGGAAATCGCCGGCGGCCTGCTCGCCCGCGACATCCGTGTCTTCCAACCCGATCCCGACGGCACGCGGCGGGCGGGCGGGGTGTCCTACGATTACGGGGTGCTCGCGCCGTTCACGGTGTTCCTGCGCAAGCGGCAGGGCGGCCGGTGCCTGACGATCCTGTTCCATGTGACGCCGGTGACGGAGACGCGGAGCACGGGGCATTTTGCGATGTTCATGAACTACGGGGATCCGGCGGAGGACGCGGCGGCGGTGGATTTCCAGAGGATGATTTTTTCGCAGGACCGTCCTGTGGTGGAGTCGCAGCGTCCGGAGCGCCTGCCGCTCGACCTCGCCGAGGAACTGCATCTGCCGTCGGACCGGCTGGCGATCGCCTACCGGAAATACATCCGCAAGTGCGGGCTGACGTTCGGCACGGCCTGACGCGCGGTGTCCCGACGACGATGAAGATTCTGCTCGACCGCCTTTTCGCGCTGAAGGAGCACGGCACGACGCCGTGGCGGGAGATGATGGCGGGGCTGACGACGTTCGCCGCGATGGCCTACATCCTCGCGGTGAACCCGGAGATCCTCGCGCAGGCGGGGATGGACCGGACGGCTTTGATTTCGGCCACCGCGCTGGCTGCGGCGCTCGGGTGTTTTCTCATGGCGGCACTGGCGAACTACCCGATTGCGCTCGCCCCGGGCATGGGGCCCAACGCGTATTTCGCATTCATCGTGGTGCTCGGGATGGGGGTGCCGTGGCAGGCGGCGCTCGGTTTGGTATTCTGGAACGGCGTGGTGTTCACCCTGCTCTCGGTGAGCGGGTTGCGCACGAAGGTTGCGGAGTGCCTGCCGCCGGCGCTCCAGACGGGCATCCAGGCCGGGATCGGCCTCTTCATCGCGCTGCTCGGGTTCAAAGCCGCGGGGATCGTGGTGGCGGATCCCGCGACGCTGGTCACGGGCGGGAACATTTTCAAGCCGACGGCGTTCCTCGCGCTGCTGGGGTTGTTCGCCATGATCGTGCTCACGATCCGGCGTGTTCCCGGGGCGATCATCCTCGTGATGGGTGCGGTCACGGTCGCGGGAGTGTTCCTCACCGAGGAGGGCAGCCGTGTGACGTCTGCGCCGTCGCAGTTGATGGCTTTGCCGACGCATCTCTCGGAGACATTCCTCGCCTTGGATCTCGGGTTTCCCTTCCGGGATCCTCAGGCGGCGCTGCCGGTGATCATCACCCTGCTGTTGCTGGATTTCTTCGACAGCTTGGGGACGATCATCGGCGTGTCGCGGCGCGCAAAGCTCGTGGATGCCGACGGACGCCTTCCGAAGATCGGGCAGGCGTTGACGGCGGATGCACTGGCGACGATGGGCGGGGCGCTTTTCGGGACGTCCACGACGACGTCGTATGTCGAATCGGCGGCAGGCATCGAGTCGGGCGGCCGCACGGGGTTGACGGCCGCGGTGGCCGGCATGTGTTTCCTGCTGGCGTTGTTTTTCGCGCCGTTGATCGTGTGCATCCCGGCGGCGGCGACGGCCCCGACGTTGATCATGGTCGGCATCATCATGACGGAGGCGCTGCATGAGTTGAAGGGCGGAGCCCTGGAGGATTGGGCCCCGGCGGTGCTGACGACGGTGCTGATCCCGCTGACTTTCAGCATCACGCACGGGATTGCCCTGGGGCTGCTGGCCTATCTGGCGATCGGGGTGTGCTGCGGCCGGGCACGGAAGATTCCGGCGCTGACCTACGCGCTCGGGGTGGTTTTTGCGGGGTTTTATCTCTTGGAGCAGCTCGGATGAACCGTGGGGTTCTTGCGCGGGGTGGCGGGGACGGATAGAACAGGCGGCCGATGCGGGACATAGTGTATTTCGATCTGGAGACGCAACGGACGGCGAACGATGCCGGAGGTTGGGACAAGAAGGCGGCGATGGGGATGACCGTGGGGGTGACCTACAGCACGCGGCTCGGGCGCTACACCATCTACGGCGAGGATCGCGTGCATGATCTGGTCGCCCAGCTGCAGCAGGCAGACCTTGTTGTGGGGTTCAACGTGATCAACTTCGATTTCGAGGTGCTGATGGGCTACACGATCATCGATCTCGCCCACAGCGTGCCGACGCTCGACCTCATGGTCTCGCTGGAGCAGAAGATCGGGCACCGGATCGGCCTGGAGGCGGTGGCGCAATCGACGCTGGGCTGCGGCAAGACGGCGGACGGGCTCGATGCCATCAAATGGTGGCGCGAGGGCCGCAAGCTCGACGTGGCGCGCTATTGTTGTTTCGACGTGAAGGTGACGCGCTTGGTGCATGAATACGGCATGGCGCGCGGGGAGGTGTTTTACGACAACCGTCTCGGACGGCGCCAGCGGGTGGAAGTGGAGTGGGGCGCAGCGGCGGGGGAGCGGGTGGCGGCATGATCCAGCCACTGAAGCGGGCGCCGGCTGTCTGGACGCTTTGTTGGATCGATCTCGCCGAGCCACTGCCGGTGGAGGAGGATTTTTTCCTGCCTTCCATCCTGCTGCTGGTCGGCCCGGAGTTCGGGCCCTTGGCCCCGCCGGAGATCGTCGCCGAACTCGACCAGGTGCAGGCGGAAGACTGGGTGGCGCGGCATTTCGACGAACTCGGCGCGCCCGACCAGCTGCAGATCTGGAAGGCGCCGGAGTGGGTGGCCGAGGAATGGAAATACTTCGGCCGGGATTGGAAGACCAAGGTGAAGCTGGTGACGCCCCCTCCGCACGAGGCGAGGCTTCGCTCGGATCTTGCGGCGTCCGGGTTGGCGCCCGGCGCCCGTGTGTCGTCCATCTCGCATGCGGCGGTGTCCGCGGGTCTGGTGCGCAACCTCAACCGTCTGCGTTCCCCGCACAAGCGCCGGGCCACGCTGGAGAAAGCGATGGAACTGGACCCGGCGAACACCGAGGCGCGGGTCGAGATGGCCGAGATGGAGTTCCAAGCCGGGCATTACGACCGCAGCCTGGATCTGTCCGCCCAGGTCGAGGAGATCGACGCCCCGATGTTCCGGCGGCGGAACATCCACTGGTGGAAGGACCGTTCGACGCGGCCGCTGCTGCGTGCGCTCAACGGGATGATGCTCTGCCAATGGCACCTCGGCCGGACATCCGAGGCGTCCGAGTTGGGGCAGCGGTTGTTGGAGACCGACCCGAAGGACCATCTCGGGGCACGGTTTTACGTCCCGCTTTTCCTGCTGCTTGCGGGGGAGCACGAGGAGGCGTCGGCTTTTTTCCGGAGGTATGCCGAGCATTATCCGAACGACATGCCGAATGCCTGGATGAGTTTCGCCTGGGCCTTGACGTTGTGCCTCGAGGGTGACGACCAGGGGGCGAGGCAGAAATACCGCGAGGGGATCATTGCGAACATCTATCTTGCGCCCCGGTTGCTCGGGGAGCGTCCGCCGCGCGAGGACATCTTCCATCCCGGCGAACGCGACGAGCCGCAGTCCGCGGTGGAGTTCGCCGGTTCATTCGGGGGGCTCTGGGACCGGGAGGCGGCCGCGATGCGCATTCTCCGCGACACGCACGAGGAGTTGCGTCCGGTCATCGCCGAGCTGGTCACCCGCCGTGCGGCTTTGTCCGAGTTGATGGACCAGCGTTACGATCCGGAATACCGCGCGAAGTGGACGCGGATGGTCGAGGACGAGGAGCAGTTCGTGAAGCGCATCCTCGAGGGCGGCCGGTCCTGAGCGGCGGTCAAGTGGAGGTCGAGACCGGCGGTGCGGCCTCGGGGGTTTTCTCCGGGAGGCTTTCCGTCTTGGGTGTCGGTTTCGGCGTGGGGGCCGGTGTCGGGACATCCACGGGTTCCGGCATCAGGTCGGGCAGCGGTTCGAGCGGAACGTCCTCCGGCAGGATGTCGAGGTTGGGATCGGGGATCGGGTTGTTGTCGTAGTAATACTCCTCCTCTTCGGCCTGCCGGCGTGATCCCTTTTTCCTCGGGGTCGGTCCCGGTTTCGGCTCCGGCGGTGCGGGTTGGATGTCCTCGTTGGCCATGTAGCCGACCTGACCGTCCTCCAACTGCACGCGGCTGTAGCCGAATTCCTTGCGTTGGAGCATGACGCGGTCGCTGGTGCGAAGGCTCCGGTCGGCGCCCCCCGCCTGCTGGGGTCCCAGCCGGAAAAATTGCGCATAGTCGGTGGCGACAACCATGTCCGGGACGAAGTCGGGCGACGGTTCCATCGGGACAGTCTCGCATCCGGCCACCACCACGACGGCCAAGGCGGTGGTCCAGCGGGGCAAAAGTCGGAACAGAATCTTCATCGCGTGCGTCACCTTTATCACAAGCCGGGAGCGCCCGCGAAGGGCATTTGCGTCGCGTGGACAAAGTCCGTCCAGATCCGTAATTTGCGTCCATGCGTTGCCTTTGTCTCCTGGTGGTGATTCTGGCCGGGGCTGTCGCGTCCCGGGCCCAAGACTCCGGCCTGATGACCGAGGCCTCGGCGTTGCGGGATCTCGGCCTGCGCTACGGGGCACACTGGGTGCCTCCCGGGGAGTCCGCTGCGTGGACCATGGATTGCTCGAACACGGCGCGTTATCTCATCCGTCGCACGCGCGGTATCGAGCTGCCGCGCACGGCGTCGGAGCAATACAATTTCGTGCGGCAGCGGGGCCGTTTGAAACGGGCGGGCGGGTTGTTCGGGGGAGTGCCCGAAGCCGGCTGGTGGGCGAAGCGGCTGCGGCCGGGCGACCTGCTGTTCTGGGAGCACACTTACAAGCCCAAGCGCAAACCTCCCGTCACGCATGTGATGGTGTATCTCGGCAGGGATGCGGGTGGGAATCTCCTCATGGCCGGCGCGCAGAATTCCCGCGGCGTCGGCATTTACAAATTGCAGCCGCGCGTGGCCTACGGGGGGCATGGAGGCTTCCTCGGGCTTTTCAAAAAGAAAGGGCGGCTTGTCGCCTACGGGCGGCTGTAGATCCACATCAGAACGTGTGCACGAAGAGGCCCGAGCGGAGCTTGGGTTCGAACCACGTGCTCTTCGGCGGCATGATCTGCCCGGCATCGGCGATGTCCATCAACTGCCGCATGGTCACCGGATGCATCGAGAAGGCGACGGCGGCGCGGCGGCCGTCCACCTCGGCGCGGAGGAAATCGGTGCCGCGGATTCCGCCGACGAAATCGATCCGCTTGCTGGTGCGCGGGTCGTCGATGCCGAGGATGGGCGCGAGGATGTTGTCCTGCAGCAGGCTCACATCGAGGCGCGAGACGGGATCGGCCTGCGCGGGTGCTTCGAACTCCAATCCGAGCCAGTGTCCGCCGAGATACATCGACACGTGTCCGGGGCGGACGGGCTCCGGCGGGGCGGATGGCGTGAGAGTGCAGGCGTGACCGACGCGGACGAGGAACTCCTCCGGGTGCAGTCCGTTGAGGTCGGTGACGAGGCGGTTGTAGGGCAGGATTTTCAACTGATCCTGCGGGAACATCACGGCGGGGAACCAATTGTAATCCTCCTCGCCGGTGTGTGCCGGATTGGCCTCGCGCCGTGCCAAGCCGACACGGGCAGCACCGGCCGAGCGGTGATGGCCATCGGCGATGTAGCTGTGCGGCACCGTGACGAACGCACGGCGGACCGCCTCCGTGTCCGGCATGCGCCAGAGCGTGTGCCGGATGCCGTCGGGGGCCGTGAAATCGAACAGCGGTTCGGCGCTCGCGACCGCATCCATGAGCGCGTTGATTTCCGGTGTGGACTCGAAGGCGAGGAACACCGGCTCGATGTGCGCGGAGAGCGTGGTGTTCAGCCGCACGCGGTCGTCCTCCTTGTCCGGCCGCGTCTTCTCGTGTTTCTTGATGAGTCCGGATGCGTAATCGTCCGCATGGCAGACCGCGGTGATGCCGGTCTGCGCGTGGTCGCCCATGATCTGGCGGTAGAGGTAGATGGCCGGAGCGTCTTCGCGCACCAGCTCGCCATCCGCCTGCAGGCGTCGGAAGTTTTCGCGCGCACGGTTGTAAACCTCCTGCCCGTAGGGATCGACGCCCTCGGGCATCGTGGCCTCGGCGCGCACGACGCGCAGGAAGCTGTGCGGTTGGTCGGCGATGATCTGGCGGGCCTCCGCGGTGTTCAGGACATCGTAGGGCGGCGAGGCCAGCCCTGCGGCGAGGTCGGTGCGGGGAATCAACCCTTGGAAAGCTCGGATGCGCATAGGGCCGCAGAAGCAACAGGGAGGGGGCGCCGGAGTAAAGAGTTTTCCCCGGAAGCCATCTCCTTTATTGCATTTCCCGACGCGGGGCACCCTGCTTTCCGATGGGGTGCGCAAGGAGCCATGAGGCAACAATGCTGTCAGCGGCAGTGCAACAGATTCCGCCCGGGGACAAGCTGACGACGGATGTTGAAATCCCGCAGGGCCTCCATGGAGGGCGTCATGAACCAAGCATGAAAAATGCAGTCTTGAGTCGCAGGACCTCCCGCCATGAGCTCGAGTTTTGGTCCCAAGATTTCACGAGCACATCCTCGGAATCCTGTTCCACCTGATACTCTGCAGGCCGCATCGGCATGATGAGGCACGGGAGGATTCGATCCGTCTTCCTCATCCAGAAAATCAGCTCGGTGGAAGCGCGTCCCGAGGTGACTGAACGACAGGTCCAATGGACCTCCTTGCCTGGAATGCCGAGTTTCCCGGACCGACCTCCCCCGAAGGAACTCGATCCGCTCCATTGCTTCAGTGCCGCGGCATCGCCGAACCCCCACTCGGGAATCCCGTCGATGTCGCCAACCTTTTTCGGGCCGTCGGCGAAACAAACGCTGCAGGAAATCAAAATGGCAAGGTGAACCAAGTTCTTCATGAGCGGCGTCGGGAGTTCGTTGTTTCCGGGGGTGCGGCGGTCCCGGGACGCCGGATTTTGTCGATCATGCGCCCGAAATGAAAGATGCCACCGACCTTCGCGCGCGGAGATCGGAAGGGCGGATCGATCATGGTGCCTTCGACAGTCGGGCGGCCCATTTGCGGGAGACGGCGATGACAATCCACCCGAGGTGATCTGGGAGGGTTTCATCCTTCACGGCCCGGGATGGGTCACGGGTGCTGGTAGCAGTATTCGCGACCGGGTTGGGCATCGCGCGTGCATCGCGTGCCCTTTTTTGTGATGGCAGCGCACTGCTTGGCATCGCCCTGGGATTTTTTGCCTTTGGCGGCTGTGTCGGTGCGCTCCGCCGTGACTTCCGGGGATGCCGTGGGCTCCGGGGTCGGGCTTGGGGACGGAGTTGGTTTGGGGGACGTGGATGGCGCGGGTTCGGCGCGGGCCCGGGAGGATGCCGCGGCGCTGGCCGCCTGATACTTTGTCTCCTCGAAGCCCCATGTCTGAAGTTCGGAGGGGTCGATCTTGGCATAGTCGATGAAGACCATGCCGTCCTTGTGCTGCACGCGGATGCCCAGATCCGTTTTTCCACGAAGTTGGACGTCCCTCAGAACGGTTCCGTTGGTCAAGGTGAGGTCGATGGCATGCACCGTGCCGGAGAAAAGCAGGAGAACCACCGGCAGGATTCCCAGGCAGGTCCTCCAAGCCGAAGCCCGGGGTGCACCGGGCACGGCCCCGTCACTTCCCGTGCCGGGGCGCAGCGGCATGCATCCGTCACGACGCATGGAGCCATCGGTGGACCGCATTGTTCCGCCTTTCTACATAAATCGCTCCGCCGCTGGCGAGAAATACATCAGGCGGTCGGGTGCGGCCGCACAGGTGGTCCGGCGCTGTTTTTCAGGCGGGTTTTCGCTCCCCAGCAAACCGCTGCAAGTTTCGTCGCGAACGAAATCACGAAGAGGGCCGCGATGCCGGGCGAAAGTCCGGCGATCAACAGGATCGAAAGGTCGATGACGGCATAGGCAAGCCAGACGACAAATGCCCCGCGAAGGCCCAGCGAGCGCCGCCACCATCCCGCCACCCACCAACCCGCAAGGAACATGATCGGGATGCCGGCAATGATGCTGCAATAGGGCCCGGCAACCTGGATGTGATCCTCGTAATATTCTGGCTCGTGACCGGGATCGATGAGGTGTCCGTAGGCGACCATGTAGAGCACGCTGACCATGACATTCGTGACAAGCACCAGCAGTGCAACACCGATCAGCGCCAGAATCCGGCCGAGTCTCATGGTTGTTCGCTTCCTTTCATGGCCCGACGCGGAGCGCATGGCACCCCAACCAGCGCGGGCGGACAGCGATCACGGGGTTGGAGTTGAAGTGCGGAGAAACCATTGAAATGCGGTGGTTGGCGGAGCCAGTCAGGGAGCACCTTGTCCGTTGTTGGATGTCTCAAGCGGCTCGAACCATTGGAGCCGCGGATCAAGATCGGTCTCTCGTGCATACTCGAAGTGAACCACTCTTCGACGTGCGGGAGCGACGGATCTGAGTGAGGAGTGGAGAAGCAACGGTGACATCAGAACCACATCCCCCGGCCTGCATTCACAAACCACGGCATTCGCCTTGTCGTATGCGGAGACAGCGTCGGCAGAAATGCGTCCATGCCTGTGACTGCCGGGAATCACACGCAAGGCACCGTTTGACGCGGGGGTATCATCAAGGTGGAGCCTGATCGTGGCCATGTTCTGAAGAAGCGATGTTGGGGGCTGAACATGGGGAATGCCATCCTTGTGAGACCAAGGTCCGTAGCCGGGAACGTCCTGCTCCTGAACCACGGTGATGGTCAGATCTTGATGCCACGCCACGGGCCAGTTCTCATCCGGGGTCTTGTCAAACAGGATGCTCCGAACCGGTCTCAACGGCTCGGGCAGCAGCGACAAGAGAGAATCTGAAACGCTAAGTTCACTGAAAATGCGGGACCGGCTGCGCAGGTGCCTCGCACATGCAGAGCCTTCTGAGGCGGCAACGGAATCCGCTTCTTTGCGCAGCGCATCCACTTGAGAGTCGCTGAGGACACCGCGATGGATCTCAAATCCGTCCGTTGTGAACGTGGGGACTGTTTCTTCGGCAGACATCTGCGGCCTTTGGGTGGATTGCACGATTGGCTCCTTAGGGTTTGTCCTGAACCGGGATCTCTGAGCCGCTTTCAAGATCCATAGGGGGCTTACTCATGACAAAATCACGGGATGCGTGGCGCAGCTCGCATGTTATCGGGTGTCCCGGATGTGTCTTCCGATCCGCTGATACAGGATCACCTCAAACCCCGCGATGATGAGGACATCGAACCCGTTGGTCTCATCGGAAATCAGCCCGAGCGAGTCGCCCAGGAGAAAGAGGGCGATCCCGCAGGGGATGAAAACCAACACGCAGCGAACCGTGACAACCCAGCCGAGAACCACATATTTCTGGATCAGATCGAAGCCCTGCCGCCCGCCGTTCTGCCGGTAGGCATAAATCACCCCGCCGATCGCGAATGCCACGCTGAGAATCCCCTGGATCCAATCCCAGGTGTTGAACTCTTCCGTGTTCGGGAGGAGATAGACCACCGCCGCCAAGCCTGCAAAGAGCACCAGATACGGCAGAGCCTCCCGGTCGGACAGGGAACGGGTGCGGAGTTTTTCTTTGAGAGGTTTGTAGCGGAGGAAATACATGGGGTTTGGTTCGGGCACGGTTTTGGCGGACGAGCACCGGCCCCGATCCGTGCCGCAACTTTGATTTTATGCGGTTGTGCTTTTTCTGAAAGGCGCGATCTCACTGATAAGCGATGAAGGCTTTGACGTCGGTGACAGGAACAAGGACCTCGCCAGGATCATCGTGGCGAGCACGAGGAGTGCTGCGGCGAGAAATGCCCTGCCGCGCGCTTGGGAAAGAGTGAGATTCGCGGAGTTCATTTGCCCATCACTTTCCCGAGAATGGCTTCCCGCGAAAGTGGCCCCCAAGCGCGGCTGTCGTTTGCCGCGTCGGGATTGTCTCCCAAGACAAAATACTGCCCTTCAGGAATCGTGAAAGGATACGTGGGGGAACGGGGGCGTGAGGGGGTCCCGGAGGCTGTGCCGGGTCTGTATTGTATCGTCTGAATCAAAGCCGGGCGGTCCTTGGGGGTGATGCCATTGATCATCAGTCCGGATTCATCGAAGGAAATGGAATCCCCCGGCAGACCAACGACCCGGAACGTCCAAACGCCGGGATCGTCCGTGCTGCTTGCCGCTGGCATGGATTGCATCGGCGGGGTGAAAAGAACGACATCCCACCTCCGTGGACTTGAAGACTGGTAAGCATCCAATTGCACCTGAATGGTTTCATTTTGCCTGATCGTGGGCTCCATGGAGGAGGGTTTCTGCAGGAACGGTTTCAGGCGCGATCCGGAGAAGGCGGAAATGCCATTCGTCCACATCAACGCCAGCGGAACGAAATAAAAAACCATCAGGATGCTGGAAGAGATGCAGATGACCTTCGACGAGGGGTGGCGCCACGTTGAAACCAGAATCGTCAAAAGCACCAGCCAAAGGACGGAGAACAGGAAGGCGGGCAGCCAGTGATCCAAGAATGGCGACACGGGGATTTCGAAGATTGCTGAAAGTCCTCGCCGGACGGAGCCGAGCAAAAGTGCAAGCGCCATGGGAGCAAAGAGGACCAAATCAAACGTCAAATCCCCTGCGGAATGATGACGGGTTAGAACGGATGCCTTCATTGTGACCCAAGAGGCCGTCGGACTTGGCGGGATTGTTTGCTCAGTTACCAGCATCCGGCAAGCATGGCCTTCATTTGTGGGGCGCTCTCCGCGACCATCTGGGGCTGTTTCTGGTAGTCGTTATGGCCGACCCTGCTGCCTTCTCTTGCGCGGCTGCTCTTCAGCTTGAAGGTTCAGAAAATCAAGCAGTCGCAGCGGGTAGTCGCTTCGTTGCGGACCGAGAGAAACGGGGCTTTCATTTGTCCTGAACAGATAAGGCAAAATAAGGTCTGTGTGAGCGAACCCCGTAGCCATGTGCTCTGAGTCTTCAATTCGTCGCAGATCATTCATCTGTTCCCGATAATTTGGAGGGGGCTTCGGCAAGAATCTTGGATGGCCGATCACCTGTAATGACATGAGGTCATTCGCCGAAAGCTCCGCAATCCTTGCCTTCAACCGGGCAATCTCCTGCTGGTTCAGGAAATCCGCCGTTGCAGCCTCCTTGGTGGCTTGGTTTAGCCGCTCCATCATCCGCTCCAACAGCCACTCCTGATCGAGCACATAGGCTTCAAGATTTTGCTCCGCCCGCTTGGCATTGGCTTTCAAACCACCAAGCACGGCTCGTAGAGTCGTGATCTTCGGATGGCGTTCACCAAATCCCCTGGCAAGAACCTCTGCAATCTCGGCCTCCTTTGCCGCGATCAGCGGACCAAGAGGATTCCCGGTGAATTCGTTCGTCGCCTGAGGAGGCGGGGTTGGCAGACGCACCAATTCACGAGTGACGTTGAATTCGAGCGGATTTGAAGCTCCCTCTCTCGTCACGGTGACTTTGACCTGCGTGCCGGGATCGCCGCGCAGCAAAGCTGCGACCGATTCCGCGCCCAAACCGGCGGTATCCTTGTCGTCGACCATGATGATCCAGTCGTTCGTCATGAGGCCTGCCCTCTCGGCGGCTCCTCCGGGAAGCACCCGGTGAATCAAGGTTTTGCCATCCGCCGGATGGGCCGACAGGGCTATGGAAATGCCGGAAAGATTGCTGATGGTTGTCGTTGGCGTGCCGCCCGGTTCCGCCGGGGGGATGACAACCACCTCATTGTATTGCGCCACCGCGCTGGGGACGGCGCAACACAGCACGAAAGCCGCGATTCGGAATCGTTTCCTCGGGAGTGGCTGTCCAGGGGGTCTCATGAATTATCAAGCCGTCCAGCATCGAACCGTCCCTTCATCGTCGGCGTTTTCCCACTTTTCCTGGACTTTCCTGAAAAGATGAAAACATCCGGTCCCATCCAGTGGACCCTTGATAACGCCGGACATCACCTCAACCTTCCGATTTGAGAGGAACACAATTTCGAGGATCGGGCTCTTGGGATCCAGTTGCCTTGCCAGACGTTGAATCTCTTGAATATCGCTTGCCAATTGCTCAACCCCTCCGAGAGCCGTGGCACCGATAACCCTAAAGTCATACGGCAAGGCGTGCCATCTGGAAGTTTTCGCTCCCTTTTGGCAATTTTTCCATCTTCGCCGTAAATCGGGAATTCAAGGAACGCGAGCTCCCCGTTGGGGTCGTAAACTTCTGTCTTAACGAGTTGGCCGTTGGCAAATTCATGCTTCTCGCGCGCATGGTTCCAGCCGCCACCCTCGTAGTATTCCATCGGCTCCATTTCCTCCCGAGCAGAAGTCTCAGTTTCCGAAGCACTGGAAAGTTGGTCGAGTGTATGATCCTGAGGAGATGCTCGAAAGCCGTGGGTGATCGCCGGACGAGACAAGCTCCACAAAATCAAGACCGCAGCAATCACAAGGAGCAGCCAGAAAATTGCCCCGCCTTTAAAATGAGAGCATTTCAAGGGCATCGTAACATCTATTCGCTTGGGGGGGAAGCCACTGCTCTTCTGCGAATCACTCTGGGTGCAAACTCGCGATCTTCCACGGTGCCTTTCCCCTGCATGTCCACGACGATGACGCGATACCGAGCGGTTGCCTCTGCCGCTTGGGAGTTCGCTCGCGATTCATCGGGAGGCTCGAACCTTGCCTCATAGATTCTCTCCGCGGGCTTGTCCTGCCGCGAAGTCAACCGAAGGGTCCGCAGATAGAATCCGGGACCGAGATTCTGCGACTTGAGTGTGTCCTGTGCAATCTGTGCGGCCTGCACAAGCGACACTTGCGGTTCCTCGTCCTGCGCTTGGATCAGACGGGCCGTGGAAATCAGCGATGCGATGAGAAGGGCTGGGAATTTCATCATGGGGGTGGAGAGTGATCGATTCCACTGGCATTAAGCCGGCGTTGCGCGATCAGCTTCATGATTCAAGTCATGGATAGATGGCGTTCAACGCTCAAGAACGATGTCCCTCAAAAATTGCTTTGCTCGACAATTGCCGATTGCACGGTGAATCGCGTCACGGAGGCTCTGTTGTAATCACCCGGGGAATACAACTTCATTGCGCGTTGGATTTCTGCTTCGTAGTCGGGCGCCCCTGCATGGCAGATTGCGGATGCGAAAACCAAAAGGCTGACGGATGTGGGGGGCCGTGATTTCATTGCTCGGCTGTGTCAACGTTTGGCAAGCTCGATGGTTCGCAGTTCATAGCTTTGGCAAAACGGCGCGTTCTTGACGGGGCGGAAGCCATACGTGGCGCGGATGAAATCATCGGAGTTGAAGTCCTTCAACCGGTCTTTCATGGAGTCGGGTATCTGAAGAAGGATGCCGTCTTTGCCTTCACGCGCAATCATCAGCTCGGATTGCCCCAAGTCGATTCTCCGAATCGTTCCTTGAAGTTCTCTTGCGGGCATTTGGGCCGCTGCCCGTTCAATCAGTGGGCGGTAGAATGAGGTGAATGCCCAGATGGTGGTGCTGTTGTAGGGAAGGGAAATCCCGAGGATCACAAGCGAAAAGCTCCCATTGTCTCCGGGGCGCGCTTGGTGGATATGACTCGTGTGATAGCTCAGGACGTAGATCGTCCCCACCAAAAGAAGTGACGTGAAGATGATGAGAATGCGCTTCATGCTCTTGAAGGGCGTGTTTTGTTGTAGCCAACGTCCTGAGGGGCTTGTTCGTGCTCAACGCCTAATGCTTGGGCATCGATAACGTTGCCTTCGGTGCCCCGATCCTCCTTGACTGGTTCCTCCTTTGACCCTGTGGGCTTCGTCGTGCTGGTCTTCGTAGTTTCTCGAGGCTCGCTTGTCTTGTCTTCAAGAAAGCGGATGGCCTCCGGGGAGAAGGAATTCGCGGAGTGGGGAACGACCTCCGACAATACGAAGTCGTAGCTCGCTGTCTGGTTCTGATGGCTCACGCTGATGTTCCCGGGGGATAGGAACCAGAATCCATAAGGGCTCAGAGAATCCAATTCCTTCATGAACAGAACGTTTGAAGCGATATCTTGGGCCAGAATTTGCTGAGCGCGGTCATTGTCACCGCTGCGAACCAAGCCATGAATGGCACCTGAAAAATTGTTGCGCGTGGCGTATGCGTATCTGAATGTCAGCACCGTGGCAGTGTAGAATCCGAACAGGATTCCGGTTGCGAACAAGGCCAAGGCGATGGCGATTTCGGTGAGCTTTGTTTTCATGGGGTGCGTACGTTATGGCTGGATCAAACCGGACTCAGTGTTTGGATGGATTGAAGACCGTGACGCGCAAAAGGGGGATAGAGACGAGCCCGTTTCGGCTGTCGGAGGAACGGCGCGCAAATGGCGAGGCTTGGGTCATGCAAGCTGGGCCGGTTCTGTGGACAAACCGCTTTTATGAGGCATGGAGGGTAGTGTCGAGGGGATATTCCTCATGTTCCCGGTGAGTTCCACTTTTGTCCCGTGTGGGCGGGATCACGGCGTGACCAGAAGCGTCGCGCTGCCCATTGGCACTGAAACCAAGCCAAGGTTCCCGGTGCCCGCATCGGCGGGGACCGCGCCCTGCCTGAGAAGTGGTCTTGGGACCGGTCGGCTGGGGCCAGCCGACCCTACCGGAGGGCATGAGCCTATTTTTCCAGAAGCGTGAGGATGGCTTTCTGGGTGTGGAGGCGGTTTTCGGCTTGGTCGAAAATCGTTTGGGCGTTGGCCTCGAAGACGTCGTCGGTGATTTCCTTGCCTCGGTAGGCCGGGAGGCAGTGCATGACGAGGGGGGAGCCTCCGGCAGCTTCGACGGTTTCGCGGTTGATCTGGTAGCCGCCGAATTGGGCGGTGCGGAAGGCAGCTTCGTCTTCCTTGCCCATGCTGATCCACACGTCGGTGTAAAGGACGTCGGCCCCGGCGGAGGCCGCAAGCACATCGGTGGTCACGGTGATGTTGCCGCCGGCGCGGGTGACGAGTTCATGGGGTGGCTGGAAGCGCTGAGGGGCGGCGATGCGGAGGTTGAAGCCGCAGCGGGCGGCCGCCCAGATCCACGAGCGGGCGACGTTGCAGTCGCCGTCGCCGATGAATGCGACGGTGAGTCCGTCGAGGGTGCCGCGTTTTTCGATGATGGTGAAAAGGTCGCTGAGGATCTGGCACGGGTGCTCGGCGTCGGTGAGGGCGTTGATGGTGCGCAGGCCGGAGAGGCGGGCGAATTCCACGACGTCATCCTGGGCGTAGGTGCGGATGACGGCGCCCTGCACCATGCGTCCGAGCACGCGGGCGGTGTCGCGGATGGGTTCTCCGCGTCCGAGCTGGATGTCGTTCGAGGAGAGGAAAATGGGCTGTCCGCCGAGTTCGCGGATGCCGACCTCGAAGCTCACGCGGGTGCGGGTGGAGGATTTCGAGAACATGACGGCCCAGCACTCGCCGGCGAGCGGGGCGTCGGGGTGGGGTCCGCGCAGGCGTTTCATTTCGGCCGCCTTGCCGAGGATCGTCCGGATTCCGGCGGCGTCGAGCGATTCGATGTCGAGCAGGTTCCTCATGGGGAGGATCAGTTTAGGACAAAGGTTCGGCGAGGGCGAGCGTATCGCGCAGGATGGTCACGGCCTCGTCGCATTCGGCGGCGCGGACGTTGAGCGGGGGCAGGAGGCGGATGACCGTTTCCCCGGCGGGGACGACGAGGAGTCCGCGTTCGAGGAGCTTGAGCGTGAGCCGCAGGGCCGGCGTCTTGCCGTCGGGCCCGGTCTGTCCGCGCCAGCGGAAGTCCGCGATCTCGATGCCGAGGAGCAGTCCGGCGCCGCGGATGCCGCGAATGACGGGCGAGGCGAGGGCGGTGACGGCCTCGCGGAGTTGGGCGCTGCGTTCGCGGGTGTTGGCGAGGAGGCTTTCCTTTTCGATGGTGTCGAGCACGGCGAGGGCGACCGCGCAGGCGAGCGGGGAGCCGCCGTAGGTGGTGGCGTGCGTGCCGGGTCCGAGCAGGTCGGCGAGCGATCCGCCGCCGGCCGTGGCGCGGTCCCGCGCCCAGAAGGCGCCGAGGGGGAAGCCGCCGCCGATGCCCTTGGCCCAACTGATCCCATCCGGCACAGCCTCGGGGGCGCCGGTGGCATGCCAGCCGCACCAATCGCCGGTGCGGCCGAGGCCGCATTGCACCTCGTCGTAGAGCAGGAGCATGCCGTGCGCGTCGCACAAGGCGCGCAATCCGCGGACGAATCCGGCGTCGAGCGGACGCACGCCGCCTTCGCCCTGGATCGGTTCGACGAGGATCGCGGCGGTGCGGTCGTTGACGGCGGCCTGCACGCTTTCGAGGGTGGCGGGCACGTTGACGAAGCCGGCGACGGGCGGCTCGAAGCCGAGTTTGACCTTCGCCTGTCCGGTGGCGGCGATGCCCGCGAGGGTGCGTCCGTGGAACGAGCCTTCGAGCGTGATGATTTCGTGGCGTCCGCTCGGCGCGCCGTGTTTGCGGGCGAGCTTGTAGAGGCCCTCGTTGGCCTCGGCCCCGCTGTTGGAGAAGAAGATCTTGCCGTGGGTGCCGACGAGGCCGTCGAGACGCGCGGCGAGTTCGGCCTGCGGGCGGGTGAGGTAGAGGTTCGAGGTGTGGATGAGCGTGGCGGACTGCGCGGCGAGCGCCTTCTGCATGGCCGGATGCGCGTGGCCGAGGGAGTTCACGGCGATGCCCGAGGTGAAGTCGAGGTAGGCGCGGCCGTCTTCGTCCCAGACGCGCGTGCCGGCGCCGCGGGCCAGCGTGAGAGGGAAGCGCCCGTAGCTCGGAATCACGTGGCGCGCGTAAAGTTCGTCCGTCGTCATCGAGCCGCGGATGTTAAGTCGCGGAGCGGTGCTGGCAAGGCGCGCCTGCGGGCGGGATCAATCGGGCGTGGCGGTGCCCGGCGCGGGGAGCCCCACGATGCGGTCGCCGGGGAGGATCTTGTTTTTCGAGAACCAGCCCTGGGGCACTTCGAGGGCGTAGAGCAGGTCGCGGAAGACGCTGCGGATGGGCGTGTCCTTGAGCGGCTCCATGTCGTGGATCTCGCGGATGACGCCCGCGCCGTTGATGTAGGCGATGGAGAGCGGCAGCAGGGTGTTGCGCATCCAGAAACTCATCGGCTGCGGCTCGGGGAACACGAAGAGCATGCCCTCGCCGTCGGCCAGTTCGGTGCGGGCCATGAGACCGAGGTTGCGCTCCTGCGGTTCGTCGGCCACTTCGGCTTTCACGGAGGTGCTGCCGATGACCAGCCGGGTGGTCGGTAGCGGCGGCTGCGGGTTCACGGGCGGGTCCTCGGCGGGCGCCGTCAGGGTCGCGGCCAGAAGAAGCGCACCGGGAAGCAGGCAGCGGATGGCATCTTTGTGCATCGGGTCCCAAGTAAGCAGAAGCGCGTCCTTTCGCACAATATTTTGTGCGGACGCAAATCAGTATTGCCATTAGCAGCCGTAATACTACGCTCCTCACGCTCCGTGCCACCGCGCGGGGCATTTCGTTGTTTTGTAAACTGGATGGCAAATTTTTTCCCAAGCTGGACGAACTGGCTGCCCCTCAAGCTGCTGGTGATCGTGTTCGTCCTCGGCGGTGTCGTCACCGCGGGCATCTGGTATTATTTCACGCCGAAATACACCAATGTCGGCTACATGCCCACGCAGCCGGTGCCGTTTTCGCATGCGGTCCACGTGGAGCAACTCGGGATGGACTGCCGCTACTGCCACAGCTACGTCGAGGTGGCCGGGCACTCGAACGTGCCGAGCACGCAGACGTGCATGGCGTGCCACTCGCAGATCAAGTCCGCGAGCCCGAAGCTTGCGGCCGTGCGCGAGAGCTGGGCGACCGGCGAGCCGGTGCAATGGGTGCGCATCCACAAGGCGCCGGACTACACGTATTTCAACCACGCGGTGCACGTGAACCGCGGCATCAGCTGCTACAGCTGCCACGGGCAGATCAACGCAATGCCCGTCGTTTACCAGGCCGAGCCGCTCAGCATGTCGTGGTGTCTGGACTGCCACCGTGCCCCCGAGAATTTCCTGCGTCCCCCCGCGGAAGTTTTCAACCTCAACTGGCGCCCGGCATCGTCCGCCGATCAGCTCGCCATGGGCGCCGAATACAAGAAGGAATGGAACATCAACCCGCCTGTGACGTGCGGCGGGTGCCATCGCTGACATGAAACGCATTCTTCCGCATCCCGAACGTCCGGCGAAGCCTGTGCTCTGGCGCAGTCTCGACGAACTGGCGGCCAAGCCGGAGTTCGACGAGATCCTCGAGCGCGAGTTCCCGCAGGGCGCGGCCGAGTGGCAGGGCGGCGAAATGTCGCGGCGCAACTTTTTGCAGTTGATGGGCGCCTCCATGGCCCTGGCCGGGATCGGCATGGCGGGCTGCCGCCGTCCGGAAGCCTACATCGTGCCGTTCACGCAGGGCGTCGAATGGACGATCCCCGGGAAGTTCCTTTACTACGCCACCGCGCAGCCGCGCCGCAACGGGGCCATGCCGCTCGTCGCGGCCACCAGCAGCGGACGTCCGACCAAGCTCGAAGGCAACCCGCTGCATCCCATCAGCAATGGCGCGACCGACACCTTCGCGCAGGCCGCAGTGCTCGACCTTTACGATCCCACCCGCTCGCGCGCGGTCAAGCGCGAGGGGACGACCGCCGATGCGGCGGATTTCGCCGCCAAGCTCGAAGAAATACGGGCTGCGGCCGAAGCCAACGGCGGGGAAGGCCTGGCATTCCTCGTCGAGCGCAACGACTCGCCCACGCGTGACCGCCTGCTGGCCCTGTTGCAGTCCCGCTTCCCGCGCCTCATGTGGGCGGAATACGAACCCCTTGGCGCCGCCGAGGCGGAGGCCGCGACCGCGGCCTGCTTCGGTCCCGGCACCGCGCTGGCGCCGGATTTCAACCAGGCGGACAAGGTCCTCGCGGTGGATTGCGATTTCCTGAACGCCTCGTTCAGCGGCATCGACCAGGTGCGCGGGTTCACGGCGCGCCGCCGCATCAGCGAGCCGGGCCAGCCGATGAACCGCCTCTATGTGGCCGAGACGCGCTACACCGGCACCGGCGGGATGGCCGACCACCGCCTGCGGATCAAGCCGTCCGAGGCGGGTCCGCTGCTGCGCGCCCTCGGGCGCGAGGTGGCGGCCCTCACCGGTGACAGCGATCTGGCGGCCGTGGCCGTGGCGTTCCCCGATTCCGCGTTGTCCTCGGATCCGCAGTGGATTGTCGAGTGTGCCAAGGATCTCGCCGCCTCGCGCGGACGCAGTCTTGTCGTGGTGGGCGACGGCCAGCCGGTTTCCGTGCAGGTGCTCGCGCTGGCGATCAACAAGGCCCTCGGTTCCTTCGGCCGCACCCTGCGCGGCATGAAGGTGCAGCGTCCGGCCGCGTCCTCGATCACCGAACTGGCCGCGGCGATGGAAGCCGGGCGAGTGCAGAACCTTTTCATCCTCGGCGGCAACCCGGTTTACAACGCGCCCGCCGACCTGCGCTTCGGCGACCTCCTCGGGGGCATCTCCACGACCGTGCGGCTCGGCCTCCACGAGGACGAGACATCCGCCGCCTGCCGGTGGCATGTCCCGCAGGCCCATTTCCTCGAATCTTGGGGCGACACGCGGAGTGCGGACGGCACCATCTGCGCGGTGCAGCCGATGATCCTGCCGTTGTGGGACGGGGTTTCCGAATTGGAAATCCTCAACCGCCTCGCGGGAAATCCCGAGCCGGTCGGCCCGCAGCTGGTCCGCGAGACTTTTGCCGGGATCGCCAAGGGCGCCGACCTTGAGGCGGCTTGGACCGAGTTTCTGCGCAAGGGCTTCCTCGCCGACACCGCGTGGCCCGGGGCTCCTCTCAACTTCAACACCGGCGCCGCCGAGGGGCTGGCATCCGCGCACCGCATGCCGGCCGGGGACGGCTTCGAGGTTGCCTTCACTCCCAGCAGCACGATCGATGACGGCCGCTACGCGACCAACGGGTGGCTTCAGGAGACGCCGGACTTCGCCACCAAGATCACGTGGGACAATGCGGTGCTCGTGAGCCCGGTCACGGCCAAGTCGCTGGGGCTTGCCGATGGTGACATGGTCAAAATTTCCGCCGGGGACACCTCGATCAAGGCGGCGGCGATCGTGGCGCCCGGGCATGCGGACGGCGCCCTGAGCATCTCGCTGGGCTACGGGCGGACGACGATCGCGGGCGCGGCCTCCGAGGCCGGATTCAACGCGTATCCCCTGCGGACGACGAAGGGCATGGCATTCGTGTCCAACGCCTCGCTCAGGCGCACCGGCGACAAATACAAATTCTCCGAGACCCAGACGCACCAGAGCATGGAGGGCCGCGATCTCGTGCGCGAGGCGACGCTGTCCCGCTACGACGAGGACCCGACATTCGCGCAGACGATGGGCATGGATGGCCACATTCCGCCGAACATCTCGCTCTTCACGCATCCCAAGCTGGACTCACCCGAGCAGTGGGGCATGGCGGTCGATCTGAGCACCTGCGTCGGCTGCAACGCCTGCGTGGTGGCCTGCCAGGCCGAGAACAACATCCCCATCGTCGGCAAGGACCAGGTCGGCCGCGGCCGCATCATGGCGTGGATCCGCATGGACCGGTATTTCGCCGGCGACGAGGAGGACCCCGAGATGCTCGCGCAGGCCATCATGTGCCAGCATTGCGAGAACGCGCCGTGTGAGACCGTGTGCCCGGTCAACGCCACGGTGCACAGCGAGGACGGGCTCAACCTCATGGCCTACAACCGCTGCATCGGCACGCGGTATTGCGCGAACAACTGCCCGTGGAAGGTGCGTCGCTTCAATTTCTTCGACTACAACCAGCGTCCGCTCGACCAGCTCTACTTCGGGCCGCTGGCCAAGAAGGGCATGGCGGAGAGCCTGCAGATGTCGAAGAACCCGAACGTCACGGTGCGCATGCGCGGCGTGATGGAGAAATGCACCTACTGCATCCAGCGCATCGAGGAGGCCAAGATCACGCGTTCCGTCAAGGCGGGCGCCTCGGACAAATCGCTCGTGCCCTTCCCCGAGGTGAAAAGCGCCTGCCAGCAGGCGTGCCCCTCGGAGTCCATCGTCTTCGGCGACATCAGGAATCCGGACAGCCGCGTGGCCAAGCTCAAGGCCGAGCCGCGCAACTACCAGATGCTGAAATACCTCAACGTGAGTCCGCGCACGACCTACCTTGCGCGGATCAAGAACCCCAACATGGCGATGCCGGGGGCCGACAAGGTCGGCTGGGCCAACGGCCACCCGCACCACGGCGGAGGCCACGGCGCCGGGCATGAACCGGCCCACGGGGCCGAGCACGCGACGGAGGCGCACGGACACTGATGATCGCAGACCCGTCCATGAAGAGCCCCGAAGCGGCGGCCAAGCGCATCGAGCGTGCGCCGCTGGTGACACGGAACCGGTCGATGGCGTGGATCACCGACCACGTTGCATCCTGCACCGAAAAGAAGGCGCCCCTCTGGTGGTGGATCGCCTTCGTCCTCAGCGCCTCGCTGGCCGTGGTCAGTGGGCTCTGCATCGCCTACCTCATCAGCACTGGCGTCGGTGTCTGGGGTCTGAACAGCCCGGTCGGCTGGGCGTGGGACATCACGAACTTCGTGTTCTGGATCGGCATCGGCCACGCCGGGACGCTCATCTCGGCCATCCTTTTCCTGACGCGCCAGAAATGGCGCACATCGATCAACCGCGCGGCCGAGGCCATGACGCTCTTTGCGGTGATCTGCGCGGCCATCTTCCCCGTCTTCCACGTCGGCCGCGTGTGGATGGCGTGGTTCCTCGCGCCCGTCCCGAACTCGAACGCAATCTGGCAGAACTTCCGCAGTCCGCTGCTGTGGGACGTGTTCGCCGTCTCGACCTATTTCACGGTGTCCGTGCTCTTCTGGTATACCGGTCTCGTGCCCGACCTCGCGACGCTTCGCGACCGGGCGACGACCAAGCTGCGCAAGTTCTTCTACGGGATCGGTGCCCTCGGCTGGCGCGGCGGCAACCGCCAATGGAAGCACTACGAGATGGCCTACCTGATCCTCGCGGGCCTAAGCACGCCGCTCGTGCTCTCCGTGCACTCGGTGGTGTCCTTCGACTTCGCCACGTCGGTGATCCCCGGCTGGCACACGACGATCTTCCCGCCCTACTTCGTGGCTGGCGCCATCTTCGGCGGCTTCGCCATGGTGCTGACGATCATGCTTCCGGCGCGGGCGATCTTCGGCCTGCACGACCTGATCACCGACGACCACGTGGACAAGATGTGCAAGATCATCCTGCTCACGGGTTCGATCGTCGGCTACGCCTACGCCATGGAGTTCTTCATCGCGTGGTATGGCGGCAACCTTTTCGAGCAATACGCCTTCATCAACCGCGCGACCGGGCCGTATTGGTGGGCCTACTGGTCGATGATCTTCTGCAACGTCGTGGCCCCGCAGCTGTTCTGGTTCCGGTTCTTCCGCCGCCACGTCCTCTGGGTGTTCATCGTCTGCATGTTCGTCAACGCCGGCATGTGGTTCGAGCGCTTCGTCATCATCGTGACCTCGCTCCACCGCGACTTCCTGCCCTCGAGCTGGGGGATGTTCTATCCCACGTGGGTGGACATCTGGACGTTTGTCGGGACGTTCGGCGTCTTCCTTTCGCTGTTCCTGCTGTTCATCCGCTGGCTGCCGATGATCTGCATTTTCGAGGTCAAGGCGGTGCTTCCGGAGGCGGACCCGCACCACGGGCACCATGACGGCCACCACGCCGCGCCGTCGGCATTGAAGGAGGGGGCGCACTGACATGGAAAGCGTCGGCAACACCCAGGCCCAGCTTTTCGGGATGGCCGCCGAGGTCCCCTCGGCCTCGGCACTCTACCACGCGGCGGAGAAGGTCCGTGATGCGGGCTACAAGCGCTGGGACGTGTATTCGCCGTTCCCGATCCACGGCATGGACCACGCGATGGGCCTGAAGAAATCGTGGCTCAGCGCGCTGGTTTTCTTCGGCGGCCTCACGGGTTTCGCCACGGCGATCGTGCTGACATTCTATCCTTCGACGATCGAATACCCGCTCATCGTGGCGGGCAAGCCGGTGAACTTCTTCACGGTGCCGGCGTTTTTCCCCATCATGTTCGAGCTGACGGTGCTGATCTCGGCGTTCACCGCGACGTTCGGCATGCTGGCCCTGAACGGCCTGCCGAGGTGGAACCATCCGATGTTCAACTGGGACCGCTTCAGGAAGGTGAGCAACGACGGGTTCTTCCTCGCGATCGAGGCGACCGACCCGCAGTTCGACGAGGAGGCCACGCGCGCGATGCTCGAGGGTCTCGGGGCGAAACACATCACGCTGGTGCACGGGGACTGACACCATGTTGCGCGCATTTTTCACAGGACTCGGCCTCTTGCTCGTGCTGATCATCGCGGTGGCGGGTTTCCGCGGCCAGAAGAGCAGCGAGCCGCCGATCGAGATTTTCCCGGACATGGACCACCAGCCGAAGGTGAAGGCGCAGGTGCCGAGCGAGTTCTTCGCCGACGGGCGGGGCAACCGCCTTCCCGTGCCGGGCACGGTGCCGGTCGGTTACGAGATGCCGCAGTCGGGGGCGGACCCGTTCCCCGACGAGGGCAAATACCGCACGGTGCGCTTCTCGGCCGGGACGGACTATTTCAACACCGGCAAGTTCGGCACCAAGTGGGGCACAGGAATCCCCCTTCCTGTCACGGCGCAGCTTCTCCAGCGAGGCCGCGAGCGCTACACGATCTATTGCGGCGTGTGCCACGGCGCGAGCGGTTCCGGCAACGGCGTGACGAGCCAATACGGCCTCGTGGCCATCGCCGACCTCCACCAGGCGCGCCTGCGCGACATGGCGGACGGGGAGATTTTCAACACCATCACGCACGGCAAGAACACCATGCTCGGCTACGGGGCGAACATCCCGGTGGATGACCGCTGGGCCATCGTGGCCTACGTGCGTGCGATCCAGCTCGCGGGGGCCGCGACGCTGGACGACGTGCCGCCTGACGAACGGGCGAAATTGGAGGCGCTGCCGCAACCATGAGCGACCACCCGGGCAAAGTGACCAGCAAGGAATACTTCGACTATCAGGGGTTCGGAGGGAAGCTGCTCTTCGTGGCGTTGCTCGCCCTCGTCTCGCTGGGGTTGGCCGCCGTCGGGGGGTTCTTCTCCGCGAAGCAGTTCGCGTTCTCGTGGCTCTTCGCCTTCACGTTCTTCTTCACCATCGCGGCCGGTTCGTTCTTCTGGATCCTTGTCCACCATGCGGTCGATGCCGACTGGAGTGTGGTCGTGCGCCGGCAGCTTGAGAACGTCGCGTGGCTCTTCCCCGTGCTGGCGATCCTCTTCATCCCCGTCGTGCTCAGCGCGAAGACGCTTTTCAAATGGATGAGCATCGAGGCGGGCGCGGATCCGCTCCTCGACGGGAAGGCGGCCTACCTGAACCCGGCCTTCTTCTGGGCGCGCGCGGCGTTTTATTTCCTCTTCTTCTGCGTGGCGACATGGCTGTTGCGACGCAACTCGGTGCGGCAGGACAAGGACGGCGACGCGCGCCACACGTGGCTCTCGCGCAAGATGGTCTTCCCGATGCTTCCGCTCTTCGCGCTGTCGCTGACGTTCGGAGCCGTGGACTGGCTGATGGGCCTCGACTTCCACTGGTTCTCGACCATGTGGGGGGTTTACATCTTCGCGGGCTCGGCACTGAGCTCGATGTGCGTGCTGGTGCTCCTCGTCACGGCCCTGCGCAGCGCGGGCTACCTCGAGGGCGTGGTCACGATCGAGCACTACCACATCATGGGCAAGCTGATGCTGGCCTTCACGGTGTTCTGGGCCTACATCGGCTTCAGCCAATACATGCTCATCTGGTATGCCAACATCCCGGAGGAGACGATCTACTACCTGCGCCGCAACACGGGCAGCTGGAACACGCTCAACATCATCATGGTGATCGGCCATTTCTTCGTGCCCTTCGTCCTGCTCCTTTTCCAGGCCACGAAGAAGAAGCCCCTGCTGCTGTGCTCGGTGGCCGCGTGGATCCTGATCATGCACCTGCTCGACATGTATATCGTGGTGCTTCCGACCTACCACAAGGCGGGCTTCTCGCCGCACTGGCTCGACCTGGTGTGCCTGCTGGCCATCGGTGCGACACTGGCCGCGATTTTCATGAAACGCCTCGGGGACACGCCGCTCTGGCCGCTGCGTGACCCGCGCCTGGCAAACTCCCTGCGATTGAAGAACTGATGCAACCGACCCCCGAGACTTCCGTGAAGCGGACGAAGAGCATCTGGCCGATGTTCTTCGGGGCGTTCGTGCTGTTCGCGCTCTTTGCCGCGGCCGTGCAGTGGATGGTGTCCTCGGGGGACCGCTCCCTGTATGACGAGGAGGCGATCCGCGCCAAGGAGCGGCAGGAAATCCTCGCCAAGGTGAAGGAGACGAACGCGGCGCTCACGACCAATTACGCGTGGGTGGACCGCGCCAAGGGCGTGGTCCGCATCCCCGTGGACCGGGCGGTCGAACTTGCCGTCGTGCGCCTCGCCGCACAGGGCGCCCCGCGTGCGGCCAACGAGATTGATCCCGCCACCGCCATGGGTTCGGCGGTGAAGCCCGGCGGCCTTGCCGCACCGCAACCGGCATTTCCGCCGTTCGAAACACCCGCACCCACCCCGGAGCCGGTCGTCGAGGACGTTCCCGCGCCCGAGGTCGCCCCGGAAGGAGCGTCCGCGGAGACAATCCCGCAGGAGGAGGCGCCCGCCCCATGAACACGGTGATGTATGTCCTGCTGGCGGCGGGTCTGGTGCTTTTCGGCGGCAGCACGCTGGCTGCCTTCTACTGGGCGGCGAGCACCGGGCAGTTCCGGAACCTCGAGGAGGGCTCGAAATCCATTTTTGACGACGAGGAACCCGTCGGAACGGCGACGGATGCCTTTGCCGACAAGCGCGCGGACCGCCCCCTGCAGCGGCCGGGCGCCACCAAGAGGACCATTTGACGATGAGTGCGACATTGACCATGAAGCCGGAGGCGACCGCCGAGGCGGAAGCCCGGGCCAAGGTGGAGCGTGCCGAGATCGACGCCTCGACCCGCCTGCCGGTGGTGCTTTTCTACGGGTCCGCGGTTTTCTGGCTGCTCGTGGGGACGCTCTTTGCGCTCCTGGCCTCCTTCAAGATGAACGCGCCGACGTTCCTCGACCAGTGGGGCTGGCTGACTTACGGGCGCGTGCGTCCGGCGCACCTGAATGCGGTCGCCTACGGCTGGGCCTCCTCGGCTGCCATCGGCACGGGCCTGTGGCTCATGGCGCGGTTGTGCCGCGCGCCGCTGCGGCATTCCACGCTGCTGATCGGCGCGGCGATTTTCTGGAACCTCGGCGTGCTGCTCGGGACGTTCGGAATCCTGTCGGGCGACGGGCGCTCGATCGAGTGGCTGGAGTTCCCGAATTACGCGAGCGGGATGCTTTTCGTTGCCTACGGCCTCATCGCGGTGTGGGCGGTGATCATGTTCCGCTTCCGCCAACCCGGGCACGTCTATGTGAGCCAGTGGTATCTGCTGGCGGCATTCCTGTGGTTCCCGTGGCTGTATTCCACGGCCAACCTGCTCCTGAATTTCCAACCGATCCAGGGCGGCGCGCAGGGCGCGGTGAACTGGTGGTATGGCCACAACGCGCTCGGCCTGTGGTTCACGCCGATCGGCCTCGCCACGGCCTACTACCTGATCCCGAAGGTTCTCGGCCGCCCGATCCACAGCTACTACCTGAGCATTCTCGGGTTCTGGTCGCTGGCGCTCTTCTACAGCTGGAACGGCATGCACCACCTGATCGGAGGACCGTTCCCGGCGTGGATGATCAGCGCGAGCGTGGTGGCCAGCGTGATGATGTTCATCCCGGTCGTCACCACGGCGATCAACCACCACATGACGGTGCGGGGCAACTTCCAGGCGCTGAAGTGGAGCCCGACACTGCGGTTCACGGTGTTCGGTGCGATGTGCTACACGCTGTCCAGCGTGCAGGGCATCTTCATGGCGATCCCCTCGCTCAACGTGGTGACCCACTTCACGCACTACACGGTCGGCCACGCGCACCTCGGGCTTTACGCGTTCTTCACCATGATCATGTTCGGCGCCATGTATTACATCCTTCCCCGCGTGGTCGGATGGGAATGGCCGTCGGCGCGGCTCATCCGCTGGCACTTCTGGCTCACGGCGGTCGGCATCGGCATGATGGTCGTCGTCCTGAGCATCGGCGGCATTTTGCAGGGGCTGGCCCTGCTCGACCCGGGCGTCACCTTCATGGTCACGCTTGAATACACGAAGCCCTGGCTGTTCCTGCGCAGCGTGTCCGGCATCCTCCTCACGGCGGGGCACATCGTGTTCGCCGTGAGCTTCACGATGCTTCTGCTGCGCGTGGGTGTCCGCAAGACCGAGCCGACGCTGTTCGGCAGCGACCAGGGGCGCAAACCGGAGCGACTGACCGTATGAACCGGATGCCTGTCATCGTCGTCGGGATCTTCCTCACGTTCCTCAGTTCGTGGATCGGGCTGGTTGCATATCCGTATTTGAACCTCGGCCGGTTCACGCCGGTGACCGATCCGGATTCGGGCGAGGTCTTCCCGCCGCCGATGTCCGGCCTGGCCGTGGCCGGGCAGCGGGTCTATGCCGCGAGCGGCTGTGTGTATTGCCACAGCCAGCAGGTGCGGCAGGTCGGCTACGGCTCGGATCTGGAGCGCGGGTGGGGGTCGCGTCCGACGGTGGCGCGCGACTTCATGCGGGAGAACCCCGTGTTCCTGGGCACGATGCGCACGGGGCCGGATCTGGCCAACATCGGCGCACGGCAGCCGAGTGCGATGTGGCAGCACCAGCATCTCTACCAGCCGTCGGTGGTGAGTCCGGGGTCGATCATGCCTTCCTACCGCTACCTTTACCGCCTGCAGAAGATCGAGGGCCAGCGCTCGGCCAACGCGATCGACCTGCTGCCGCCCGACGCGGCGCCGGACGGCTACGAGGTGGTGCCGACCCACGAGGCCGAAGCGCTGGTTGCCTACCTGCTTTCGCTCAACCGCAACTACCCGCTGCCGGAGGCTCCGGAATCTTCGCAATGATGAGCCAGGATCCCAACAAGACGCAGCCCGAGGCGCCCGACACTTTCCAGATGGACATGGAGAGGGACGACATCAACGTGCGCGACGTGCACGGGGCGATCCTGCGGGAGAAGGACGACCCGCGCGACGGCTACGAGCCGATTCCGCTGTGGATGGTCTCGATTTTCATGGCCCTCGTGTTCTGGGGCGGTGCGTATCTCGCGTTCTTCAGCGGCGGGTTCCAGGCCGATGTCTTCGATCCTTCGCAGGTCGCCTGGGGTGCCGGCGCGGGCGGAGCCGAAAAGGCGGCGCCCGATCCCATGGTGGTGGGCAAGAAACTTTTCACCGCGAACTGCGTGGCATGCCACCAGGCCACCGGTCAGGGCGTGGCGGGGCAGTTTCCGCCGCTCGCCGGCAGCGAGTGGGTGGTCGGCAGCGACTGGCACGGCGACAACCATCTCGTGAAACTCGTCCTCCACGGACTGCAGGGGCCGGTGCAGGTCGAGGGAACCACCTACAACGGTGCGATGCCCCCGTGGAAGCAGCTCAAGGACGAGCAGATCGCCATGATCCTGACCTACATCCGCAACGAATGGGGCAACAGCGCGCCGCCGATCACCGCGGAGCAGGTTGCCAAGATCCGCGAGGAAACCGCGTCGCAGACCGAACCCTTCACCCAGGCGCAGCTCAAGGCCATTCCGGCGGTCCACTTCGGCGGGTCCGCGGAGTCCGCACCGCCGGCAGACGGCACGGATGCACCGCCTGAGGGCGGCGAGCCGCCCGCGGACGCACCGGCGGCCACCGGGACACCGACCGGAGTATGACGATGAAGAACCTTTTCCCCAAGATGCTCGGCTGGGCCGCGGTGATCCTCCTGATCGCCGTATTCGACGTTTCCGCCGAGGTGCGCACGTCGAACCTTTACTGGGCACCGGAGGTGGCGACCGTCGGCGGCAAGCGGGTGGACGCGCTCTTGAATTTCATCTTCTATCTCACCGCGGCGGTCTTCGTGCTGACGCAGGTGGTTTACATCTACTACCTGGTCAAATACCGCAAGCGCCCCGGATCGAAGGCGCATTACAGCCACGGCAACAACAAGCTCGAGATCATCTGGACGGCGATCCCGACGGCCATTTTCCTCGGCTTGGTGATCTACAGCAACCGTCTCTGGAGCGAACTCCACAGCACGCCGCCGGATGACGCGGTGAAGGTGGACATCGTCAGCTACCAGTTCGGCTGGGACATGCGCTATCCGGGGGCGGATGGCCGTCTGGGCAAGGTGGACGTGCACAGCTACTCGGTGGACAACAAATTCGGCCTCGTGGCGGATGATCCGGCCGGGGACGACGATTTCGCGAGCACCGAGCTGGTGATCCCGGTGGGCAAGCCGGTGCACATCTACCTGCATTCGCGCGACGTGATCCACTCGTTCTACGTGCCGGCGTTCCGCCTTTACCAGGCGGCGGTGCCGGGGCGCACCATCGCCTGGGTGTGGTTCCAGACGACAAGGACGGGGAATTTCGAGCTGGCCTGCAGCCAGATCTGCGGCTCGGGCCACTACAACATGAAGGCGCCGATCCGCGTGGTCACGCAGGAGGAGTTCGACAAATGGCAGGCCGGCAAGATCGAGGCCCATGCGGAGGCGGCGAAGGCCACCTCGGCCGCCCGCGTCCTGCGCAACGCCACCGCGTCGGGCCGCCAACCCACGGAGCAAAACCTATGAGCAGCAGCGCAACCGTGTTCGTCCCCGGCGACGCCCCGGCCCACGGGCACGAAGGACACCACGGGCACCACCCGCACCAAGGGTTCTTTTTCACCTACATCTGGTCCACCGACCACAAGATGATCGGTCTGCAATACCTGTGGACCAGCTTCGTCTTCCTGCTGCTTGGCGGCCTGCTGGCGATGGGCATCCGCTTCCAGCTTGCCTACCCCGGGGCGACCGTGCCGCTGATCGGGGCGCTGCTCCCGTCCACCGTGGCGGCGGACGGGGTGATCCTTCCCGGCGGCTACAACATGCTTTTCACCATGCACGCGACGGTCATGGTGTTCCTCGTGGTCATGCCGCTTCTCATCGGCGGCTTCGGCAACTACCTGATCCCGCTCAAGATCGGCGCGGGTGACATGGCGTTCCCGACGCTCAACGCGATGAGTTACTGGCTCTACGTGCTCTCGGGAATCATCATCCTCGCCAGTTTCTTCGTGGACGGCGGTGCGGCTTCGTCCGGCTGGACGGCCTACGCGCCGCTGAGCTCCACGGCCGCCTACAACAACAACACGCAGATCGGGCAGAGCCTCTGGTGCGTCGGGCTCTTCGTGAACGGCCTGTCATCGATCGCGGGCGCGACGAACTACATCACGACGATCATCAACATGCGCGCGCCGGGCATGACGATGTTCCGGCTTCCGCTTTCCGTGTGGGCGTTGTTCATCACGGCATGGCTGCTCATCCTCGCGGTGCCGGTGTTGTCGGCGGCGGCGGCGATGCTGTTCACCGACCTGAATTTCCACACGACCTTCTTCGCCGCGCTGGGCGGACAGCCGCTGCTGTGGCAGCACCTGTTCTGGTTCTTCGGCCACCCGGAGGTTTACATCATGATCCTGCCGGCCATGGGGCTGGTCTCCGAGATCCTGCCGGTCTTCGCGCGCAAGCCGATCTTCGGCTACAAGGCGATGGTCTGGGCGATGGTGGCCATCGGCTTCCTCGGGTTCATCGTGTGGGGTCACCACATGTTCGTCAGCGGCATGAACCTGACCCTCGGGGCGGCGTTCTCCGTCTCGACCATGATCATCGCGGTCCCGTCGGCCATCAAGACATTCAACTGGATGGGCACGGTGTGGCGCGGGTCGATCACGTTCACCACGCCGATGCTGTTCGCGCTCGGGTTCGTGTCGATGTTCGTCATCGGCGGGTTGAGCGGGATCTTCATGGCCGCCACGCCGGTGGATCTGTTCGTGCACAACTCGTATTTCATCGTCGCGCACATCCACTACGTGCTGTTCGGCGGGAGCCTGTTCGGGGCGTTTGCCGCGATCTACTTCTGGTATCCGAAGATGTTCGGCCGGATGATGAACGAGACGTGGGGCAAGATCCATTTCTTCGCCACGTTCATCTTCTTCAACCTGACCTTTTTCCCGATGCACAACCTCGGGTTGGGCGGGATGATGCGGCGCATCGCCGATCCCACGGTTTACGAGCATCTGCGTGCGCTGCAGCCGATGAACGTGTTTGTGAGCTGGGCGGCTTTCGGCATGGGCCTCGCAACCTTCATTTTCCTCTGGAACTTCATCTGGAGCCTGCGGCACGGCAAACCGGCCGGGAAGAATCCCTGGGATTCCACCACGCTGGAATGGACGGTTCCTTCGCCCCCGGGCCACGGCAATTTCGACCGGACGCCGAATGTCTTCAACGGTCCCTACGAATACAGCGTGCCGGGCATGGAGAAGGATTTCCTCCCGCAGGACGAAAAGGCCCCGGAAGGGGCCCGGCTGGAGGTCCACTGACGCGCGGCGCGCGGTGGCGCGGATGATGATGACAGGGAAGGCATCCTACGGCACGGGGCGGGCGTTGGTGTTCGGCTTCGCCGTGCTGACCGCGCTGGCGGCGTTTTTCCTTCTGCTCAGCGGGGGGCTGGTGACGTCGAAGGGGGTCGGCATGACGGTTCCGGACTGGCCGACGACCTACGGATACAACATGTTCCTTTTCCCTATCTCGCGCTGGACGGGCGGGATTTTCTACGAGCATGCGCACCGGTTGATCGCGTCCGGCGTGGGCTTGCTCACGGTGATCCTCGCGGTGGTGCTGTGGTTCGGCGAGCCGCGCCGCTGGGTGCGCGTCCTCGGGTATGCCGCCGTGGGCGCGGTCATCGTGCAGGGCGTGCTCGGCGGATTGCGCGTGACCATGATCAGGGACGAGATCGGGATTTTCCACGGGATGCTGGCGCAGGCCTACATCGGGCTGCTGGTGGTGATCGCCGTGGCCACGAGCCGGGCCTTCGCCACGGGCGGGGCGCGGTGGCGCTGGCATGCGCCGGGGCTGCTGCGCTGGGCGGTTGTGCTGACCGTGCTGGTCTATGTGCAGCTGGCGGTGGCGGCGACGATGAGGCATGAGCATGCCGGGCTCGCCATCACGGATTTCCCGCTGGCTTACGGCCGGGTGTGGCCCGTCTTGAACGGAACGGAGCTTGCGGCGATCAACGCGGGGCGGATTGCGGGGGGCGAGGTGCCGACCACCCCCGGACAGATCCACCTGCAGATGGTGCACCGCGTGCTGGCCGTGGTGCTCTTCGCCGGGTTCGTGGCCTACCTTTGGAGGGCGCGGCACGCCGCGATGGGGGTGCGGATGGCTTCGCGCTGGTGGCTGCTGCTGCTCTGCGCGCAGATCGGGCTCGGAGCATGGACGGTATGGTCCAACAAGGCGGCCGATGTGACGACGGCGCATGTGGCCGTCGGCGCGATGATCTTGTTTCTGGGTGTCGCCCAGTGTTTCCTGCTTGCGGCGTTCTCCCCGCGTGCCGCCGAACTGCGGCGCGAAAGCGCGCTTGTCCCCGAAATGGTCCCATGAAAACCATCGCCCAGACACATCCGCGTCCCGCCTCGGCGGCGGCGGATTTCGCCGAATTGGTGAAGGCCCGGTTGAGCTTTCTCACCGTGGCGACCGCCATGGCAGGGTTCGCCTTGGGGATCGACGGTCCCTGGGATTGGTTGCTGCTTGCGGCCACGCTCGGCGGCACGGCGCTCAGCGCCGGGGGCGCGGCGGCGCTCAACCAATGGTGGGAGCGCGACCACGACGCGCTCATGAAGCGCACGGCGGGAAGGCCGCTGCCGGCCGGCCGCGTGACGGCGCACGATGCGCTGGTGACCGGTCTGGTGTTCTCGTTCGCCGGCGTGGCGATCCTCGCCCTTTTCGCCAACATCCTTGCCGCCGGGCTGGCGGCCGCGACCGTCGCGTTCTACATCCTGGTTTACACGCCGCTGAAGCGGGTGACCTCGCTGAACACCATCGTCGGCGCCGTGCCGGGGGCGTTGCCGCCGCTGATCGGCTGGACGGCGGCACGCGGGTCGGTCAATGCCGAGGGGCTCACGCTTTTCGCGATCCTGTTCCTCTGGCAGATGCCGCATTTCCTGGCGATTGCGTGGTTGTATCGTGAGGACTACGCACGTGCCGGGTTCCGCATGCTTTCCGAGGGGGACGACCGCGGATTGATGACAGGGCGGCAAGCGGTGCTCTACGCGCTGGCGCTGCTGGTGGTGAGCCTGCTGCCCTCGGTGTTCTTCGGTTACTCCGCGGTGTATTTTTACGGGGCGCTCGCGCTTGGTGCGGGGTTCACGGCGATGGCCGGGAACTTCGCCTGCAGCGGCGGTTCCGTTCCGGCCGCCCGGCGGCTTTTCCTGGCTTCCATCGTTTACCTGCCCCTGCTGCTCGGCCTGATGGTTCTGGCGCGATGAATGAAAGCCCCCGACGCCAGCACACGACGTGCCAACCGCCTGCTTCTGGCGGCGCTGGCCGTTTTCGCCATCCTGCTCTGTGCGGCGGTGGTCCTGTGGAAGGCCTTTTCGACGTGATTGATGCAAAACTCCGGATATAAAGAGCCCCGATTCCCATGAGCACCGCCGCCCTGACTTCCCACGATGCAACGTCCGCCCATGCCTCGCAGCGCACGGCGGTGTTCGGCATGACGATTTTCCTCGCCTCCGAGGCGATGCTGTTCGCCGGCCTGATCGCCGGCTACCTGGTGCTGCGCCTGAGTTCGCCGGCATGGCCGCCGTCTCCGGATCTGCCGCATCTTCCGATCTTCCTGACCGGCATCAACACGGTGTTCCTCATTTCCAGCAGCTTGACCTACCACGCGGCCGAAGTGGCGGTGAAAAAGGGAAGAGGCGGGTTGATTTGGCTGCTGATCACGGTGCTGCTCGGTTCCCTCTTCCTCGGCATCCAAGCCTACGAGTGGACGCACCTCTACCACGAGGGTCTCTGGTTCAACAAGGGCGGGGCCTACGGCTCGACGTTTTTCGTGCTGACCGGATTCCACGGGCTTCACGTGTTTCTCGGCGTGATGATGATCCTCTTCGCGTTCCTTCGGCAGCTTGGCGGGGCCTACACGGCGGAGAGCCACACGTATCTCGTCCTTGCCGGCATGTATTGGCACTTCGTGGACGTGGTCTGGCTGTTCCTCTACACCGTGCTGTATCTCATCTGACCGGGCGGCATCATGACGCAGGCCGAAAGTGCGGCGGCCGCGAGGATGCGGCAGCTTGGATGGGCGGGGGCCTTCCTCGTCTTCGTGCTGGCGGTGACGATGGGATATTCGTTCTGGCGTGGGGCCGAGCAACGCGGGGTGACGCCGATGCCGGTGCTGCATGCCGTGCCGGATTTCACCCTGACCGACCAGACGGGTGCGACGGTCACCCGGGACAGCCTGCGCGGTCATGTCTGGGTGACGGATTTCTTCTTCACGCGGTGCAAGGGGCCGTGTCCCCTGATGACTGCGCGGATGGCGGAGCTGCAGAAGGCTCTGGTCAAGGCGCCCGAGGTGAAGCTTGTCTCCGTGACGGTCGATCCCGGGCACGACACACCCGAGGTGCTCCGCGAATACGGCGCGGAGTTCCAAGCCGATCCCGGGCGATGGAAGCTCCTCACCGGCGATCCGGAGGCGGTGCGCCAGTTGGTGACGGAGGGGTTTCTGCAGCCGCTCGGCGAGGATGATTCCGGGGAACTGCTGCACGGCACGATGTTCATGCTGGTGGACGGGAACGGCATGGTCCGGGCGATTTATTCGCTGGATGACCCGGAATTGATCCCGAAAATCCTGATGGGAACGGGCAATTTGATGCGCGAGCAGGGGCTGCCTCCCGAGGGGGAGGCCTCCTGAGCCGGCTTGCCGTGTGGAGCGAACGGGGCTATGGATCAGGGAGCAATGAGACGCGTGTTGGCAGCGATGGCGGTGTTGTTCTGGACGGCGGGACCGATCCTCGCCTGCGCGGGATGCCGTGAGCCGGGCGAGGATGTCGAGTCCGCGACCGTGATGGCGGGGGTGGCGTATTCGTGGACCGTCCTCTTCATGCTGGCCGTGGTTTTCTCGCTGTGCGGGGGACTCGGCACCTACATGTGGAAGACGATCAAGGCGGTGGATTCCCGCCACGGCAGCGGCGAATGAGCGTCTCCGACCTTCCCGCGGTCAACGCCACGCTGAATTCGATCTGCACGGTCCTGCTGGTTGCGGGGTGGTGGTTCATCAGGCATGAGCGCAAGGCGCAGCACATCCTCTGCATGGCATCTGCGCTGATTGTGTCGGCGGCGTTTCTGACCTGCTATCTCGTTTACCACTACCACGCCGGCTCGGTGAAATTCACATCGCAGGGGATCGAGCGGCCGATTTATTTCTTCATCCTGATCACCCATGTGATCCTCGCCGCAGCGATCGTTCCGCTCATCGTGCTCACCGTGGTGCCGGCGCTTAGGGCGCGTTTCGACCGGCACCGGAGATGGGCGCGGTGGACGCTGCCGCTGTGGCTCTACGTCTCCGTGACCGGAGTCCTCGTCTATCTGATGCTTTACGTCTGGTTCCCGCCGGCGGGGATGGCGGATTAATCCGGAAGCGGATCTTCCAGCATGCCGAGTGTTGCGGTGTCGGCGCCGCTGCGCTTCAGGCTTTCGCGCAGTTTGGCGAGGTCGCGCAGGTAGGTGGCACGGGTGGCCGAGCCGTGGACGCCCTCGCAGTCGATGAGCCAGAGCTTCCATGAACCGTCGTTGCCCGCGGCCGGGTAAAGATGCTTGGCGGCGATGCCCGCCCAGCCGAGTCCGGCACGGTGGATGGTGCGGACGGTTTCCGCCATGCCGAGGCGGAGATGTTTCCGGTCATCCGTGCCGAGTTCGTCCCATGCGCCGCCGCGGATCATCTCGTGGATGGATTCGGGGGCGGGGACGGCGCGGATGATGATGGCGGACCGGAAGTGCAGGCGCCCGGAGCGGAATACAGCCATCGGTTCCGCGGCGTCGAGTCCGGCCGAGCGCAGCAGGCAGAGTCCGTTCCATTCATTTTCCGGGATGCTTCGGAAGAAGCGTCCGTCGCGCAGTTCGCGCATCGTGGGAAGGAGCCTTTGCCGTCCGTGCTGCAGCTTGACGAAAACCTGAGTGCCGTCCGCAAGCCTGGTTGCCGTGACATGGCGCCCGGCGTGCCGGGTCTTCTCCGGCATGAAGCGGTCGAAGAGGGTGTCGAGGTTGTCGAGACCGTCGCGGGCCAGCAGGGTGCGGTCGGATTCGCGGTGGAACCGTGGGGTTCCTGCGGGGGTCCGGGCCACCGGATCAGGGCAGGCTGGCGTCGAAGCGGGCCAGATCCTGGAACTCGGCGAAGCGGGAGAGGATGTCCTTCTTTTCGACGCGGCGAAGGCGCTCGAGGCTGAAGGCCTCGACGTTGTAGCTTGCGAGCACGCTTCCGACGACCACGGCGGTCTTGAGGGACGCGAAGTCCACCTTGTCCTTGCCGCGGCTGGCGAGGAAGCCCGTGAGGCCGCCGGCGAACGTGTCGCCCGCGCCCGTGGGGTCGTGGATGTCCTCGAGCGGGTAGGCCGGGCAGCTGAAAAATTCGTCCTCGCCGAAGAGCAGGCATCCGTGCTCGCCCTTTTTCAAGGCGACGAAGCGCGGGCCGAGCGACTGGATTTTCTTCCCGGCCTTGATGAGGCTGGTTTCCTTGGTGAGTTCGCGCGCCTCGCTGTCGTTGAGGATGAGCATGTCCACGCACTTGAGGAGTTTGAGCAGGGCGGGTTGGGCGATGTTGATCCAGAGGTCCATGGTGTCCGCGATGACAAAGCGCGGTTTTTCCATCTGCTGGAGGACCTTGAGCTGCATGTCGGGGGCGATGTTGGCGAGGAGGACGAAATCGCTCGACCGGTAGTGGTCCGGCACCGAGGGGGAGAAGTTTTCGAAGACATTGAGGGCGACCGACCGGGTTTCGCGGGTGTTCATGTCCCAGAGGTATTCGCCCGACCAGCGGAAGGTCTTTCCGGTGGCGCGCTGGACGCCCTCGAGATTGATGCCGCGACCCTGCAGGAATTCCCAGTGCGAGGCCGGGAAATCCTCCCCGACGATGGCCACCAGGTTGACCGGCGAGAAGTAGCCTGCTGCCACGGATGCGTAGGAGGCGGAGCCACCGAGGAGATCGAAGCGTTCTTCGACGGGTGTTTTTACGTCGTCGAGGGCGATGGAACCGACAATGAGAACGGACATGGGCGGACGCTAAGAGACGAGGCGTGTGTCCTCAAGACCAAATCAGGGGAGCGGTGAGAGTTCCAAGGTTCGGCGCAGGGCGTCGTTCTCCCATCGGGCATCGTAGCGGAAGCGCCATGGCCTTTGAAGCAACTCGGCGCAGGCACGGAGGGTGTGGGGATCGGATGGCATGAAGCCTCCAGTCCATGGTGCGAGACCCGGGTCCGCCTCAAGCGCATCGGCCCAAGCCGAGGCGAAGGCGGCGAAAGGGGGTGTCTCAAGCTGCACGCTTTGGACGTCCTGCATTCTCCCGGCATCCGGCCCCGAAATCACCGTGCCGGCAAAGGGCCCCGAGGTGGCCAAAACCCAGCGGTCATTCCGGACGGCCGCAGCCAAACCGAGGTCCGGACCGCCCAGAGGCAGCGGATATTCGTAACAAGTGCCTCCATCAGGAAGGGTATTCTCGGATGGCGGAGGCCAGTCAATCAACGGGCCATCTTCCCCGGCCGCGGTCATTTGTTGCCAGATTTCCGCGAGGGCGCCGCGGTTGCGGACATCCGCGGCGATGGCAACGCGTGGAAGCGAGGCTTTTCCGGCGTCATCCGGCAGAAGCGGAGGAGGAGGCATCACACCGGACAAGTCGAGGGCAAGTCCCACTTGGTTTCCCAAGGCGCGCTCCCAGAGCTCGGGATCGACGCGGCTGAGTTGTGCCGCCGGCCCCTGCAGGGCGCGGAATGCGGCCCCGGCTTTGGTCGATGGACCGGAATCCAAAAAGTCCGGGCCGAGGGCATCCAGCCAATCGGCGGAGAAAGCGGCCAGTCGTCCGGAAAACTCCAAGAGCTTCCGCGCATAACCCTCCTCCCAGTTCTCCGTCCAGAGAAGGGCGAGGGCGGGGTTGTGGCCGAGGAGGGGGCGTCCGTTTTCCGAGGCAAGGCGCGGGGCGAGAGAGCCTCCGAACAACTCGGCCGACCAGCCGCCCTTGTCCTGCCGCACGATTCCCGTGACGGCGGAAACCCTCGGATTGAACAGTTCCCAGGCCTGGGTTCGGAGCTTGGCGGCTGTTTCGCGCAGGGGTTGGATCCGCCGGGCGGGTGCGAATTCCAAGGCGCTTTCAAGCGCCGCATCAAGGTATTCACCGACCGGGGGGGGGGCCGCCGCCAAACCGGTGATCAGCGCATCCGCGTGGAAGATCGCCGCAACCTCCGGGCCGAGGAACTCCGCCAGTGCCTGCATGTCGTCCGTTTCCGCCAGGGAGTTTTCCGGCGCGTCGGCAAGGGATGGAACGCCGTCGGGCGATCCGATGGAGACGAGAAAATAGCCGCGGGCACGACCGAAGCTGATGGTCGCGGTCTTGGCGAGAAGCCCGCGGACCATGAGCGTGGCGTTGTAGGGATCGCCGATGCTGGCACCAAGGAGGTCGCGGGCCCGCATGGCGGCCTCCTTCGGCACGAGGTTGGCAACGAGCACGTGCACCCGGACGAACGGTCCCTCGCCGTCGAGATCGAAGGTATCGCGCGGAACCTGCGGGGGAAGGTTGTCGGCCCACGCAGCGAGCAATGCAGGCAGCCTGCTGTCATCCGGAATTTTGGCCCCGAAGAGCACAGGAGGGACTTTGGCGTTCTCCACGAAATGCCCCAGCGCGGCCTCCATGGCAGGGGGGAGCGGGACGATGACTTCGGTGAAGGCGGCCTCCTCGAGGTTGTCCGGCAGGCTTTCGATGTCATCTGCGGGAACGCCCGGGGCGGGAGGTGGCGTGAAGAGGTTGCGCAGCCGCGCGGCCTCGAAGAGGCGTTTCACCTGCTGGACGGCGGAAAGTTGCGTCGCCGTGCCGGGGCCGAGCACGACGAACGCTTCCTCGGCGGCAGTCTCCGAAAGGACCTGGCCGAGGTCCGTCGATTCCGGCGCGGGCAGCACGGCCTCGAGAATGCGGCCCCACGGGGTGCGCAGCCATGAGTTGCGCAGGGCCCCGTCGGAGAGCAATCCCTGCCAAGCCGGTGCGATGTCCGCCCAGCGGGGGCCCGCGCGGCGGAGAACAAGGAATCCTTCACTGTCCGCAGGGGCCAGACGGACGGAAGGAGTGTCGTCCCAACGCGTTGCTTGGACGGGGTCGCGTTGGCAGGAGGGGATTGCAAAAAGGAGGGCGAGCCAGAGGAAAAGCGTGGGTGGGGGCAGGCGCACGGCGGGTTTATGGCTGGGAAACGGGGGGGCGGTCGATGGAAATCGGGACGATTTGCTGCTTGCGGACACGCCGGCCCCGGCGTATTCGGCAGGACTGATTGTATGAGTGCCCTACTGAGTGAGACCATCGACGACTCGACGGTGGCATTGTGGAACCATGATCTGCAGCCCCAGTCGGCGGCGGAGCGCACCCGTTGGGTGCTCGAGGAATTCCGCGGCCATGCCGTCCTGAGCACCAGCTTCGGGGTGCAGGCGGCGGTGATGCTTCATTTGGTCACGCGGATCGACCCGCAGATCCCGGTGGTCTTCATCGACACGGGATACCTGTTCCCGGAGACCTACCAGTTCGCGCAGACACTGGCCGAGCGACTTGAACTCAACCTGAAGATCTACAACCCGGTGGTGACGGCGGCGCGGCAGGAGGCGCTCTACGGGAAGCTGTGGGAGCAGGGGGTCGAGGGGCTCGAAAAATACGGGCGCCTCAACAAGGTCGAGCCGATGAACCGCGCGCTCCGGGAACTGGGGGCTCGGGTCTGGATGACGGGCCTCCGCCGCGACCACGCCTCGACGCGGGAGGAACTGCCCGTGCTCAAGAGGCAGAACCGCGTGCTCAAGGTGCATCCGATCGTGGATTGGAGCGACCGTCACGTTTACGAATATTTGAAGGAGCATGACCTGCCGTATCACCCGCTCTGGGAGCAGGGTTATGTGAGCGTCGGGGACACCCACAGCACCACACGGTTCGCCGACGGCATGCGACCCGAGGATACGAGGTTCAGCGGTCTCAAGCGCGAGTGCGGATTGCACGAGCAATCGGGCGAGCCCGAATACATGATCTGAGCTTGGGCGCGGCCCTACACGGCGGCGGTTTCGGCGGCGAGCTGGATGGCGGCGAGCATGCTCGCATGGCTGGCGCGTCCGGTCCCGGCGATGTCGAACGCGGTTCCATGGTCCGGGCTCGTCCGCGGGAAGGGCAGCCCGAGGGTGACGTTCACGCCGGTGTCGAAGGCGAGCAGCTTGAGCGGGATGAGGCCCTGGTCGTGATACATGCAAAGCACAGCGTCGAATTCCCCCGCCACGGCGCGGTGGAAGACGGTGTCGGGGGAGTGCGGACCGGTGAAAATTCCCTCCCCGGCCAGCGTGGTCACGGCTGGAGCAATGATGGCCTGCTCCTCGTCGCCGAATTGGCCTCCTTCGCCGGCGTGCGGGTTGAGTCCGGCCACAGCGATGCGCGGCGCGCGGCCGAGCCTACGGTTCATGAAACGTGCAAGGTGGCGTCCGACGCGGATGATTTCCCCGGTGCGCAGGAGGGATGCCACATCGCGCAGCGGCACATGGATGGTCGTGAGCGCCACGGTGAGCGGGCCTCCGGTCAGGCACATGGCGAAGTCGTCGACCCCGGCGCGCGCTGCGAAAAATTCCGTCTGACCGGGGAACGGAAAGCCGATGTCACCGAGCGCGTGTTTGCTGACCGGTCCGGTGACAACGCCCTGAATTTCCCCGCGGGCCAGCAGGCCGGCGGCCTCCTCGGCGGCGTCCCATGCCGCCTTGGCTGATTCCTGCGTCGGGTGGCCCGGCTGGTGTCCGGCGGACGAACCGAGGAGGCGGTAATCGCAGGCTGCCGGCAAACCCGGATCGTCCATGCAGGCGCGGAGGAGTTCCGGTCCGACCCCGGCAGGGTCGCCGATGGTGAGTCCGAGGACGGGGCGTGAGGGCACGCTCAGTAGATCTTCACATAGGCCTTCTTGCGGAGCGTTTCGAGCCACTGCTCCTGCAGGCGTATGCGTTCCTCTTCGAAGAGCTTCTTGCCGATTTCCTCGCGCAACTCGGCGAGCGGTTTGGTCGTCGCGGCCTTCCGCGCCTCGACGCGCATGATGTAGAACGTGTCGCCGACCTGCACGACGTCGCTGAGTTGTCCGGGCGAGAGGGAGAATGCCACCTTGTTGAGATCCGCGGTGAGGGTCTTGCGGTCGATCCAACCCCAGTCGCCGCCGAGATCCGCCGTGCTGTCGTCCGAATACATCTGGGCCATGCCGGCGAAGTCGGCGCCATCGGCGAGTTTGCCGCGGATCTCCTGCGCCATCACGCGCTTGGCCTCGACGGCGTTCTCGGCTGCGCCGGTTTCATCGGGACGCAGGACGATCATGCTCAGCCGGATTTCCTCCGGGGTGGAATACTCGGCGACATTCTTCCGGTAATATTCCTCGATCTTGTCCGGCGAGATGACGAAATCCGAGCGGACGGCGCGCTGGCGCATGGCTTGGACGATGATTTTGTCCCGCTCGATCTCGCGGAAACGGGGGAGGGTGAAGCCCTGCGCCTTGAGGGTGCGGACGAAAGCCGTCCGGTCCCCGCCGAACTCCTCGCGGATGATCTTGTTGATCTGGTCCTGAATGATGTGGTCGGGAATTTGAAACCCCTGCTCCTTGAACGAGTCGATGATGAGCTGGCGGTCCACCAGATCCTTGAGGGCGGCATCCTGGGATTCCTTCATCTTGTCGCGCAGTTCGTCGCCCTTGTAGTTCTCGGAGAGCGAACGCTGGCGGAACATGAGCAGCTCGCGGACCTGGCCGTAAGTGATGATGTTCGAGTTCACCACGGCGGCGATGCCGTCGACCATGCGTTCCTGTTGGGCGGCGACACGGCCGGGCACGAGGAATGACAAGAGGACGACGCAGGTGCAGGGAAAAAGGCGGACGAATGGGATCACAACTGCTGCAAGAGTGTAAGAATTTGCCGCAATTTCAAGGAGGGATCGCGGGATTCCATGCGGGGGTGGCGGTGGCCGATCATGATGAAATCCCCCCCGCGGCGGAGGCGGAGGATGTTTTCCTCTGTTTCGACGAGGTCGATGCCGGCACCGGCGGCCCTGAGGCGGATGGCGGCCACCTTGAGGAGGTGGCGGACGGCCGGGGGGAGGCGACCGTAGCGGTCCCGCCAAACATTCTTCAACTGATCCAGGGCGGCCAAGGTCTCCGTTTCCGCGAGTTGGCGATGGGCGGTGATGCGCTCGCGCGGCTCGGTGATGAAGTCCGGCGGAATCCACGCCGCGAGCTGGTCCTCGCGGATGGCGGCCGGATCGGTGGCGACAAAGTCGAGATCCACCCGGATGTCGGGGCGTCCGGGGGTCCTTTCGCCCTTGAGTTTTGCCACCGCGGCCTTGAGCAGTCGGCAGTAGAACTCGAAACCGATGGCCAGGATGTGCCCGCTCTGCTCGGTGCCGAGGATGTTGCCGGCCCCGCGGATTTCGAGGTCGCGCATGGCCACGCGGAAGCCGGCGCCGAGGTTGGAATACTGGCGGATGGCGGCGATGCGTTTGCGGGCCTCACCGGTGCCGAGCAGGTCGCGTGGCAGCAGCAGGTAGGCGTAGGCCTTGTGGTTCGAGCGCCCGACGCGGCCGCGCAACTGGTAAAGATCGGCGAGCCCGAAGCGGTCGGCGCGGTCGATGATGATCGTGTTGGCGTTGGGGATGTCGAGGCCGCTCTCGATGATCGTGGTGCAGAGGAGGATGTCGGCATCGCCCCGGACAAAGGTGGCCATCACGTCCTCCAGCTCCTCCTCGTCCATCTGCCCGTGTCCGGTGACGATGCGGACACCGGGCAGCAGTTCCGAGAGGCGCTTTTCCAGGTTGCCGATGGTCTTGACGCGGTTGTGCAGGAAATAGACCTGGCCGCCCCGCGCGAGTTCGCGCCGGATGGCGTCGCGGATGATCCGCTCGTCGTATCCGCAGATGACGGTCTCGACCGGGATGCGGTTCGGGGGCGGGGTCTCGATGGTGCTCATGTCGCGCGCGCCGAGGAGCGACAGGTAAAGGGTCCGGGGGATCGGCGTGGCGGAGAGGGTGAGGACGTCCACGCGGCGGAAGTTCTCCTTGAGCTTCTCCTTGTGGAGAACGCCGAAGCGCTGCTCCTCGTCCACGATCACGAGCCCCAGGTTCTTGAACGCCACATCGCGGCCGAGCAGCCGGTGGGTGCCGACGACGATGTCCACGCTGCCGTCGCGCAGTCCGGCCAGGGTCTCGCGCTGCTGCTTGGCGGTTCGGAAGCGGCTGAGCAGGCCGACGGTGACCGGGTAGTCCGACATGCGCTCGCGCAGGGTCTGCCAATGCTGCTGGGCGAGCACGGTCGTCGGTGCGAGGAGGGCGGCCTGGCGTCCGCCCATCACGGCCTTGAAGGCGGCGCGGATGGCGACCTCGGTCTTGCCGAATCCCACGTCGCCGCAGATGAGGCGGTCCATGGGCTTCGTCGATTCCATGTCCTGCTTGGTCTCGCCGATGGCGCGTAGCTGGTCCGGGGTTTCGTCAAAGGGGAACGAGTCCTCGAATTCCCGCTGCCATTGGTTGTCGGGTCCGAAGCTGGTGCCCGCCTCGGATTCCCGTTCCGCCTGCACGCGGAGGAGCCTCTCGGCGTAGGCGAGCACGGACTTTTCCGCGCGTGTGCGCGCGCGCTGCCATCGTCCGTCACCGAGTTCGCTGAGGGTCGGGTTCTTGCGGCCGATGCCGACGTAGCGGGAGACTTTCCACCCTTGGTCGAGCGGAACGTAAAGCTTCGAGCCCCGGGCGAATTCGAGGGTCAGGACTTCCCCGGCTTCCTCCTGCCCGGGGAGGATGTGCAGTCCGCGGTAGCGGGCAATCCCGTAATCCAAGTGCACGACGAGATCGTCCTCGGCAAAATCGTCGAAGCGCAGCGACTGGCGGACGATGGCTGACCGTGCGCGCTGCCATCCGCCGCGCCGGGCCTCCATGCTCGCGGCGCGTCCGAAAATCTCCGCGTCGGTGAGGATGGCAAGCCGTGCCTCCGGGAGGGTGAAGCCGCGGGCCAATGCGCCGAACATGCATGCCAGTTCCCGGGGTGCGGCGGGCTCCGCCGCGGCAAGTTCACGGAGACGGGTGGCCTCCCCTTCGTTGGCGCAGACGATGCGCACCACCCAATCGTCATCCTGCCATTGCGCAATCTGGCGGAACAGGTCGCGCCGGCGCTGCTCGAGAAGGACGACATCCCCGGCGGCGAAATCTCCGGCGGGGTGGTCACCGGAGAGGATTTCGATTTCGTCACCATCGGCCAGCACGGGATCGCCGTGCATGCGGACGGTGGCTTCCGGCCATGCCTCGCCGAGGGAGAGAAAGAGGGTTTCCGCTCCGAAATGATCCCGCACGGTGGTGTCCTCGGCTTCCGATCCGTCCGCGAGTCCAAGTTCGCATCGGTCGAGGGTTTCGACGGAGCGCTGGGTGTCGGGGTCGTAGGACCGGAGGGATTCGATTTCGTCGCCGAACAACTCGAGCCGGACAGGCAACGCGGTCTGCCACGGGTAGATATCCAGGATGCCGCCGCGCACGGCGAACTGTCCGCGCTGGGCGGCTGTGGGCACCCGGAGGAATCCGGCATTTTCCAAGCGCCCGCACAGCGAGGGGAGATCGATCGACTCTCCGCGCTTCAGCGGGAGAATGCCGCTCCCGAGTTGCTTCGGTGATGGTGCGGGATGGGTGAGGCCCCCGGCGGTGACGACGACGAGCCGGGGCGACGTGGTGTCGAGTTCCCTCAGGGCGGCGAGACGCGCGGCTGCCAGTTCGGGGTCGGCGGAGACGGCGCCCCCCGAGGCGAGTTCCAGATCGGGGACAAGAAGGGATTGCGGCTCCCAGAACAGCAGGTCGCTGAAAAATTCCTCCTGCCGTTTCACGTCCGGGCACACCACGCAGAGGGGGCGGCGGATTTCCCCCGCCAGCCACGCGGCGAGAAATGGCTGTGCCGGTGCGGTGACGCCTCCGGCCACGGCGGGTTTCCCGGCACGCACCGCGTCGGCCCACCGCCGGGCGGAGGGACTGGTCCCGCCGGCGGACAGGATGTCGCTGCTCACGGGGTGATTTTTTCGCGGCGACCGGCTTCACGCAAGGCGCGTCCCACGGGGCCCGGGGCGATGGTGCCGAACCGGAGCGGCATGATGCCGAGCCGGCTGTTGGTGAGGAAAAGTTCGGAAACCTCGCCGAGCCGGTCGGCAGGCCATTTCACTTCCTTCACATCCTTCCGGGACACGACCCACGAGCGGATCACCCCGGGTCGGACCGGAAGCGAAAGCGACGGGGTGCAGAGCTTGTCTCCAAGGACGAAGAAAAGATTCCCGAAGGCGGCGGAGAGGACGAAGCCGTCATGGTCGGCAAGCAATGCATGGTCGAAACCCGCGGACTGTGCCGCGCTTTGCGCCGCACAATTCATCCAGTAATTCGCCGTCTTGCGACCATGCCCGAATGGCGCGGCGGGTTCCGGATGCATGCGGGCCGTCTGCGTCTTTGGCATCCGGCTTGTTGAAACCGCCTCGAACAGGGCGAAATTCCGGGGGGCCGTGACCGGGGCGCCGGGGGAACCGTCACCCGCCGTGACATACAGCCGCAGGACTCCGGTGTCGGAGGGATCGAGCGGGGGAATGCCGCGGAACGCCGGGACGGCGGCTGTCCCGAAGAACTGCCGGACGCCGTTTCCGAGAAGGGAGAGGTGGCGGGGAAGGAACAGCGGGGTGCCCCGGCGTATGCCGACCGTCTCGAAGATCGCCATGCCGTAGCGGACGCTCCTGTCGGTCACGGGCAGCGCCGCGGAGGGAATCCATGCTCCGCCCTCCCAGAGCCACGAGCGCACGGCCGGGGGGCTCACGCCGATTCCTCGCGCAGATGCTCCACGCGTTTGCGCAGCGTCGCGCGCGTGATCCCGAGCAGCTTGGCGGCGCGAACCTGGTTCTGTCCGGTGGACTCCATGGCGAGCCGGGTGAATTCCTTTTCGAGCCATGGCAGCAGTGCGAGTCCCGGCCGTCCTGACGCCGCCTCGAACAGCGCGGCGGCTGCGGCTTCCAAGCTGGCCGGTGTGGCGGAAGCGGCGGCGTCGGGAACCATTGTGGTGGACCCTTGGCCGAGGGGAAGATCCTTGGGCAGGAGAACATCCGAGGTGGCGAGGACGGCGGCGCGCTGGATGGTGTTTTCCAGTTCGCGGACGTTGCCGGGCCATGGATAATTTTCCAGCAACTCGATCGCCTCCTGGCTGAGTTGGAGCTGCGGCTTGAGTTTCTGTGAGGCGATGCGCTTGAGGAAATATTCGGCCAGCAGGGGGATGTCCTCGCGGCGGCTGCGCAGCGGCGGCAACTGGAGCCGCACGACATTGAGGCGGTAAAACAGATCCTCACGGAAGGTTTTCACGGCCACCTCGGCCTCGAGGTTCTTGTTCGTGGCGGCGACGATGCGCACATCGGTGGTCACCGTGTCATTGCCGCCCACGCGTGAGAAGGTGCCGTCCTGCAGGACGCGGAGCAGTTTGCTTTGGAGCGACAGCGGCATGTCGCCGATCTCGTCGAGGAAGAGCGTGCCGCCATCGCACTGCTCGAAGCGGCCGATGCGCCGGGTGCTGGCGCCGGTGAAGGAGCCCTTTTCGTGTCCGAACAGTTCGCTCTCGAGAAGGTTCTCCGGGATCGCGGCGCAGTTTATGGCGAGGAAGGGACGGTCGCTGCGGGCGCTGTATTGGTGGATGGCGCGGGCGACCAGTTCCTTGCCCGAGCCGCTCTCTCCGGTGATCATGACCGCCGCGTCGCTGTTGGAGATGCGGCCGATCATCTTGAACACCTCCTGCATGGCGGAGGACTGCCCGACGATGCTGTCCTCGTGCTGCTCGACGGTGAGGCTCGGTTCGAACTGGCGCGCGCGGCGCATTTCCGAGGCGGCCCGCAGGGCGGTGTCCACCACGATCTTCAGGCTGAAGGGGAGCTGTTCCTTGCGGACGAAGTCGTAGGCGCCGAGGCGCATCGACTCGATGACATTCTGGGTGGTGCCGAGGGCGCCGGTGATGATGACGAGCGCATTCGGATTCCGTTTGCGCATGCGCGCAAGCAGCTCGAGCCCGCTGTGGGTCCCGAGGCGCGCCTCGGTGATGACGACATGCGGGTCCTCGGAGCAGAAAAGTTTGAAAGCCTCCTCCGAAGTCTCGGCGCAGATCACACGCACATCCTCGGCGCCGAGCAGGTTCCGGGCCCACTTGAGGAGGTCCGGATCGGGATCAACGATGAGGATTGTCTGTTTGGCGGCCATTTTGCGACCAAGTCAAATGCCGCCGTAACGCCGGTGGCGTCCAGCATATTCCCTCACCGCGGCGAAAAGATCGTCCTTGGTGAATTCCGGCCAGAGCTTCGGGGTGACCACGATCTCCGTGTAGCTGAGCTGCCAGAGGAGGAAGTTGGAGATGCGCATCTCGCCGGAGGTGCGGATGAGCAGGTCGGGGTCCGGTTCGCCCGCAGTGTAGAGGTGGGAGGACACGGTGTCCTCGGTGATGGTCTCGGGGTCGAGGGTTCCGTCACGGGCTGCACGGGCGATGGCGCGCGCGGCGTCGGTGATCTCGGCGCGGCTGCTGTAGCTCAGGGCGAGGGTCAGGTTCAGCGCGGTGTTTCCGGCGGACTTGGCGATGGTGTCCTCGAGTCGGCGGCGGCCTTTTTCCGGAAGATCCTGCAGATGTCCGATGGCGCGAAGCCGGATGTTTTGCTCCAGAATCTCGGCTGTCCGCTCGACAAGAAAGCGATCGAGCAATCCCATGAGGGCCTGCACTTCGTCGGCCGGGCGCTGCCAGTTCTCCTTGCTGAAGGCGTAGAGGGTGAGGTTCTTCACGCCGGCCTCGATGCATCCGGCGGTGCAGGCGCGCACGGCTTCCGAACCGCGTCGGTGTCCCTCGATGCGGGGAAGCCCGCGCTCCCGCGCCCAGCGGCCGTTGCCGTCCATGATCACGGCGATGTGGCGCGGAACTTTGTCCGCGGGAACTCCGCAGGGGTTGCTCACAGGCGGATGGTTTCGTCGTGTCCCGCGCCGACGCTGACGATGCTGAGCCTGGCGCCGGTGAGGTCGGCCAGGGCCCGGACATAACGGCGCGCGGCGGCGGGAAGCCGGGAAAACTTGCGGGTGGCGGAGGTCGGTTTCATCCAGCCGGGGAACTCGGTGTAAACCGGGCGGCAGCGCTTCCATGCGGCGGCCTCGGTCGGCGGGTGGCGGAGGAGTTTCCCGTCGAGCCGGTAGGCGGTGCAGACCTTGATGACGGGCACATGGTCGAGTCCGTCGAGATTGGTGATGGCGAGGTCGTCGATGCCGTTGATCATGGCCGCGTAGCGCGTGGCCACGGCGTCGAACCACCCGCAGCGGCGGGCGCGTCCGGTGGTCGCCCCGAACTCGCGGCCCATGCCGTGGAGCAGGTCGGAGACGCCGTCATCCTCGGTGGGGAACGGCCCCTCGCCGACACGTGTGGTGTAGGCCTTCATCACGCCGATGACGGTGTCCATGCGGTGCGGCGGCACACCGGACCCTGTGCAGGCTCCGCCGGCCGTGGTGTTCGAACTGGTGACGAACGGATAGGTGCCCAAGTCCAGGTCGAGGTAGGTGCCTTGGGCGCCTTCGAAAAGCAGGCGGCGTCCGCGTGTCATGGCCTCGTGCAGGTAAACCACCGTGTTCGCGATGAACGGGCGGAGCGCCTTGGCCGCGGCGAGGTAATGCCTGAGGAAGGGTTGGAGCGGGATCGGTTTGGCGCCCAGCGAGCGGAGCACGGCGTTGTTTTCGCGCAGGCGGAGTCTGAATTTCTCCGTGAAGGATTCCGCGTCAAGCAGGTCGCCCACGCGCAGGCCGGTGCGGGCCGCCTTGTCGCCGTAGGCCGGACCGATGCCGCGCTTGGTCGTGCCGATCTTGTTCTTCCCCTTGCGGAGTTCCCGCTGCTCGTCGAGGGCGCGGTGCCATGGCATCACGAGGTGGGCGCAATCGCTGAGGAGGAGGTTGCGTCCGACCTTGATGCCGCGCCCGGTGAGGCCCCGGATTTCGGTGACGAGGGCGAGCGGATCCACCACGACGCCGTTGCCGATCACGCAGATCTTGCCGCGGCGGAGGATGCCGCTGGGGATAAGGTGCAGGACGAACTTTTTGCTCCCGTGGACGATGGTGTGGCCGGCATTGTTGCCGCCCTGGCTGCGCACCACGATGTCCGCCTCGTCGGTGAGGTAGTCGATGATTTTGCCTTTGCCTTCGTCACCCCACTGGGCGCCGACGAGAATCGTGTTGGCCATGATGAATGCCCGGCCGCGGCTTGGTTTTTGCGCGACGGAAAGAGTCAATATGCCCACAAACCTGCCTCCGGAGGCAAGAACAACGCGGCGGTTCGCTCAGGGTGTGTCATCCGAAAAATGCTCGGCCACATGGTCAACCACTTGGCCGACGGTGACAGCTCCCGGTGTGCTGATCTGAAAGAGAACACCGATGAGGCCAAACATCGCCGCTGCGGCTGCAAATGGCCACGCCGTCCTGCGGATGGCCGTCCTGAGCCAATGGCGTCCCCGCACGCCGCGAAGCCGACGGTAGAGTCCTGCGGCAAGCGCCGCGTCGAGCAGGAGTTCCGCGAGCAGGACAGGTGCAGCCCAGATGAACCAGAAAGCCGCGAAGAGCGCAGCGGTGAGAAGCACGACAGCGAGCAGGACAAGCGCCAAGGCATCGAGGTCCACAGCATCACCGATGTCGGGAAGATCGAGGCTGGGCGCGTCCGCGGAAGGAAGGGGGGCGCCGTTTGCAGGTGTCCCGTTCCATGTTCCGGAAGCCCCGGCGCCACCGAACTCACCTCCACCTGCCGTCAAGGTGCCTGCCTTGGAGTGAGGCAACCCGGGAACTCCTGAGTTGAGAATGACGTCAACCGGATTCAAGACTTCGAGAAGCCTGTCACCTCTCGATCGCAGCCAACACCACAATAGGAAAAGAAAACCGAGGTAAGCGATGACCACGGATGCCGGGTAGCGGATCCACATGGAATCAACGCCGACGTGAAGCAGGGTGACGGAAGCGAGAAAGCCGATTCCGCCTGTGAGCGCCACGATGAGCGCCATTTGAAGACGCGGTGCCTGCAGTTTCTCCAGCGCCCGCCTGATGCGGGTGAGTTCGCGCTCCCGGTGCTTTCGATGCGCCTTTGTCATGATCTGTCTTCCGCCGAACCTGCGCCCCCATGCAGGACCATGGCGGCGGCGAGGATGGGCTGCACCCAACCGGGGGCGCCGGAGAGGTCGGCGGGGGCGGTGATGCGGCGTTGCTTCATTTCCAGCCAGAGCACGGGCCGCGGTGTGCAGCCCTCGGCGGGATCGGCCTCCGTGGAATTGTCGTAAACGCGCAGATGATGGAGGAGCGGGAGCAGGCGGATGAGGTTTTCGCGGCTGGTGTTCCAGCGTTCGCGGATTTTCGTCGCCGGGATGTCGTGGCCGCCTTGGGAGACCCGCCGGGCCACCCGGGCAAGGTGCATTTCCGGACCGGACAGCCCGCAGAACCAGATGTTGACCCGGAGGCCGGCGCGGGCCGCCCTTGCCAGCAATTCCGCGATGGTGCGTCCGCCGAGCGTGGTTTCGAAACGGTAGTCGCGCCGCTCCGCGATCGCCTGCTCCAAGAGCGCCCGTCCGAGCTGCCATGCCTGCCCGTTGGCCAGCGCGTGGGAGGCGTGGGAGATGTCCGGATGCAATGCGCGGATTTCAACTGCCACAGTGTCAGGGTTGAAGTAACCGCCGTGGGCGTTTTCTGTGAATCCGCCGGCGATGCTGCTCTTGCCTGCGCCATTGACCCCGGCCAGCACCGTGATCGTGGCTGTCCTGCTCAAGGTTTGGTCTCCTTCTTTTTCTGCGCTGCCAAGACAGCCGCCGCCCCAAGCTCCTCCGGCGTGGCTTGGAACAACTTGTCCGCCGCCGCCCGTTGTTCGGAACCCTGCATGCTGTCGAGCAGGCCCTGGTATTTCTGCTTCAGACATTCCAACCATTCCGGATCCTGGCCGGTGAGGGCTTCGTATTCCTCGATGGAAATCAACACCGCCCGCGGCTTGTCGTGCCGCGTGATGGCGATGGCCCGCCGCGCGGCCACCTGCTCGATCACGTCCGCCGTGGAGTTCTTCAACTCGGTGGCCGTGACCATCGGCAATTCGCGCACCCGGGCGCTGGGTTTGGCATCGGATCGGTAGTTTGTGCTCATACCGTCCATTTTGACTATTTTTGCTATTTTGTCAACGACCCCAAGCTCAGCGACTGCGGAGCGCGGCGCGCTGGCTGCACGGTGGCGGAAAGGCGGAGGCTGGAAGCAGCCAGCGTGACGCGCGGAGCAGTTCGCTGCAGCGCATGGTTAGGCGTTTCGATCATTGGAGAAAGCGTTCAAGACCATCCCATGTTGAGCGGACTGGCTCGCGGGTGCGTGGGTCGCGAACGCCAACCTCCTCGACTGTCTTGTTCCAGCGCCCGTAGTTGCAGGGCGCGCATGTGATGATGACGTTCTCCAAGTCGTTGGTGCCGCCTCGGGCGTGCGGCAAAAGGTGGTCGTATTGCAGCCACATGGCTTGGAAGGCGGCGTGCTGTTCGGGGTTCTTGGTGCCCCACGGCAACGCCTCGGGATAGACCTTCTTGATGGCTTGGCGGACTTCGGCGCGGATAACGGGGATGCCGCAAAACCTGCAATGGAAACCGTCGCGCTGATGCAAAAGCTGCTTCTCGGCGGTGTTCGGCATCCGCACCTTGATGCGTTGGTCGTCCGGGAGGCTTGGTGGCGCACCGGCCACGGGCCGAAAGTGAATATAAGGGCTGGCGGTGCCCCACAGAGACTCGGTCCACTCCCGAATCACGGGCATATCGGCGATGCGAATTAGCGACGCGGCTAAGTCGTGATGCCCGGCGAGATGAGCTGATACGGCTGCGTCGAGATAACGTGCCGCATCGGCGATTTCGGGGATTGGCTCTCGCAAACAGAGCCGGTCAACTGGAAGGTTAGCTTCGCTTGTATTCATTTACAGGGGACGCGGAGAAACGCCCAACGTTACAGATGAGCCACGGCTATGGCTGGCGCGGCTCCTGCGCAGCAGGAGGCGTGACAGACATGGCCGTTGGCTCTGGCGACTGGTTCGGCCTTCTTTTCATTCAGAACGGGACGGGCACCGACGGATGCAATCTCTCCTTTAAGCACGCCGCATGTGTCCAAAGGCCCTGCGCCGAGTCGTCATCGTAGAGAATCGACAACTCGAACCCTTCTTCTTCACCAAGGCTGCGACCGCAAAAGCAGCACTGGCACTTGGACAACGGCACGCGAGTTTGCCGACTGGCTCTTTCGCTTTCGTCTCTGGGAAGCTGCTGAGTCATCGCGATGCGAAATTTTGCCGAACGTCAAGGATCAGGCACAGCCGTAAGGCTGTTGCCTGCATCCGCTTCCATGAGAAGGCAGTCAAGGTGTAAGTGAAATTCATTTCAGAGCGCCTCTCCATTTGCGGCTGAGGGATCGCGCTTCCATCCGGACTCGGTGTGTTTGGTCCATGTTTTGATCCGTGTCTTACCGCAAGGAGAGGAACGTTGCCATCTTGTTATCGAAGTCCAGGGGCTTCCGGCGCTGCATCGCAATCGTTCCAGATCGTGGGTCCTTCATGCCAAGGCGGGAAAAGGTTCATAGGGTTGCTGGTGCTTCCAGAGCGTGAGCATCAGCACGGCCAGTTTGCGGGCGGTGGCGACTACGGCACGCTTCTTGGCCTTGGCAGTGCCATCCTTGGCCAAGCGCAACCCCGCTTCGCGCAAGGCGCAATCCGCCCCGAAGGGCCCCAGGATGTATTGCGCCGCACTGACCAGCAATCGCCGCAGGTAGGCCCGCATTTGGTGATGCGCAGCTCCTTGTCGGTGTCTCCGCTCTGGTCCCGACGGGGACACAGACCCACAAAGGCTCCGACATCCCGCACCTTCCGGAAGCGACCGGGATCTTCCACCTTGAGCACGAAGTAGAGCGCGGTGATGGGGCCGACCCCGGCCACCTGCTGCAAACAGGCCGTCTGCGGATAACGGTGCCGCGCCAGCTTGGCCAGGGACACATCGAGCTCTTTGATGCGTCCGGTCAACTCCTCCAAGGCCCCCACCACCGGGGCGATCACGTCACGGCAGGATGCCGGGACCTCCTCGACCACCGTCTTGTGAAACCGCGCACTGGAGGGGTTGCTGATGCTGTAGCCCAAGCTCTTGAGGGTGAAGCGCACCGAGTTGATCAACGCCACCCGGTTGCGCACCAGCGTGTCCCGCAGCTTGATGCTGACCATGTCCTGCTGTGCCTGCTCGCTGCCATGGACCACCGGATGGAGCAACTTCACGTCCATCCTCCCGATCCGCGCCAGCATCTCGGCGTCCCTCTGGTCGCTCTTGCGTTCGTTCTGGTAGATCGCACGCACTTTGCGCGGGTTGGCCACCACCACCTTCATCCCCAAATCCTGCAGATACCGGCTCACCCACGGGCTGTGCGTGCCGGCTTCCATCACCACCGTCGCGGCTGGCCACCTTCCGGCCAACTCTGCCAGCGCCTCCCGCCGGTTGGCCACGCTCTCTTCCCTGACCACCTCCCCGTCACCATCCAGCACGCAATACGCATGCTTCCGGTCCCCCAAATCCATTCCTATCGTTGTCGGTTGTTCCTTCGTTGTTGTCGTCTTCATAAGGCTTCAAGGTTACCACCGCTTCATAGCGGTGCCCTTGCTGCCTTCTCATCTAATCTTGTTAGTCTTTTTTATTTATGAGTGCAAAAATCAACTATTGGAAAGAGTGCATTGAACAGGCTGCTGAAGAGTGCGGCTTGATGATGACCGATGAACAGCTTTCGACCATATCCGAAGCTGCAATGTCGGGACATGAATACTATGGGATGGCGTTCTACTCGCCCCCTCCAAGCGACAGATATTCCGACATCGAACGCGAATGGAAAGAGAAACTGAAAGCCAAGGAAGACGAACTTAAGCGATACCAAGCCAATGCAGAGAGAGCCGTAAAGCAAGCCCTGCATCAATATTCTGACGCTAATGTGTCGATTGGAGAATACGGCGAAGTGACACGTTGGGACGGGAGGGCTACGCGCATTCAATGATTAAGACTAACGTTTGAAGTGTGGCACGGCGGAGGTGAAGCGTCCAGAGCGAAGCGAACTAGCGGCGTTGTCCGCCGTTGCCACCACTGACTTGTTCGACATCTTCATTATTCGGTGCTCCAGATGAACCAATTCCCGGCTCCGACTCTGGAATACTTCATGCCTGTGCGCTTCGAAAGTGCACTGAGGGCAGCCTCTGAGGGAACAAGTGCGACACCTCGCCATCCGTGCCTGATCTTCTGGATTCGCGCATGAGGAACCCCATCAATTCGGAACCCAAGGTAGACGCCATTCGGAGCGCTGAAATGATTGGTGCCATACCAATTAAAGCCCTGTAAAGGCGTCAACTTCTTATCCTCCCAGAGTAGGGAAAGATCGGTACTTTGTAAGTCACCTTGAATTGCGGTCAGAGCCCTTTCGTTCGCCTGTGAGTGGAGAACTATCGCGTCTCGCCATGCGCGCTCCTCGATTGCGTGCGCATTCCGGAGGACAAGAAACAGCGCTAGAGACCCAAGACCAAGAGCTAGTCCAATCGGCCACTGACGCATAAAGAACAAAATCACAGCCGTGAAAGCAGCACAAATGATCCCCGGGAAAATCCCCAAAATGGCGGGATGAAACCCGATCATTGTATCACCTTGGTTCCTGATCACGCTGGATGCCAGAAGTGCCCATGCACTAAGAATCGCGAAGCAAAGAGCCGCAACGACCCAGCTTGTGCGACTCTTGGATTTCATTGTCGAACGTATATTGGTCAACCGTGTTGAATATTGGAATTGATCACACCGTTGATCAATGCAATAAGAGCAACTCGCGGCAGACCGGTCTGAGCCTTCGGTCGGTCTGGGGTGGGTGGGTTGCTGCGAGGCTCATGGTCGAGGATGAGTGCTTATGGACCTCTGTTGCAACAAATGGAAGGTTTTTATCAGCAGGCGGACTTTTCAACAAAGAGGATTCCGTTGCGGCGGCGGAGGTGGTGGC
>JACSRX010000037.1 GCA_014879535.1 Chthoniobacterales bacterium
AGTAGCTCAATTGGTAGAGTAGCGGTCTCCAAAACCGTCGGTTGGGGGTTCGAGTCCCTCCTGGCCTGCTCTTCCGCTCTGGCACCGCTTCCCGTCCGCGCATGTTCCGCAAGCTCAAGACATTCATCGCCGAGGTTCGCACCGAACTGGGCAAGGCCACGTGGCCGTGGGACCCCAAGGAAAAGGGGTTCCGCCGCTACAAGGAACTGGCCGACTCCACGGTCGTGGTCATCGTGGCGATGCTGATCGTGGGCGGCTACATCGCGTTTTTCGACCTCATGCTGGTCAACGTTGTCGGCTGGCTGACCCGTCCGTAAGATCCATCTCCCGCTTATGACCACCGCTCTTCGCATTCCCGCCCCGCGCGACCAATGGTTCGTGGTGCAGGTTCTCTCCGGCCAGGAGAAGAAAGTCTATGACAGCATCATCAAGCGGCTGAAGACCGAGGAGATGGGGGATCTCGTCTTCAACGTGCTCATCCCCACCGAGCGGGTGCAGGAAATCAAGCAGGGCAAGAAAAGCGAGACGACCCGGAAGTTTTTCCCGGGCTACATCATCGCCAACATGCATCTCCTCAACGAGGAGGGCGGCCTGGTCGATCGCACGTGGTATTTCATCAAGGACACCCCGGGCGTGATCGGTTTCGCCGGCACCAAGGATCGTCCGACCCCGATGCGTCCGCGAGAGGTGGAAAGCATGCTCGCCCAGATCCAGGAGCGGGTGGACACGGTCAAACCGAAGGTCGCCTTCCAGGTCGGCGAGAAGGTCAAGGTGGCGGACGGCCCGTTCCAGAACCAGACCGGTGTTGTCGAGGAAGTTGATCCCGAGCGCGGCAAACTCCGCGTTTCGGTCACGATTTTCGGCCGCGAGACACCCGTCGAACTCGAATACTGGCAGGTCGATCGCGAGGAATAAGGAGCATTCATTATGGCAAAAGAAGTTATCGGAACCATCAAGCTGCAGATCCCCGCGGGTCAGGCCAATCCGGCGCCCCCGGTCGGCCCGGCCCTCGGACAGAAGGGCGTGAACATCATGGCCTTCTGCAAGGAGTTCAACGCCGCCACGCAGAAGCAGGCCGGCGACATCCTCCCGGTGGTCATCACGGTTTACAAGGACAAGTCCTTCACCTTCATCACCAAGTCGCCCCCGGCGTCGGTGCTGATCAAGAAGGCGGCCGGCATTGCTGCCGGGTCGAAGGAGCCCAACAAGACCAAGGTCGGCAAGCTCAACCGCAAGCAATTGCTCGAGATCGCCAAGACCAAGATGAACGACCTGAACGCCCGCGACGACGAGGCCGCGATGAAGATCATCGCCGGCACCGCCCGCCAGATGGGTGTCGAGATCGAGGCCTGATCAAAGGACGCATTTTTCCCGCAAGGAGAGGCAGACCTTGAACCGGTCTGCCTCTTTTTTGCATTCCGGACGCCACGGCTGGGCTCAGCCCGTCACGGATCACTTGGCAGAGGCCAAGCGGTAACCGATGCCGGGCACGGTTTCGATCTTTGCGGCTGCGCCGAGTTTCCGGCGCAGGGCGGCGATGTATACGCGAAGGTATTGCCGCTGGTTGGCGGCGCCGGGCCCCCAGACTTGGCGGAGAATCTGGGCGTGGGTGACCACGCGGCCGGCATTCGACGCGAGCACGCGCAGCAGTGCGTATTCGGTCTGGGTCAAATCCAACAGCACCTTTGCCGCACGGACCTCGTGGGTTGCGAAGTCGATGTGGAGAAGGCCGCTCTCGAAGACGGCGGATTCGCTGCGCCGCTCGCGACGGCGCAACAAGGAATGGCATCGGGCCACCAGTTCCGTGCCGTCGAACGGTTTGGTCACATAATCGTCGGCTCCGGCCTCGAGTGCCCCGACTTTGTCGTGTGCATCGTCCCGCACCGAGAGAACGAGAATCGGGGTGTCGCTCCATTCGCGGATTCTGCGAACGACCTCCTGACCGTCCATGTCGGGCAGCCCAAGATCGAGGACGACGAGGTCTGGTTTGAGGAAGGCCGTTTCACTCACACCGGGAAGTCCCGCGTCGGTTTCCCGCACCTCGAACCCTGCGGCCTCGAGCGTGATGCGCACCAACTTCCGCAGCTGCGGTTCGTCGTCGATGATGAGGACCCGCGTGGCCATGGGCACAGGCTAGAGCGTTCCGCGGGGAAGCCGAATCGCAAATGTGGTTCCCCCGCCGTCGCGATTCTCGCAGGAGAGTGCCCCGCCGATGGCTTCGGTGAAGCGCTTCGCAATCGAGAGACCCAAGCCCATGCCGGGGCTCGTGACGCCCGGCCCGCGCGCGAATCGCTCGAACAGCTTCTCGTGCTTGTCCTCGGGCATTCCCGGTCCGCGGTCGTCCACCGAGAAGACAACCGCATTCCCCTGTTCGCGGCCCCTCAGAATGACGTCACCGGTTGCCGGGGAATACTGCAGCGCGTTCCGGACGAGATTCGCAAGTGCCGTGTGCAGCAGCCCGGCGTCCGCGGAGAACGTGAAGCTTTCGCAGTCGATGCGGATGCGGGCCGCTTCCTCGCCGAATTCCCCGGCGATTTCCGAGAGCAGGTCGTGCGCATCGCAATGTTCGGGCTGGGGGATGACGAGGCCTGCCTGCACGCGGGAGAGTGTCATGAGTTGGGATGTGACGCGGTCGAGACGCCTTGCAGCGAGTTCCACGTCGTGGAGCAAGTCCGCAGACTCCAAGCCGGACGCGGTTTCGCGGAGCCGTTCAACCGCCGTGCCGATGACGGCGACCGGCGTTTTCAATTCGTGCGAGACTTCGTCGAGAAGAGCCCGCTGCAACTGGTTGGAGGCCGCCTGAATCTTCGAGTCTCTCAGCGTGCGAAGGGCCTCGTCCCGCTCGATCAGGACGACAAGGTGTGCCGCGAAGGCGTCGAGCAAGTCGCGGCGCAGGGGGTTGGCGAGTTCGTTGCCGCCGGGCCGCAAGGCGAGCACCCCGAACTTCCGTTCGCCGGAGGCGAGAGGAATCGCCAAAATGGAGGCTTCCGGGAGTGTCCCGGTGAACCGGCCGGCCGCCTCGTTGTGCTCGAATGCCCACTGGCTGACGGAAAGCTCCTTGTCGGTCGGCGTAAAGCCCGTGGACGGCTTCAAGTGATCTCCGCCGAGCAGCACGGCCGCCTCGCCGGAAAAGGCGTGCGTGATCTGCCGGAGAGCTCGTCGCAGGGCTTCCGGGAAGTCCACGCTTGCCGCCAGCACGCACGTGAGCTCGTAGAGGGCGCGCGCGCGACTTTCGGCCTCTTGGCTGGCCCGCTCGCGACGCAGAAGGCGTGAGGTCTGATGGCCGATGATGACGGCGACGATCAGGAACGCGAGCAGGAGGATGATGTCCTCGTGGTGCCACATTGAAAACGTCATGCGAGGCTGCGTGAACAGGAAGTTCCACGCGAGCGCACTGCCGGACGCGAGGCCGACGACAGGCCACGGTCCGAGAAAAAGGCCCGAGACGGCGACGGCGAGCATGTAGAGCATCGTGACGGCGCGGTATCCCATCACCGGCTCCAAGAGGAAGGCGACTGTGGACACGCCGAGCAAAATCGCTGCCGCGATCAACCATTGCTGCCAGACGGGCGCTCTATGCCGCGGGGGCAGCGTCGGCTCCGGGCCCTCCCCGGGGTGCACCAGGAGCACGTCGATGCTGCCGCTGCGCCTGGCGAGTCGGTCGGCAATGTCCCCACCAACCAGACGACGCCAGAATCCTGATTCAGTCGCCTTGCCGGCGACGATCTGGGTGGCGTTTTCACGCTGGGCCGCCGCAAGCAGTGCCTCGACGGGATCGACAGCGCTCACCGAGATTGTTTCCCCGCCGAGGGATCGCGCGAGAGCGAGGTTGGCGGCAAGCCGGGATGCCCCGGCATCATCGTCGTGGTGTCCGGTATCCACATGGACGGCGATCCACGTTGCATCGAGCATCCCGGCGAGGCGTCCTGTGATGCGGATGAGTCTTCCGGCATGGGGGCTCGAGCCGACAGCGACCATGAGCCGCTCTCGCGAACGCCACGGGCCCTGGATGGCGTTTTCCTTGAGAAAAGTCCTGACTTCCCGGTCGGCCCGATCGGCGACGACGCGCAGGGCCATTTCACGCAGGGCCCTCAGGTTGCCTTCGCGGAAGAAGGCTTCGGCCGCAGTGGCGGCGCGGTCGCCGAGATAGACCTTCCCCTCGGCGAGGCGCCCGCACAATTGTTCCGGGGTGATGTCCACGAGTTCGATCTCGTTGGCGCGGTCGAGCAGCGAGTCTGGGAGTGTTTCACGGACCTTGACACCGGTGATGCCGGCGACGGCATCGCGGAGGCTTTCGAGGTGCTGGACGTTGAGCGTGGTGTAAACGTCGATGCCCGCGGAGAGGATTTCGAGCACGTCCTGGTAGCGTTTGGGATGGCGCGAGCCGGGGGCATTGGTGTGGGCGAGTTCATCGACGAGCACGAGGTCGGGTTTGCATGCCAGCACGGCGTTGAGGTCCATTTCCTCGATCGTGATGCCACGGTGTTCCACCGCAAGGGGCGGGATGCGGCGCAGACCTGCGGAAAGGGCGAGCGTCTCGATGCGGCCGTGGGTTTCGATGACGCCGATGACGACCTCGTCCCCGTTTTCCTGACACTGCTGGGCGGCCAGCAGCATGGCATAGGTCTTCCCGACGCCCGGGCACATGCCGAGGAATATCCGGAGCCGCCCGTTGCTCATGGCCGCGAGCCCAGTTTATCGAGCGCAAGGTTGAGTTCCAGAACGTTCACGATGGATTCCGGGGCGAGAGGCTCTCCTGCGGGAACGGCCAACAACCCGGCAAGTTCGCGGACATCGGATTCCCGGAGGCCGCGGTTGCGGGCGATGCGGGGGGCTTGGTATTCGGCAGCTTCGAGGGAGATGTGCGGGTCGAGTCCGCTGCCGGAGGCAGTGACGAGATCGGCCGGGAGTGGCGCGGCGGAGGAGGCGCCGTATCGGGCGATCAGGCCGCGGGCACGTTCGGCAACGGCGGGGTTGGCGGGGGAGAGGTTGCTGCCTCCGGCGGCCGAGGCGTCGTAGTTCACGGCAGAGGGCCGGGGCCAGAAGTAACGGTCCCCGGTGAAGGATTGGGCGATGAGGCGGCTGCCGACGACGCGGCCGTCGGGTGCGTGGAGCAGGCTTCCCTCGGCGGTGCTTGGGGTGACGATCCGGGCGAAGGCGAGCACGAGCAGTGAATAGCCCAGACAGCAGACAAGGAGGCTTGTGGCGCCGATGCGCAGGGAAGCGGCGAGGTTTTTCATGACAGGGCCTTCAGTGGAGAGTCATCAAATGCTCGGCGACGGGGCCGAGCATGGCAGCCGGCAGGAAGGTGAGCGCACCGAACAGCACGATCACGCCGAGGAGAAGGATGCCGAAGGTGGGAGCATCGACACGCAACGTGCCCGAACTCTCGGCGACCGGCGGTTTGGCGGCGAGGAGGCCGACGATGGCCAGCGGCAGGATGATCGGGAGGTAGCGTCCAAGCAACATGATGAGGCCGGTGGCGATGTTCCACGGGACGGTGTTGTCACCGAGGCCCTCGAAGCCAGAGCCGTTGTTCGCAGCCGCCGAGGAAAATTCATAGAGAATCTCGGAAAATCCGTGGGGTCCCGGATTGGCGATCGTATCCGTGCCCCACGATGAGATCGAAAACAGTGCGGCCCCCACGAGGATGAAAAGGGGATGGAACAGGAGCATCAAGGCGGCCAGTCCGGTTTCCCGCGCGTCGATGCGCCTGCCGAAGTATTCAGGGGTTCGCCCGATCATCATGCCCCCGAGGAAGACGGCGACGATGATGTAGCCGAACATGTTGATCATACCGACGCCGACGCCGCCGAATGTGGCATTGAGCCACATGCCGGCGAAGGGTGAGAGGGAGGTGAGGGGATTGAGGCTGTCATGCATGGCCCCGACCGATCCGTTGCTGGTGCAGGTGGTGAGCGCGGCCCAGAGCGGTCCGGTTGTGGAGCCCAGCCGCAGTTCCTTGCCTTCGAGGCTGGAGGCTTCCACCACGGGCAGTCCGTGGAGCGCTGCGGCCGGGGTGGTTTCGGCCCACACGGCCCATGACGCCTTGCAGGCAAGCAGGACGAACATGACGCCGAAAATCACGATGGCGTGCCGGGGCCGACCTGTAATCCGGCCGAACATCCAGACGCAGGCCATGGGAATCAGGAGAATGGCGATCATCGACACGATGTTGGTGAAGAAGCCGGGATTCTCGAAGGGATGCGTCGAGTTGGGACCGTAAAATCCCCCCCCGTTGGTGCCCAGCTGCTTGATGGCGACGAAAGCGGCGACGGGGCCGCGCGCGATGGTTTGCACTGCGCCCTCCAGGGTGCGCGCCTCCACGGCGCCATGGAAGGTCATCGGCATTCCGCCGGCGACGAAGAGCGCGGCGACGAGAAGGGCGAGCGGCAGGAGAACCAGGAACACCGCCCGCTGGAGATCGAGGAAGAAATTGCCCAGCATGCGGGACCCCGCAAGTCCGCGCGCCAGCGCCGCGAGACAGGCGAGACCCGTGCCGGTGGAGACGAACTGCAACCACATGAGCGCGAAGACCTGGGAAAAATAGCTCATCGACACCTCGCCGGAATAGTGCTGGAGGTTCGTATTCGTGGTGAACGAGGCGGCGGTGTTGAAGACGAGGTCCCACGAGAGCGGACCTTTTGAGGCCGGGTTGAGGGGAAGGAATTGCTGAGTGCCGAGAAGAATGCAAACGAGGACGAACATCAGCACATTGAAGGTGATCATGGCCACCAGGTAGCCCATCCAATCCTGCGGCTGCCGCCCCGTGCTTCCTGCAACGGCACCCATCATGCGCTCGATGTGCGCGTGGAGAACACGGAGCCGGCTGCCGGGGTCCATCACGGAAGCGAGGTATTTTCCCAATGGCCACGCGAGAAGCGCCGTGCCGCCGAGAACGAGGACGATGTTGAGGATGTTGTGCATGGTGACGGATCAGGCGAGGCCGGTTGCGACCAGAGCGAGGTCGATGAGTTTGATGCCGAGGAAGGGGACAAGGACGCCTCCCAGACCGTAGATGAGGAGGTTGCGGCGCAGCATGGCGTCGGCGGGCATCGGCGGATACGCAACGCCGCGCAAAGCCAAGGGGATGAGGGCGATGATGATGAGGGCGTTGAAGATGACGGCGCTGAGGATGGCGGATTCGGGCGAGTGCAGGTGCATGATGTTCCATGCAGCGAGAGGACCGGCCGGCGCCCCGGCGGGAACATACAGGGCGATGAAAAGCGCGGGCAGGATCGCGAAATACTTCGCCACATCGTTCGCAAGGCTGAAGGTCGTGAGGGCGCCGCGGGTCATCAGGAGCTGCTTCCCGATCTCGACGACTTCGATGAGCTTGGTCGGGTTGCTGTCGAGATCGACCATGTTGCCCGCTTCGCGGGCAGCCTGCGTGCCGGTGTTCATCGCCACGCCGACGTCGGCTTGGGCCAGTGCGGGGGCGTCGTTGGTGCCGTCGCCGGTCATGGCCACGAGGTGCCCGGCCTTTTGCTCGGCGGTGATCCGCGCAAGCTTGTCCTCGGGTGTGGCGGAGGCCATGAAGTCGTCCACCCCGGCTTCCGCGGCGATGGCGGCCGCGGTGAGCGGGTTGTCCCCCGTGACCATCACTGTGCGGATGCCCATTTTCCGCAGCAGGGCGAAACGCTCGCGAATGCCGCCCTTGACGATGTCCTTGAGGTGGATGACGCCGAGGATGGTGCCATTTTCGGCGACAAGGAGCGGGGTTCCCCCGCTTTTCGAGACGCTTTCGGCGGCTTGAAGGACTTCGCCGGGAACGTTGCCGCCTTGTCCCCGCACCCATGCGGCCACGGCATCGGCGGCGCCCTTGCGTATGCGGCGTCCGTCGGCGCTGGAATCGACGCCGCTCATGCGCGTCTGGGCGGTGAAGGGGATGAAGCGGAACCGGGCTTCGGAGAGGTCGCGGCCACGAAAACCGTGCGTTTCCTTGGCGAGGACGACGATGGAACGTCCCTCCGGAGTCTCGTCGGCGAGGGAGGCGAGCTGGGCGTTTTCCGCGAGGCGACCGCCGTCGATGCCGGGGGCGGGCAGGAACGCCACGGCCTCACGGTTGCCGAGGGTGATCGTGCCCGTTTTGTCCAGCAGGAGGACGTCGATGTCGCCGGCGGCCTCGACGGCACGTCCGCTCATGGCCATGACGTTGCGGCGCGTGAGGCGGTCGATCCCGCTGATGCCGATGGCGCTCAAAAGCGCGCCGATCGTGGTGGGGATCAGGCAGACGAGCAGCGCGATGAGGATGGGAACCGGGATCGTATCCCCGCCGCCCTGGCTCCGGGCGTAGGCGACGAAAGCCGGGAGCGTGGCCACGACGAGGAGGAACACCGCGGTGAGGCTCAGCAGCAGAAGGCCGAGGGCCTTCTCGTTGGGAGTGGCCTGCCGCTTGGCCGATTCCACCATGCCGATCATGCGGTCGAGGAAGCTGTCTCCCGGCTCGTTGCAAATCTCGATCACGATGCGGTCGCTCAGGACGTGCGTGCCCCCGGTGACCGCGCAACGGTCGCCGCCGCTTTCGCGTATGACGGGAGCAGATTCCCCGGTGATGGCCGATTCGTCCACGGTGGCGATGCCCTCGATCACGTCGCCGTCGCACGGGATTGTGTCGCCCGCCTCGCAAACGACGCGGTCGCCGCGGTGCAGTCCGGTGGCGTTCACCCTTTCCTCGGCCCCTTCGGCCGCGAGTTTCCGGGCGACTGTCGTGGTGCGCAGTTTCCGGAGGGCCGCCGCCTGAGCCTTCCCTCGTCCCTCGGCTGCGGCTTCAGCGAAATTGGCGAAAAGAACGGTGAACCAGAGCCAGAGCGCCAGTTGCAGGGTGAACGGTGAGAAGTCGAAGATGGCGAACCCCGTGGTGACGAGCGACCCGAGCCAGACGAGGAATACGACCGGATTGCGCAGAAGATGACGGGGATCGAGTTTCCGGAAGGACTCGATCATTGCCCGGCGCAGGAGCTCGGGGTCCAGGAACGAGGTTTGTCCGCGGGACGGCTGGTGCATGGACCGAATGTGGCGCACAAGCGTGGGACAGCGTTAATAAAGCGAACCCCTCTTTTCATCAAAAAATCATAAAGAGCCGGACGCCCGGCTAACTCGATATTGACTTTGGCCCGGCGATCTCCATACTTGTCGATTCGCCTCTGGTTCCGTTCCGGGGCGGGGAAATCCGAATTCAACCGCAGGAGAGCCGCAAGGTTCGCTCGCACTGCAAAGAACCATGGCAAAAAAAAGAAGCAAACGATACGAGGCGGCCCGCAAAGCGGTCGATTCCTCCCGCAAATACCCTCTGGCCGAGGCGGTCAAAACCCTCAAGGGCATGCCCCCGGCCAAGTATGACATGACCGTCACCCTCTCGATGCACTTGGGGGTCGATCCGAAGCAGTCCGACCAGATGGTCCGCGGCACCTGCCCGCTCCCGCACGGCAGCGGCAAGTCCGTCCGCGTGCTGGTCTTCGCCACCGGTGCCGCGGCCGAAGCGGCCAAGGCGGCCGGAGCCGAGTTCGTCGGCTACGAGGACATGATCAAGAAATGCGTCGAGGGTTTCTCCGATTTCGACGTGGCGATCGCCACACCGTCGGCCATGGCGGAAGTCCGCAAGCTGGGCAAGGTGCTCGGGCCCCGCGGTCTCATGCCGAACCCCAAGACCGGAACAGTCACCGACGACACCGCGAGCGCGGTGGCAGAGGTCAAGGCCGGCCGCGTCGAGTTCAAGCTCGACAAGAACGGCAACATCGCCGTGCCCGTCGGCAAATTTTCCTTCAGTGAAGAGGCCATCGTGCAGAATGCCGACACCGTGCTCGATGCAGTGGCCAAGTCGCGTCCGCCGACCGCCAAGGGCGTCTTCATCGAAAGCGTCACCCTCGCGGCGACGGTCACTCCCGGCATCCCGCTGGACATCTCCAACCTCAGCAAGAACTGACCGCCATGCGTCCCGAAAAAGCCAACATCGTCAAAGACCTCAAGGACCAGCTGAATGCCTCGCCGTTCCTGCTGGTGGCCGATTACACCGGGCTCAAGGTGGACCAGTTCGCCGAGCTGCGCACCCGCCTTGTCGCCGTCGGCGCCGAGTGCCACGTGGTGAAGAACACCATGCTGAAAATCGCCGCGACCGAGCTCGGCCTGCCCGACCTTTCCGAATCCCTGAGCGGACAGACCGCCATCGTCACAGGCGAGCAGGACATCTGTGCCACGGCCAAGGTGATCAAGACATTCTCCGCCGAGTTCAAGAAACCGGCTGTGAAGGCCGGCATTTTGGACAATGCGCTGCTCTCAGCCGATCAGGTGCAGGCCATGGCGGATCTCCCGCCGCTGCCCGTGCTGCAGGCGCAGTTGCTCGGTCTGCTCAATTCGCCGGCCAGCAAACTGGTGCGTACCCTCAACGAGCCCGGGGCGAGCCTCGCCCGCGCGCTCAAGGCCAAAGTGGACGCCGGGGGAGGGGTGGCCTGAAGAATTTTCCGTGCGGCCGACGTGTGACCGCGCGGGAAACACGAAACACAAACGGTTCCTTGTCGGTCGGACGGCTGTCCGCCTCAAATCCGCCGGAGCTCCGGCGGGCGACAACACCACAACCAAGGAAGCATGCCGCGGAGGAAACCCGAAGCGGCGGCTGAACAGACAGTATGGCAAACATCGAAACCATCGTGGACCAACTGAGCGGCCTCACCGTTCTGGAAGTGTCCGAATTGGTCAAAGCCCTTGAGGACAAATGGGGAGTCAGTGCCGCCGCCCCGGTGGCCGCTGTCGCCGCGCCCGCCGCTGGCGGTGCCGCCCCTGCCGCGGAGGAGAAAACCTCCTTCGACGTGATCCTCGCCGATGCCGGCGGCAACAAGATCGCCGTCATCAAGGAAGTCCGTGCCGCAGTGCCCGGGCTCGGCTTGGCCGATGCCAAGGCCCTCGTCGAGGGCGCTCCGAAGCCCCTCAAGGAGGGCGTGTCCAAGGAAGAAGCCGAAGAGATCAAGAAGAAGGTCGAAGCGGCTGGAGCCAAGGTCGAAATCAAATAAATCCGCTGTCTGGGCGGGGTGCGGGAATTTTTTTCCTTGCACCCCGCCTGGAAGCCACTCATGTTACAAGGTCTTTCCCGGGATATCCGTCGAATCATTGAATCAAGCTTGACACCCTGCTCTGGGTTGGAGTGCCGCCTGCGCGCGGACTTCGCCGGTGCGGGGCTCTTTTGTCTGCTTGACTTTGCATCCGCCGCGTTCCCCCGGGGAGCAGCCCAGCGCTCCGCGCACAACCACCATCGCACTCATGTCTGATCGTCTTTATTTCGGCAAACTCAAGGAAATCACGGAGCCACCCAACCTCATCGAGTTGCAGTGCGAATCCTACAAGGATTTCCTGCAGGAAGGTGTCGCCCCGTCCAAGCGCAAGAACACCGGCCTCGAGGCGGTCTTCCGCGAAGTGTTTCCGATTCCGAGCTACGACGAGAAGATGGTGCTGGAATACACCGGCTACGACATCGGTGAGCCGAAGCGCAGTGCGCTCGAGGCGCAGCGCGAGGGCGAGACCTTCAGCGCACCGCTGCATGTCACCTTCCGGTTCAAGGACGAGAAGGGCACGAAGGAGGAGAAGGTTTACATGGGCGAACTGCCGCTCATGACGCCGCAGGGCACGTTTGTCATCAATGGCGCGGAGCGGGTCATCGTCAGCCAGTTGCACCGCTCGCCCGGCATCTGTTTCGAGTCCACCATCCACGCGAACGGCAAGGTGCTCTACAGTTTCCGGCTCATCCCGGACCGCGGGTCATGGGTCGAGGTCCAGTTCGACACGAACGACCTGCTCTACGTTTACATGGACCGCCGCAAGCGCCGGAGGAAATTCCTTGCCACGACATTCCTCCGGGCGATGGGCTATCCGTCCGACAAGGACATCGTCAATCTCTTCTACACCCCCGAGGAGCTGAAACTCAGCGGACGTCTCGACGAGGACGATGTGGCCAGCAAGGTGCTCATCGAGGACGTCAAGGACGGTGAAATCGTCCTCGCCAACGCGTTCGAGCCCCTCAACAAGGCGACCATCGCCCGTCTCCTGGCCGCAGGCATCTCCAAGGTGAGCGTGGTGGATGTGTCGGCCGACGACACCATCATCAAGTCGCTCCGCAAGGATCCCGCGCACAACGAGGAGGAGGCCCTCAAGGACATCTACCGCAAGCTGCGCCCCGGCGATCCGCCGACCGTGGCCAACGCCAAGAGCATGCTCAAGCGCATGTTCTTCGACCCGAAGAAATACGACCTCGGCCGCGTCGGACGCCACAAGATCAACCTCAAGCTCGGCTTGGAAATCCCCGATGAAACCCGGGTGATGACCCGCGAGGATTTCATCGCGGCGATCAAGCACGTTCTCGAACTCAAGCGGGAGGAAGGCATGGTGGACGACATCGACCACCTCGGCAGCCGCCGCGTCCGCACGGTGGGCGAATTGCTGGCCAACCAGTGCCGGACCGGGCTCGCTCGGACCGAGCGCGTGGTCAAGGAGCGCATGACCCTGTTCGACTCCTCGCTCGAGCACATCACCCCGTCCAAACTGATCAACCCGAAGGCCCTCAGCGGCGTGGTCCGCGACTTCTTCGGCCGCTCGCAGTTGAGCCAGTTCATGGACCAGACGAACCCGCTTTCCGAGTTGACGCACAAGCGCCGTCTCTCCGCCCTCGGGCCCGGGGGCCTGAGCCGCGACCGCGCGGGCTTCGAGGTCCGCGACGTGCATCCCTCGCACTACGGGCGCATCTGCCCGATCGAGACGCCGGAAGGCCCGAACATCGGCCTCATCAGCTCGCTCAGCACGTTCGCCCGCATCAACGACTTCGGCTTCATCGAGACGCCCTACCGCAAGGTGACCAACGGGCGCGTCAGCGACACCATCGAATACCTGCCGGCCGACAAGGAGGAGAACTTCCTCGTGGCGCAGGCCAACTCGGTCGTCGATTCGCACGGCAAGCTGGTCGGCGACAAGGTGTCCGTCCGCTACCGCGGCGACTTCCTCGAAGTCGAGCCGGCCAAGGTCCACTACATGGACGTCTCGCCGAAGCAGCTCGTTTCCGTTGCGGCGGGGTTGATCCCGTTCCTCGAGCACGACGACGCCAACCGAGCGCTGATGGGCTCGAACATGCAGCGCCAGGGCGTCCCGCTCCTGCGTTCCGATGCGCCGCTCGTCGGCACCGGCATCGAGGGGCGCGTGGCCCGCGATTCCCGCGCGGTCATCATCGCCGAGGAATCCGGCAAGGTCGCCTCGGTCACGGCGGACCAGATCATCGTGACGAAGGACGGCCACCTGCCCGAGGGCAAACGCAAGATCAAGACCGATCCGGAGAAGCACGTCTGGGTTTACGAACTGCGCAAGTTCATGCGTTCGAACAGCAGCACCTGCATCAACCAGCGCCCGATCGTCAAGAAGGGCCAGCATGTGAAGAAGGGCGAGGTCATCGCCGACGGCCCGTGCACCGACGGCGGCGAGCTTGCGCTGGGACGCAACGTGCTCGTCGCGTTCATGCCTTGGAGCGGCTACAACTTCGAGGACGCCATCCTCATCAGCGAGCGCGTGGTCAAGGAGGACATCTACACCTCGATCCACATCGACGAGTTCGAGATCGGCGCCCGTGACACCAAGCTCGGCCCCGAGGAAATCACCCGAGACATCCCGAATGTCGGCGAGGAAGCCCTGCGCAACCTCGGTCCGGACGGCGTGGTCCGCATCGGCGCGGAAGTCAAACCCGGCGACATCCTTGTCGGCAAGATCACGCCGAAGAGCGAGACGGAACTGGCTCCGGAGGAGCGTCTGCTCCGCGCCATCTTCGGCGAAAAGGCGGCCGACGTGAAGGACACCTCGCTCACGGTCCCCTCGGGAACCTATGGCATCGTCATGGACGTGAAAATTTCGTCCAAGAAAGAGCTCGCCAAGACAAAGCTCAGCCCGAGCGATGCCAAGAAGCATTCGAAGCAGCTCGACGAGGAATACAAGAAGCGCAGCGACGAACTCCACGAGCAGCTCACCGAGGCGCTCTCGAACGTGCTTCTCGGCGAGAAGATCCCGCTCGACGTCGTCAACGGCGAGACCGGCGAGATCATCATTCCCGCCAACCGCAAGATCACCAAGACCCTGCTGCGCAAGCTGGCGGGTGTTTACAACCAGGTCGAGATCGACCCGAGCCCGATCCGCAACAAGATCCTCGAGATCATCGGCCAATACCGCCACCGTTTCGACGACCTCCAGCACGAGCGCGAGGAGAACCTCCTCCGCGTCGAGAGCGGCGACGAAGTCGATCCCGGCATCGTCAAGCAGGTCAAGGTTTACATCGCCAGCAAGCGCAAGCTCAGCGTGGGCGACAAGATGGCCGGACGCCACGGCAACAAGGGCGTCGTCGCCAAGATCGTGCCCGAGGAGGACATGCCTTTCCTCGCCGACGGCACCCCGGTGGACATCGTGCTCAACCCGCTCGGCGTGCCGAGCCGCATGAACGTCGGCCAGGTTCTCGAGACCCATCTGGGCATCGCGGCCAAGGCGCTCGGCTTCAAGGTTGCGACGCCGGTCTTCGATGGCATCAGCGAGGACAAGATCTTCGGCTACCTCAAGGAAGCCCGCAGCAAGGAGGGCTTCACCTGGGTCCAGCCGAACGGCAAGGCGATCGTCCACGATGGCCGCACCGGGGATGCTTTCGAACAGGAAGTCGTCGTCGGCTACATCTACATGATGAAGCTCGGCCACCTCGTCGCGGACAAAATCCACGCCCGTGCGGTCGGTCCCTATTCGCTCGTCACCCAGCAGCCGCTGGGCGGCAAGGCGCAATACGGCGGCCAGCGCTTCGGCGAAATGGAAGTCTGGGCCCTTGAGGCCTACGGCGCCGCCTACACGCTGCAGGAACTGCTCACCGTCAAGTCCGACGACGTGCAGGGCCGCACCCGCATTTACGAGTCCATCGTGAAGGGGGACAACGCATTGGAAGCCGGCACACCGGAATCCTTCAACGTGCTGATCAAGGAAATGAAGAGCCTCGGCCTCAATGTGCAGGCCGGCAAGCCGGGCAAGGTCCCCACGGACCTCGTGGCCTGAAACCGAACAGGGACCAAAGAAAAATCATGAGCGACCAAATGCTACGCGATCTGTCGGGCGAGACCGCCCCGGCCTTCGACCAAGTCTCCGTCACGGTGGCTGCCCCCGAATCCATCCGTTCCTGGAGCCACGGCGAGGTCAAGAACCCGGAGACCATCAACTACCGCACCTTCAAGCCGGAAAAGGGCGGTCTCTTCTGCGAGCGCATCTTCGGGCCGACCCGCGATTGGGAATGTGCCTGCGGAAAATACAAGCGCATCAAGCACAAGGGCGTCACCTGCGACCGCTGCGGCGTCGAGGTCACCCTTGCCCGCGTGCGCCGCGAGCGCATGGGCCACATCGAGTTGGCCGTGCCGGTTTCGCACATCTGGTTCTACAAGTGCACGCCGTCGCGCCTCGGTCTCATGCTCGACCTCACGGCCAAGCAGCTCGAGCGCGTCATTTATTACGAGGATTACGTCGTCATCGACCCGGGCAACACCGGGCTCGAGGCCGGTCAGCTCTTGAACGAGGCCGAGTTCCGCGAAGCGGAGGAGCAATACGGCGAGGATTTCACCGCCGGCATGGGTGCCGAGGCTTTGCAGAAGCTGCTCGAGCGCATCGACCTCGCCGCCTTGGTCGAGGAACTCCAGGAGGCGATGGAGAAAACCAAGAGCAAGACCACCAAGACGAAGCTGGCCAAGCGGCTCAAGCTCGCCCAGGGCTTCCTCCAGTCCCGCACACGCCCCGAGTGGATGATCCTCAACGTGCTTCCGGTCATTCCGCCGGACCTGCGCCCCCTTGTGCCGCTCGAAGGCGGACGTTTCGCGACGTCCGATCTCAACGATCTCTACCGCCGCGTGATCAACCGCAACAACCGGTTGAAGAACCTTCTCCAGCTCAAGACCCCCGAGGTCATCATCCGCAACGAGAAGCGCATGCTGCAGGAGGCGGTGGACGCCCTCTTCGACAACGGCCGCCACGGCCGCGCCGTCACCGGGGCCAGCAACCGTCCGCTCAAGTCCCTCAGCGACATGCTCAAGGGCAAGCAGGGCCGCTTCCGCCAGAACCTGCTCGGCAAGCGCGTCGATTACTCCGGCCGTTCGGTCATCGTGATCGGCCCCGAGTTGAAACTCAACCAGTGCGGCTTGCCGAAGAAGATGGCGCTCGTCCTTTTCGAGCCGTTCATCATCCGCCGCCTCAAGGAACTCGGCTACGTGCACACCGTGCGCAGCGCCAAGAAGATCATCGAGCGCCAGGAACCCATCGTCTGGGACATCCTCGAGGAGGTCACCAAGGGCCACCCGGTTCTTCTCAACCGCGCCCCCACGCTGCACCGCCTCTCGATCCAGGCTTTCGAGCCGCTGCTCATCGAGGGCGAGGCCATCCGCATCCACCCGCTGGTCTGCACCGCCTACAACGCCGACTTTGACGGCGACCAGATGGCCGTGCACGTTCCGCTTTCGGCGGAAGCGCAGCTCGAGGCGCGCATGCTGATGCTCGCCACGAACAACATCTTCTCGCCGTCCAGCGGCAAGCCGATCACGACGCCTTCGCAGGACATCACCCTCGGCTGCTACTACCTCACGCAGAATCCGCGCATCACCGCGGAGAACCGGGATGCGCGCCTGCCGCTCTTCGCCGATTCCGCCGAGGTCGAACTCGCCATTGCCGAAGGCGCGATCAAGACGCATACACGGATTCATTTCAAGAACCCCGATGTCGGACAGCAGACCGTCTATGGTGATCCGGCCAAGAAGGTCCTCGAGACCACGGCAGGCCGCGTCCGCTTCAATGAAATCTGGCCGCAGGGCATCGGTTTCATCAACAAGCCGGCCGGCAAGAAGCAGCTCAGCGAAATCATCTGGAACACCTACCAGGTCGGCGGCCAGAAAGTCGCCGTCGAGACCCTCGACCGCCTGAAGGACCTCGGTTTCAAGGAAGCCACCCGTGCCGGCATCTCGATCGGCATCGTGGACATGATCATCCCGAAGGAGAAGCAGGTCGAGATCGACCGCGCCCACAAGCAGATCGAGGAGGTCGAGAAGCAGTATCGCAAGGGCATCATCACCGACGGAGAGCGCTACAACAAAATCATCGATATCTGGACCCACGCGGGCGAAGAGGTGTCGAACGTCATGTTCCGCACCCTCGACCACAACGAGGGGCGCCGCGAAATGAACCCGGTCTTCCTCATGGTGGATTCCGGCGCGCGCGGCAACCGACAGCAGGTCAAGCAGCTTGCGGGCATGCGCGGTTTGATGGCCAAGCCGTCGGGCGAGATCATCGAACGTCCCATCACCTCCAACTTCCGCGAGGGCCTCACCGTGCTCGAATATTTCATCTCGACCCACGGCGCCCGCAAGGGATTGGCGGACACCGCGCTCAAGACGGCCGACTCCGGCTACCTCACGCGCAAGCTCGTGGACGCCGCGCAGGATGTCATCATCACCGAGGAGGATTGCGGAACGGTCAAGGGCATCGTCGTCCAGCCCATCTACGAGGGTGACGAGGAAGTTGTCGATCTCAAGACCCGCATCATCGGACGCACCAGCTGCGAGAGCATCAAGGACCCCGTGTCCGGAAAGACCGTCATCAAGGCGGGGCAGTTGGTGGACGAGGAGATCGCCGCCACCCTCGACCACATCGGGGTGGAGCAGCTCCGCATCCGGTCCGTGCTCACCTGCGAATCCAAGCGCGGAGTGTGCTCGAAGTGCTACGGCCGCAACCTTGCCAACGGCAAGCCGGTGCAGATCGGCGAGGCGGTCGGCATCATCGCCGCCCAGTCCATCGGCGAGCCCGGCACGCAGCTGACCATGCGCACGTTCCACATCGGCGGCACGGCGAGCCAGACCTTCAAGCAGCCGATCATCAAGGCCAAGAACGACGGCACCGTCCGCTACGTCGAACTGCGCACCGTGCAGTCCACCGACGGCAATGCCATCGTGCTGAACAAGAACGGCTTCATCGGCATCTACAACGACAAGGATGGCCGCGAACTCGAGCGCCACAGCATCGTGATCGGCTCGGTCATCTCGGTCGGTGACGGCGGGAAGGTCAAAAAGGGCGACGTTTTCGTGCAGTGGGATCCCTACAACCTGCCGATTCTCACCGAGAAGCCGGGCAAGGTGGAGTTCCGCGACATGATCCCCGGCCTCAGCGTCAAGCGCGAGGTGGACGAGGCCACCGGCATCACCGGCCTCGTCGTCATCGAGCACAAGGAGGACCTCCATCCGCAGATCGTGGTGGTGGACGACGAGAAGAAAGTCGTCGCCAGCTACTCGATTCCCGCCGGAGCGCACATCGTCGTGCAGGACAACCGCAGGGTCGAAGCCGGCCAGCTCCTGGCGAAGACACCGCGCAAGGTCGCCAAGACCAAGGACATCACGGGCGGTCTGCCGCGTGTCGCCGAGTTGTTCGAGGCGCGCAAGCCGAAGGATTCCGCCGAGATCGCCAAGATCGACGGCATTGTGAAGATCGAGGGCACCGCCCGCGGCAAGCGCCGCCTGCTGGTGCTCGATCCCGAGACCAAGGAGGAGGAGGAGCACCTCATCCCGTTGAACAAGCACATCATCGTGGCCGACGGCGACCGCGTGAAGAAGGGCAGCCAGCTCACCGAGGGCCCCGTGCTTCCGCACGAGATCCTGCAGGTCTGCGGTCCCGCCGCGTTGCAGGAGCACCTGCTCAACGAAGTGCAGGAGGTTTACCGGTTGCAGGGCGTCGAGATCAACGACAAGCACATCGAAATCATCATCCGCCAGATGCTCCGCAAGGTGAAGATCACCGACCCGGGCGACACCACGCTCCTCTGGGACGACAAGGTGGACCGCACCGAGTTCGACGTCGAGAACGAGCGGATCACCCAATTGGGCGGCAAACCCGCGGAGGGCGAGCCCGTCCTGCTCGGCATCACCCGCGCCTCGCTCAGCACGGAAAGCTTCATCTCCGCGGCGTCCTTCCAGGACACCACGCGCGTTCTCACCGATGCCGCCACGCTCGGCAAGGTGGACATGCTGCGCGGGTTCAAGGAAAACGTCATCATGGGTCACCTCATTCCGGCCGGCACGGGCTTCCAGACCAGCAGGGACATCGAGGTGGCGCAGGCCGACCTCGGCGAAGAGCTGGCGGCGGCAGAGAGCGAGAAAGAGGCAGGCTAAATCCGAACCACACCGAAAATCATGGCATCCATTGAATTGATCAACGAACTGCTCGAGTCGGGCGTCCACTACGGGCACCAGACGAAGAGATGGAATCCGAAGATGAAGGAATTCATCCTCGAGGAGAAAAACGACATCTACATCATCGACGTCAGCCGGACGGTCGAGCAGTTGGAAACCGCCACGAAGTTCCTTGCCGACAAGGTGGCGGGCGGCGGGCGCATCCTGTTCGTCGGCTGCAAAAAGCAGGCGCAGGAGGCGATCAAGGAGGCGGCGGAAGCCTGTGGACAGTTCTACGTCCACAACCGCTGGCTCGGGGGCACCCTGACCAACCTTGCCACCATCCGCAAGAGCGTGGCGCGGCTCAACGAGATCGAGAAGAAGCTCAAGAGCCCCGGCGTCGTCAAGATCGGCAAGAAGGAGCAGGCGTCGCTCCGCCGCGAGCAGGCCCGTCTGGCCAAGAACCTCGACGGTCTCCGCGAGATGGACAAATTGCCCGGCGCCGTGGTTGTCATCGACACCACACGGGAGAACATCGCGGTGAGCGAGGCCAACCGCCTCAAGATCCCGGTGGTCGCCATCGTGGACACCAATTGCGACCCCGAGCTGATCGATTACCCGATCGCCGGCAATGACGACGCGATCCGTTCGATCCGCGTGGTCCTGCTCAAGCTCGTCGAGGCGATCAAGGGGGCTTCTTCCGTCCGCCAGAAGAAAGTCGAACCCGAGCTCGCCGGCGTTGCCGAATAGGGAAAAGCCGCCACCGCCCATCCACACCCGGGCGGCGGTTCCCGCCGTGCTGAACACTGCAAACTGAACACTGAAAACTTTCGTATGACCGACATTTCACCCCAACTCGTCCGTGACCTCCGCGAGAAGACCAACGCGGGCATGATGGACTGCAAGCGCGCGCTCACCGAGGCGGGCGGCGACATGAACAAGGCCGAGGAGATTCTCCGGGCCAAAGGCATCGCCTCCGCCGGCAAGAAGGCCTCGCGTTCCGCCAAAGAAGGCACTGTTGCCTCCTACATCCACCTTCAGGGCAAGGTCGGCGTGCTCGTCGAGGTCAACTGCGAGACCGACTTCGTGGCGAAGAACGACAATTTCCGCGATTTCGTCAAGGACATCACCCTCCACATCGCGGCGGCGAATCCCTCGTGCGTTTCCCGCGAGCAGGTTGATGCCGCCGAAGTCGAGCGCGAGCGTTCGATCTACCGCCAGCAGGTCGAAGGCAAGCCGGCCAACATCGTGGACAAGATCGTCGAGGGCAAAGTCGAAAAATTCTACGGCACCGTGTGCCTGATGGAGCAGCCCTTCATCAAGAACCCCGACCTCACGATCAGCGATCTGGTGAAGGCCAAGATTTCCGAATTGGGTGAGAACATCGTCATCCGCCGCTTCACCCGCTACATGGTGGGCGAAGGCGTGGACGATGCCCCGGTGGGCGAATAGCACCGCATCGGAGGGTTTTTAGACGGGCACTCCTTGAGCGGAGCGCCCGTTTTGCTTCCGGGGGCGCGGTCAGATGGAAGTGAGGATGCGGTTGAGCGCGTCACTCGGGCGCAGCGCGGTGGCGGCTTGGGCGTCGTCGGGACGGTAGTAGCCGCCGATGTCGGCGGGCTTGCCTTGGACGGCGGTGAGTTCGGCGACGATCTCCTGTTCGCGTGCCGCAAGCTCCGCGGCGACGGGGGTGAAGATTTTCTTCAGCTCGGCATCCTTCTCCTGTGCGGCGAGGGCCTCGGCCCAGTAGAGCGCGATGTAGAAATGGCTTCCGCGGTTGTCGAGGCCGCCGACTTTGCGGGAGGGGCCCTTGTTGTTCTCGAGCAGTTTCCCGGTGGCGGTGTCGAGGGTTTCGGCCAGAACGCGGGCCTTGGCGTGGTCGAAGGTGTCGGCCAGGTGTTCGAAGGACGCGGCGAGGGCGAAGAATTCGCCGAGGGAATCCCAGCGCAGGTAGTTTTCCGCGACGAATTGCTGGACGTGCTTGGGCGCGGAGCCGCCCGCGCCGGTCTCGAAGAGGCCGCCGCCGTTCATGAGCGGCACGATCGAGAGCATCTTGGCGCTCGTGCCGACTTCGAGGATGGGAAACAGGTCGGTGAGGTAGTCGCGCAGGACGTTGCCGGTCACAGAGATGGTGTCCTCGCCCTTGGCAATCCGCTCGAGACTGAATTTGCAGGCTTCGGCCGGCGGAAGGATGCGCAGGTCGAGGCCGGCCGTGTCATGGTCCTTGAGGTAGGCTTCCACCTTGGCGATGAGCTGCGCATCGTGGGCGCGCTTGGAGTCCAGCCAGAACACGGCGGGAGCCCCGGTGGCGCGGGCACGGCGGACGGCGAGTTTGACCCAGTCGCGGATGGCGGCGTCCTTCGTCTGGCAGGCGCGCCAGATGTCGCCGGCCTCGACTTGGTGCTCGGTGAGCGTGTTTCCGGCCGCATCGGTGACGCGCACGACGCCATCGGCAGGGATCTCGAAGGTCTTGTTGTGCGATCCGTATTCCTCGGCGGCTTGGGCCATGAGTCCGACATTGGGAACCGAACCCATCGTTTTCGGGTCGAGGGCGCCGTGGGTTTTGCAGAAATCGATCACGGCCTGATAGACGGGCGCGTAGCAACTGTCGGGGATGACGGCGAGGGTGTCCTGAGTTTTGCCTTCGGCATCCCACATCTTGCCGCCTTCGCGGATCATGGCGGGCATGGAGGCGTCCACGATGACGTCGCTGGGCACATGGAGGTTGGTGATGCCTTTGTCCGAGTTCACCATGGCCAGCGGGGGGCGGGCATCCAGAGTGGCGCGAAGATCGGCCTCGAGGGCGTTTTTTTCGGAGGCCGGAAGCTTTTCCATCTTCGCGACGAGATCGCCGAGGCCGTGGTTGAAATCCACGCCGAGGGTTTCGAGGGCGGCCTGGTTCCGCGTGAGAAAGCCGTCGAGAAAAACCTTCACCGCGTGACCGAAGAGGATGGGGTCGGACACCTTCATCATGGTGGCCTTCAGGTGCAGGGAGAAGAGCACGCCGAGTTCGCGGGCGGTTTCGATCTGCTCGTCGAGGAACGCCACGAGCGCCTTCTTGCTCATGAAGGTCGAATCGAAGACCTCGCCAGCCTGCAATTTGAGGCCGTCCTTGAGCACAACCGGCTGACCGCCGGCCGGCAGGAATTCGATCCTGGCCGTGGTGGCCGCGGGAACCGTGACGGACTGTTCGTTGGAGAAAAAGTCGTCATGACCCATGGTGGCGACGCGGGTTTTGGAATCCGCCGACCAAGCGCCCATTTTGTGCGGGTGCTTGCGGGCGTAATCCTTCACCGCCTTCGGCGCGCGGCGGTCCGAGTTGCCCTCGCGCAGGACGGGATTGACCGCGCTGCCTTTGACCTTGTCGTAGCGTTCTTTGATCTCGCGCTCGCCATCGTTGGCCGGGGTTTCGGGATAATCCGGCACCGCGAAGCCCTGTTTCTGAAGCTCGGCGATGGAGCCCTTGAGCTGGGGGACGGAGGCGCTGATGTTGGGAAGCTTGATGATGTTGGCCTCGGGACGGAGGGTCAGGGCGCCGAGTTCGGCCAGGGCGTCGGAGGTTTTCTGTCCCTCGGGCAGACGGTCGGAAAATGCGGCCAGGATGCGCCCGGCCAGCGAGATGTCGCGGGTCTCGACGGCGATGCCCGCATGCTTTGTGAATGCCTTGATGACCGGAAGAAACGAGCAGGTGGCCAGCAAAGGGGCTTCGTCAGTGAGGGTGTAGATGATGGTGGGCTGCTGCGGCATAAACCGCCATTAAAGCGGCCCCCGCCACCCCCGGTCAATCACGCGCCGGTGTGCGGCCGGTCAGCGCTCGACGGGATTTTTCTTCCCGACAAGGAGGATATCCGCGGGGAGGCGCGGGATGTCGCCGAGTTGCCGGTCGGTGAGCCCGAGAGTGGGCCTCATGACGCGTCCGGGGAACGCGGGGACGGCCCCGGTGAACCCGATGTCCTGCACGTCGGGGGTGTCGAAGAAGATGAGGAAATGCACCTCGCCATCGGTCAGGTTCTCGATGTGGTGGGGATAGGCACGCGGGATGAAATACACGTCCCCCGGGGCCAACTCGTAGGTTTCCGACACCCCGCCGGGGCTCTCGACGGTCATGCGAGCGCGTCCCTCCTTGACGTAGCCAAGCTCCGCCGTCTCCGGGTGCCAGTGCGGCTCGCGCATCCCGATGCCGTGGATGCGCACGGAATACATGGCTTGGTTTCTCAACAACGGCCAGGTGTCGCGGCGGGCGACGATGGCGGAACCGGCCTCGTTGGCCAGCAGCGGGGCGCGGGATTCGATGGCGAATTTGTAGGGGGATACGAAGCCGGCGGCCTCCGGGATTTCACAGGGGGAGGCCAGCCGCCCGAATTCGATGTCGCGCGGCGATTGCGGCAGCCCGGCAAGCTCGTCCACGGGCATGGACCATGTGTTGGCCAGGACGCCGGGGGTGAGGCATCCGGCGAACCCCGAAAGGCCGAAGTCCTCCGGCTGCTCGTGGGAAAAGGTGATCACGAAATCCGCATCCGTATCGCCCGCATTCTCGATCGCGTGCAGCGAGCCGCTCGGGACGAAGAACATCTCCCCGGCGGAGATGGTGAACTGCGCATGGATGTTCCCGCTGGCAAAGATCGTCACGAAGGCTTTGCCCGCGAGGCAGTAACCGAGCTCGTCCGCATTGGCGTGCCAGTGCGGTTCCCGGAAGCAACCCGGTTTGACGGTCAGGCGGTAAACAGAGAGCCCCTTGAGGATGGGGAAGTTGGATTTGTTGCCGGCGACCTTTTTTCCGGCAGGGCAGTCCACCGCGGGCGGCAGGGAACCGAGGGAGAGTTTGTACGACACGGCAGACTGTGTAACGCGGCCGGGATCGGAAGTCAAAAACGCGGCTCCGCCTACTCGATGTGCGCCATGAAGTTGGCGATATCGAGCACGCTGCCGACGAACGAGATGATCTCGCCGGATTTGAGCTTCTGGTCGGGTATCGGCACCGCGTTGAACGATTTGACGACTTGCGAGCCGTCGGGGTCCGTTGTGACACTCTTGATGGCGATGAGGTTGATGCGGAATTTCCGGCGCAGGTCCAACTCGCCGATCGTCTTGCCCACGAGCGACGGAGGAACCGTGATCTCGACGATGCTGAATCCTTCGGCCAGCTCGAAGTAGCCGGTCATGTCGCGGATGAGGAGGCGCTGGACGATCCAGCGTGCAGCTTCCTCCTCGGGATTGAAGACATCGGTGGCGCCCACGGCCTTGAGGACCTTGATGTGGTCCGGACTGGTCGCACGCGCGACGATGCGGGGGATGCCCATCTGCCGGGCATGAACAACGAGGAGAACCTGGGCCTCGAAGTTCCCGGAGATGCCGGCAATGAGCACGTCCACGTCGCCGATTCCGTGGGTGCGGAGCGCGTTGGCATGGCTTGCATCGAGGCAGATGGCCAGGGCCACGCTGTCCTTCACGGCATTGACGCGATCCATGTCGATGTCCACGGCGATGACCTCGGCCCCGCGGTGTGCCAAGCCCAAGGCGGTGGAGGTGCCGAATTCTCCGAGCCCGACGACGGTGTATTTCATAAATGGGAATGGGCGGGGGCGGTCAACCGACCACGACATCCTCCTGCGGGAATTCGTAGTCCACGGGGTGCGAGGTTTGGAAGACAGAAAGCACCATGGCGATGGGGCCGATGCGGCCGATGAACATCAGGGCGCACAGGACAAGCTTGCCGCCGTCCCCGAGTTGTCCGGTGATGCCGGTGCTGAGGCCGACGGTGCTGAGGGCCGAAAAACACTCGAAAAGCACGTCGCGCACCGCCAGATGGGGTTCGCACCACGAGAGGAGCACCAAGCCGGCCATGGCGGCCCCCATGTAGAGAAGAAAGACGTTGAGGGCGGAAAAGACCACCCGTGCCGGGATCGAGCGCCCGAAGGCCTCGATGCGGCTTTGCTGGGTGATCAGGGCGCGCAACCCGAGCAGGAGGATGGCGAAGGTGACGGTCTTGATGCCACCCGCGGTGGACACGGGACAGCCACCCACGACCATGAGGGATACGATGAGGAAAAGCGTGGCGTTCTGGAGGTCTCCGATCGGGACGGTATTGAACCCGGCGGTGCGAGGCGTGACGGATTGGAAGAGCGAGTTCGCAAAAGCCTCCCCGGTTCCCATTCCCCGCAGGACATGTCCGGACTCCAGACACCAGAATCCGGCTGTTCCGAGGAGGATGAGGGCGGCCGTGACCAGCAGTGACAGGCGTGTCTGCACGGAGAATCGCAGCCTTGGTGCGCATGCGGTTCCGTGCGCCTGTCCCGCCGGACGCAGGAGGTTTCCCCGCCCGCGCCAGATGACCGAAAGAAACTCGGGGATGACGAGAAAACCGAGCCCCCCGAAGACGATGAGGAGCATGATGGTTGACGTGGCTCCGAAATTGGACGCCAAGGACTCCAAGCTGTCCTTCTGCAGGGCAAAGCCCGCGTTGCAGAAGGCGGAGACCGAATGGAAAACGGCCCACTCGAGGCGGGCGAGCCGGGTTGGCGCGGCATCGACGAAGGCATAGAGGGCCGCCGCCCCGGCCCCCTCGAGAATGATGGTGATGGCGACGATGCCGGCGATGCGCCTCCGGAGATCCCCCATGGCGGGAGCGTTGATCATCTGCCGGAACACCACCATCTGCGGAACCGGGAGCGTCTTGTTGGAGATGCTCGAGAGAAGCGCCACGAAGGTGACGATACCCAAGCCCCCGACCTGGATGGTGACGAGGGTGATCATCTGTCCCAGCGTGCTGAACTCCGTGCCGAGGTCGCGGACGGTCAGGCCGGTCACGCATGCGGCGCTGGCGGAGGTGAACAGGGCGTCGATCGGGGACAGCGGGCGGACGCCGTCCTGCATTGCGTTCGGCATGAGCAGGAGCAGTGCACCCGCCGTGATGATGCCGACGAATGACGCCGCCAGGATGATTTCCGCACGGAGTCCGCGGGACAGCGTCCATTCCAAGGCGCGCAGCAATTGGAGGAACACGCAGGCCAGCAGGAAGGCGCGCACGATCCAGAGGACGAGACTGCCGGTGGTCTCGTGGAGCTCCGTTGCCAACGCGCCGCGCACGCTCTCGGGCACGAGGTTGAAGAGCAGGAGGGCTCCCAACCCCAACGCGATCAGCGCCAGCTCGGCGCGGCGACGGCGTATCGCCGCTGCGGGCTGAGACGCACCGAGCAGGTCGGAGATCCAAAGCATGGCAAAGCAGAGGGCGAGAAACACATCAAGCCGGGTCAACCATCCCCGCCAAGCCGGGGCAACGTCGAACCCCGCGCCGATCACGAGGGAGGCCGCTGCCGAGATTGCAAGTGCGACCACAAGAGCCCTGCGCCATGGAAATCCTGCCGCTGACGGTCCGCGATCCGTGGGCTTCATCCGATGGGCGGAGTGTCTTTCCAAGGGGCTGGCGTTAGCCAGACAAATCAACCATTGCCTTGGGAACGCACGGGACGCTTTCTCTGAGGTGCCGGAAGCGGCAGCGGGGTGCCGGGGAGCATCTGCACCTGCCGGTCCCGCCGGGGGAGACGGATGGTGGTCCGGAGGCTCTTGCCGGGATCGCTCTCGATCGTCACTTCACCGCCGTGGGCCCGGATGATGCGCTGGGTGATCATGAGACCGAGCCCGGTGCCCCCGGCCTTGGTGGTGAAATAGGGCTCGAAAATGCGAGCCATGGCCTCGGGAGTCATTCCGCCGCCGGTGTCCGAGAAGCTGACGATGATCCAATCGGTGTCCGAGCCGGTCCTGATTTTGAGCAGTCCGCCCTGCTTCATCGCCTCGCAGGCATTCTTGATGATGTTGAAAAAGGCCTGCTTGAGCTGGTCCTGGTCCACGTCGAGGACCGGCAGTCCCGGGGCGAGGTCGAGTTCGAGCAGGACATTGCGGGAGTTGAGCTCGGGGTCGAGGAATTCCGCGGCATCGCGGACGATGGAGTTGAGGTCGTGCGGGGCGCGGTTGAGCGGGGCGGGGCGGATCGCGCGCAGAAACTGCGTGACGATGGTGTCGAGACGCCGGATTTCGTCGCGGGCGATTTCCAAGGGGTGGAGAAGACCCTCCTTGTCCTCCTCCGGGAGCTTGCGGAGTCGCCGTTCGAGAAGCTGGAGGTGGATGGTGAGCGAGTTGAGCGGATTCCCGATCTCGTGCGCCACGCCCGCGGCGAGGAGTTGGAGGGCGGCGATGCGTTCGCTTTCGAGGGTCTCCTGCGCTTCGCGGTGGCGTTCGGTGAAGTCGCGCATGATCAGCGCATATCCCGTGTGGCTGCGTTTGCCCGGTTGCACGCCATCCTCCCCCATGAGCGGGACGACATAGAAGTTCAGCACCCGGTGGGTCGGATGGAACACCTCGATGTCGCGTGTCACAACCTCGCGGCCGTGGGCCAGGTCCTTCCAACGCAGGCCGCTGATGTGGTCGGCGAGCGGGCGTCCGAGGGCATCCGCCGGATCGAGTCCGAAAAGCATCCCCGCCGCGTCGTTGAGATAGACGACCGTGCCGCGTGTGTCCGTCACGATGACGCCTTCGCGGATGGCATTGAAGATGGTTTCGAGGAAGCGCTTGTCCCGGGCCAGCTCGAGAAAATGGGCCTCGACCTCCTCCGGCTGGATGCGGCGAAGGCGGGGCAGGAGCTTGTCGAGGAAAGCGGGTTTCATGGCGTGCGGGGCGCGTCCAGATCGATGCCGAGGAGGGAGGCGAGTTCATCCACGCATTTGGCGAAAAGCTCCAGCGCGCTCTCGACCGGGGCGGGGGAAGTCATGTCCACGCCGGCCTCGCGCAGGGTGTCGATGGGGAACTGTTTGCCGCCGGATTTGAGGAACCCGAGGTAGCGGTTGGCGTCCCCGGTCTCGAGCACCTGCCGCGCGAGGGCCATGGCCGCGCTCATGCCGGTGGCATATTGGTAAACGTAGAACGCGCTGTAGAAATGGGGGATGCGCAGGCATTCGAGGTCAAGTTCCGGATCAAGGGTGAAGTCCGGCCCGAAATAGACCGCAAGAAGATCTCGGTAAACCGCCGTGATGGTTTCCAGGGTCAGGGCTTCGCCGGCTTCCTGGCGCTCGTGGATGATTTTCTCGAATTCCGCGAACATCGTCTGGCGGTAGATGGTTCCGCGCAGGTCGTCGATCTGCCGGTTGAGCAGGTGGGCGCGCATGGACGGGTCGTCCGTCTGACCGAGCAGGTGGTGGGTGAGGAGTTCCTCGTTGAAGGTCGAGGCGACCTCCGCGAGGAAGATGGGGTAGTGGTGATCCTGGAATGTCTGGTTCCGCTGCGCATACCATGTGTGCATGGAATGACCTGCCTCGTGGGCGAGGGTGAACATGTCGGCGAACACGTCCGGCTTGTAGTTCATCAGGATATACGGGGGCGACCCGTAGCATCCGCTGGAGAAGGCGCCACTTCGCTTGCCCTTGGACTCGTAACGGTCGCACCAGCGTCCGCGGAGACCCGCTTCGAGTTCGCGGGTGTATTCCCCGCCCAACGGATGCACGGCGGCGATGACGCGGTCGATGGCCTCGTCGAAGGTGAGGTGGGTGGCGACCTGCTCCACGAGCGGCACGTAGGTGTCGTAATGGTGGATGCTGTCGATCCCGAGGGCGCGGCGCCGCAGCTGGTAGTAGCGGTAGAGCGGGGCGAGGTTCGCGCGGACGGTGCCGACGAGATTGGAGTAAACCGTCTGGGGGATGTTGTTCCTGTGGAGGGCGGCGGCGAGGGCGGAGGGGTGGTTGCGCGCCTTGGCTTGGAAGACGTCGGTGCGCACCGAGCTGGCCAGCGTGCTGGCAAGGGTGAATTTGTGGTCGGAAAACTCGGCGTAGAACTGGTGGAAGGCGCGGCGTCGCAGGTCGCGGTCGGGTTTGACCAGGAACGAGCTGAAACTGCCGAGGCTGAGTTCCGCCGGGGTGCCCGTGGAATCGGTGATGACCCCGAATTTCAGGTCCACGTTCGTGAGCTGGGAAAATGTCTCCTCGTGCCCGGCCAGCGGCTGCGAGCTCATGGCAAGAAGCCTTTCCTCGCGTTCATTGAGGGTGTGCGGCTTGAACCGGCGGAGACGCTCCAGCACCGTGCGCCAACCGGCGAGTTCCGGCGAGGACGCGAGCGCGTGGAATTCCCCGTCGGGCACCGCCATGAGCTCGGGGCCCATGAACGAGCATCGCTCCACGATGTCCGTCTGGAGATTCTGCAGGCGCGCCTCGCGTTCGAGGAATGAGGGGTCGGCGGCATTTTCACTCACGCGCAGGCTGGCGTAGGTGGACAGGCGCTCGAGCGGCTGGTCGATGCTCTTTTCAAACTCCAGCGCCGCGAGAAGCGGGGCGGGGGATTCTGCCATTTTGCCGCGGAACTGTTCGACCCCCGGATAGTGTTTCTGGAGCTCCGCAAAGGCCGCCTCCCATGCCGCGTCGTCCGGATAAAGGTGCGTCAGATCCCACCGGTCGGCCTCCGGGATTTCGCTGCGGACGGGGATGCGCCTGACGGCTGCGGACGGTTCGGGCGGCGGTTTGGACATGGCGGGATATTGCGCGTGTCAGAATTCCGAGCAATTGAAAACGATGCGGTAGCCGCACACGGTGCTGCGGCAGACGACCTTGCACTTTTCCTGGGTCAGCGGACCGCCACAGACGGGACAAACGCTGTCAGTGTCGCCGTCGGGAAGGGGGGCATCGTCGAGTCCCTCCAAGGCGGCGCGCAGTTGCCGCACGGCGTCCTCCGCATGGGCCGAGGATAGACTCGCGCGCAGACGGGAGCTTCCGGGGGGGACGGTGGGAGGGCGGATCGCCGGCACGAAGAAACCGAGCTGCATCAATGCCTCGCCGGCACGCAAAGCGGTCTCTTCGCTCCCGAGGATCCACGGGAAAATCGCCGCGGGCCTCGACGGGTCGAGGATGTTCCCGAGCGTCTTCAGCTTCGCGCGCCGCAGGTCGCCTTCGCGACCGGTGCAGATGTCCAGCGCCGTGGTCGCCGCCGCTGCGGTCGCGGCCGGGGGGGCTGTGGAAAACAGGAAGCTGCGCGCCCGGTTGATGAGAAAATCGACCAAGCGTCTCGATCCCGCGATATACCCCCCGGAGCTGCCGAGGGCCTTCCCCAAGGTTCCCATTTGCACCTCGATGCGTCCGCCGACGCCGAGTTCGTCGGCCAGGCCCCGGCCACCTCGTCCGAGCACGCCGACCGCGTGGGCCTCGTCGAGGATGAGGATGGCTCCATGGCGGTCTTTCAGGTCCACGATCTCGCGGAGTGGTGCGGCGTCGCCGTCCATGCTGAAGACCGATTCCGTGACGATGAAGATGCGGGCCGTCGGATGCTTTTCCCGGGCCCAGCGGAGGTGGTGCTCCAGTTGGTCGGGATCGTTGTGGCGGAACGGGCGAATGGCCGCCCCGCTCAGCCGCGCACCGTCAACGAGGCTGGCATGGCTGAGGCGGTCGAGCAGGATGACGTCGCTTTTTCCGGCCAGCGCGGGGAGGACCCCGGTGCCCGTGGCATAACCGCTGCCGAATGCCATCGCAGCCTCGGTCTGTTTGAAGGCGGCCAGTTTTTCCTCGAGCAACCTGTGCGGGAGCTGGGTGCCGCTGACGAGGCGCGAGGCGCCGCTTCCCGCACCGAAGTCACGGGTGGCCCGGACGGCCGCCTCGACGACATCGTGGTGTGCGGCAAGGCCGAGGTAATCGTTCGAGGCGAAGTTGTGGAGCGTCCGGCCGCCGAATTTGATCACCGGGCCGGTGGGCGCCTCCGAGATGCGGAGGCGGCGCCGCAGGTTGCGGCGGTCGAGATCGGCCAAAGATGCCTCGAGAAAGTCTTCGAACATGGCGGCTGCCCGACAGTTAATGCCACGGAGAGCCGGGAGTCCACAGGGGAGGCGGGCGACGGACGCAGGATTGATTCGGTGCGCGGGAGGCGGCAGCTTCGATGGCATGCTGCATCTGCCCGACCCCGTGCATCCCTTCGCCGTGCACTTTCCGGTGGTCTTTCTTTTGTGCGGCAGCGCGGGGATGGCGCTGTCATTGCTCTGGCCGCACCGCATGGTGCTGCGCCTGACCGCGGCCTGCATGGTGCTGGGAGCCCTGAGCGCGGTTTGGGCCCAGCAGACCGGGCTGGCGGAAGCGACGGCGGTGCGGTTTGTCGGGGTTTCGGTTGCCGAAGCCGTTCAAGCCCACAAAAGCGTATCCGATCTCCTGGTGGTCGCCGCCTTCATCTCGGCAGCGGCATCAATCGCCGCGTTGTTCGCCCGGGTGGTGCCGGGTGTGTCGCTCATGGCGAGGTTGGTCGGCGTGGCGTCGGTGGTTTTTCTCCTGTGGACGATGCAGGCTTCGTTGTATTCGGGGTCGGAGTTGACCCACCGGCATTTTTTCGGCCCGAATGCCCCGAAGCCTCTTCCGGGGACGGAGGAGGTGATCCGTCTGCGGGTGGAGTAGTCGGTGAAGGGCCGCCTTCGATGCCGCGCTCTCCCTCGGGAAGATCGTGTTGCGCCGTGAGCAAAGCGAACCCGGCGAGCCCCGCGGCAAAAATCCAGAGCGCCACCGGGATCCCGGAAAGCTTGGCGGTGGCGCCGGCCGCCAGTGATCCGAGCGCAAAGCTTCCTTGGAACACGCTCAGGTAAATGGACATCGCACGGCCGCGAAATCCCGGGGAGACGGACATCTGCACGGATACATTCAAGTTCACCAGGCAGGTGACCCAGGCGAAGCCACCGACAAACAGCGCGACTGCCGCCGGGGCGAAACTCCCGGAGACGCCGAGCAGGGCCATGGCAGCCGCCATCAGCGTGCCCGCACCCGCCACGACCGTCGAATGACGGAAACGGCGTCTGAGCGGGGGCACTCCGATCCCTCCCAAGAGCGAACCCGCCCCGAAAAATCCCAGCAGGGAGCCGTATTCGGAAGCGGAGAGACCGAGCCCTTCTCTTGCCAGCAAGGGGAGCACGGCCAACGGGGCGCTGGCGCCGAAAGCGAATGTTCCGAGACGGAACAGCGGCGAGTGCAGATGCGAGGCGCGCCGCATGTAGCCGATGCCCCCGGCCAGTGCCGGCCAAGCCCGTTGCCCGGGAACTGCCACGGCGATGCCCTTCCAGAATGCCAGCACGAGGACGGTTCCCAAGAACGAGGCGGCGTTGAGGAAGAAGACGAAGGCCGCCCCGATCCATCCGACCAAGATGCCGCCGGTCACCGGTCCGATGACCCGGCCGGTGTTGAAGCTGATCGAGTTGAGGGCGACGGCGGCGGCGACATGTTCCCGCGGAACAAGGTCCTGCACCAGGGATTGCCATGCGGGGAGGTTCAGGGCGTTGCCGACCCCGAGGGCGAAAGTCAGGGCGAGCAGCGAGGAGGGAGTCGCGGTGTCCGTGAGAACGAGGATGCCCATGCCGGCTGCACACAGCATCATCCACGCCTGCGTGCAGAGCAGGAAATTTCGCCGGTTGACCATGTCGGCAAGGACGCCCCCGAGCAGCCCGAAGAGAAACACGGGTGAGAGCGCCGCCACGGGAACGAGCGAAACGATGAGCGGGGAAAGCGTCAGCGAGGTCATGACCCATGCAACCCCCACGGCCTGCATGAGGGTTCCGAGGTTCGAGACCAGTGACGCCAGCCAGAGGGAGCGGTAGACAGGCGACCGGAGCGGGGCCAGGAGATCGCGCATCAGGTCCGGCCTTCGTTCCGGGCACCGGCGGGGATGTTCAAATCATCAGCTTTGGCCACGCGGGAATTTTTGCTCGTTCCCTCCGCGGCGTGGAAGCGCTAAAAGAAGCGGATGCAAAAAGTGCGGACAGCCATTGTCGGTGCGAGCGGCTACTCGGGAGAGGAGCTGGTCTCGCTGCTGGGCCGCCATCCGCAGGTCGAGCTTGTTGCGCTGACCTCGCGGCAGTCCGCTGGAAAATCCGTGGCGGAAGTCATGCCCCGGCTGGCCGGACTGCCGGTCGGGAATGCGATATTCGTCGAGCCCTCAGCCGCGTCCTTGACGGAGTCCGGGGCGACCACGGTCTTTCTCGCATTGCCGCACGGCTTGGCAGCGGAGTTTGCAGCACCGCTCCGGAAGGAGGGCCTCCAAGTCGTCGATCTCAGCGCCGACTTCCGGCTCCGGTCGGCGGGCATTTTCGAGGAATTCTACGGCGGTCCCCATCCGGCGCCCGATTTGCTTCCCGAGGCGGTGTATGCGCTGCCCGAGATTTGCGGTGACGCGGCCCTCAAGGGCGCCGGGCTTCTTGCCTGCCCCGGTTGCTATCCCACAAGCATCCTGGTGCCGCTCGTTCCCTTGCTCCGGCGGGGGCTCGTGCGGACGGACTCCATCGTGATCAATAGCCTCAGCGGGGTGAGCGGAGCTGGCAGAAAGGCGGACATCCCGCTGCTTTTCGCCGAGTGCAACGAAAGTCTGCGGGCTTACGGGGCGCCGAAGCACAGGCATCTCTCGGAGGTCGAACAGGAGCTTTCCGCCGCGGCAGGGACCAACATCGCCGTGACTTTCACTCCCCACCTCGTGCCGGTCACGCGGGGGATGCTTTCCACCATCGTGGTGCAACCGGTCGGCGGGGCCGATTCCGGCAAGGTCGCCGCGGCGTGGGCTGAGGAATATGCGGGGCGTCCCTTCGTGCGGCTCGTTCCGCATTTGCCGGATTCCAAGCATGTCACTGGCACCAATTGCATCGACATCGCCGTGCGGGAGGATGCCCGGACCGGGAGGATCCTGCTTTTCAGTGCCTTGGACAACCTGATGAAGGGGGCGGCAGGGCAGGCGGTCCAAGCTTTCAACATTTCCCAGGGATGGGACGAGCGGGCGGGGCTTCCATGAGCGTGATGAAATCCATCAAGGGCGGCGTGACCGCGTCCAAGGGGTTCCGGGCGGCGGCTGTTTTCGCCGGGATCAAGGCGAGCAACAAGGGGCGCGATGACATGGCCCTGGTCGCCTCCGAGGTTCCCGCGGTGGGGGCGGGCGTGTTCACGACGAACCGGGTCAAGGCGGCGCCGGTGCGGGTGTCCCGGGCGCACCTGCGCGCACCGCATGCCTGCGCCGTCCTGCTCAACAGCGGCAACGCCAATGCATGCACCGGGCCTTGCGGCATCTCGGCCGCCAAGAAACTGGCCGTCGCCACGGCCGATGTCCTCGATTGCGGCCTGCGCCGCGTGCTTGTCTGCTCGACCGGGCGCATCGGGGTGCCGCTGCCGGTCGAGAAAATGGTCTCCAAGCTGCCCGAGTTGGCGGCGCGGTTGTCCGCAAAGAACGGGGGTGCCGCGGCGCGGGCGATCATGACAAGCGACACCTTCGTCAAGGAATACGCCGTCGAGGTGAAGGCCTCCGGGGGCACCTTCCGACTCGGTGGAATGGCCAAGGGTGCCGGCATGATCGACCCGAACATGGCCACGATGCTCTGCGTCGTCACCACCGACGCGAAAATTAGCAAGGGAACCCTGCAGAACGCGCTGCACACAGCCGTCGAACGCACCTTCAACCGCATCACGGTCGATGGCGACATGAGCACGAATGACACCGTGCTTGCCCTCGCCAACGGCGCCTCCGGCGGCGTGTCGATCAAGGCGGGGTCCGCGGACCACCAGCTTTTTGCCGATGCCCTGCACGAAGTTTGCCTGAAGCTCGCCCACATGATCGTGGAGGACGGCGAGGGGGTTTCCAAATTCGTCACCGTGCAGGTGCGCGGGGCCTCCAGCCTGCAGGCCGCGCGCAAGGTGGCCGAGGCCGTCGCCAACTCCACGCTGGTCAAGTGCGCCTGGGCCGGGAACGACCCGAACTGGGGACGCATCCTGGATGCGGCGGGCTATTGCGGCGTGCGCATCCGGGAGGAACTCGTGGACATCTACTACGACGGCGTGGCGGCGGTGCGCGGTGGGACCGCGGCGCCGACGCCGAAGCAGCAGCTTGTCGCGGCGGTTTCCGGCAAGCGTTTCACGGTCACCATCGACCTGCATCAGGGCCGCGCCTTTTACACGGTTTACACCACGGACCTGACGGAGAAATACGTGGAGTTGAACCTGAGCGAGTAGCATGAGCCTCCACGATGCCGCCCTGCGCGCCGCCACCCTCATCGAGGCGCTTCCCTTCCTGCAGAAATTCCGAGGGTGCACCTTTGTCATCAAATACGGGGGCAGCGCCATGGAGGACGAAGACGTGGTGGAGCGCCTCCTGCGTGATGTCGTGTTCCTTGAGGCGGTCGGCATCAATCCTGTCCTCGTCCACGGCGGCGGCAAGGCGATCAGCGCGAGCATGCGCGCGGCCGGACTCACTACGCGCTTCGTCAACGGGCTGCGCGTGACCGACGAGGCGTCAGTCCGCATCGTCGAGGACGTGCTCGACCGCACCGTCAATCCGAAGCTCGTGGAGACGATCAACGAGTTCGGCGGCCGTGCGCAGGGGTTCTCCGGACGCGAGGTGCTGCGGGCGGACAAACTGCCGCCAGTGGATGACGGGCAGGGTGGCACCGAGGACATCGGTTTCGTCGGACGCGTGACCGGTGTGGAGACGGCCGGGTTGGAAAAAGTCCTGAATGAGGAACGGGTGCCGGTTGTTTCGCCCGTGGCAACGGCCCCGGATGGCCACACGCTCAACACCAATGCCGACGAGGCGGCGGCAGCCATCGCCGGGGCCCTGCGTGCGACAAAGCTGATCTTCCTCAGCGATGTTCCGGGGATCATGCGGGACCGCGACGACGAGGACTCGCTGATCCCGACCGTGCATGCCGACCAAGTCGAGGGGTTGATCCGCCAGAAGGTCATCGAAGGCGGGATGATCCCCAAGGTTCAGGGCGCGGTGGCTGCGTTGCGCAAGGGAGTGCAGAAGACACATATGATTGACGGGCGTCTTCCGCATGGTTTGCTTCTGGAAATTTTCACGAATGAAGGCGTTGGCACCGAGATTGTGGCTTAGTGTTGTGGCAGCCGCGGCGCTTCTCGCGCCGGCGCATGCCGAGTTCCGCGGCGCGTGGATTTCCACGGTGCACAATCTGGATTGGCCCTCGAAAGGGGCCTCGGCCTCCCAGCAGAAGGCTGAGTTGGTGCGGTTGCTCGATTCCGCCAGGAACCTCGGCCTCACCGACGTGTTCCTGCAGGTGCGGCCGGAGGGCGACGCGTTCTACCGCTCTTCGTTGGAGCCTTGGAGCCGGTTCCTCACCGGAACGCAGGGGAAGGACCCGGGATGGGACCCCTTGGCGTTCGCCATCACCGAGGGCAAGAAACGCGGCATCGGCATCCACGCGTGGTTCAACCCCTACCGAGCTTCCGTCAAGGCCGGCGCCCCGCTTGCCTCGAACCACATGGCGCGACGTTTCAGCCCGTATGCCTACAAGGTCGGCTCGATCCTCTGCATGGACCCCGGATCCCGCGAGGTGCAGGACCATGTGGTGCGGGTGGTGGCCGATGTGGCGCGCCGCTACGACGTGGCCGGGATCCATTTCGACGATTATTTTTACCCATACCCTCCATCGGGCGGGTCCGTGAACTTTCCCGACTCGAAGACCTACCAGCGCTACTGCTCCGCCGGTGGAAAGCTCGAACTCGCCGACTGGCGTCGTGACAATGTGAACCGCCTCATCGCAAGGGCCTCGAAGGAGGTGAAAAGTGCGCGCCCCAACGCCATCTTCGGGGTCAGCCCCTTCGGCATCTACACCAAGGGCCAGCCGCCCACGGTCAAGGCCGGCCTCGACCAATACAACAGCATTTACGCCGATCCGGTCCGGTGGATGCGGGCCGGGTGGGTCGATTACATCGCCCCCCAGCTTTACTGGAAGGACCAGTCACCGCAGAGCTTCACCGAATTGCTGAAGTGGTGGCGCAGCCCGGCAGTGAATCCTCGTGGCGTTCCCGTCTATCCCGGCATCGCCGCCTACCGCATGAGCGAACAAGGCTGGCAGGCCGAGGAAATTGTCAGGCAGGTCGCCCTTTCCCGCACCGTCGGGGATGGCCGTCGGGGCCACGTTTTTTTCCGCATGGGCACTCTCGCGGGGAACACCAAGGGCATCACCACGATGCTCAAAAAATCCGGCTACTGAATTCCGGTGAGAGCCTTCGCGGCAGCGGCCGATTTTTCCAAGGCGCTCAGCCGGCATCGCTTTTCAAGCGCCATCAGGCCCTCACGCTGCATTTTACGGAGCAGCGTGAGGTATATGGCGGCCATGACCCGCGCCGGACGCAGCGCGGCCCGGTCTTCCCGGGGTAGCAGCGATGCAGCGCGGGTGAACAGTTGTGCGGTATCCGCCGCGAACTTCGCCAGAAAATCGCGCCGGCCACCATGCTCCCGGTGGAAGTTGCCGGCATCCAGACCGGACGCTGCAAGTTCGTCCAGCGGATAATAAAGGCGCCCCCGTGCCAGATCGGACCCCGTGTCGCGCAGAATGTTGGTGTATTGCAGGGCGCGCCCGAGCGCTTCGGCGTAGTCCGCCGCCCGGGCGGAGTCCGCGCCGAAAATCGGCAGACACATCTGTCCGACGACCCCGGCCACACGGTGGCAGTAGAGATCGAGATCGGCGCGCGTGGCCATGCGCACCGGCGCGTTGATGTCGCTGGCCACGCCGTCCAGGAGTTCGAGGAACAGCTGCGGGTCCAGGGACCGCCGCTTGATCAGCCCGCGCAGGTTGTCAGGCAGTCCGGCAAGTTCCGGATCGCGGAAACCCTCGCGCCATGCCTCGAGAGCCTCGAGCCGGGTTGCCGGGGCATGGTCTCCCGCGTCCGCAAGGTCATCGGCCACGCGGCACAAGGCGTAGAATGTCTCCAAGTCGCTCCGCCGGTCGGCGCGAAGCAGGAGGAAGGCCGGGAGGAAACTCGATTTGCTCGCACGCACGATGCCTGCGACGTCGAGGTGCGCCGGCGGGAGCAGGGGATTCATGAAACAAGCCGGCCGTCCTCCATGGACAGCACGCGATCCGCCGCGGCGGCGGCTTGACCGCCGGTTTGAGTGCCCCAGACCACGGTCAGGCCGAGATCATCCACCGCACGGCGTCCCAGCGCGACGAGCGTCTCCGCTTCCGTTGGGGACTCGGCGATGATCACGCGCGGACGGTGGACGATCGCGCGGGCGAACGACACGAGGGACTGGCGCTCCGGGGTGAGGGTGCCGGTCACCGATTGGGCGTCGTCCTCCAAGCCGCAGAATTGCAGCGCGAAGAGCGTGTGCTCCGCCTGATCCGCCTCGCTGAGGCCGCCGGTTTTGAGCACCGGGAAGGCGATGTTTTCCAGAACCGTGAGCGATGGCAGGAGGGCGCAGGCAGGAAACAGGAAGCCGAAATTTTCCTGACGGAGGCCGTCGCGGGCCGTGTCTTCAAGCGACGTGGCGACGATATCACCCACCAGAACTTCCCCGAGGTCGGGCTGTTCGAGCAGTCCGAGCAGGTGCAGGAGCAGGTTGTGACCGCATCCGTCGGTGCCCGTGATGGCATGGAAACGGCCGGGGTCGAATTCCATGCTGATGCCACGCACCGCCGAGGCGCCTTGGCGCCAGAGCGGGCGCCGGCAATGGAGGTTGCGGCAGCGAAGGGGGGGGGCGGTCATTGCGCGTTTGCCTGATGGTGTCTGGCGCCACCCGAAATTGCAGGAAGAATCTGTTGCGCGCCGCGCAGGCCGACGGCACGCTGGCACAGCATGACGCTGGCCAACCAAATCACCATGGTGCGGATTCTGCTCATCCCCGTTTTCGTGGTGTTTGCGGTGTATTACGCCACGAGTGTGGGCGAGGGCTCCCCGCAGGAATGGCTGCGCTGGAGTGCGGTGGCTGTGTTCGTGGTCGCCGCAGGCAGTGACGCCCTCGACGGTTGGATCGCGCGGCGCTTCAACCAGCGCAGCGCCCTCGGCGTCGTCCTCGATCCCATTGCCGACAAGGGCCTCCTGCTTACCGCCATCATCACGCTCAGCGTTTATCCGTGGAAAGTCAGCCTGCCACTCTGGTTCCCGGTCCTCGTGATCGCGCGTGATCTCGTCATTCTTCTCGGCTGCGCCCTGCTGAAGTTTTTCACCGGGGATATCGAGGTTCGTCCAAGCATGCTCGGAAAGGTGGCCACCGCCCTGCAGATGGCGGCCGTGGCCTGGGTGCTGCTGCAGATCCCCGAGGAGCGCTGGGTGGTCTGGTGTGCCGGTCTCTTCACGCTGCTCAGCGGCATCGGCTATGTCTGGCGCGGGATGACCGCGCTCGGCGGGGCTCCCCGCGCCGCCTGAACACCATGAAAAGAGCCGTCCTTGTCGGCCGACCCAATGTCGGCAAATCCGCCCTCTTCAACCGGCTTGCCGGGCGGCGCATTTCCATCGTGCACGACCAGCCCGGCGTGACGCGCGACCGCATCGAGGCGGTGTGCCGCACCGGCGCGTCGCCGTTCGGCATCGTGGATACGGGGGGCATCGGCGCAGCGCCCGATCCGGATTTCGCCGAGGCGACGCACCGTGCGGCGGACGATGCCTTGGACGATGCCGATGCCGTGCTCTTCGTGGTGGACGGCAAGGACGGGCTCCTGCCGCTCGATCGGGAATTGGCGGCGAAGTTGCGCCGTGCCTCCCCGCCGGTGATTCTCGTGGTCAACAAGCTGGACACCCCGAAACACGACGACCGCGAGGCGGATTTCACGGCCCTCGGGTTTTCCAAGGTTGTAGGCGTCAGCGCCGCGCATGACCGCGGGATGGATGACCTGCTCTCTGCGGTGCAGGAGGCCTTTGGCGAAGAGACAGCCGTTGCGCCGGTGCCCGAGTTGACCATCCCGCCGCGCATCGTCATCATCGGCCGTCCGAACGTCGGGAAGTCCTCGTTGACCAATGCGCTCCTCGGGGATGAGCGGGCCATTGTCAGTGATATTGCCGGCACCACGCGGGATGCCTTGGAGGTGCCCTGCGAACTCGGCGGCCGTCCCTACCTCCTGCTCGACACGGCAGGCATCCGCCACCGCTCCAAACATAGCACCTCCGTGGAAGTGTTCAGCGTCATGCGCTCCGAAGAGGCCATCCGCATGGCCGACGTCTGCGTGCTGGTCGTCGATGCCGCGGCCGGCGTGACCGAGCAGGACAAGCGCATCGCCGGTCTCATCCAGAAGGCCCGCAAGGCCGTGGTCGTCGTGGTGAACAAGGCCGACCTGTTGCCGGAGGAAACGCACGGACGCGAGGGGCTCAAGGAGGCCTTGGAGTCATGGAGATCCCAGCTCTTCTTTCTGCCCCACGCCCCGTTGGTCCTGCTCTCGGCCAAGACGGGGGACAACCTCCGGCGCCTTGGCACCGTTCTCGAGAAGGTGCGCCAGCATGCCACGCGGCGTCTCGGCACGGGCGAACTCAACCGTGTGATCCGCGATGCGATGACCCTGCATCCCCCGCCGGCGAAGGGAACGCGGCGCCTCAAGGTTTTCTACGCCACGCAACTCGAGGAGTCCAATCCCCGTCCATTCGTGCCGGTGCGCTTCCTCCTTTTCGTCAATTCTCCCGGTCTCCTCACGCCGACCTACGAGACCTATCTCATCGCGCAGTTGCGCCGCGTGCGCGAGTATCCGGGGATTCCCGTGCTCCTCGACCTGCGGGCGCGCCCGGAGTCCGAAAAGCGCGTCCGCGGGCGCCGGGGACGGGCACCTGAAACCCGCCCCGCGCGGCGCCGCAAATAGTCCGCCCCGGCGGACTTTGGCACGGACGCTGCTCTTTCTGTGGCGGGAGGGGGCAAATTTTCTTTGCGCCCCCCGTCGATTTCCCTAAATTTTCCCGTTCGGCCAAACTTTATTCCACTGAAGCGCCCATGAAGCAGCCCGCACGCCAAGGACTCTACGACCCGCAATTCGAGCACGAATCGTGCGGTGTCGGCTTTGTTGTCAACATGAAGGGCACGGCGTCCCACGAAATCGTGGGACAGGGGCTCCAGATTCTGGTCAATTTGGAACACCGTGGCGCCTGCGGGTTCGAGGAAAACACCGGTGACGGTGCGGGCATCCTCCTCCAGCTGCCCCACAAATTCCTCAGCGAGGTGGCCAAGGAGGAGCACATCACGCTGCCGCCCCCGGGCGAATACGGCGTGGCCATGGTTTTCCTGCCGCCGGACAAGCAGTTGCGCGACCAGATCGAGAAGCGCTTCGAGCGTGTCGTCCGTGCCGAGGGCCAGAAATTCCTCGGCTGGCGCTCCGTTCCCACCGACAACTCCACCCTCGGCGAGACCGCGAAGTCCGAGGAGCCCGAGGTGCGCATGGCATTCGTCGGACGCAACCCGGCGATCAAGGATGAACTGGCGTTCGAACGGAAGCTCTTCGTCATCCGTCGCCGCCTCTTCAACGAAATCCGCTACAGCGGCACACCCGGCGGCAGTTTCTTCTACGTGCCGAGCTTCTCGTCGCGCACGATCGTTTACAAGGGGATGCTCACACCCCCCCAGGTCGCCGGGTATTATCCGGACTTGGCTGATCCGCGGATGGAAAGCGCGTTGGCCCTCGTCCACTCGCGTTTCAGCACGAACACCTTCCCGAGTTGGGACCGTGCGCATCCCTACCGTTATGTCGCGCACAACGGAGAGATCAACACGCTGCGCGGGAACGTCAACTGGATGCATGCCCGCGAGGCCCAGTTGGCTTCGCCCCTCTTCGGGGACGACATCGAGAAGATCAAACCCATCATCCACCAGGACGGCAGCGACTCGGCGATGTTCGACAACTGCTTCGAGTTTCTCGTCCTTTCCGGACGGCCGCTGGCGCATGCCGCGGTCATGATGATTCCCGAGCCTTGGGCCAACCACAACGAGATGCCGGCGGATCTCCGGGATTTCTACGAATACCATGCCAGCCTCATGGAGCCGTGGGACGGCCCGGCGGCGGTCGCGTTCACCGACGGCACCCAGATCGGCGCGGTCCTCGACCGCAACGGCCTGCGTCCCTGCCGGTATTACGTCACCAAGGACGACCTTGTCATCATGGCGTCCGAGGTCGGCGTTCTCGACATCGACCCCGAACGCGTCGAGTCGAAGGGCCGCCTCCAGCCCGGCCGCATCTTCCTGGTGGACACCAAGGAGGGGCGCATCATCGCCGACGAGGAAATCAAGGCGGAACTGGCCAAGGCCGAACCCTACGGCGGGTGGATCAAGGAGAACCTGGTCACGATCGAGGACCTTCCGGACGGTGCCGAGCCCGCGCATCCGGACCACGACACGGTCACGACCAAGCAGTTCGCCTTCGGCTACACGCAGGAGGACCTCAACCTGATCATCGAGCCGATGGCGCGCACCGCCGTCGAGCCGATCGGATCGATGGGCAACGACTCGCCCTTGGCCACGCTCTCGGACAAGCCGCAGTTGCTCTACAACTATTTCAAGCAGCTCTTCGCGCAGGTGACCAACCCGCCGATCGATTCGATCCGCGAGGAGATCGTCACCTCGACGATCACCACGCTCGGCTCCGAGGGCAACCTCCTCGATCCGACCCCCGAAAGCTGCCGCCAGATCCAGTTGGCATCGCCGGTGCTCAGCAACGAAGAGCTTGAAAAACTGCGCGCCCTCGACCGCCCCGGATTCAAATCCGCAACCCTGCCGATCCTCTACGACGTGGCCGGCGGAGGCGCCGCCTTGGCCAAGGCGTTGGAAGGTCTTTTCAAGGAGGCCGACCGCCAGATCGCCTCAGGCGTCAACATCCTCATTCTTTCCGACCGCGGGCTCGGCGAAGCGCAGGCGGCCATCCCAGCCTTGCTCGCGGTGTCCGGCCTGCACCATCACCTCATCGAGAACGGCACACGCACGAAGATCGGACTCGTCCTCGAGTCCGGCGAGCCCCGCGAGGTGCACCACTTCGCCCTGCTCACCGGTTACGGGGCCGGTGCGGTCAACCCTTATCTCGTGTTCGAGTCCATCGAGGACGTCATCAGCCGCGGCAAGCTCGCCGGAATCGACCCGAAGAAAGCGGTCAAGCAATACATCAAGGCCGCGGTCAAGGGCATCGTGAAGACGATGTCGAAAATGGGCATTTCGACGATCCAAAGCTACCGCGGTGCGCAGATCTTCGAGGCCGTCGGCCTCAACAGCGAAGTGGTGGACAAGTATTTCAAATGGACCGCCTCCCGCATCGAGGGACTCGACCTCGAAGGCATCGCCCGCGAGGTGGAGATGCGCCACCGGCGCGCGTGGCCCGGCCGCGACTACCGCGACGAGGTGCTCGATCCGGGCGGCGTTTACAAGTGGCGCCACGACGGCGAGCACCATGCCTTCAACCCGACCACGATCCACCTGCTGCAGCACGCCTGCCGCACGGGCGACATGGACGTGTTCCGCAAATACTCCGCCTCGGTCAACGACCAGTCGCGCAAACTGTCGACCCTGCGCGGGCTCATCGACTTCGAGTTTCCCGAGGATGGGGGGATCCCCATCGAGCAGGTCGAATCCGTCGAGTCGATCATGAAGCGCTTCAAGACCGGCGCCATGTCCTACGGGTCGATCAGCTCCGAGGCGCACGAGACCTTGGCCATCGCCATGAACCGCATCGGCGGCAAGAGCAACACGGGTGAGGGGGGCGAAGACCCCGGCCGCTACACCGTGATGCCCAACGGCGATTCGAAGAACAGCGCCATCAAGCAGGTTGCATCCGGCCGCTTCGGCGTCACCAGCTACTACCTCTCCCAGGCCAGGGAACTGCAGATCAAGATCGTGCAGGGGGCCAAGCCCGGCGAGGGAGGACAGCTTCCCGGCACCAAGGTCTATCCTTGGATCGCCAAGGTGCGGCATTCCACACCGGGTGTCGGCCTGATTTCGCCGCCACCGCACCACGACATCTACTCGATCGAGGACCTCGCCGAGCTGATCCACGACCTCAAGAACTCCAACCGCCACGCCCGCGTTTCGGTCAAGCTCGTCAGCGAGGTCGGTGTCGGCACCGTCGCCGCCGGCGTCTCCAAGGCGCATGCCGACGTCGTGCTCATCAGCGGCTACGACGGGGGCACCGGGGCTTCGCCGCTTTCCAGCGTCCAGCATGCCGGCATGCCGTGGGAACTCGGCCTGGCCGAGACGCACCAGACCCTGCTTCTCAACAACCTCCGCAGCCGCATCGTGGTCGAGGTGGATGGTCAGCTGAAAACCGGCCGTGACGTGGTCATCGGCGCCCTCCTCGGCGCCGAGGAGTTCGGCTTCGCCACGGCGCCGCTCGTCGTCATGGGCTGCATCATGATGCGCGCCTGCCACCTCAACACCTGCCCGGTCGGCGTGGCCACGCAGGACCCCGAGCTGCGCAAGAAATTCACCGGCGATGCCGACCATGTCGTCAACTTCATGCGCTTCATCGCCACCGAGGTGAGGGAACTCATGGCCAAACTCGGGTTCCGCACGATCAACGAAATGGTCGGCCAGGTGGACCGCCTCGCCATGCGCAAGGCCGTGGACCACTGGAAGGCCGCGGGCCTCGACTACTCCCGGATTCTCTACGCGCCGGATGTTCCGGACGATGTGGGGCGTTACTGCACCATGAAGCAGGATCACGGGATCGAGAAGTCGCTCGACATCACGACGCTGCTCAAGATTTGCGAGCCGGCCATCTCGCGGGGCAGGAAGGTGCACTCGCGGCTCCCGATCAAAAACGTGAACCGCGTGACCGGCACGATCCTCGGCTACGAGATTTCCAAGGCCCACGGCATGGAGGGTCTCCCCGAGGACACCATCACGCTCGATTTTGTCGGCTCGGCCGGGCAGAGCTTCGGGGCCTTTGCGCCGCGCGGCCTGACCATGCGCCTCGAGGGGGATGCCAACGATTACGTCGGCAAGGGTCTCAGTGGCGGCAAGATCATCGTCTATCCGCCGTCCGATGCCACGTTTGTCGCCGAGGAGAACATCATCATCGGCAACGTCGCCTTCTACGGCGCGACAGGGGGCGAGGCCTACATCCGCGGCATGGCCGGCGAGCGGTTCTGCGTCCGCAACAGCGGCGTGAAGGCCGTCGTTGAGTCCGTGGGCGACCACGGCTGCGAATACATGACCGGCGGGCGTGTCGTCGTGCTCGGCCCGACCGGGCGCAACTTCGCGGCCGGCATGTCCGGAGGCATTGCCTACGTCCTCGACACCGCCGGCAATTTCCACACCCGCTGCAATGCCGCCATGGTCGATCTCGATCGTCTCTCCGACCCGCAGGAAATCGCCGAGGTGAGGGAAATGGTGTCGCGCCATGCCGACCTCACGGGGAGCAAGCGGGCCCACGAGGTGCTCGCTTCCTGGGATGATTTCACGCCGAAATTCGTCAAGGTGCTGCCCAAGGACTACAAGCGCGTGCTCATGGCCATGGACCGCGTCATTGCCGCCGGTCTCAGCGGCGACGAGGCCGTGATGGCCGCCTTCGAGGAAAACGCCCGCGACCTGGCCCGCGTGGGCGGCAACTGATTCACCACATGGGAAAACCAACCGGATTCAAGGAGTTCACACGGGAGTTGCCGCCCGACCGTTCGCCGGTCGAGCGCGTGCGCGATTGGGAGGAGTTCCACGAGCACACCCCTGATGAGATGCTGCAGACGCAGGGTGCCCGCTGCATGGATTGCGGCACGCCGTTCTGCCAGACCGGCATGATCCTCAGCGGGGCGGCCAGCGGGTGCCCGGTCAACAACCTGATCCCCGAGTGGAACGATCTCGTCTATCGCGGGCTGTGGCGCGAGGCGCTCGAGCGCCTGCACAAGACGAACAACTTCCCGGAATTCACCGGCCGCGTGTGTCCGGCCCCGTGCGAGGGCGCCTGCGTGCTCGGCATCATCGAGCCGCCGGTCACGATCAAGAACATCGAGTATTCCATCATCGAAAAGGGATTCGCCGAGGGCTGGGTCGTCCCGCGTCCCCCGAAATCCCGCACCGGAAAGAAAGTCGCCGTCGTCGGCTCCGGCCCCGCCGGCCTCGCCTGCGCCGACCAGCTCAACCGGGCCGGGCACAAGGTCACCGTGCTCGAGCGGGCGGACCGCATCGGGGGCCTCCTGACCTACGGCATCCCCAACATGAAGCTGGACAAGGAGGACATCGTGCTGCGCCGCGTGAATCTCCTGGCGGCCGAGGGCGTCGAATTTGTCACCAACGCGGATGTCGGTCGCAGCTATCCGGCCGAAAAACTCCGCACGGATTTCGATGCCGTCGTCCTCTGTTGCGGGGCCACCCAGGCGCGCGACCTTCCCATCGAGGGGCGCGACCTCGCCGGGATTTATCCCGCGATGGAGTTCCTCACCACCAACACCAAGTGCCTCCTCGACGGCACCGGGATGCCCGGGGCCTTGAGCGCCAAGGACCGCGACGTCGTGGTCATCGGCGGCGGCGACACCGGCACCGATTGCGTGGGCACTTCCATCCGGCAGGGCTGCCGCAGCGTCGTCCAGCTGGAGATCCTGCCCAAGCCCCCCGACAGCCGCGCCCCGAACAATCCGTGGCCCGAATGGCCCAAGATTTACCGCATGGATTACGGCCAGGAGGAGGCCGCCGCGATCTTCGGCGCCGATCCCCGCGTGTATTGCACCACGACCAAGAAATTCACCGGCGATGCCGACGGACGCGTGAGCGAACTTCACACCGTGCAGATCGAGTGGAAGCTCGATGCCAACGGGCGCTACTCGCCGCAGGATGTCCCCGGCACGGAGAAGGTCATCCCCGGACAGCTCGTCCTGCTGGCCATGGGCTTCCTCGGACCCGAAAAGCCCCTCGTCGAGGCGCTCCAGGTCGAAACCGACGGGCGCTCCAACGTCAAAGCCGACTACGGGAAGTTCGCGACCAGTGTTCCGGGGGTCTTCGCCGCCGGCGACATGCGCCGCGGACAGAGTCTCGTCGTCTGGGCGATCAATGAGGGAAGGGCTGCCGCGCGCGAGTGCGACCGCTACCTCATGGGCTCGACCAACCTGCCTTGAGGAGTTGAGAGATGACAGTTGAGGGTTGAGGGCAAGCCGCTTGTCGCGATGCCGTGCAACCTGGCGAGATTGGCTTTGCCCTGCGCGGGCGATTGCCTGATGGTTCCAGCCATGCCCGCCGGCGTGGCGAAATGGCAGACGCAACGGACTTAAAATCCGTTGGGAGGAAACTCCCGTGCGGGTTCAAGTCCCGCCGCCGGCACTGTATTTATCAGGGTTTACGGGCGTTTTTGGTGGTCGAGTTAAAGGAAATTTTCGGGGGTATGTTTTTCCACTTTTTTCCACTCAAGAAACCGCACCTAGTGACCAAAGCCCAAGGGCTTGCGGCTACAATGAATCTGCAAAAAATCAGGCGAACGGGGGTGCCCATGGTTAAGGCCGCTCCCTTGCCGTGACGATGGGGCTCACTTGAAGTTTGTTTGTCTGAACTTTGCGGTTCGCCCGAGGATGGCCGTGAGGCTGTGATAGCTTGCCTCGGTCGTTTTCGGGAGATTGACTCTTTACTGCCGTTCACGGCCGGCCCCCCCGTCTCCATTGTGGGAGCGGGGCCTTCTTCATGCGGGAAATTTGTGGTTGGGCATGTGGATCGCGGAGGCCGAGGAATTGCTATCGGCCTTCCTCGAAGTCGAGGTGGGTGTCAGAGCGTGCAACAGGCAGGTCGAAGACGGACTTGAGCTGCACCTCTAACTCCAGCACTCCATGAGAGACCAGTTTTCTTGTGGTCTCGGCCAAGGGGTCCAGAGTTGTGACGTGGGTGGTTGTCAGGAGGATGTGGATGGTTTCTGATTTGGGCGGCATCTCGCCTGTGAGGGGAGTAAACTCGCCATCGAAGACCATTTTCCACGAATCGACCTTGGCGACCCCTTGGGCTTGGTCGAAGAGACCCTCGAACTGAAGGCGACCGCGCTTGTAGCCTCTTGTTTTTTTCGAGATTGCGCCGAGTTGAAGCTTGGCGCCGTGCGGCTCTTCTGGGGATGAGCAGTCGAACTCCACTTGCCAAGCTCGGTCGTATTTCTCGGCCTCATCGAGGCTGTCCCAAGTTTTCCTCAATATAGTGGCTAAAGGTAGCTTTTGTTTGCTCCGGATGTCATGGAAAGTGTCTTCGTCGGTGATTTGGCATTTTGTCCCATCCTTGAGAACCAGTTGAGCGAGCGTTGGAGTCAAGTCCCAGATTTCAAAGACTGCATGGGTAAGAAGTCCGCTTGGCCACCTAGGGGTGAGGGTGTCCTCGTATTTGTAGAGGGTGATGCCAAGTGCATCTGCCGTGGCAAATGCGGCCTTGGAGAAGCCCTTGGTGGAAACCATGATGGCCGCGTGTGCGCCGACATCTGCCTTGACGGAGTTGAAGGCTTCAACGGCTTTGACATCGACCTTCCGAGTCCATTTCTTGCATTCGACGATGATCAAAATTTTCTCGGTTCCGATGGTTGCCCGGATGGTTGCGTCAATCTGTCGCTTGGTCTTGGAGTTTTTGCCTTGTATGTGCTCGTTTTTGGTGACTTTGCCCGTAGTGGCGAAGTTCTTCTGGAGGCGAGCAACGAGAGCCTCGAATTGTTGCCAAGAGATGCCGCCCGCCATACGACTTCAACCTCACTTCCGTTTGGTCTTCAACGTCTTGGTCGTCGGGGCCAAAGGTGTAACTACCTGCTGACGGTCGACTCCGTAGGTGGTGAAAAGCTCGCCCCAGAATGATTTGGCCTCTGCTTCTTCCCATTTCTCAGCGAAGTGGGCCAACCGGTCGTGGATTTCGTTCATTAAAAGCGTGGATGGTATAACGACGCAGCGTGTTTTACGGGGCCATTGTCGTTTCTCAGGCCTGCATTCCTATCGGTCAAGGGTTAGCGGTCGTATGGCATACTTTTTCATTCCGTTTGGCGCTTGGGAGCTTTGATGGTGACGATGGCTTTGTATCCGCGTTCGGCGATCGTTAGCCAACTTTTCGGGACTGCCATGGTGAGATTCCCTTTCGGGGCCAGCAACCAGAGGTTTTGGGAAGGGTTCTAGTCGGTTGCCGTGGGGTTCTGGCCATCTTCAAGGAGTCGGTATTCCAGTCGTCCGAGGCGGATAAGATGGTCCTGCACTTCTCTGGCTTTGTGCACGACATCCGGAAGCCCGCTATTGAGAGCGATGCGCAGGATGGTCTTGGCCTTGTCTTCCTGACCCCACCAAGGTGGAGTTTTCTTGGGGCCGAACGTCAGCATGTGTAGGCAGGCCAAAGCCTGAACCGGATGCGTCGAGACCTGCTTGGCCAAAAAATCGAAAGGCAACAACTGGTGTTCAAAATCTGAACCAGAGAGCAGAGTCAAAACTTGCAATAGTCTCCGTAGCGTCCATTCCGGCGGCAGCTTCTCAGAATCTGCCCAACGCACGATGCCTCGGAGTTCCCGCGTCTCGGGGGAGTGGGGCTGCTCGTCTTTGAGTGCGGCGATACGCCAATCGGCGAGGTCCATGAACCGCTTGGCTACCGGCGCGGGCAATGGCCCTTCCGTCTTGTGAAGGACCCGTGCGATGTAACGAAAAACGTATTCCCGTAGGCTCGTGGTGGCAGTCTCGAAGAAGGTGGTAAGCAGCGAGGGAGAGTCAATCGGTTCGTATCCCCACCAATAGTAGGCGCAAAGGTGGTGTATCAAACCCTTCTGTGGGCACCAATCGGAACTTGGCTTATCTACCAACTCAGATCGGCATGCTTCGATGGCGCGCCCATATTCGGATCGAAGGACTTCCAAGGCAGCTTTGGAAGGTCTGCACATGGTGACGAAACAGTTCCAGATGGCGTCACGTTTATCCGAGTCGGCCCGAGGGAAGAATGACGCCAGACGACTTTCGAGCCACATGCGGTGGTGTCTGAGGAACCAGTTCATCCGCTCCCCGAACACGCTTCGGCCGCCTAAGGACGGTTCCTTGCGGAGGACTTTTTCCAGAGTTTGCAGCACTTCCGACGAGTCAGTGATCTCCCCTCGACGCAGCCACCGGTCGTAGGCGAAGACGCACCGCAGGGCAATGGGACGGGGGGTGTTGAGCGAGGTCGAGGATAGCTGTTCTGGGAGGGGTTCTTTCTCTTCTGCCTTGGGAGTCGGGTCAGGATGCTTCAAGAATGCCTCAATGCACTTGAAGACGAGCGACCGATGATCACGAGGAGGCCGATTATTGTCCAAGGCAACCTCAATGGCGCGGATAAGAGTTATGCCGAGGCTTTTTTCACGATCATTGGCGTCCCCCTCTGCATGCGGGATGACCTTTTCCTGCACCGCTTTCTCCGTCGCCTCAAGTAATACCATCCAATCAACCGATAAGTCTTCGTTGGCAACTTCCCAGAGGCCTTCGAGAAGAGCGGCATAGCGCGCGGGACTCAATTTATCGTATTCATTAATTTGCGCCAAAATCTTCGCTGAATGTTGCTTGGAGGCCGCTTTGAGAGCTCCTAAAAGTCCCGCTTCGGAGGGGCCATCATAAGGGTCTTTCTCGCGCCAGTGCGCCAACTCTCCGACGAGACTTGCAGCTGGCATCTTCACAATTTCTTCAGCCGTTTTGGGGCTGTGTTGCTGGACGATCCACGTTCCCCCGGACGACTGGTAGTGAAATTCGATGGGCTCCACGCTATTCAGTCCTTCACAGAGATCCGGGTGCGCGGCCTTCCAGTCCACCGGTATGCTGTCCTTGATGATCGCGAGCTTTTGGCGCCAGCGGTCTGCTTTCCACTGATCTAGTTCTTGAGACGTCGGACTCCGGCCATGGTTGACATCCTTGTAGTAGCTGATCGCCACCGAAAGGTCCGGCTCTGTAATGATCCAGTCTAGGATAGCGTGTTGGTCTCCTTTGGAAAGATGGCGAAATTGCTCGCGGAGTAGAAGCGACCACTCGTGCCAAGCTTCGGTGCCATTTCTTACCTCATTGTCAAATAGGCAACTTCGGATCTGCTCTCTTCCTGCCGCCTCTGGATTTGTGCGAAGCAGATGAATGCGGATGCGTTTGAAAATCATCCAATGAGAGACCGTAAGCACTTCCTCGATTGTCGAGAACTCCACCTGCTGCTGAGAGAGAGTTGCCTCCGCTAGATCGCGGATGGCTGAAATCAAGATTCCTCTTTGATCCTCGTGGTGATTCTGCTCGCTGTCCTCAACGGAACCTCGCCAGAATACGGATCCATCGTAGCTGCCCCGCTCTTCCATCTCGTCTGGCCAAGTCCTGTTTCGGATGTTCTCGGAAAGAGCAACGACGAAGAGGCGGAGCAGCGACAGACGGTCTTGGGGCTGGACGAAGTTGAGTAGCTGGGTGACGAAATCCTGCGTGGAATCTGAGTCTAGCGTGGGTTCCGGCTCGGGCGAAAGCAGGCTCAATGCCATCTGCTCTGTCTCGCGCTGAGTCTCCTTCTCCTCCAGCCGAGGATCAGGATGGGCTTTGAGCGCAGCACCGATGAGCCGCTCGACCTCTGGGGTGATCCCTCCTTGCACGATTGGTCCAACGAATTCAACCAAGGCGCGACTGAGAATAAAGGATCCTCGCCTTGCCTCGATCCACGTTGTTGCCAAACCGACGAAGGTTTCGCGGCTTTGATCAGGAAGTTTCAGTGCGAGGTGCAAGAGCTGATGGCGAACCCAGTCATCATCCAGTTTCGCAAGCAGGAGTGCCGCCTCGGCAACATCATCAGTGGCGTCAGCCACAAGTCTGAGGAGGAGGTCCACTTCAGGGGTGCCCGCGTTGGAATGATCGACTTGGGGACCATTCGGTGATTCGGGATCGAACCATCCGGCCTCAACAAGTATCGGCAGCCATGAGGCGTTCCGTATGGCCGCGAAGAAAGCGGAGCGGTCGTGGTGGCCGTCCACCATCGTCCGGATGATGTGGAGAGTCTCCGGTGTGGGATTTCTGCCAGTCTCTGCCACGACCCTTTCGATTTGTTGAAGTTTCTCCGGCTCACTGGGGCGGAGGTAACGAAGCAGCAGCAGCTCCAATTGGTCTAGCAGTCGCAGCAGCTCTTCCTCAGTAGAGGCTTTGTGGTGTGCAATTGGTTTGAGGCTGGAGAGGATCTCATGCCATTCTTGTCGATCCCGCTCGAATGTATTTGGAGGTTTTCTCCGGCGCTGGAGACGATCAAGAGCCGTGCCAGCTCGCTCGATCCCAAGAGGACGATGTGTATCAAACCATTCAATAAATTGGCCAAAGTTTGCCACGAAAGGCTCAAGTGAGGGGGCATCTCCAATTGTATGACCCTCTTGGGCCTCCTTTTGGAGATTTAGCCATGGCTTCCTGACAAGTCTCTCCAACTGCTCATGCATCTTTAGGTTGCTTTTCGAAGGACCTTTCGACCATGTGAATGCCAGATCCATCACTTCCCGCAGGCAGTGAGCTGCTATTGCGATGTAGTCGTGCGATTTGTCATGAAGCGCCCCAAGAGCGCCGAGATAGATTTTAGGGAGCCTTTCATCATGGGCTTCAAGAAGGCGGAGAAGGACTAGCTGCCGGGGAGTGAGGACATGTGAACCGAGTCTGACTTCGTGGTTAGCTTCCGGTGTGGGGAAGCTGCTCTCTGCGTCTTCTTCGGGGGCGGTCATCTTAAGCCAAGAATAAGGGAAGTTCCGGGATTTGGGAAATGCTCAGACCTCCCTTAGCCAACTCCTCGGGAATCTTTGTCAGATTCTAACTCTCAAGAATTAGAAGCCTCGCCCGCAGGACTTTCAACAGAGCAAGCAGCTCCAAATCGGTCAGTGTCCGGCGTTGAGCCTCGATGTGGCCAAGGTTAGTTTCCGACAGCTCCCACCCTTGAACGCCAAGCTTGGCAGCAACTTGGGCTTGCGTCAGGCCCTTTGCCCGCCGCAGGGCTTTCAACTTCGGGCCGAACGCATTTTTCTTGCCGGTCTCCTTGCCAACAGGTTTGCGAGGCATCCTCTTAAGCCTACCTGTCAACTTCCTTCTTGAGCCTATTCATGGATAGGGTAAGAAACGCCGGATGCAAAAGGGCTTGTCGGCGTTGTCTCTGGCATTGTGGGCCTGTTTATCAGCTTTCCCGGCATTGTCGGCGGGAGCCGAGAAATGGGAGAAGCTTGAAAGCTGCCGCCTGAACGAAACCGCATATTTTGACGGCGATTCGTTCAGCGTGTTTCACGCAGGCGGCGAACTCATCGTGCGTCTGTATTTTGTGGACTCCCCGGAGACGGACGAAAGCTTTCCCGACCGTGTAAGGACGCAGGCCGGGCACTTTGGCAAGAGCGTCGAGGAAACTCTCCATGTCGGCAGCTACGCGAAGCAAGCCACAGCACAGCTCCTTTCCCGCCCCTTCACGGTCTTGACCAAATACCAAGATGCAAAAGGCCAAAGCGCCATGCCTCGACACTTCGCCTTTGTCACTACCGCAGACGGGAAGGACCTCGCTGAGATCCTCGTGGCAAACGGGCTGGCGCGTTCGTATGGAGAGATTGCGGCGCCGCAGGGAAAGAACGCGGCCGCGCTGAAAGCCAAATATGATCGTTTGGATGACAAGGCGAGGCGGTCAAAGTTTGGGCTTTATTCCCCACAGCCACTAACGGCGATTTCCCACGGGAAAGATCTTCAACTCGACAAACTGACCTTGGCGGAAGCGCAGGCGAAGGCGGCACCAATCCCGGCGCCTCAGGTTGCCAAGGCGCCTATGTCTGCGTCCGTCGGAATATCGCCGTCCACAGTTCCGGCTTCCGCGCCGAACCACGGCATGCCGTGGACAGCGGAGCAGGAGCAGACCTTGAGGGATTGCCTCGGCAAAGGCGTAACGGTTGAAGACATAGCCGCCGAGCTTGGTCGGACGCCCGTGGCCATCCTCGCCCGAATCCGCAAGTTGGGACTGCCGGAGCCGGGCCTTCCATGACCAAACACGACCCGAATTGATGATCAACCCATTCCAACCCGCCATGTCTGTTCAATTGAGAACAATCGCTGCCTCCGCAGCATTCTTGATTCTTGCTCTGCCCGCATGGGCTGATCCGTTCGATTCCGCCAATCCCCGCTCAACCGTGGAGGACGTTTTGAAAATGGAGCCCGAACCCCAAGGAACTTTGCATGCTTTGGTGCGGGGCAGACTTTTGGGTGTGACGGGGCTAAAGATGACGGAGGGATCGGTTTCAAGATACAAGATGTGGCTGACCACCATGGGAGCAAATCCATCGGTCCACGTGAGGGAGGGGACGGATGAGAAAGTGCCTCCGCCTGAAGAACTTCAGGCCTGGATTGGCAAGGAAATCGAAGTGTCTGTAAATGTGCAGAAGTGGGATGACGCAGGCTTCTCCCTTCACAGATGGAGAGATGGCCATGAACCGCGTCTGGCCGGACAGGAATCCGGGGACAAACCGACCGCCGACATTCACCCGTTGGCGATCTTTGCAGACCTTCCGAGGGTTTCTGTGAAGGAACTTAGGAAGAAGGATATTTCAAAGGACTTCGGCGCATTCTCCGGTCACCCAGTCCTTATCATTGGAAAGTTGTACTCAGTCGTCGGCGAGGGCCTTAGCACTCGGAATTTCTGGATGACTCAAAATTCAGGCAAGGGATCGGTCTCTTTCTCTATGGACCCTGGCAGAGATGCCGATGAAATTAAAAAACTGGTAGGAAAGGAGATAGCGATCTTAGCCGGCAATGTTGGCAAACTGCCAAGCGAACTGCGATCGGCTGTTGAGTTTGACATCAGCGCTGAAAATTTTCTCGATCAAGGCCGCGTGCGCCCTGCCGTGTTTCTCTCAGCTGATATTCCCGCAGCAGGCGCTCCTTCAGTTCCGCAACACAAGGTTCTTCCGGCAGCGCCCGCAGGTTCCACGGCAAATCTCCAGCCAGCTAGAAATATCCCTCGACAAGTATCCTCGCAACAAACTGGCACGCTGCTTGCCCCGCTGCGGGTCGAACTCAAACACAATGGAAAGGCCGTTGGTTCGACGACACTTCAGCCGGGCACCTCGTTGCCGATTGTGAAGTCGGATGGGGCGCGTGCCTTGGTCAAACACGCCGGAGGGGAAAGCTGGGTGCAAGCGGCGAGCGAGTGGGATGTTACCCAAATCGCCGACCTCACCGCTGATCTGTCTGGAGGGCGTGAGTTAATGGCCAGCGTGAAAGCCAGCCTCGTGATCACCAACGATGAGCCACGCGTTGCATGGATCACACCCAGCGGTTTGTTTTTCGCGGAGCGCAAAGCCAACCAATGGGAGGTGGAGAAGATCGATGGATGGAACCTCGATCCGGAAGGAGAGAGGCGGGTAAACTGCCAGCTTTACCTCGATAGCGATGGCAAACCCCACATTGCCTATACCTCTTCCGAAAGCCCGGGTTTCTTGAAATATGCGGTGCGCGGCAGCAACGGCTGGAGCATCGACACGGTGTTCAGAGCGGATTCGTATGGGAAAAATGGCACTGCTGGTGCTCGTTTGGCTGTGGGGGAGTGGAAGGGTGCCATCGCGATAGCATCATGGAATGCCCCCAGAGCCAGCAGGGGAGAGCCCTCGTTGTGGACCTCGGTCGACGAATCTTGGGTTGAGCAGGATCTTGACGCAGAAAGCCGCGGTGGCATTCGCACAATCCCAAGGGACGTCTTGTTCTCCCGGGGCAATGCACTCGATCTCTTGGGGTTAAGCTGGCTTGATAAGAAGGTTGGGGAGGGGGGTGACACCAAGTGGTGGCCAAGTTTTGGTCAATCAGACGGCCAGAAATGGGTTGATCAGAAAATCCAAGCCCCCCAACAGCAAGACGTGGCCCCGCATTTTCTGGCGAGCCATGGGGAGCAGGTTTACGCCTCCTTCTCCACGGCTTTCAACAATTGCCTGAACCTTGCACGGCGATCAGGCGCTTCCTGGGAGATCATGTCGTTGGATCCCGCAAAGCTTTTGGATATGGCTTCCGAGGGTGCTCCGAAGTGGAGTTGGTTGATCTGGGATTCTCTTCCATTTCTCGGGGGGAGAAGGGACGCGCTTCTCGCGGGGATGGATGCATTCGCTGAGAACAGAATCGGATTGCTCATGGCAAATGGAGTGGGCGATTCGGAGGGGGAACATGCCGTTTATTACGGCGATGTCATCTTCCCGAGTCGTTGCCTTTCCGAAAAGGTCGCAGCAGGCTTCCCCTGCGCTTTCGCATTCGACGAGGGCGCAACGCCGCACATCGTTTTCGTGAATGCAGGCGAGTTGTGCCTCGCCACGCGCAAAAGTGCTGCCCAAATCGCGGCAGGCAAGCAGGAGGGAGCGGGGCTCCGGCTTCCGGAGGCCGTGCAGAATGTCCGGCCGGCCACCGCCAAAGTTCTTCCAGAAAAAATCCGCCCGGGCTCAGAGCTAGAGCGGATGCAACGTATCGCGGCCTTGGGGGAGCCTCAGAAGTTCACGCTTCCTGTCGCCGGCGAGAATGCCCAGTTCATTCGCTGGGGCAGTGGAGACAAAGCCATTGTTTTTTTCACGCAAACTCCGAAGTGGACCGAAACACGCAGTGTCGGCAGGGATGGAGAAAAAAAGGGGTTCGTAAAACGCTTTAATGAATCCCCGTCTGCCATTGCCTCCCAGATCGATGCCTATGCCCCTTGGCTCGAAAATGGCTACTCGGTGATTGCTTGGGATTACCCGCGCGACCCGCAACGCGACAATCGCAAGGAGGGCGAAATCGACGAAGCGCAACTTCACCCCGACCATTCAGGAGCTGCAAAATCCATGATCGAAGCCCTGCGCGAGAAAGCGGGGCTGACCGAGTTGATTCTTATTGGCAACACAGACGGAGCGGAACTGCTGCTCTGGGATTTGGCGGCGCTTGAGGGAGATCAAGAGGCCAAGGTCATACTCGTGGCTCCGAAATTTCACCACCTGCCCGATATTTCGAAACTGCCTGATCAGGCAAAGGCTGTGATCATCGATAACACCGATTCCATGTATTATACCCAACACCATCCGGAAGCAGGAGCTTGGGTCAAGGCCCATCGTTCCGATGCCACCGATACGCTCGCCCCGGGTGGGGGGCACCCGGCGGTTGGCGCTGATATTGGTCATGAAACCTTTGCCCAATGGCTTTTGAATTCGAAATGAATTTCGGAGAACAATCACAACGTCTCTCCCGGGTGGATGTTTCGGAGAGACAGAGGGAACCGGCTGGAGGAGATCCGGTTTATGACCGCTGCGCTGTTGAGGAGTTTGCGGCCAAGGCTTGGCGCACAGATGCACTCTGGTTTGGCAGCAGTCAGCAAACAACCTCGACTCTTTGTGATGACGAAGTCACACTTCGATGCGATGCAAAGGGTGCGCATGCGGCAATGAGGACCCGGAGCGACACCATTTTTGGAGGTCGTTCCATCGCCGTCGGATTTATCGCGCTGCTGGCCTTGGGCGCCGTTTCTTCAGCCCAGGTCATTCGGGACAGCGTGGAGGTGGACATGGGGCCTCGCTCCATTTTCTACAACAGGATCGAGCCGCCGGTTCTCAAGCCGCAGCCGACGCCTGCTCCTGTCTCCCGCGCCGCGCTGGAGGTGGAGCCGACAGCGGAGGAGTTGGCCGAGCTGGCGGCATGGAACGCCAAGACCGACGTCTATCTGTTCCTGTCCTGCACGGTTTTCGATCACTCGGTGACCGAGGTGCGGTGGTGGCGCGAGGAGGGGGAGTATGTTTTCTGGAGCGGGATCGACTTCAACCACCTGCGTGGGGCGTGGGGTCTGGAGACCAACCGCACCCGGTTCACCCTCATCCTCGGCATCGGGGACGAATCCTCCGAGGAAACGGGTGCGGTGGTTCCCAAAGTGCCAGTCGGGGAATACCGGATCGTGGGCTTCCCGAAGACCGGCATTTCTCCGGAGGTGGTGGCGGCCCTTGATGATCTGCACGCCTGCTACATGGCCAACCGCGAATCCTTCAGACTGGCCTTCGAGGCTTCCGAGGCGAAACGGTTGGAGGACGAGGCGTGGCAGAGGGCGAATCCCCCGGTGCCCAAAGACACTGTCATCAACTACTTCCCGATCCGCAGTTCCCAAGGAGGTTCCCGGTGAGGCAGCTTTGGGTCTTTCTTGCCGCCATCTTGGCCGCTGTTCCCTGTAGTCGGGCACAAGCCCCGGACGAACTCAACGAAGGCTCGAAAGTCGAATGGGACTCGACCAACGCGATATGGCGGTTGAAGTGGTGGGGACAGGCTGGGCATACCTACTTCATCCGACACAACGAGGACCCGAGGGAGCCATGGCTATGGATTCCGGTGATCGAAAGCGGGGATGACTCTATAAAAGAGTGGGGTTTCACGTCCACCGGGGACCGGTTCTTCGTGAGGTTCAAATACACCGATATTCCAACCACCGATCCCGAATTGGCCGACTTCGACGGTGACGGCATCGGGAACATGGCGGAGTTGCTGCAGGGGACGGATCCATTGTCGGCGGTTGATCTTGATGCCAATGGATTGCCCGATGACTGGGAAATCTACTATTTCGGGGAAACGGGTCAGGATCCCTCGGGCCACTCGGATGATGACGGTCTGACCAACTTGGAGGAATTCTATGCGGGGACGGACCCGACCGAGAGAGACACCGACGGGGACGGGGTGGATGATGGAACCTTGAGGTTGAAATTCGAATACGACCTTGTTGGACGGCTTGAGGAGGCGCGGGAGGGTGCGGGAGACTCTGAGGGTTTCGGTTACGATGACGGAGGCAATGTCGAAGCGGGCACGGGACTGAGGGCAGGAAACCCTTAGACGCCTTGATGAAGACCTACATGAGAAGCAGAGTGGCGGGATGGGGGCTGGCAATGCTGACCGTCTGTTGCCCGCGTGTGGTTGCGGAGATTCCCTATCCTGTATGGGAGAGCGTTCCTGTGGACCCCTCGGCAATGCCCGTGATTTTGGACATGAACGACCCCCTGCCTCCCGAAGAGGAGGTGCATTCGCTGATGTTGCAGAGTTGGAGTGAAGAGAGTTTTGATGAGGAGATCGTTGCGCTCGCCACCGCGCTGGGGGATGGCAGTGCGGCCAGTGGTGAAAACGCGGAGGCCAAAGCGGTCCGGGTGTTCAACTGGGTTCGCAACAACATTGACTACGATTACTATTACGGATTGCGCAAAGGGGCGGCCCTCACCCTCCTTGAGAGTTCCGGCAATGATTTCGACCAATCGGCATTGCTGGCTGAGTTGCTGGTGGCGTCAGGTTATCCGGCATCGGACGTGAAGCTGCTGCTCACCTCGCAGCCGGTGGACTACGTCGATCTTGTGGAATGGATGGGACTTGCTGAGGAGCCCTATCCGGGCAAGACCTTCCTAGAGGCGAACGGGGTGTCAATAACCAGCGTCGGCTTCCCGGCTGGCACCAGCGACTTGGTTGCCAAGCAGGCGTTGTTCGGTTGGCAGTTTCTTAACAGTCGTGGACCCGGTAATGACGTATTCCCCAATGGCTCAGAACTTCCCAGCAAGGCGAACTTGGTCTTCCGACGGATGTTTGTGCGTCTCACCGTGGGAAGTGTGACTTACGATCTCGATCCATCTCGCAAGGTCTATGAGAAGATCACAGCCGCCAATGCCCTGCCAGCCGCCATCGGGTATGATCGCTCGTCGCTGCTCTCGGCCGCCGGGGGCACCGGTGATTCCAATTCCACGTCCGGGCTCAACCAGACCAATATCGCCACGCACTTAACAGCGCGAACCACGCAGCTTCTGGACGAGTTGAGCGGCGCGTGGTCGGGTCTTTCCATGGAGGAGGTGATCAATGGTCGCCGGATCGTCCGGCAGGATGTTTCCAATCTCGCCGACGCCTCCACTGTGCCCGGCGACTATTACGGTGCAGCGACGCTCTTCGCTTCGGCATCGGACTCCGCGTTGGCAGGTTACAAGACGACTGTGAATTTCAAGTCCACGGAGGCGGCAGGCTTGGACTACACGATTGCGACCGCGGATTTGAAGGGCCGCAAAATCACGCTGACCTTCAGCGGAAACAACGCCGAGTTGCGGCTGGACGATGACGAGGTGGCCGACACCGGGGCTCTGGGGTCCGCGACGGTTATGAACCTTTCGATCACGGTGACGCATCCGGGGATGGGGGCGATCAGTAATCCGCCAGCCACCTACCGGAAGACGACCTCGGCGTCGGAGCTATGCTCCTATGCAATCATCTACGGATTCAACGCTTCGGAGCGGCTGCTGGCCAAACGGCAGGAGCGGCTCAAGGCCTACAAGGATGCCGGGCTGCCCGATGATTCCCGCGAAGTCCGCACGGAGCTTCTCAACATCATGGGGCTGACTTGGCTTCGCCAGACCGGGATATGCACCCGCGCGCTGTCGGCGCAGAACAACGTGCTGTCTCTCGCGCATCACCGGTTCGGACGGATGGCGCAGGAGGCGGGTTTCTATGTGGACGTCGGCATCCAGCTTTCCAGTAATTTCCCAGACGACGCCATTCCCGGCCCGAACCATCCCTCGGCATCCGCTCGCTTCGGTAATGTGTTTCATCTGGGCGCGATGTTCGCGAGTGCGATGGAGCACGGGATCATCGAGCAGATGCAGCCCGGCAGCTCAGCCGTCTCGACTGTGAACATCCTGAGGCTGGCCAACAGCACATCCGGCAATGCCCTGTATCTTGCCACTTCCTCGAATTGGAGCACCGTTTCACCAATCCTCGCGACGAACGGTTATACCACAGCGCAGATCAGCGACTTCAATGCCCGCATCAGCGGAGGTGCGCGGATTTTTCTGCCGAAAAACGCGGGCGTCTCCCAGGGCATCTGGGACGGTTCCGGCTGGGCGATTCGCTCTCCCACCAACGCGGGCATGATCATCAGCGGGGGCTACAGCGGAGGGTATTCGACGACCCCCAGCGTGGTCAGCTACTCCCCGATCAACACGAGTTATGCATTCAGTCCGGCCTCGATCTATTTCACACCGTCTATTCCTGTAAGCCTGCCTCCCCCGCCCGTATCGACGCCAAAGTTCTACGGAAGCGATCCCGTGGACATGGCTACGGGCGCCTTCGTTTATGCCTCGGAGGACCTGGCGACGGGTCTGGAGGCAGCGCCGCGAGGGCTGGCGTTCTCGCGGTATTATTCCTCGGGCCAATCGGCCCGCGACGAGCAGAACATGGGCCATGGGTGGACGCACAACTTGCACATCCAAGCCGAACCTCGCACCGCGTCCGACGAGGCGTTGGGGATGGGTTCCCCACAGCAGGCCGCGGCGTTCCTTGTGGCGATGACCGCGGGTGCCGATCTTTACCGGGAGGGCGCCACCCCCAAGGAATGGGGCGTGGCGGCGCTGGTTGTGGGCTGGTTCGTGGACCAGATGCGCGACAATGCGGTCTCCGTGCGCATGGGCAAGGATGTGTTCCAGTTCGTAGCTCAGCCCGACGGGAGCTACACGCCACCGCCCGCTTCCACCATGACCTTGGGCAAAACGACGAACTCCACCTACTTCCTGCAGCAGCGTTTGGGCAATACAGTCCATTTCGATGCCCGGGGCAAGGCATCAAAAATTGTGGATGTTGACGGACGGGAAATGACCTTCATCTACAACTCCAGCACCAACTTGGATTACGTGCAGGATCATGTGGGCCGCAGGTTCACCTTCGGCTACGATGGCAACAAGCGCATCACCTCAATTGCCGATTCGACCACCCCGTCGCGCAGCGTAAGCTTCGGCTACGACACCAACGGCAACCTCATCACCGCCAGCGACCCAGAGGGCAAGGTTTCGCACTTCGACTACGAGGTGGAAGGCGATCCCGGCAACACGGTGGCCTCCGAGCACCGCATTGTGCGGCTGCGCAACGACGACGACGAAACCATCACGCAGAACGTCTACGACGCTCTCGGGCGGGTCGAGCGCCAGTTCCTGCACGGGGACACGAATAAGACATTCCACCTCTTCTACACGGGCAGGGACAACTTCGAGGTGAACCCGGAAGGGGGTGCCACCCACTACTACTACGACGAGCGCGGTCGGGCGTCCGGCAGCCGTGACGCCGAAGGCAATGTCACCTCGATGACTTATGATGGCCAAGACCGGATCGTGACTAGAACCTCGGGGGCCGGGGAAACCACTGTTTACACCCACGACGCCAACCACAACATCACCCGTATCGACCATCCGCGCGGCGGCGGTTCAACATTGTTGGATTACGACAGCCTCAATCGTCTGGACCTCGCCACCGATCCCAATGGCGTGCAGACCGATTACGTCTATTTTTCCAGCGGCGCCAACGCGGACAAGGACCGGCCGCAAAACGTGATCCATGCCAAGGGCACGGCGGATCAGTCCACGACCACGTTCTCCTATGTGGCCAGCGGCCCTGCGGTCGGGCGCGTGCAAACAATCAACGATGGCGACGGGCTGCTCACGACCAAGACGTATGACTCCAATGGTCACCCGGATGTGACGACCGCCCCGGGCGGATTCGTCACCGATCAGAACTACGATGATAGGGGTGATCTCTTTTCTGTTACCGATCCGCGCAACAGCACGACAACGCGCACCTACAACAAGCGCCGTCAGGTCACCTCCACGGTTGCAGACTCGGGCGGCATCTCCGCATCGTCCGATGTGACCTACGACAATCAGGCCCGGGTGGAGACAGTGACGGCCCCGGCGCACAATGGCGGGCAGCGGTCGCAAACTGGCACAACGTATTCGCCCACCGACAAGGTGCAGGTGGAGAAGCTCAATACGGTGACCATGGCGGAGACGATCTACGACAGCCGCGATTGGGCGGCGAGTGCCAAGGACGCCGCCAACCGCACGACCATCTTTGTGCGTGAGGCGAACGGCAATTTGCAGGAGGTCCAGAAGCCCGGCGCGCGCACGACGGCATTTACCTATGATGGCGACCGCCGTCTGCTGGGGACCTCCAATCCGGGGGCAAACTCCGGTGTGCGGGTTGAGGAGTTCGCCTATGACACCACCTCCGGCGGGCTGCCCCGCACGGTGAAGACCGAAGCGGACAACTTGACTGTGGTGCAGGAGTTTGACGCCAAGGGGCAGCTCCGCTTCCTCAAGGACCGCAAGGGAGCCACCTTCGAGTTTCGCTACGGTGGCTTGGGGCGTCGCACGCATGTGATCCCTCCCGGCAGCGTGGGCACCGTGACCTCCTACACGAAGAACGGCCGCGTGGATGAGATCACCGAACCCAGCGGGGACACGGCCACGTTCAGCTACAACGCGACCACCGGACGGCTGCAGAGCGTGGCGTATTCCGGCGGAGCGACCGTCAATTACACCAGCTACGACAACAACGGCAATCTCCTCGTTCTCAATGAAAACGGGAGCAACCAAATCACGCGGACCTACGACGGGCTCAACCGTGTGATGAGCTACACCGAGGGCGGACAGACCATCGGGTATCGGTATTACCCGAACGGGAAGTTGGCCAAGCTCATCTATCCCGGCGGGACGGAAAACGGCGTGGGGCATGTGGAATACCTCTACAATGCTGAAGGGCGGCTCTGGCAGGTGATCGACAAACTCGACAGCACGGCAAGCCCGAGGGTCACCACCTATGGGTGGAATGACGACGGGAGCTTGGACTCGATCACGCGGCCCAACAACACCGTGCGGTCGATCGGCTACGACAGCGTCGGGCGCCCCGAGACCATCGGAGAGAGTGCGGGTGCCGTATCCCTGCTTGCCTTGGGAATAACGTATTACCCGAGCGATGAAATCAAGACGCTGGACGTGACCCCAGCGCCGCCGATCCGCAAGACGAAGGCAATTCCCGAAGTGGCAATGACCTTTGGCGCGGCCAACCGTATTCTCACGTTCAACGGGCAATCGGTGAGCCACGATGACGATGGGAACCTGACCGGCGGCCCGCTTCCCGCAACCGGGGCGATGACGAGCTACGGCTACGATACACGCAACCGCCTGACCGGCGCAGGCGGCCTCACTTACACCTACAACGCCGAGAACAACCGCGTGGGGATCGGCGGCACCGAAACCACGACGCTGGTGGTCGATTCGCAGAGCGCCTTGCCCAAGGTGCTCGTGCGGACCAAGAATGGAGTGACCACGCGGTATGTTTACGGTGTCGGGCTGCAATACGAAGTGAGCAGTGCGGGGGATGCCACCTACTACCACTACGACCAAAGCGGCAACACGGCGGTTCTCACGGACCAATCGGGCGCGGTGGTGGACCGGATCACGTATTCGTCTTACGGCACCATCCGCTACCGGCTGGGCAGCTTCGACACGCCATTCCTCTACGGCGGGTTCTTCGGGGTGATGACCGACAGCAACGGCCTCATCGCCATGCGGGCGCGCTACTACAACCCGCTGACCAAGCGCTTCCTCACCAGCGACCCGGCCTTGGACGGCCTCAACTGGTATGCCTACGCCGAGGGTAACCCCATCAACTTCGCTGACCCAACGGGGCTGGGGGCGGCCAGTGTCACGGCGGCGTTGAATAGCAGCCTCAATTATCTGGGGATGGTAGGCGGCGGGGTTGCTTCAGGTCTCAGTCAGGGCTTGGACAACTTCAACAACACGGTGACCTTTGGTTTGTATGACCATCTGGGCTGGTCAAACTCGGGAGCGAATACCGGGTGGGAACACGATCTGAGCCGTTCGCTTGCGACAATCCCGAGGGATGTTGCTCTCGGAGCCGGGGTTGCCGCTGCCTATCAAAGCATCACCACAACAGCGGCAAGCGTAGTAAATTCTTTGACCACAAGGACGACACTTCAAACTACAATACACGGCGCGGAACGCATTGCAGGAGCAGCTGCAACACGCGGAGGAGTTCTTAGCGAAGCTGGGGTCGCAGCCGTGCGGCAAGGGGGTCAGGTTATGACGCAGGCCGATGGCGCGACAGTAAGAGTTCTACAGAATCAAACAGGACGTTTCAACGTTGTAGTTGAAGGTGAACGCGGCATCATAACAACTTTCGAAAATCTTTCTCAAAAATCACTTGATCGTCTCAGTAAAAGTTATGGATGGAAATAAGCCTCAACAATACGTCTGTTGCTTTTGCGGGGAAAGCATTCCATCTCAGGAATTGCTTTCATTAACTCTCGGTGCGCCGCTTGAAAATTCCGAAACACAGAATTTATACGCCCATCGCCTATGTCTAAAAACACGGATTCTAAATTCAATTCCCCTTCATCCTGATTTTAACGCCGATTAGTTGCCGTAAGGACGGGTGAGGTGGGAAATCGAAAGCCTAACCTCCCCAGAACGAGGTCGCAGCGCCCGGGAAAAAGTCGAGAACTACTAACTGTGGGTGCCGTCGTATGAAAAGTGCTTTGAAGATTTTGCTGGCAGGCATCATTGGCGTCGTGGTCATGGGGGCCTCTTTGCTTGCTAACCCTATGAAAATGGATCCATCAGAGATTGAGCAGATGTTGCTTCGCGAAAAGCCGCTCGGAACCCAAAAGGCTGAGATTGAACGCTGGTTGATCCACGAGAAGAAGCTGGCTCCTGTCTCATCGAACGTCGGTTTCCTACGTCAGGCCCCCGCCAAGCCGCGTGGTCGGTGTGAAGTCGATAAAAGCGAAGCTCGGAGATTACTGGAGTTTTCCATTCCTGAGCACGTCTGTCGTGGCCTATTGGGGATTCAATGAAAGGGATGAGTTAATTGGAATTTGGGTTTGGAAAACCACGGACGCGCCATAGCTGCCATATCAGCGAACGAGGCCAAGGGAGATTGACGCCCTCCTCTCGGCACGATGGTGATGTGATAATCAAGACGACTTGGCCATGACCTTAGCTCTATCAATAATCTTGGCGACTTTCTGTGGGTATATGTTGGGACATCCTCGGGTAGCCCGTTTTGGAAGAATTTTTGGGCTTTTGGGTATTTTTCTGTTAGCGAACCTCCTGAACTGCTTGCCGTTCTTTACTGCTGATCCGCTTTCTTGGTGGAGAACCTTTTACACCGGCATGATCCAAATAGGTATAGCACTGCTCCTGTTCTTCGTTTTGCCTGCAGCGATCGCTTGTTGGGCGCGAATAAGAATCCGCACACGAAAAGCCGAAACAGCTTCGCCGTAAAACGTGCAGAAAACCGAGCGTCAGGGAACCTGCGGTTCCACCCGGGGACTCCGCCCATCGTCCCAACGCTCAGCGGCGGTCTCTTGGACTGGACTGATAGTGTGTAGATCTAGGTGTTGCTTTCCAGTCCTACTGACACGCTGGCGGCAGCCCGGGCGAACCCAATAGGAAATTGGGTGTATGTTCGGTAGAGGGTGTCCAAGGGATCAAGGGCAAATGCGCTCTCGATATGTTCTTTTGATTTCCGGGCTCGGATGAAGTATCGCGGGAGTTGTTGAGATTGAGGAGGATTCCAAGGGCACCAGAGAATGATGGCATCTACGTTGGTGGATTTATCTTCCTTCGGCTTTCTGTCGGAGGTCTCTCTGGTTGACTGCTCGGTTTCTCCTAATAGTTCCGAATTGCGAGGAGCGAAGTAGTCATCAAGGCAGCGGAGGACTGCGTCCGTAATACCCCCATAGATAGTGACGGTGCCGACGTTGACTTCGTTTGGTCCGCTCTTGGCAAACCGATGGGAGACTTTGTCGAACAGGCCTTGAACTGGGAACATCGGATCGACGGCTCTCCTGACATCATTCTTTCGGCGTTTGACTTGGAGGTTCAGGGAGAAACCGTCATCAAAAATGAGGCGCCAGTCATTGTTTCCGCCGCTCACGGCTTTTGGAGAGGTGTCGACTTTGAATGTTCCCCTCCAACACCCCAACCACCAAATCTCATTTAAGACATTCAGCAGATCCTCTCGGTTTCGCAGGCGCTTCTTGAAAATTTCGACCCAGTTGTTCCCCAGCTTCTGTTGGCCGATGTCGCAAACTCTGGCGAGGTAGGTGAGCGGCGCGGTATCCAGCCAGGTGCCTCCATGCCATGCCGTTTTGGAGGGCGGATCAATGACGAGGGAATCTAGGTCGGCATTGTCGATCGAGGAGCTTTCGTCGCCAGTAAAAAACTCAATCTGCCTAGGGGCAGGCCAAGGGTGGTGCGTGAGGCGTTTTTCGAGTCCGACTCTTTCCATGAAGTCGATAACCAGGGGAGCGCGAGCAGCGGCGATTTCCCTGTCGTAGCCGTTATGGGTCAGGGCGGCGATGATGATCTCCTCGCTGGGAATCGAGCCTGAGTCGCCATCTGTGGAAGATTGTTCCATCGGGTGGTGTCAAAGACTCAACCTGTTAATTGGGGCTCGGATGAGTCAGGTCGGTCTGACCCCGATAGAGGGAACAGATCAAAATGAAGAGTTCAGTTGATCGTGGGTGATCGAGAAGGAGAAGCAGTGATCTTCACGTCACGAAGGTTTTCACCCCTCGCATCGGGTTCAAAACGCTCCCGTCCGGCTGCGGGGCTGGGTTGCAGAGACGAAGCTCAACAACATCTCGGTCGTCGATGAACAGCGTTGAGAGAGACCTCTTCAAATCCAAATGGCCATCAATCAGCGAGCCTCTCGAGGAGTTGACGAAAAAGAAATATTTCAGGGCGCCAAAACCTTCAGGCGAGATATTCGAGTCGTCGAAATTATCCTGAGCAAGCGAGATCAACTCGCCGAGTGTTAAGTCAAACTCCTCAAGATATACCTCGAGTCCTGATGGAAGAAGTAATGTGGCTTTTTTTTCCATTGTGGACTTCGTTCCTAAGGAGATTGAATCTTTTCGCTCTTTTTTGGGCACATTTAGTGCCGATTGACGCCAATTCTTTCCTGCGATCCCATTTCGTCTCCGTTCACTTGTCCGTGGCTTTATTTTACTGCACGCCGATAGCCACTTGCAAGTGGAACTTGTGTGACCTGCTGCACCATCAACGATCCAGATCATTCGGGTATAACCACTCCAAATTCATTATATTTCCTTTCTTAGCTTTCGTCAGCTTGTATTGCCGCCATGTCCCCGATACGCGGCTTTTGATCCGCTGGGCTTTCGAGGCTTTCGATTTTCCATCTCACCCGGCCGCATCCGAGGCGGACTTGGTCGCCCACCTTGAGTGGGTTCTTCGTGAATTTCCGTGGGGCGGCCCCGGCACGGATTGGAGGCTGGCTGGCGGGGGCTCCCGCGACGGGCGCGAGTTGCTCCCGAACCCTCCAATTTGGAGGGCGGGGGGCGACAGTTGCTCCTCTGCACAATCCCCTCACGCTCAGTGGCTAAGGGTTTGTGCGCCGGATCAACTGCCGCCGGAAGTTGGCAGGCGCTCACGCGCATCATGGGCGACGCAAGCGCCTCGCCTCGCTCCGCTTGCTTCGATCTGTTCGTCTCTGTAAGTCTCATCCCACGCTTTTTCACGAAGAGCCCTTGAGTGGGGCTGGGCTGACCAGCCCCGAAACGCTTTGCGTGGTCGAGCGTTTGCCCTTCTTCTCATGCTTCAAGGCTGCGTTGTAGCGGTATGCTTTCATAACTTTTACCAAGTGCTGTCTGCCACCAACATCACACCCGGGATTTCGTCGCCGTCGGCTGGTAGCTGCCAGCCGTGCTCGTCTCGGATTTTTTCACGCGCGGCGAGATCAGTCAAAAACCCGTATCGCTCATCCTCTGACCAGTCCTTGGGCGGGCGTTTGGTCACGGCTTCCCAAAACCCAGAGATTGCATTCTTGATGGCCTTAGCCGCCGAGGCTGCATTGTCCTTCTTAACTGCCTTAGCCTTGTCGTTCTTCTTCCCAGCCTCCGCCGTCTCCTGCAGGGTGTCGTAAAGAGCCCGGATCGACGAGAGTCTGTCAGGTAGCTGAGGGCTATTCCCACGGGAATAACGCGCGCTTATTGTCATCAGTCGTGATGCCGTCGGTTGTGAAATCTCCGGACAATTTTCCGCGAGCCAGCGCAACCAGTCGGTTTTGATCTCATCGCGTTTTGCGCGCAGCATGCTGCCCGCCGTCACGCACGCCGCGACGAATTGCTCGCTCGCGGTGGCGACCCCAACGAGGGAATGCGCCGCTTTCGCGTAGGCCTCGGAAATCTCCGCCGCGGTTACAGTTGTGACAGCAGCGTTGCCGCTGCTCGTTGTTGGTGTGTGCTTGTCTTGCATAATTCTTTTCGCTCCCTGTGAACCCGCGTCGCCCGGATGCGCGCGCGTTCGCTGTCCTCGCGCCGGCCGCCGAAAAAGAACATTTCTAAGTCGCCTAAAAATCGCCCTTTTCGCATATCCCGCAGGCGCTTGGAAATTGCCGCGCGAGAAAGGCCGTGCTTGCGGCCAATCGCGGCTTGGGACTTCTCGTCCGAGCGGTTCACAAGCGCCAGTAGGCAGTCAGCTGAGAGCTTCAAGCCCGGATGCCGCGCGTTGCACAGGACCTGAAGAACACGCAGGACCGCGTCTGCAGCTGCAATTTCCGCGGCTTCCCCAGCCTGCGGCGGGTCGTCGAAAAAGCAAAAGTCTTGGTTCCCGTTTTTCGGGTCGTTCGAGGCCTGAGCGGCCGCGTCGTAAGTCTGTCTGTCCATTGAGGCCCCGGCCAAGGTTTCCCCCAGCCGGAGCAGTTGCGTGGGCAACCCAATCAACCCCGCGGGTTGGCGCTCACCCAAGAGCCAAGATCTTGTATATTTTTTGCTTCATAGCTCTCGACTTGTGGCTTTTTGGCCTAGTATTTTTCTGGCCATACGATCCTTGAGCCTTTGGATTTTGTCCTCTTCGGCTATGACCTCACTGGGCTTGAAGCAGAGGGGGATTTCGACCGTGGTGTTGCAGAGGTTAATCTTGTAGCCGCCTGCCTCGGGAGCTGTGACGGTGAGGTTTTCGATCCGTTCAATGCCGCTTTCTGCGAAGCTGACGAATCCCGGGTAGGTGCCTGTGGCAACTTTGAGGTTTTCGCACCCTCGGAAGCTGGCAGCTTCTCCATCGCAGTCGGTTTTAGTGACGGTGAGATTTTCGATCCGTTCGATGCCGCTTTCTACGAAGCAGACCCACCCATGGAAGGTGCCGGTGGCAACTTTGAGGTTTTTGCACCCCCAAAAGCCGGCAGCGCTGTCATACTCATTTCTTCCTGTGAAGTGGAGTAGTGGGTTGAGGTGGGTGATTTTTGAGCCCGCCATGCCGCAGTAGGTAGTAATCTCCACGGGCTCTGTGAGCTTGGAAGCCCAAGAAGGGTCTTCCTCAATTAGAGCTTTGAACTCTTCTGCGGTAAGCTTTTTCATAGCTGCATCCCATCTAGCCCCGACTTTTTCTTGAGGAGCTCCGCGCGTTTTGCCGCGTTCTCAGCTAGGTCTGCGTAGGCCTGCTGTTTAAGCCTATAATCCCACCAGCCGTCGGGGTCGGAGGTTTCTAGCGACTTCTCGCAAACAGCGTGGGCCGCGGGGGCCTCGAGCTGCGGGGGCAGTGCGCGGGGACGCATCGCCTTGCCCGCAAACAAATCCGAATCATCCTCGTTGAGCTTCTTTGCAAGCCTCCGAATCATGCGGTTTTGCGCGGCTAGCAGGTCTAGCGTCGCTGCGAGGGAGGTTTCCAAAACGCCAACGCGTTTTCGTAGTTTTCGTATCTCTTCCATGTTACTCTCGTTCTAGGCCCCACCGTCGAGGAAAGCCACATGTAATTTTATTTTTATTTATAGTTGCGGCATGCGGATTTTTTCTAAAGGGCTCTTCTCTATGGCCGTCAGCTGTTGAGCGAGGCGGCGAATGTCCTGCAGGCTTCGCAAGGGCTGTTCGACAATTTGTGTCGCTCGAATTGAGATCATAATTCCCGCGCGAAGCTCCCGCGGGATCAAGCGCCAAGCGGTCAGCTTCATCGCCCGGTAAGCTAGAGGCCAAAGCCCCGTGCGGTGGTGGTAGGAGAGACCAGCCTTAATGAGCCTTCGCTGCGGCTCTTGCTCTTCCTCTTTTCGCTTCCAGCCAGCATACCTTTTCTTGGCCTGCTCGTATTTTGCGCAAAGACCTTCTTGGCGGAAAAAGGTTTCGAGCTCGCGATCCATTACCCGCTGAATTTCGAGGTCAATGACGGGGCGGTCTCCTTTTTTCTCCAAGTTTCGCCTAGCGTTCGCAACCTTCCCCTCGGACAATAGGCCCGGGAAGTGCTGCTCGATTCGAAGCGTGTTGGCCGTCCAATCATCAGTGGTTATAAAGCTAGCCTTGGGGTATGGGGTGCCGTCCCCACTCACTTTGGGGATGTGGAGGTGAAGATGCGGGAAAAATGAATCGTTAGAGTTTGCATCGTAATGCACCCCGCCGCCCCAAGTTTCCCTGCCGCTGATTTCTTGGATCCTGGCCGCCGCCTTCTCGGCGAGGCAAAGCATGAGGTGGTCTCGCTGGCTCGCCGGCATTTCCTTTAGCAACCCCCAAGACCATGGCGGCGCTGTTGCCAAAAGACTTTGCGCACCACACCTATATCTGACGGTGTCTCTACGCTCCTTGCCTTCGCGAATGCGAATACGCACCCCGCGACGGCGCGTTCTCTCCATCGCCTTGGTTGCCGAGGTGTATTCATCACCAGCCGCGCGGCAGGCTTCTCTGCGTCTCATTTTGAAACAGAAGCCCACCGCGGGCACCGGCGTGATGCCTTCGACAATCCGCCCCCGCGCCGCCGAAAGCGTCGGCACCGGTTCCCAAGTGGTCTGGCCGCGCTCGCGCTTCTCCTTCTTGTCCTTTGCGTGCTGCTTTGAAGCAGGATCGTCATGGTCTACCGCGTGCTGCGTTAAATTCCTCATACCCCCAGAGGGCGGGTCAACCATGCAGAGGGAGGCGAGATGGGTTTTCTGGGCTGCGCCCACGAAAACAGGAAAAAAAGCCGGGCAGAGCCCAGCTTGTAATGGGACACATGGGATACTTGTATCCGGCACTTTTCCCTATATTTCTCCCGTGCGCGCGCCCGCGGGGGATAGATATATGGGGTATAAGGTGCGGGGAGTAGTCTCCCATTTGTCCCACGGGGGGTAACAAATGGGGAAAAGAGTGCGGAGGGATATATCCCACACATCCCAAAGACGCATAAAAAATACTAAAAACAATTCTTGACAAATTTCGGAGGTTGCCCTAAATAGATGGCGAGGCGCGAATAGTGCCTTACCCACTTGGGAAATAAGTGCCCAAGGGAAAGACTAGAGGAGACGGGGTGACACCACGCGCTAGGCCACCAAAACGGCCTAGCCTTTTTTATGCCCTCGTTAGGGGGTGGGGGTTGGGTCGAGAAACCAAAAACTCGACCAATGAACAATACAAAATGCGGCCCCGGGAAAGCCGTAATTTCCCAAGAGACGGGGAGGGTAGTCGCCCTCGCCACCGACATTGCTGTGGCAATGGGAATTAACCCTGCCGTGCTCACGCTAGGCGTGCAGCGGGGTAACATTCGACGCGAAGGCCGCTTCCTCGATGTAGATGACGCGGGGCGATATATCGCTTCCCGCGGCCCGGTCGGGCGGCCGCCGAAACAAAAACAGCAACCAGCGGAGGAGATACAGCCATGAGCACCCCCGCAAAATTCGCCCGCTTCCTCGGATCCCCCCGAGAGCGCGCCTATGTGCTCGCGGAAGCGAAGGGGCAGAAAACCGACAAGGCCCCTGAGCCTACAGACAACATCATTCAGGCAACGGAGGAGTTGAGGGCGGCCGTGGGTGAGGCGCGACAAATGCGCGAGCTCGGCGACCGCACGGGCTGGCTACGCAACGCGCACGGCCAGCCGACTGCACCATCTGAAAAATACTGGATAGACCGACTCGCTCAGACGGGGGACTACATATATGACCCCTTGGTGGACGCGTTTTTCGTCTTCTCGGGTGGTCTGTGGTCTCGCAGGACGCGGGCAGAAACCCGCGAGACAATCGACGCATTCATTCGCGTCGAAGTTGGTGAGGACGACACCCTCAACCTCGACAAACTCCTAGGAAAAAAACACCTCGACGTCCTAACCGAGAGGCTTACCGGCCACCGCTGCGTGGTGCGCAGGGATGCTTTCTCGAGTCCTCCTCATGGGGTGGTCTTGTGCGAAAATGGGCGTTTGCAAATCTCCTCAGAGGGCGAGATTGCCTTCGCCGAGGGCAACCCCGGCGAACGGGGGGACATGCAGCAAGTCCGCTTGCCGCTTGTTTACGACCCGTCGGCGCGGGCAGAACGGTTCGAGGGTTGGCTCTCTCGCATTTTTTGCGGGCGCGAAGATGACACCCAAGCCGTCGCCAAGATGTATGGTGCCGCCCTGTGGGGGAGTTGCAGGTGGAAAAAGATGGTGGTGGTCCATGGGCCCTCCAACCTCGGCAAATCCCAAATCCCGCTGATAACTGAGAGGCTGATCGGCCGCCAGCGTGTGGCAGAATTTGAAACGCGACGCCTCGGTGAGAAATTTGAAATGCGCCGATTCGTGTCGAAGGTATTCCTTCGCGCCGAGGATGTTGATGCGGACTTTATGACGCGTGGATATGCGGATGTGCTAAAGCAACTCACCGGGTTTGGCAGCCTGCGCGTCGAGGGGAAAAACTCACACGAGGAATTCGAGCTCCGCGGTGATAAGATAATCTGCGCCACCTCAAATTTCCGGCTGCGCGTCCGAACGGACGTGGACCGGTCAGCGTGGGAAGAGCGCCTCGTCTACCTCGAATGCGACGGCGAACCCTACAGACGAGAGGAGCAAGACACCTACTACGTTGATTCGCTGTTTTCCAACAGGGAAGAGGCTGCGGGCATTCTCAACTTTGCGTTGAATGGTCTGCGTGAATTGCTGCTCCACGGTTGGGCGAGGTCGGAACTCCAAATGGGCCGCGTCCGGCGCGTGATGGAGCAAGGCGAGAGCGTGGCGGAATTTGTCCGCGGGTGCATGACTCCGTCGGGGCCGGAGGAAGATCCCGCGAGGCCGGGGACAACGATTTCCGAGGCGTGGGCTTGCTACCTCGAATGGGCAGACACCCACAGGGCGGAGAAATGGCCGGAACGCATTTGGCGTGAAATGATCGTCGAAGCGGTCGAGCAAGTCCGCGGAAAGACCACGTGCAACAACCTGCCACGCGGAGGCACCGCACAGAGGGGTTGGCGGGGAATCACGCTTCGGCGAAGGGAAACCAAAAAGGAGGAAGCATGAGCACCCCACAAAAACCTGTCCACGCGGTCTGGAGAGCCGACAAGAAGAACCCGGGACAATGGCTCGTCTTCGGTCCGGCTTGGCTTTTGAAAGCGCTGGGAGTCGTTCCGATCCAGAAGGCGGATGGTAGCGTCGAACATCGCCGGCTCATTTGGACGTCCATCCCATTTGACGTGGATGGGGTGCCGCATTGTTACGGGCGCCCTGCTCCCAAACGGTTTTGCGATCACTGTGGGCAGTTCCACAGCCGCGAGGAAGTCCGCGCGGTATTTGGGGGAGCCCCCGGCACCGGGGCATATTGGAGGCATGGGGAGGAAACCTGCTCCTGTGGCGGGAAGCTCGGAAAAGCGTAGGGAGCAAATGCAAAATTATGGACAGGGCGGTCCAAGTTGCCTTGTAGAGAGAGTCAAGCCTCCTGCTTATCCGCGGCACTTGCTTTGCCTCCGCAAGGAGGCAGTCCATGCCCCGTGGCCCCGTGGGTAAGGGTTAATGAAGCCCAAGATCGCATGGGCGAGTCGACAGTGTGCTGCTTCGAACGATCCCGTTCATGCTGTTGATGTTGGTGAAAGTCTGCCAACCGTGCCCCGTGAATACCGCCGCACGTCCGGGATCAGGAACAAAGAGAATTAGTTCTTCACCGTCTGTTCTGGGGGTGATGTCGAGAAGTTGACCACCTTGGGAGATCACTGAGTGAAATTCAGCTTCGATAAACCGTAGCCGACGCAACTCCCAAATCATCCACCCATAGACCACCGTTCCAAGCCCAGCATTCGCTGCATGTGCGCAGTTATCGAGGCAATAAGCAGGGCGATAGCGCTTATCAATGCATGTGAATGGAAGGTGAACCGGCTCCTCCTCATTGAGCCCAGCATCACGCAGGAACGCCCGCACCCTTCCATCAACTTTTATCGGTGTAGTCTGGTGCGCCATGGGGCTGGTGCCTACGAAGCGGAACATCGAAGCTCGAAATCGTATTCTCGGCTGGGTGTGAGGCTCTGAATCTGCGCAGGAATGAGGTAACGAGACCAATACTGGATTTGAGACGTCGGGATCTTAGAAGGGCCAGTCGGGGCCACTGGCATAGGCCATGATTGCCACACAACTACGGCGATTTTGCCGACATGAGGACCATCCGGGTCGGCATCTCTGACACGGATGTGGCACGGTCTCCCATGTGGGCTCTCATCGTCCACTAGGAGAAGGGTTTTATCGTGAAGGTCACGAATTGCAGTCGTGGGCTCAACCCATACTTCGGCCGTGGAGAGTTGCTGGAGATTCATGGGTTCTATCGTGGGGTAGCGGCATGCGCTGACAACACAAAAGTCGGCTAAACCTGAGGTTTTGGCAGGTGCTCCGACGAGTTGTTGTGTTGCCCATTCTCGCACCCGGCGCGATCGGGCATGGCGGGGCTCCTTCCGTCCTCGTTCGCCTCGGACGGCTCGGCGTAGGAAAGAGCTGGCAGGCAAGCTGCCGCCATGCCCTCAAAGCGACCGAGACGACGAAGACAATTTCTCCGGGTCTTCGACCGCTTCGGCATTGTCTCCGCGCTCAGTCGCGAGAGTCGGGTGCAAGCGCCCAAAAGGCTGCGGCGTCGCGATCGCTGACCGCATCCGCGTAGCTCGCGGCGACCACGGCGGGGGAATTACCCATCTCGAACGCGGTGCGGGCCGTGTCTTTCAATTTTTGGTGCAAGTAGGTGCCGTAGGAGTGACGCAAGGCGTTCTGTGGTATCTTCGCTCCAGCCAAGTTTTCCAACTTGGCGAGCTCTTCGAGCCATGCCCATACGCGAGCCTTGAACGCGGGTCGCGCGGCGAAGATCGGGCCGGTTTTCGGCCGCTTGCTTGGCAACCAACGGAGCAAGGCCGGCTCGACGGAAACCGACCTCGGGCGGCCGGTCTTGGTGCGTTGCACGCGGAGGGTGTCGGCCTTGAGGTCTTCCCACTTCGCCAGGGCCATTTCATCGTTTCTGAGGCCAGCGAAAAGTTTAAGGGCGAGGGCGGGGAGAAGATCGGGGCGCTGTTTCTTGGCTGCGAGCAGCAGCGCACGGCACTGGGGAACGGTGAGGATTTCGGGGCGGCCGCGGACAACGCGTGGGCGCGTGATTGCCTCGGCGGGGTTGCGGGTGAGCCAGCCTTGCTTTTTGGAAAACTCGGCCAAGACGGAAAAATACCGCAACCGCTTGACACGTTGCGATTGGCTTGGCGCCTTGCCCTTCGCGTCTTTGCCGTCCACGGTGATCCGCAGTTCTTCGGCGGTGAGGGCGGACAAGCTTTTCTTTTCATGCCCGCGTAGCAGGCGGGCGAGCTTGGCTTTGAGCTCGAGACAATGGCGGCGCGAGAGGCCGGCGTCGAGGCGATCCGCGTAGAGTGCGGCGATTGCTTCGGCAACCGTTTTGGATTCGCCTGCCGCGTGTTGGCTCTCCCAAAAAAATGCCGCCTCAACCAACGAAGCGCGGCCGCTGAGTTTCGCCAAGGCGGCCTTGGCGTCGGCAATTTGGAGGGGGGAGAGTTCGGCGGCGACGGCCTCCGCTTGTAAAGGGTGCAGCTCTGCCCACCGTTCATCAATCCAAGCGCGGGCGGCGTCGAGTGAAGCGAAGCCGCGCCGTTCCGGGGCCATGCCGGGGCCGAGGAACTTGGCGGAGAGCCAGACGCGATAGACAGTGCGGGATGGCGTCGGGTGCTCGATGAAGATACGCGAGCCGAGGGGGAGCTTGCGCTTTGCCATGGGCGGAAGAAAACTTCCCCCAAATGGAAAAGAAAAGGTTTTTCTCCACTTTTTTCCACTTTCTTTTCTTTACCTACGCAGGCGCAACGGCCTTAAAATCCGTTGGGAGGAAACTCCCGTGCGGGTTCAAGTCCCGCCGCCGGCAGCCGGCAATTGCACGATGTCCAACACTCCCATGAACCGACGCACATATCTTCTCCGCAGGAGCAGACACCTGCTGCCAATCTGCGGTGTCCTGCTCCTGTGCATATGCCCCGCGAGCCTGTTGGCGGGTAGCAGATGGAAGGAACTGACCGACTGCCGGTTGATTCCACAGGATTACAACGACGGCGACTCCTTTCATGTGGATTGCCAAGGCAAGGAATACATCTTCCGCCTGTATTTCGTGGATGCACCCGAGAGTGATGACTCCATTCCAAGCCGGGTCGCTGAGCAGGCGGCTCACTTCAAGAAGTCCGCTTCAAGAATGCTGGAGGTGGGGCAACATGCAAAAAAAGTCACGGCGCAGTTGCTTTCCCGTCCATTCACGGTCTTGACGACATTCGAGGACGCCAAGGGGCGCAGTCAGCTCCCGCGTGAGTTTGCTTTCGTGACCACCGGGGACGGCAAGGATTTGGGCGAGGTTTTGGTGAGCCAGGGTCTGGCCCGCTCCTTTGGTGCCCCGGCGAGCCCCCCCGGAAAGACGGAGGAGGAACTCCGCTCGAAATACGACCACCTCGAACGGACCGCGCGGCGCGAAAGACTGGGCGCATGGGGCAACGGGGACGAGTTTCGTGGGGATCAGCCGGCCGAGGCCAAAGCGGCGGAGGACAAACCGGGCGAGACTCATGAGGATTTCACGGACAAAACCATGGACAAGCTCCAGTCCATGACACAGGAGTTTGTTGAGTAGCAGTGGATGGCGACCGGGGTGGTGGTCGCTGCCGGATCCTTGTGCAGATTGACGTTGGGCGTGGGCACCGGTATACCTTTCCCCCTCGCAAGACGGGGCATTTCCCGTCCTGCGTCCTGTCGCCGACGTAGCTCAGCTGGTAGAGCAGCTGATTCGTAATCAGCAGGTCACGGGTTCGAGTCCCGTCGTCGGCTTTTTCCCAATCGCCTTTACGCGGCAGCGCGGCCCAATGCGGCGAGTTTTCGGACGGTGTTCCAATTCCGTGCCGTGTTTTCCACGCCGATCCATGGGTCGAATTTCCCGGCCATCTTGCTGCGTCCGAAGCCATGGGGCGTGTGAAGGTAGGCCACGCGGCCGATGATCTCCAGTGCCTCGCCCTTGACCGCACGCTCGCGGATGCGTCCGACATCCTCCGGCTTCGGGGCGCTTTCGAGCACCGCGGCATGGACGCTGGTTGGTGCGGCATTGGCGGCGTCGGCAAACGGGTTGCGCGCGATCAAAGCCTCCCATTCGGCGAGCGTCGGTGCGAAGATCGCCTTGTGGAAATCGAAATGAACCCGGCAGATTTCCGCAATGGTGGCGATGACCTTCTCCCGGCCCAGGGGGCTGCGGACAACCGCGTTGCCGCTGTTGATGCAGGTGGCGGCATGTTCAAATCCCGCCGCGGTGAGTTTCTCGCGGAGGGCCTTGACGGGCAGCTGTGTCTTACCGCCGACACCGCGGAAGAGAATGAGGTAAACCGTGCGTTTCATTGGTGAATCCATCACGCCCTCCGAGGGGCGGTTTGACACGGCCGGCATGGCGCGTGGCGAGCCGGGTGTGCCGGCTTCCTTTCGATGGCGCGATCGGGAATGGGAGGTGGCCGAGGTGCTGGAGACGTGGAAGGAGCACGGGGACTGCACACACGGCAGCGGGGAGCGTTACGTGAGGAAACATGGATTCCGCCTGCGCACGACGGATGGCGCGGTGTTCAAGGTGTATTTCCAGAGACACTTCGGGAAAGCCAGACGCGGGGGGCGCTGGTGGATTCAAAGCATGGCGGACCAAGCGCCGCCAGCAAAAGGGAACCAGAGGCAATAGTCGTGCAGGCGGCCGGATCCGGGAGAGATCTTTCGTGGAAGCGCAATGCCTTGACGATAAACGTGTTGCCATTGCGCCAAATGACAAGGTCGGCGGCATTGGAATTCGGCCCCGAATGCCGCTATCATGAAGCTCAACCAGCTTGAACAACGAGCACTTCGTTTTTCTGGACGTTTCGGGGCGGCGGTGGCCGCGACTGCGCCGAATTCTGCTGGTTTTGCTGGTGGTGCTGTTGGCGGCCACGGTCGTTTTTGTGCGGTTCCTTTTCGTGGTGCCCCACCTCGACATGCCGGTGCTGATGCGCGACCTCCGCACAAGCTTCCGTGCCGTTGATGGGAAACAAGGGGCTTCCCCGCGCCAGACGGACAATCTCTGGGACAAGTATCTCGGGAGGAACCGGCCATCGGGGGGGGCGGTAGTGCAGCCGCGATCGCCGGGGAGGCCATCCGCACGTTACAAGGGGGAGGAAGTTCGTGCCGCTTATTGCCCGGCGGGCAGCGCGTCGGCGTTGGTTGATCTGGCAAAGCATGGAGATCAGCTCACCCACCTGCTTCCGGAATGGGGCACATTGTCCGCGGATGGCGGCCTCGAGGCTGAAATGGACGAGGCGGTGCAAGGTTTGGCTGCCGACAACCGTTTGCTGCTCATCCCGGTGCTGGGCAATCTGCAGGGCGACCGATGGGCACCGGAAAATGTCGAGCGCTTGATGGCATCACCGCGAGCGGAGGGGCAACTGACCCGACTGTTGATAGACGGCCTCCACAAAGTCGATGCCGCCGGTGTTCTGCTGGATTGGCAGGAGTTGCCAGCCCCCCGGCGGGACGGTCTTACGAAGCTGATCGGGAGGCTGGCCGTCCGACTTCACGACGCGGGATTTCAGTTGTGGCTTTCCGTGCCCATGGGGGAGGAGATGGAGGTCTTCGATCTGCAGGCTTTGTCGGCCTCGGTGGACCGATTTGTGGCCCAACTGCACGACGAGAATTCCGAGTCGGACAAACCGGGGCCCGTGGCCTCGCAGGATTGGTTCGAGGGTTGGCTGCAGGTGGCGGCGTCGTATGGGCGCCCGGAACAGTGGGTCGCCGCCATCGGTGCTTACGGTTACGATTGGCCGGCCGGGCGCCACGGAAACACCATCGGATTCCTCGATGCCATGACGCTGGCCCGCTATGCGGATGTGCCGGACATCCGGGTGGAGTCTCCGCTCTTCAATCCTCATTTCGAATACCTGGATGACAACATCGGCCATGAGGTGTGGTTCCTCGATGCCACGACCTTCCTCAACCAGCGCCGTTCCGCAGCATGGATGGGACTGGGCGGATTCGCGCTGGACTCCCTCGGCTTGGAGGATCCCTCCGTCTGGCAGACATTCGACACGGCCTTGAAGGACAAAGTCACGGCTGCCGACCTCGTGCCGCTCAAGGGTTTGTCCTCAGGAGTGAACATAGCGCACATTGGCAACGGGGAATTCCTGACCGCGGATTTGTTCCGGCAGGATGGCGAACGCGACCTGTGGGCGGACACCGGGGATCGTTTCGGTGCCTCCTACCGCAAGTTGCCCGCCTACGCCATGCTCTATCACAGCGGAGGTGGCGAGGCGCACGAGGTGGCGATCACCTTTGATGACGGTCCCGACCCGGAATGGACGCCCCGGGTGCTTGACATCCTCAAAGGCGAAGGGGTCACCGCGGCGTTTTTCATCGTCGGCCGCAATGGCGAAAGTTATCCGGAATTGCTGCAGCGGATCGTAGAGGAGGGGCATGAGATCGGCGTCCACACCTACACGCATGCCAACCTTTCGGAGAGTTCGCCGCAGCACGAGCTCCTGGAGCTCAATGCGACGCAGCGGCTGATCCAGGTGACCACGGGCGTGTCCACGGCACTTTTCCGTCCGCCCTACAATGCCGACACCCGGCCGGGCAGCTTCGATGACATCGTGCCCATCGGCATGGCAGGTCAGCTCGGATACATCACGGTGTGCGAGAACATAGATCCCGAGGATTGGAGTCTTCCCGGGGCGGAGGCCATCGTGAGCCGCGTGCTCCGCCAGCGCACGGATGGAAGCATCGTCCTGCTCCATGATGCCGGGGGCGATCGTCAGCAGACGATCGAGGCGCTGCCGGACTTGATCAAGGCCTTGAAGGCGCGCGGGGACAAGATCGTGCCTCTGTCGCAGCTTGTCGGGATTCCGAGGGGGGAATTGATGCCGCGTGTGGAGACGAACGCGGAGTTCATGCCGCTGCTTGTCAGCGGGGCCGGGTTCGGGGTGTGGCGTGCCATGGAGGAGTTCCTGTGGGCTTTCATGATCGTCGCAACGATCTTGGTGGCGGTCCGCACGATCTTCGTCGTGGTGCTGGCGCTGATGCATTCGCGTCGAATGGGCCGCGGAGCCGCGCCCAGCGATTCCGCGCCCGGTGTTTCGGTGATCATCGCCGCCTACAACGAGTCGAAAGTCATCGAAGCCACCGTGCGCTCGGTGCTTGCCACGGATTACCGGGGGGGGGCTCGAGGTGATCGTGGTGGATGATGGATCGCAGGATGGCACCGCGGAGAAGGTGCGCACGATGATGCCGGGTGACAGGCGTTTGAGGGTTCTGAGCCAGGCGAATCAAGGCAAGGCGCGCGCTTTGGAGCGGGGTTTCCGCGATGCCTCCTTCGGGGTTTTGGTGACTCTGGATGCCGACACGCAGTTCCAGCGCGACACGGTGGCCGAGCTCGTCGCGCCCTTTGTTGATGGCCGCGTCGGGGCCGTCAGCGGGCATGCCAAGGTGGGCAACCGCCGCCGGTTCATCGCGCGTTGCCAGGCGCTCGAATATGCCTGCGGCTTCAATCTCGACCGCCAGGCCTATGCCGCCCTGAATTGCATCACGGTCGTGCCCGGGGCGGTTGGTGCGTATCGGCGAGAGGCGGTGAGGGCGATCGGGGGAATGAAGTCCGATACGCTTGCAGAGGACACGGATCTGACGCTGGAGTTGCACCGGGCGGGCTATCGCGTCGATTACGCCCCGCGGGCCATTGCCTGGACGGAGGCGCCCGAGACGTTTTCCGCCCTTGCCCGGCAGAGGTTCCGTTGGTGCTTCGGAACGATGCAGTGCCTCTGGAAGCACCGGGACATGGTGTTCGATCCGCGCCGCGGCGCCCTCGGGAACTTCAGCCTGCCCGGCATCTGGTTCTTCCAAGTCGTGCTGGTGGCCTTGGTTCCACTCGTTGACGTGCTGTTGCTGATCTCGATCATTGCCGGTGATGGTGGCGCCATGCTGATCTATTTTCTCGTGTTCCTGCTCGCGGATTTCATTCTGGCGCTGCTTGGTTGCCTTCTTGAGAAGGAGCCTTGGCATCGCTCACTGCTCATCCTTCCGATGAGGGTTCTCTATCGGCCCCTGTTGAGCTGGGTCGTGTGGAAGTCCCTGCACCGCGCTCTCCAGGGGGTGTTCGTGGAATGGGGGAAACTCGAACGGAAAGGAACTGTGGAGGTCCAAGGCGTATGATCAGGAAAATCCATCCAAACTCGGACGGTCCCCGAATCCCGGGTGCCTCGAAGGCAACACGCCCGCCCGCCATGGGGCTGGCCTTGGCGGCGATGTTGCTTCTGGCGTCTCTTCCCTGCCGGGCGGAGCCTTTGCCCAAACTGGCCGTTCCCTCCGAAGGCGCCTACACGGGCGCCTATGTGGATTTCGGCGATACCGAGGATGATGTGACACGCGACGCCATCGACCGTTTCGCGGAGATGACAGGGAAAAAACCGGCCATCGTGGCTTCGTCGAGTTATTGGGGCCGCCAGGATTTCCCGACGAGGAACGTGAAGGTCATCACGAAGGCCGGGGCGGTGCCCCTCATCTACTGGTCCCCGTGGGACAAGCCCTATGTCGAGGACCGGTTGCCGGATCGCTTCAGCCTGACGAGCATCCTTGATGGCAAATGGGACGCCTACATTGATTCGTGGGCCGATGCGGCGAAGGCGACCGGTGTTCCGATCCTGGTTTCCTTCTGCAACGAGATGAACGGGAACTGGTTTCCATGGAGCGGAATCTACTACGGAAAGGGCAGGCTGAAGGACGGAAAGCCCCGGGGACCCGAGACATTCAAAAAGGCATGGCGTCACGTGGTGGACCGGGTCCGGGCGAGGGGAGCGACGAACATCTCCTGGGTTTTCCATGTGATGGACTATCCGTATCCCAACACGAAATGGAACATGATGGGGATGTATTATCCCGGGAGCGATTATGTGGACTGGTTGGGATTGAGCGTTTACGGGAAGCAATTCGGCAATGAGCCCTGGGTGAGTTTTGCCGATGTGATGGATTATCCGTTCGGGGAAATCGCACGTCTCGATCCGGACAAGCCGATCATGCTTGCGGAATGGGGGATCGGGGAGTTCCCGGAAGCGGGGAGCAAGGCGGACTGGATCGCCGAGGCGTTCCGTTCGATGACCGGCCGCGACAGGCTGAAGGCCGCGGTGTTCTGGCACGAGAGGTGGCAGAACGAGGACGAATCCTACAGCAACCTGCGCGTGAATTCCTCCCCGGGGGCGCTGGAAGCCTACCGGCGGGGTGTGGCTTCGCCATTCTGGCTCTCGAAGCCGCGGCTTCGAGAATGACCGCAAGAATCGGGTGGGGAAGTCCGGCGGTGCGCTTAGAATGGGGCCATGGACGATTTCACGCGCGTGGCCCGGGTCATTCGCCATCTCGACGAGCATCGGGACGATCAACCGTCGCTGGGTGAACTGGCCGCCGTGGCGGGGTTGGGGGAGTCGCATTTCCACCGGCTCTTCCGTCGCTGGGCCGGGGTGACTCCGAAGGACTTCCTGCAATGCCTCACGGTTGAGCATGCCAAGCGCCGTCTGGAGGACTCGGCGAGCGTGCTCGACGCCGCGCTCGATGCCGGGCTTTCCGGCCCGGGGCGCCTGCATGATTTGTTCGTTGCGCTCGAGGCGGCATCGCCGGGGGAATACAAGAGCGGCGGTCGCGGATTGTCCGTCGAATGGGGGTTTGCGCCGAGTCCGTTCGGCCCGTGCAGTCTCGGGTGGACCGCGCGCGGGGTCTGCCATCTGGCATTCCACGACGGCAAGGGTGCCGATCTGCCGGAGGCGTTGCGCCGCGCGTGGCCGCATGCGGACCTGCGGCGCAATGATCGCGGGGCGGCCGTGCGGGCACATGCCATTTTCCAACACGATGGGAGGGCGGGTGAGCCGTTGAAGGTTTTTGTGAGGGGGACGCCGTTCCAAGTGCGGGTATGGCGGGCGCTGCTGTGCATTCCCGAGGGGGCGGTGGCCAGCTACGGGCGGATCGCGCAGAGCATGGAATCCGGCAACGCGGTGCGCGCCGTGGGGACTGCCTGCGGGGCGAATCCGGTTGCCTGGCTCATCCCGTGCCACCGTGTCATCCGGGAGACGGGGGTCGTCGAGGGCTATCGCTGGGGGACGGATCGCAAGAAGGCGATGCTGGCGCGGGAAGCGCGGGGTTCGGGAAGGAATGGGTGACGGCTTGCCGGCCTGTGGCGAACGGCTTAGCGTCCGCGCTTATGAGTTCGAAGACGGCTGGGTTTGTTCCTGCGGGGGAGGTCCGTGTCTTCCGCGCTTTCGGCGAGGAGATTCATTTTCATCTCACCGGGGCGCAGACGGGAGGGTTGCTCGCACAATGGTTGGAAATCACGCCACCGGGGGGCGGACCGCCGCCGCATTACCACACGGGGGAAGACGAATGGTTCTGCGTGCTTGAAGGCAAGATGAGCTTCCTGCTGGACGGGGTGTGGAGGGAGGCGGAACCGGGCGCCGGGGTGTTTGCGCCGAAGAACAGCATCCACGCGTTCAAGAACACCGGTGATACGCCCTCGCGGATGCTCGTCGCGGCGTCACCCGCGGGCTTCGAGGACTTCTTCGAGCGCGCGGCCGCCGAGTTCGCCCGGCCGGACGGACCCGACATGGACCGCGTGACACAGATCGCCGCCGACCAAGGCATCCACTTCGTGGAATAGAAGCCGTCTTACCGGGCCGGCTTCAGCGGCACAGCGCGTCCGGATTTCGCCGAAGCGCGGGCGGCGTCGAGGATTTCCATCACGATCACGTTGTTTTCCAGCGACGACAGGCTTCCCTCGGGATCGGCTTTGCCGCGCACCACGGCGGCGAGGTAGGCGAAGGGATCGTTGTAGGGGGCTTCCGCCGGCGGGAGCTGCGAGGTCTTTTCGGATTCTCCATGGCGCTGGCGGAGGCGCGTCCGATCGTCCGCGAACACGGCGCCCTTCGTGCCATACACATCGAGGTCCTTGCGGCTGTAGGGCCAGTTCCACGAGGCCTGGATGATGCCTTGGGCCTTCGGATACACGAGCAGGATGGTGGCCTCGTCATCGACGCGGGCGTAAAGCGGGTTGGTCTTGAGTTGCTGGGTGACGGCGAGGACGGACTCCGGCCGCTCGTTGTCCATGAGCCATGTCATGAGGTTGGCCCCGTAGCAGCCGAAGTCGATGATGGCGCCGCCGCCGTTGCGGTCGGGATCGGTGAGCCATGCGAGGAATTCCTCGCCGGCTCCGAGTTCCTTCGGCCCTTGGTGGCCGTCGCGGGCGATCATCTTGCGGATGTCGCCGACGGCGCCGTCTTGGACGACGCGGCGGGTCGCTTGGACGGAGGGATACCATGTCGTTTCGTAGTTCGTGAGCACGTGGATGCCGTGCTTTTCGGCCAGCGCGGCGATGGCGCGCGCCTGTTCGGCATCGAGGGCGAGGGGTTTCTCGACCATCACATGGATGCCCCGCGCGGCGCAGGCGCGGACGGCGTCGAGGTGCTGGTCGATGGAGGTGAACACGACCACGGCCTCCGGTTTCGCCGCCTCGAGCATGGCTTCCAGCGAAGGATGCACCAGCGCCGGGTCAATGTGGTAGCGTTCGCACTTGGCGCGGGCCAGGGCCTCGTCCGCCTCGGCGAGGCCGACGATCGTGAAGTCGGGGCGGTTCTTGTCGGACAGGATCCAGTCCACATGTCCGTGTTCGAGACCGGCCACGCCGATGCGCACGGGTGGGTCTTGTGAGTGGGAGGGAGTCATGGGGGCCAAGGTGATGAGTGCGGAGAGAAGGGGGAGGCGCATGGAACAAGACGTAGCGTTGCGGCGTCCGGACGGAAAGTTTCTCCTGAGGGGCCCAACTCAAGCGGGTCGGCCGATCTTCACAGTGCGGGGTGTTCCGGACCAATCGATGGTGACGCTCAGGGTGCGGTCGTTTTTGTTCCAGACGGCCGAGGCGGCGGGATTTTTTGACGGGCCATCGGTGACGGGAATGGGGCGTCCGTCCACGGAGACCGACTGCGGCTTGGCGCCGAGCGCGTGGATGACATAGCGGATGGTGCGGTTCTCCGGCATGCCGTCGTAGGTGTGGCGTTCGCCGTCGAGGTGGAGTTCGAGCGTGCCGTCGTCGGGACGCAAGGAACGGAATTGGAGGAGCTCGTATTTTTTCTTCCCGTGGGCGTCGAAGGTTTCGCCGTCATCGTCGTAGAGCGATCCGGTGGATTCCTTCACCGAGGGGTCGGCGTAAAAATGAACCTGCAGCGATTTCGGATCGTATTTCGCGGTGGTCGGGATGGGGTCGATCATGGGGATGAACGAGCCGGCCTTCACGAACACGGGGATGTCCTGGACGGTGACGGGGGTGGTGATGGTCTGTCCGCCCTCGTGCCGGTCGCCGTTCCAATAATCGAACCAGACGCTGCCTTCCGGCAGGGGCACTTCGCGTTCGGCGGCTTTGTTTTCGAGGATCGGTGCGACGAGGAAGGCGTCGCCCCACAGGTAGGCGTCCATGCGGTCCGCCATTTCCGGGCGGTCGTCGAGGAATGCGAGCGGACGCATCAGCGGGATCCCGGTCGTCGAGTTCTCGAACATGAGGGTGTAGTTGTAGGGGAGGAGACGGTAGCGGAGGTCGAGGTAGCGGCGGACGATGTCCTTGGTCTTCTTGTCCTGAAGCGAGGGTTCGACCGGGGCGTCCTCGTTGCCGTGCGGGCGGTAGATCGGCTGGAAGGTGCCGAACTGGAGCCAACGCACATAGAGTTCGGGATCGGGTGGTTTGCCTGTGAAGCCGCCGAGGTCGGAGTGCATGTAGGGAACGCCCTGGAGGCCCATCTGCAGCGTGATTTCGATCTGGGATTTGAGTCCGCCCCAGTTCCGGCTCACGTCGCCGCTCCATGGGACGATGCCGTAGCGCTGGGTGCCGACGAAGCCGGAGCGCATGAGCAGGAACGGCCGTTTGTCGGGCTGGAGTTCGCGCAGTCCCTCGAAAATGAGGCGCGTCCATTCATGGCCGTAGGCGTTGTGGAGATCCTCGCCGCGGCCGGTGGCGTGGAGGATGTCGTCGGGATGGGTCTCGGGTTCGCCGAGGTCGCCCCACCATCCGGCCACGCCGGATTCCGTGTGCTTGCGGTAATATTCCCAGAACCAGTCGCGCCCGGCCGGGGCGAAGACATCGATGATGCCCGCCGGACCGAAGAAGATGTCGAACACCATCGGTTTGCCGTCGGCGTCCGTGGCGAGGACTTTTTTCTCGCCGGCCTCCTTCCAGTTTTTCGAGGCCGTGAGGATGAAGGGCTCGGTGATCAGGATGGTTTTCACGCCACGCTGCGAGAGCTTCTGCATCATGGCTTCGGGGTTCGGGAAAGCCTTGCGGTCCCAGTCGAGGTTTCCCATATACCCCTGCAATTCGGGGCCGAACCAATACAAATCCAGGATCATCGCATCGAGCGGCATCTTCTCGCGGGTGAAACCCTCCGCGATCTTCTCGACCTCGCGCTGGTTGCGGTAGCCGAAACGCGAGGAGAGGTGTCCGAGTGCCCACCGCGGCAGCATCGGCTGCGTGCCGGTCGTGTCCGCGATCTTCGCCGAAAGGCGGGCCCACGAGTCCGAGGCGATCAGCAGGTAGGCCATGCGTCCGCCGACGGCCTCGAACTGCAGGATGCCGTCGCCCTTGGAATCCGCATCCAGCCAACCGCGGGCGGAGTTGTCGAAGACGAGCATGTATTTCTCGGACGAGACAACCGCCGGCATCGAGTAATACATGCTCCGCGCTTCGCCGCCGTAGCCGTAGGGCGCCGAGCTGTAGAGTTCGAGGTGCTCGCCCCGGCGGTTCATCTTGCCCAGCGCGCGGGAACCGCCGCCGAAAAGTTTTTCGTCCCCCGAAAGCAGGCGGAACCGGAAGCCGCTCTTCCCGTCATGCTCAAAAAAGCCGGCCTCTTCCCCGATCAGGTCCCGGTCCTTGTATCGGTAGGAAATTTGGAATGGCTGCCTGCGGATCACCGCGTCCAAACCGCCGGTTTCGAGGCGCAATTCGTCCGCGGATTCCGTCAGCTTGGCATCCACCGGGCCCGGCTTGCGTCCGATCGCGTAGGACGGCTGAGATGGAGCCGTCTCGTCCTTTCGCATGAACACGGCCTCGATGGCGTTTGCCGAATACGGCGTGAGCCTCATCGTGCCGTCGCTCAGTTCGAGCCGCAGCACACCGTCGGTGAATGTGTGGTTGAGCAGCTCACGGGTCGGTTCGGCGGCGCAAAGCGTCCAACCGAGGCCGAGGAGCAGCAGGGAAATGCGGAGGGATTGTTTCATGGGGGTGGGGAAGCCGCGGTCCGGGTAAACGCGCGCAAGGGCGGCGAGCGTAGGGAAGTGAAAATGGCTTGGCCAGTGACGAATTTCCGGGCCGATTCCTGTGCATCGTGGAACGGAACGCCAGAGGTGTTGGTTTGACGGGGGGTGGATGCACTTGCTACACTGAATGCTGCAATGATTCCCCGGCCTCGTCGCGTGACGGTCGATGGCAACGAAGCCACGGCCGCCGTGGCATACGCCTTGGCGGAAACCATCGCGATCTATCCGATCACCCCTTCGTCGCCGATGGCGGAGTCCTGCGACGAATGGTCGGCCAAGGGCCGGAAGAACCTGTGGGGGACGGTGCCGCGCATCATGGAGATGCAGAGCGAGGCGGGTGCGGCCGGCGCGGTGCACGGGATGCTGCAGGCGGGGAGCCTTTCGACGACGTTCACCGCGTCGCAGGGGCTGCTCCTCATGATCCCGAATCTCTACAAGATCGCGGGCGAGCTGCATCCGTTCGTGATCCATGTCGCCGCCCGGACGCTGGCGACCCATGCGCTTTCGATCTTCGGGGATCATTCCGACGTGATGGCGTGCCGTCAGATCGGCCTGGCCATGCTCTGCTCGGCGACGGTGCAGGAGGCGCAGGACATGGCGGCCATCGCGCACGCGGCGACGCTCCGCTCGCGCATTCCGTTCATGCATTTCTTCGACGGTTTCCGCACGTCGCACGAGGTGGGGAAGATCGGGCCCTTGGGGGATGATGTTCTCCGGGCGCTGGTGCGCGAGGAGGATGTTGCGGCGTTCCGTTCACGGGCGCTCACGCCGGATGCGCCGGTGATCCGCGGGACGGCGCAGAATCCCGACACGTTTTTCCAGGCGCGCGAGGCGTGCAATCCGTTCTACGCGGCCGTGCCGGGGGTGGTGGATGATCTGTTCGCGGAGTTTGCCGCACTCACGGGCCGGGTTTACCGGCCGTTTGAATACGAGGGCGATCCGGCGGCGGAGCAGGTGATCGTCATCATGGGATCGGGTGCCGAGGCCGTGGCGGAATGTTCCGCGCGTCTCAACAACGAAGGCGCCAAGACCGGGGTGCTGAAAGTGCGCTTGTTCCGTCCGTGGTCGGTGGCCGCGTTCGCCGGGGCGCTGCCGGACACCGTGCGCAGCATCGCCGTGCTCGACCGCACGAAGGAACCGGGGGCGGTCGGCGAACCGCTTTACCAGGATGTTGTCACGGCGCTTGCGGAGGCCCGCTGCTGCGGCCTGCTGCCTCGAAGTTGCGATCCCGTGGTCGTCGGCGGCCGTTACGGCCTTTCGTCGAAGGAGTTCACCCCCGCGATGGCGCGGGGTGTCTTCGAGGAGCTGCGGTCCGAAGTCCCGCGCAACCACTTCACCGTCGGCATCGTGGATGACGTCAGCGGAGCCTCGCTGCCATGGGATCGTTCGTGGGACATCGAGCCGGACGATGTGACGCGCGCCGTGTTCTTCGGGCTGGGGTCGGACGGCACGGTCGGGGCGAACAAGAACACCATCAAGATCATCGGCGAGGAGACGGACAACTTTGCGCAGGGGTATTTCGTTTACGACTCGAAGAAGGCCGGGGCGGTCACGATCTCGCACCTGAGGTTCGGTCCGCGTCCGATCCGCAGCACGTATCTCGTGGGGCGCGCGAATTTCGTCGGTGTCCACCAATGGGAATTCTTCGACCGCATGGACGTGCTCGACGTCGCGGCGCCGGGGGCGGTGGTGCTGGTCAATTCGGTGCACGGTCCGGAAACCGTGTGGGCGGCGCTGCCGCGCGAGGCGCAGGAGATGATCGTCGCGCGGAAGCTGAAGCTGTTCACCATCGACGCCTACCGCGTGGCGCGGGAAAGCGGCATGGGCGGACGCATCAACACGATCATGCAGACGTGCTTCTTCGCCATTTCCGGCGTGCTCCCGCGGGAGGAGGCCATCGCCCAGATCAAGAAGGCGATCGAGAAGACCTATGCCCGCAAGGGCTCCGGGGTGGTTCAGAAAAATTTTGCCGCGGTGGATGCGACGCTGGCTGCTTTGCACGAGGTCGTGGTTCCGGAGGTGGCGGACTCCCCGAGGCGCCGTCCGCCGGTCGTTCCCGGGGAAGCCCCGGATCTGGTCCGCCGCGTCACCGCGCTCATGCTTGCCGGGCAGGGGGACATGCTGCCGGTGAGCGCATTCCCGGTGGACGGAAGCTGGCCGCTCGGCACCACGAAATGGGAGAAGCGCAACCTGGCGCAGGAGATTCCCGTCTGGGATGCCGGGCTTTGCATCCAGTGCAACAAATGCGTGCTCGTCTGCCCGCATGCCGCCGTGCGGGCGAAGTTCTACGACAAGTCCGGGTTGTCCGCCGCGCCGGAGACCTTCAAGGCCGTCGATTTCCGGTCGGCGACAGCCAAGGGGATGTCCTACACGATCCAGATCGCGCCCGAGGATTGCACGGGGTGCACGCTGTGCGTGCAGGTCTGTCCGGCGAAGGACAAGGCCAACCCGCGTCACAAGGCCCTCGACATGGCGCCGCAGCTCCCGCTGCGCGATGCGGAGCGCGCGAACTACGAATTCTTCCTCGGCCTTCCCGAGCCCGACCGGCAGACGATGAAGGCGGAGGTGAAGGCGACGCAGTTCTTCCGTCCGCTCATCGAGTATTCCGGCGCGTGCGCGGGCTGCGGCGAGACGCCGTATCTGAAGCTGCTCACGCAGATGTTCGGCGACCGGCTCCTTATCGCCAATGCGACGGGATGCTCGTCCATTTACGGCGGCAATCTGCCGACGACGCCCTACACGACCGGCGGCGACGGACGCGGTCCGGCGTGGTCGAATTCGCTCTTCGAGGACAATGCGGAATACGGCCTCGGCATGCGCATCGCGCTCGACAAGCACCATGAGCAGGCGTGCGAGCTGCTGCGGGGCATGGGCGCCGACCTCGGCGATGATCTGGTGACGGCGCTGATCGGCGGGTATGCCGGCGACGGGGCGTCCATCGTGGCCCAGCGCGAACGGGTGATCGCGCTTCGTGAAAAATTGCAAGGACGCACCGACGAGGCCGCGCGGAGGCTGGCCCTGCTCGCCGATTACCTCGTGAAGAAGTCCGTCTGGATCGTCGGTGGTGACGGATGGGCGTATGACATCGGGTTCGGCGGCTTGGACCATGTTCTTTGGAGCGGCTGCGATGTGAACATCCTCGTCATGGACACCGAGGTGTATTCCAACACCGGCGGCCAGTCGTCGAAGGCGACGCCGCTCGGGGCGTCGGCCAAGTTCGCGGTGTCCGGCAAGGAGCTGCCGAAGAAGGACCTTGCGCTTTACGCCATGATGAACGGCACGGCCTATGTGGCCCGGGTGGCGTTCGGCGCGAAGGACAGCCAGACGGTGCAGGCCTTTGCCGAGGCGGAGGACTTCCCGGGCGTCTCGCTGGTTGTCGCCTACAGCCATTGCATCGCTCACGGCTACGGGATGCACCACGGGCTGGAGCAGCAGAAGCTGGCGGTGGAATCCGCCTACTGGCCGCTGTTCCGCTTCAACCCGCGGCGCACCGCGCCCGGCGACGAGCCGCTCAAGCTCGATTCCGGGGCGGCCAAGGTTCCGCTGTCGAAATACCTGGCCAATGAGATGCGCTACCGGATCCTGGAGCGATCCGACCCGGACCATGCAAAGATGCTGCAGGAGGCCGCCCAGCGGCATGTGACCGGCCATTTTGCCGAATACGAGCGGCTGCGCGACGCGATGCGCGTCCCGCCGGAACCTTCCACCAACTGACGCCATGGACCTGACCACGGATTACCTCGGGCTGCGTCTGAAAAATCCGCTGCTGCCGGGGGCTTCGCCGCTGGTGGACGATCTCGACGCCGTGCGTCGCCTCGAGGATGCGGGGGCGCCGGCTCTCGTGATGCATTCGCTGTTCGAGGAGCAGATCACGCTCGAGGAAGCGGCCGAAATGGCCGACGTGGATGCGCATGAATATTCGTTCGCCGAGGCGGCGACGTATCTGCCGACGGCGGGCGATTTCACCCTCGGCCCCGACCGCTACCTCGACCAGATCGGGCGCATCAAGCGCGCGGTCGATATTCCGGTCATCGCCTCGCTCAATGGCACGACGCCGGGCGGATGGACCGGCTACGCGCAGCTCATGGAGGAAGCGGGCGCCGATGCGCTGGAGATCAATGTTTACTTCCTGCCGACCGATCCCGCGGAGACCTCGGCCGATGTCGAGGCGCGCCTGGTGGATGTCGTGCGGCGCGTGTCCGGGGCGGTGTCCATCCCCGTGGCCGCGAAGCTTTCGCCGTTCTTCAGCGCCCTGCCGAACCTTGCCCGGCAGCTTCACGATGCCGGGGCGAGGGGATTGGTGCTCTTCAACCGTTTCTACCAACCGGATCTGGACCCCGAGGAATTGCAGGTGAAGCCGACGCTTGAGTTGTCTGACGCCTACGAGCTGCGCCTGCGGCTGCGCTGGCTCGCGATCCTGAGCGCCTGCAACCCCGCTGATCTTTCCGCCAGCGGCGGTGTCCACACCGGCTTGGATGCCGTCAAAGCCGTCATGGCCGGCGCAACGACCGTGCAGATGGTGTCCGCCCTCCTGCGCCAAGGGCCCGGTCACTTCGCCGAAGTGCTGGGATTCTTCAACCGCTGGCTCGAGGAGCACGAATACGAAAGCCTCGCGCAGCTGCGTGGCAGTCTGAATCTCAGCACATGCCCGGACCCCGCCGCGTTCGAGCGGGCGAACTACCTCAAGGTTTTGCAGAGCTGGGACGGCCGCCCGACGTCCGCGAAGGGTTGACGCCGGCTCAGGCGAGCCGGGCGTCCATGGTGATCTCGGCGTTGAGAACCTTCGAGACGGGGCAGCCGGCCTTCGCCTGCGCGGCGAGTTCCTGGAACTTCGCGTCGTCGATGCCGGGGATGCTGGCGGTGACATCGAGGTGGCTCGCGGTGATGGCAAAGCCGCCATCCTTGGGCTCCAGCGAGACCGTGGCCGTCGTGGCGATCTTGTCCGGCGTGAATCCCGCGAGGCCGAGGATCATCGAGAACGCCATCGAGAAACAGCCCGCGTGGGCCGCGCCGATGAGTTCCTCCGGATTCGTGCCCGGCTCACCCTCGAAACGGGTCTTGAACGAGTAGGGCTTGTCCACGAGCGCACCGGAGCCGGTGCTGAGCGTTCCGGCCCCCTCCTTGAGGGAACCGTTCCATTGGGCAGATGCTTTGTGTTTCATGATGGGTTTGGGAGTGGGGTGAGGACTGCGGTGTTGTTGTCCGCAGCTTTGTAGTGGATGCCCTGAGGTGTTGGCGAGAATTTGGGCAGAAGATGTGTATTTGCTCCGGTTAGACTAACCGACAGCGACTGCAGGGCGAATGCGGGCTGCAATCTCTTCATAAACTGGAATTCGCAATTCTTCGGCCACTTCAACCGAGACAACCAGCCCATATCGAATGGTGCCTTCAAGCGAGCTTGCATCAGCGCGGCAATTCACGCGAATCACCATCGTTGCGTCTTCGGCAAATGCCGCTGCACGCTCGCCTTCAAAGATCTCGTGCTGAACCGTGCCGTTTCTGGCGGAACGCCATTCGGCGTCTTCGCGCTTTGTCGCGAGTTTTCCATTTTCGATGTTGAACCAGAGCGCCGCACCGCGGTAGTTCCGATGTCGCGGATGAATTGGGGTGAGCCAGGCCAAAGTGACGACCACGCGGCGAAGCCCACGAACGCCACTCAGGCTCGGTGGCAGGGGAATGCAATACTCATGCGCCGCATCGCTGGCGAGCGTTCCACACCCGAGCATCGTCGCCCGATGGTCGGCACCAACCAGCGATTCAACCGGCTCCACAAAACCGAAGCCGAGAAACCTCGCAGCAATCCGCTTGAACTTGTCCTCCCGCATGGCAGCGGGCTTCAGGACACCTTTCAGGTGGTCGTAGGCGGCACCCCAAGCGGCTGTGTGAATCAACATCGCCTTCAACAATACCGCAGCAAACTCGTCGGTGAGTCTGTCGCCGCCCGGCTCCGCGCGCAAAGTGACCAACTGCTCGTAGAGGAAAGCCGCTGAACGCGTAGCGAGCGCCGTCGCGTTGCTCGTTCCTCGGGTGTGCTTCTCCCTGTCCGCCTGACCGGGGACGGCGCTTGGGGATGCTGCCAAAATACCAGGCGCGACAGTAGCGGGTGCGATGTCCAGCGTTGCATTGGTGTGGCTGTTCCCGAGTCGTTCCGAATAAAACTGCCTGCCACCTGGAAGTAGAATGTCCGGCTTGGTGGCGTTCCGAAATCCGCAGCCGAGTCCGCTGACAGGACTTGGAAGCGGCTCAGTGAGCAGCGGATTCACTCGGTGTGGCAGGTTCAAGACTGCACCAAAATCATGATGCCATGCGCCGATCGTCACGGCGTTGACGGAGTCAGCCGGGGCGAGAATCCGCCTCAGCCTCAAGTCGCGTTGCAGAACCTTCAAAGTCTCCGCTTCCCGAGCCTGCGGCGACAGCCCCGCGAAGGCAGTGCGAGGGACATTCAACTCCAGCGCGCCAGCGTGGTTTCCTGCGCTCACGCAGATGAGCACGTTGTATTTGGCCGCCAGCCAATCGAGCAGCCTGCCCCATGCGCTGACCGCTGAATGAAACTGCTGAAGAGGATCCCCGATGGAGAAATTGATGACGCGCACAGTTGGCGCGACTGGCGGTGTCGCTCCTTCCGGCTCAAATAGTCGTCTTATGGCTCTGTGCGTCAGATCGAGAGGATTGACCCCATAGGGTATCCGCTCATCGCGCGCATTGTTCCAAGGCTGAGGATCAGGTCGGAGAATCGGCCGCTGATAAAGCGGGCGTGGCAAGGCAGCGCGCGGCGCATTCAAGTCACCATGCAGGATGATTGAAGCCATCGTTGTCCCGTGTTCGCGTCCGCTCGCCGTGTAGGCGGAAGCGTATCCGTCCGGGTCGTCCACGCGCAAACGACCGACGAGCCGCGCGTGGTTTTCAAGTGGGAGGCCATCGAGCAGCGCAACCGTTGGGTCGCCGGTGGGCGTCCCCGTGGGTAGAGCAGCTACAGGCGACTGCAAATCCGGTTGGCCATGTCCCGGCATCACCGATTGTCCCGAGGGACGGAAGAACATGACCACACTTTCTCCGAGCAACTCGACCTCTTGGCGGTTCACAAGGCGACGAACTTCGGATGCGGGCAAAGTCACTACCGCTGCGTGGTAGCAGATGGCATCCAGTTCGCAGACGGAGGCGACCTGTCCTCGAAGTCGGGTGACAATTCGACGGATTCGGTCAACGGATGCCGCTCGTTGCTGCGCTGTCTGCCGGAACCACAACTCCACCTCGAAAGGAATGACGGTTTGGTCGCCCGATTCCGCCGCATCTTTCCAGTATTCGATGACGCCGGTTTCCAGAAGGCGGTCTTCGGGGGACCAACGGCGAACATCGCGGAGGTGCCGGAACAATTCGAAGAAAGGAGAAAGGCCGCGCGCTGCGGCTCTGCCCGTTTGGAACGACTGCCAAAGACCCAGCAACTGCTGGAGCGCCTGCTGGTTAGTCATGACCAGGAAAACTCGTCCAGAGAGGTGCGAATCCTCGCGTGCCTCGTTGTAGAAGTCGTCGTCGGGTGCGATGTCTTCAATATCCCACTCAGCGAGAAAGTCGAGGCCGGGGACGAGTCTTGCAGCATTGAGGAAGTTGGCAACGGAGCCAACGGTATCAAATACGATTACTTCCTCTGGAACCTGCCCAGCGGCGGAGGCCCTGAGTTCAACTGCCCTCTGCTCGAAATACACCTTGAGTGTCTCGAACTTCGGACCAATCCGCTCCCCCTGCCGCGCCCTGCTCGGAAGATGAGGCGAACCGCCGCCGCCGGGCGGACGACCGCGAGATGCGGTGGCAGGCGATGGCAATACAATTAGCGGGCGGCCCGGCATGATTTAGCGGGCCTTCCTCCGCGTTCGCATCTTCCATTGCTCAATTCTTTCGCCAAGGATCGACGCAGACTCTTTCTGTCCTTGAGAGAGAATCGTGCGACGAACGACATCCAGCGCGAAATCCTCCATCTCAGCAAAGCTCTCAAACTTCACCCTCTGGGCGATGCTCTTCGGTGACAAATCCGCTGGTAGTTTCCATCGCTCGCCTGCCAGTCGGAACCATTCGGCAACCTGCGCCGCTGTCGGTGGTGGCAATTCGAGCCGGAGCTGAAACCGACGCCAGACTGCGCGGTCGAGCAACTCTTGGTGGTTGGTCGCCGCCACTACCACGACGTAACTCGGGAGGCGGTCAATTTGGAGCAACAGCGAACTGACCACCCGCTTGATTTCGCCGGTGTCGTGAACGTCGCCACGCTCTTTGCCCAGCGTATCGAACTCATCGAAAAACAGGACACATGGCCGAGTGGTTACATGCTCAAAGAGCTTGTTAAGACGACCGGCTGTCTCCCCAAGGAAACTCCCGACAACGCCTTCATAGCGCACGGACAACAGCGCCACGCCAAGCGACTGCGCCAATGTTTCAGCGAGGCATGTCTTTCCGTTGCCGGGAGGCCCAATCAACAAGACACGATGCCGAGGCTCGACACTATGCGCGCGGAGCAAATCGGCGCGGTGCTGTTCTTCGACAATCTCCTGGCAAGCCTGCCGAACCGCCACCGGTAAGACGAGGTCGGACATGCTGCGCTGAGGGACCGTCTCATGCAGCAGGGCTTGGTGGGTGCCGTTGGACAGGATCGGTTGTGACGCGGTGGGAGCCTTGCCGTTCTTTTGCAGAGTATCCTCCAACTGATCTGCCAACACATGATGCTGCTTCCCTCGTTCCTCTGCGATAATCGCTCCAACAGTGCGATGGAACAGGCTCCGGTCTCCTTGGATGCCGGCCTTCACTAACCCCAATAATAAGTCTGAACGTGCCATCGTCGGGGTGAGTTTACGCTTTCGCGTAGAGTTCAGCAGCCTTTTCTTGAAGAACCATGGGGGGCAGTCATGGTTTATTGACATTTTAACACTCCTTCCAACCGTTCTTGTGGTTTTCGGATCAGCCGTCAGCGGGAGCAGCAACACGACAGAGGTGATCCGCCTACGCAGCAACTGACTCCGGCGGGACGAGGGAAAAGTTGAAATCCTGAAAGCTGAAAGGTGAAATGGGAAAGGCGGCGGGATGGGGCAATGCGCAAGTTCAGTCAACATTTGACAGCCACCAAGTGAGATGCTTTCCTGAAAGTGCACTCTGACGAGCCGAAGCTCCACGCCGCGCGTGGGGTTCTCGTAGGCCCGAAGGAGTGCTTTTTTATTCGGCGTCCGGTGCTTTGGGAACGAACAGCCAGTGGCGAAAAGGCATCGACCAAGTGCCCTCCGGAAATGGCTCAGCGGCCGTGGAGATCTTGGGGTTAGGGAAGGAGTGGCGGGTGGCGTGTGACGAGTGGCGAGGGATCAGGCGGCAATCAAGGACCGCGCGCAGCGGACGGCGTCTTTTCGCCGGAGAGGGAGTGAGAAGCCGTCAGTCGTGGTTTGCAACCCGTGGCAGAAAATATCCGACGATGCTGCGGGGGTTCCTGACGCATATTTGAATGTGGTCGAGGTCACGCAAGCCGGCGTTTTCATACAATGGCTGACCTTCCACAAAGAAGGCCCGCACGGTGTCGAATGCCGGTTTTTCCTCCCGCCCGCGGAGACGGTGCAGTGTTTCAAAAACTGCCCGATCGAGATAGCGCTGGCGCAGGTCATGCCCTTTGTTCTGCGCGGGCGGGGATTCCGAGGTCTCGCAGAGCTCCAAATACGCTGCATGCGCGGCTTTGACCAAGCGGAGATGGTCGGAATCGATGAGGTTGAGGCAATTGCCCAAGTCGATGATTGCTCCGAGGAGCGCGGGAGCCATCACGCGGCTGTTGGTTTTGTCCGTTTCTCTTTGGCCGCCCACCGATGGGCGCGATCGTAACTGTCTTCCCAGAAATACGAACCTTCGCCGAGCCAATCGTAATCATTGCGGCTGGGGCGCAATTCGCCCTGACCGGAAACAATTTCGCGGACGAGTGTCTTGTCGCAGCCATGGTAACCCAGGACCAGCGACCTCCACGCCATCAGCGGAATGCAGGCTTGAGTTTGCCGTTGGCCGTGTAAAGACCGGTGGAAGCGAGAAATTCGCGGGCCGACTCTTTGGAGGACGCAACCTGGCGAGCAACTTTCTGCAACGTCTTCACGTCTTGCTTCACGCTACTCGTTTTGATGCCTTGCTTGATCGTGGTCATGGCGGGATCTCCTGACACGAAAAGTAGTCTCGATGTTGCGGGGGACTGAAGCAAATTCGGCGTTCCCGGGGCCGTGGCGGGTGGCTTGTGGCG
>JACSRX010000080.1 GCA_014879535.1 Chthoniobacterales bacterium
AGGTAGGGCGCGGCGTCCCCGACGCGCCGGGAACCTTCCTGATGCCACACGGTAGGGCCGGCTGGCCCAGCCGGCCTCACACACCCACCCCCCTCACCCATCCGACACCTTCCAGTTCGTCTTGTCTTTGTAATCCGGGTGCGCAAACAGATAAACATCGTCCACCCAGATCTCGCCTTCGCCCGGACCCGCCTCGATCCCGAACATCAGGGGCGAAATGCCTTGGAAATCCGCCGTCCGCGTCCACTTGATTTCATGCCAAGCGCCCCCGGACCGCACCTTGCGCGGGAGTGCCGCCGCGGTTCCCATCGACGACCCGAACCGCAATGTCACCTCCGGCTTGTCCAGACGCGTCTCCGGGGAAAGCCGCACCTGCACCAGGGCCTGGAACTGCCGCGCATCACGCGGGACCCCCGCCCCGAGCTTCTGGGTCACCCGCACGACACCATCCGGGGAAAGCTTGATCTTCAGGGCCGGCCTGCCATCCACCTCCGTCACCTCCACGCCGCGATCCATGTCCCACGCCGTCTTTCCCTTCGAAAAATCCCCATTCTTCAAGAGATTCGGCGGCAGCCCGGATCGCTCCGTTCCCGGACCCCGCACCGCCGAGCTGGGTTGCCCGGCGAGCAGCGCCGTCTTCGGCGTCAGCGGAACGGGGTCTGCCGCAACGTCCGGTTCCTCCTTCGCAGGAGCTTCCCCGGCCTCGGATAGCCGGATCTGGTCCGGCCCGCTCACCACCATCTGCGGCGTCTCGCGGAAGCGGGTGATTTTCCCCGTGACCGCAATGGTCTTCCCCTCGTAAGCCCCCCTCAGATCTCCGCCAAAAGCCGCCAAGTCCTTCTCGAAAACCACCACTTGGAAAGCCGCATCAGGATAAGGACGATCCAGATCAAGGATCGTCGGACGATTGCTCGAACTGCTGAGCGTCGCAATCCGAACCACCCGCCCCGTCACCGTCGCCTCCTCCCCGACATGACCCCCCGCCTCGGTCGCAGGAATCGAAACAGCCTCCGCCACACAGCCAAAGGCCGCCAAACCGACCCAGATTGTCAGCAAAATCCTCATCGGCAGCAGCGCACTGGTGGCTTCTAACTTGGCGGACGCGCAAAGCCCAACAAAAATCATGGACACGTGAACATCTCCGACAAGAATCAACCCGGCGCCATGAGCTTCCCACATTTCTGCACCCGCCCTGCCGTCCGCTCCCGCCAATATTTTACACTGTTAACAAATTTGCGTTCGGCAACAAAAGAATGCGTGTTCACGTCATTGCATTTTTAAGTCTCGTTCTGCTGGGCCTCTCTTCAGCACATCCCTCTGATGTGCTTAAAATGCTTCAGGGAGATTGGATCTCAGACAAAGAAGGAACGATCGCAGAATTGAAGAAGGACCCGTGGTGGACAGAGCAGAAACTGGACGCGATTGTTGGTGCTCTCGGAAAGCTTGCAGTCCGCTACAGCGGGTCCACTTGCATTGCTGAAATGGATGATTTGAAGAGAACGTATGAGGTGAAGGTAATTCAAGAAGCCACCAATACAGCAACACTCGAATGGGAGGATCCCGAGTTGGGTCTGCAGCGGAGCACTGTCGAGGTTTATGATGATCACGTTTGGGTTGTCCCAAATGATAGCGAAGTATTTCGTGAGCGATTTATTCGATATGACAAATAAGCCAATCGAGCCAGTCCACCTAACCCCTGCCCGTCGTCACGCCGGATGCTTGGTCGCTCCTCACCCGGCATCCGTCGCGCTCTGGGGCAGGTCATCGGGGCCGTTCAGAAAAATCCTCGCGAGCGATTGCTGTCATTCCTAGAGAACGGCGCATGGCCAAATATCTGATTTCGTTTCCGAGTGCGGCGATGGTCGTGCCTGATGGCGAATGGGAGGCGGTCGTTCGCGATTCGCACGCCGTCATCGAGGAGGCGAAGGCTGCAGGGGTCTACGTATTTGGCGGCGGCATCGACGAGAAAGTGCCACCTGTGCGTGTTTCGGCCGACGGCAGGGTTGTGAATGGAGGATATCCGTGGGCGCCGCCGATCAATGGCGGTTTCACGATCCTGGAGTTGCCCGCGCACCAAGATGCCGTCGCATGGGCGGCACGTCTTGCTAAAGCCTGTCGCTGCGATCAGGAACTGCGCGTCTTCGGGTTTGATCCACAATCTTGAGGTTGGCAGTTGCCCGCTCCAAACTTCCGGGCAAGGCGGTCTGCTCAGCGTTCGCCCGAGGCCCGCAAGTCGGTGAAGATTGATCTTGGGGAGGTTTTCAACGTAACAAACCAGCATGCTTCACTACGCCCTTGTTTTTCTCGTTGTCGCCCTCGTGGCTGGTGTCCTTGGATTCAGCGGCATCGCAGGCACCGCTGCATGGATCGCCAAGGTTTGTTTCATCGTGTTCCTGGTCTTCAGCATCCTCGCATTCCTGAAGAAATCCAAGTGAGCCCGGGGCGGAACCATGCAATGCACACAGTTGTCGGATTTGCCGTGTGCTTCATCCTTGCCGGGTGCGCCACACAGACACCCTCCAACAGCGATCCGCTCGCTGGCACGTGGGTGTTTGATGCGGAGGCTACCCGGAAATCGATCCAGTCCTCCACGGGCTACTCCGATGAGTGGATGGAGCCTGTGATGCGCGCCTATTCTCCGGCAACATTCACCTTCGCGAAGGGCCGATACGAGATGAAGGTCAAACGCAAGGTGATCAAGGGCACCTACTCGTTGAAGCGTCTCTCCCCCACGGCATACCGCATGGTGATGACCTGCCCCATCGAACCGGGCGGGGACTCGGGAAAGCTGGAGTTTTTCAACAACTCGTTTTCCTTCGAGTCCGACACACCGCTGGTGAAAGGCGCGAAAGAGGTTTTCCGAAGAAAGGACTAAGACGATGTGACTTCAACCAGCCACTGTTGAATCCCCCGCCTGATCGGAACAGCAAATGATCCCCCTATGGATACGAAATGCCAGCAGCGTGCCGAGCGCTTTAGCGTTGGTGCTGCTTCCGACCTTGATCGTGGCACTGACACTCGTGTCCGTTGCCCCCGGATTCGGAAAAACCGCTGATCCGTTCGTTACTTATACCGTGGTTTCTCTCGCGGCGCTCCCCTTCGCTTGTGTCGGATTGATTTTCTCGTTCTTAGTTCAGGCGTCTCGACTTTGGAAGTCGGTAGTCATCTCTATCGCATTTGCTGCCGTCCTGTTCATTTCATGGCCTGTGCTTGCAATGCTACTATTGATGATCGCCCTCAAGGGACCGATCAATCCGGGCTGATGATGCAACGCTGACGCTCCCCAGCGCACCTCACCTCCAACATTCCTGAGAAATCACCATGCCCGAGCACCGCATTTACAGGATGCCCTTCGCGAAGGTCTATCCGCTGTATGTCCAGAAGGCGGAGCGGAAAGGCCGCACGCGGGAGGAGGTTGACCAGATCATCTGCTGGCTCACGGGTTACGATGCCACCGGCCTGCAACAGCAACTCGGGCAGGAGAACGACTTCGAGGCATTCTTCGCACAGGCGCCGAGGATTCACCCGGACAGTTCTCTCATCAAAGGCGTGGTCTGCGGCGTCCGCGTGGAAGAGGTCGAAGACCCGCTCATGAAGAAGATTCGCCTCTTGGACAAGCTGATCGACGAACTCGCCAAGGGCAGGCCGATGGAAAAAATTCTCCGGAAATCCTAACCCGCTTCGCACGCAACACGGTGACCACCACCATTCCCGGGTAGGGCCGGACCTCCGGGTCGGCCGGGAACCTTCATCCCACCCAACTTCGACCACGTCCAAAGCCGCCCCAAAGGGGCGGATCACCCCAAAACCCGACGCACCGCGACTGCCAAAGCGGCGCTCCCCGGCGAATCCGCATGGACGCAGACCGTCTCGGCCTCCACGAGCCATGCGCGGCCGTCCGCGAGCGGAAGCAACCCGGTCTCTTTCCATGCCCGCAGACGATCGGTCACCGTTTGCAGATCGTGCAGGACATCGCCCGCCTGTCCACGCGCGATGAGCTGACCCTCCCCGCCGTAGCCGCGGTCGGCGAAGATTTCCCGCAGGAGCGGCACGCCCCGGGCCTCGCCCACCGCCTGCAGCATGCCACCGGCCCCGCACACCAGCGCGCACCCTTCCAAATCCGCATACATGAAATCCACACAGGCCTCGGCCAGCCCGGGCTGCTCGTTGCAGAGATGGTAGAGCGCTCCGTGCAGCTTCACGTGATTCAGCGTTCCACCCTCCTCCTTGAGGATCCGGCGCAAGACGCCCGTCTGCTCTTTCAGCAGCCGGGTCAGATCGGACGCCGTCACGCGGGCCTCGCTGCGTCCGAAATTGCCGCGATCCGGCCAGCCGGGGTGCGCGCCGATCCGAACCCCGCGCGCAGAAGCCTCGCGGACCACCCGCCGCATCGAGTCCTCATCACCCGCATGACCCCCGCACGCGATGTTCGCCAAGTCCACGGTCTCCAACAGGGCCGCCGTGGTTTCCCAAGGTTCCCCCTCCCCAAGATCGCAATTGAGCAGCACGTTCATTTTGAAAGGGAAGATGACGGTTGAAAGTTGGAGAGATCCGGAAAAATCGGGGGCGCGGAAGGTCTGGCTCACCCCATGTCCTGACCCCGCCCTTCTGTTCCCTCAACTCTCATCCCTCAACCTTCAACTTTCCTCAACCCTCAACTTTCCACCGGATCGTTCCCCCCGGGGGCACTTGGGCCACGCGGCGGCAGGCTTCTTCGTCCAGCAACGCAATCTTCGGATACCCGCCCACGGTCGGTCCATCGCACAGGGTCACCACCGGCTGACCGCCCCCGGTCACCTGCACCGAACCGGGAAGCACCGGCTCGCTGAGCATCGTCGCTTCGGGTGTGTCCAGCAGCGGACCGTCCAAGCGGACTCCGGTTCGGTTGCTCCGCGCCGAGACGGACCATGCCGTGCCGAGGAACACCGCACGCGCCTCGTCGGAAAACGCCCCCCATTGCGATCCCCGCCAGACCTGCACCTCGATCTCCGTGGGATAAACCGGAGCCTCCCGATACCGCGCGGCCACGCCGGCCCATGCCTCGTGCCCGGGATCTTGAAGACAGCCGACGATGTCACCCGCGGCCAAGGCTTTCCCCAGCCCTCCGGCACCGAAAACCGAGGCGCTTCCAAGATACGCCGGCGCCGCCCATCCGCCCGGCGCCGCGAGATACGCATAGACACCGTGCCGGTGGGCGGTGAAACGGAGATGTTCGCCCTTCTCCACGCGCCGCGCGGTGCCGGGCTTCCATCCCATGTCGGCGCCCGCCAGCGCCAGCCACCCGCCGCGCAGAACCTCGAACTCCGCGCCCTGCAAGGCCAACTCCATCACCACGGCATTCTCCGGATTGCCCGCCAGTCGGTTCGCCTCGCGGGCGGCAACACCGTCCATCCATCCCCCGGGTGGAACCCCGAAGCGCTTCCAACCCGGACGCCCCGCGTCCTGCCAGCTTGCGCCGCAACCCGGCGAAATGACCTTCAAAAATTCAAACATCGCCGTCCTCCACCGCGACAAAGCGCACCGAGTCCCCGGGCCTCAGCAGGAACGGATCATTCCTCCCCGGATCGAACATCCTCCGCGACGTCCGCCCGATCACGTGCCATCCGCCCGCGCTCTCGGCCGGATAAATCCCCGTCTGCGCCCCGGCGATCGCCACGCTTCCTGCCGCGATGCGCGGGCGCGGTGTTTCCCGGCGCGGCAGATGCAACGCTTCGTCGAGGACACCCAGATACGGAAAGCCCGGGGAGAACCCCAACAACCACACATGATAGTCGCGCCCCGCATGGCAACGCACCACGCCCTCCGTGGAGAGGCCCGCCCTCCGCGCGACCTCCTCCAAATCGTCACCATCGTAAACCACAGGAATCTCGATGTGACGCCCCGAGGGCAGCTCGCCCGAGGATGCGTTTTGCAGCGTCTCCAAAATTTCCTCCGGTCCGGGAACCGCTTCATCGCCAAACTCCAGCAACACCGAGGCATACCCCATCGTGAACTCGCGCAATCCCGACGGCGGATTTTCCTCCAATCCGCGCGACACGGACAGCGCCCGCGCCATGACCTCCGCCGACAAGCCATCCCCGAACCGCGCCATCCATGCGCGCGGGCCGCAGGGCTCGATGCTCCAATCCATCGGCACCGTCACGCGGACCCGCTAGGCATCCCGGAAACCCGGAGCCTCAGTCGGCCCAGTCGTCATAGTCGCCATACCATTCCCCGGGATAGGTGAACTCGAACGGCGCCAGTCCCATGTAGCCGATGTCGTTGAAATACGGATGCCGCCAGCGCCCGCCCCCCTGCGCGGAGGGCATGTCGCCTTCATCCTCCATGTAAATGCCCGCGGCCTTGCCGAGATAATTGACCAGCACATCGTCGGCGCCCGCCTTGACCAGTCCGTTGATCGCGTTCGGCGTGAATCTGTAGGGCACCCGCGTGGCTTTCAGATACGGAACGATCATGCGGCCGGGCACCCCCTTCTCCACGAGATTCTTGATGTCGCGGTAACCGAGCACGCGCCCCGAGGCGACCCGCGCGTAGGTTCCGGGATCGATGCCCTTCGCTTGGAGCACCTGCAGGTATTCTGGCTTCTTGACCTTCGGTTTCGAGAACGTCGTGCATCCTCCGCACAACGCGACAACCATCAGCGCAAGGGCGAGTCTCATCATCATGGATGCACCTTGCACCATGCCTCCGGCGCGTGAAAGGCGAAAGCGGCGGGGGCCTGGACCCCCGCCGCCTCTGCTAACGTCAACCCAATCAACAATTGTCGCCTCAGACGGCCTTTTCGCCCGTCTCGTCGGTGCGGATGCGGATCGCCTCCTCCACCGGCGAGATGAAGACCTTGCCGTCGCCGATCTTGCCGGTCTTGGCCGCCTTCACGATGGCCCCGGTCGCCTTCTCGACCAGATCGTCGGCGAGGACGACCTCGATCTTGATCTTGGGCAGGAAGTCCACGGTGTATTCGCTCCCGCGGTAGATCTCGGTGTGGCCCTTCTGCCGGCCAAACCCCTTCACTTCGCTCACCGTCATTCCCTCGATGCCGAGGTCGGCCAGCGCGTCTTTCACTTCCTCAAGCTTGAACGGCTTGATGATCGCTTCGATTTTTTTCATGGCTGTGTGTGTTTATGGTTTCTGCCGTGCTTAGGTGTCGAGCAGGTAACCCTCTTCGCCGTGATCCACGGTGTCGAGGCCCTCGCTTTCCTGATCCTGTGAAGGACGCAGGCCGATGGTCACCTTGATGATTGTGGCGATGATCGCCGTGGCCACGACGGAAAGCACGATCGTGAGGGCGATGGCCTTGAGTTGCTCTCCGACCAGACCGGCCTTGAGGGGCCCGACCACCGAGTTCACCTCGGCGCTGGCGAAAATGCCGGTGAGGACGGCACCAAGGGTTCCACCCACCCCGTGGACGCCGAAGGTGTCGAGCGCGTCGTCGTAGCCGAGGAACTTCTTCATGTAAACCACCGCGAAGAATGGCACGATGCCGGCGGCGAACGCCATGATGATCGCGCTGGTCGGACTCACAAAACCCGCAGCCGGCGTGATGACAACCAAGCCGGCAACGATGCCGGAGCAGAAGCCCAGCACGCTCGGCTTGCCCTTGAGGAGCCACTCCGCCACGCCCCAGACGAGCCCGGCCACGGCGGCACAGAGCATGGTCGTTGCGAAGGCGTTGGCCGCGATGGCGTCCGCACCCAGGGCGGAGCCGGCATTGAATCCGAACCATCCGACATAGAGCATGCCGGTGCCGACCATGCAGAGCACCATGGAGTGCGGCGGCATCGGCTGTTTGCCGAAGCCCAGACGCGGTCCGAGGATGATGCAAAGAACCAAGGCGGACCACCCGGAGGTCATGTGGACGACGGTTCCTCCGGCGAAGTCGATGGCCTTGATGCCGGCCTCGGGATTGAGGGGACCGCACATGAAGCCGCTGGCCGACCAGACCATGTGGGCCATCGGAAAATAGACCGCAAACATCCAAATGGCGGTGAAAAGGAGCACCGCAGAGAATTTCATGCGCTCGGCCGTGGCGCCAAAGATCAGGGCCGGCGTGATGATCGCGAATGTCAGTTGGAACATGGCCCAGACGTAATCCGAGATCCAGTAATACCCGGCACCCACACCCGCGGGAGACATGCCGTTGAACATGGCGTTGGAAAGGTCGCCGATGAAGGGGTTCGATCCCGCGAAACTCAGGCTGTAACCGACGGCCCACCAGAGGAGGGACACGAGGCCGGCAATCCCGAGACACATGGCCAAGATCGAGAGCACGTTCTTGGACCTCACAAGGCCTCCGTAGAACAGGGCCAATCCCGGCAGCGTCATGAACAGCACCAAGGCGGTGGAGACCATCTGCCAGGCATTGTGCCCGGGCCCTGGGACCTTGATCTTCGAGGCGTCACCGGAAGGACGGTCCACATTGTTGATGTAGGCCTCGAGATCCTCGATGCGCTGCTCAATGGTGGGTGCCCCGGCCGGAGGAGCCTCCTCGGCCACCACGGTGGTGGCTTCGACCGCCACCGCTTCGGTTGTGACCACCACCGCATCGGTGGAGGAGGACATCGGGTCGTCTTGCGCTTTTGCAGGCATCACGGCCATCGCCGCGAACGCGAACACCGCGAGCAAGGACCCCCATCGGGATAGTTTGGATTGCTTCATGTGGATTTTGGAGTGTGGTTGTCCGGACCCTGCGTCCGCGCGACGCCCCGTGGTCCGGGGCGCCGCACGGTCGGGCTGGGTGCCGGTAAACGTCCCTGAGCAACTGCCATGCCAAGTCGGCGCGACCTCCATCGAGGCGCCCCAACGCGCCTCTGGTGCTGGCTAATTTCCGCCAGCGCCCGAAGCCGCCGGGTGGCAATTTTTCGCCAGTTGACGTCCCCACCTCATCGCGCTCGCTTCCGCCTTCCCATCGGGGGCATAATCCACGGTTCGCATCGCCACAGGCGCCGCAAATCGCATCCATGACCACCCGCAACTCCCCGCGCATCCTCGCTCGTGTTTTCGCCTACCTGAAACGCTATCCCCTGCTCGCAACGGCCACCCTCCTTTGTGCTCTGGGCTCGTCGGTGATGGTCGTCGTCTTCCCCGTCGTGACCCAGCGCATCGTGGACGACGTCCTGCGGGGCGGCAACATCGGGGCGCTCTGGCCGATGATCGCGCTGGCGGCCTTCGGGTTCCTCGCGCAGGACGGCCTCAACACGCTGCGCATCCTGCTCAACAACACCTTCGAGCAGAAAGTCCTCTTCGACCTGCGGAGCGACCTTTATTCGCGGCTTCAATCGCTGCCGCTCGCATGGTTCGACCACCGCGCCACCGGCGACATCATGACCCGCGTCGTCGAGGACGTGAACAATGTCGAGCGCGTCCTCATCGACGGCATCGAGCAGGGCGCCGTCTCCCTCCTGCAGATCGTCGTCGTGCTCGGGCTCATGTTCTGGTGGAGCGCGCCGCTGGCATGGTGCGCGCTCACGCCGATGCCTTTCCTCATTGGCGGGGCGCTGGCCTACACCCTCACCGCGTCATCCCGCTACCGCCTGCAGCGCCAGGCCGCCTCGGATCTCAACTCCCTCCTCCACGACAACCTCGACGGCATCCGCCAGATCAAGGGCTACGCACGCGAACACAGCGAACACGACCGCTTCAACACCGCGAGCGAAAAGCTGCGCCAGGCCACCCTCGTCATCATGCGTGCATGGGCGATCTACAGCCCGGGCATGAACCTCTTTGCGTCGCTCGGCAGCCTCGTGGTCCTCGGCTACGGCGGCTGGGCCGCCCTCCACGGCAGGATCGACCTCGGCGTGCTCGTCGCCTTCCTCGTGCTCGTCCGGTTCCTCTACGAACCCATCGGACGCCTCCACCAACTCAACCAGATCATCCAGGCCGGACGCGCCGCCGGTCGCCGCGTCTTCGACATCCTCGACGCCGTGCCGGAACCCGACGACGGACGCGACCCGGTCCCGTCCCCCGTCGGGGGCGAAATCCGTTTCGACAACGTCCGTTTCGCCTACGGCGACGGTCCGCGCGTCCTGGAGGACATCAACCTCGTCGCGCGCCCCGGGGAGACCGTGGCCCTGGTCGGTCCGACCGGTGCCGGAAAATCCTCGCTCGTCGCCCTCCTCATGCGCTTCTACGAGTGGCAGGAGGGCTCCGTCACGCTCGACGGACGCGACCTGCGCTCCTTCCGCAAGGAGGACTTGCGCCATGTCGTCGGGCTCGTCTCGCAGGAGAGCTTCCTTTTCAACGGCACCGTGGGCGCCAATTTGCGCTTCGGACGCGCCGGGGCGACCGACGGGGAGTTGTGGGACGCGCTGCGCGCCGCGAATGCCGCGGATTTCGTCGAACGCCTCCCCAAGAAGCTCGCCACCGAGGTCGGCGAACGCGGCGTGCGGCTGAGCGTCGGCGAAAAGCAGCGCATCTCGATCGCCCGCGCCCTGCTCAAGGACCCGCCCGTCCTCATCCTCGACGAAGCCACCGCCAGCGTCGACAACGCCACCGAACGGCTCATCCAGGAAGCCCTCGACCGCCTGCTGCAGAAACGCACGAGCTTCGTCATCGCCCACCGGCTCTCCACTGTCCGCCACGCGGACCAGATCCTCGTCCTCGACCGCGGGCGCATTGTCGAACGCGGCCGCCATGACGATCTCCTCGCTTCGGGCGGCCTTTATGCGCGCCTCTGCCGGGGAACCGGACCTGTCTCTTATACACATCTGACGCTGCCGACGA
>JACSRX010000011.1 GCA_014879535.1 Chthoniobacterales bacterium
CCCTGCTCGACCGCACCGGCAAGGAAGTGCTCAATTTCCAGATCAGCTACACGATCTACGTCTTCATCGCCGGGGCGCTCTGTTTCGTGCTCATCGGACTGGTGATTCTGCCCATCCTCTTCGTTGCGTGGGTCGTTTTCATGGTCATTGCCGCCGTCAAGACCGGCAATGGCGAGGAATACCGCTACCCGGGCATCATCCGTATCCTGCAATAGGCCTCAAAACAGGCGGCAACTCCGGGAATCGCCCGCTCGGCGGGTGCGGGCGGCTTTATTCCTTTGACATGCCCCCACCGCTGCGCCTATTCTGCGTGGCCAATTTTGCCATGAAGACTTTTTCCGCCAAAGCCGAGGAGATCCAGCGCAACTGGTGGATCGTGGATGCCCAAGACCAGATCCTCGGTCGCCTCGCGACCAAGATTGCCGACGTCCTGCGCGGCAAGAACAAACCGGTTTTCACTCCCCACTGCGACACGGGCGACTTCGTCGTGGTGATCAACGCCTCGAAGGTGCGCGTGACCGGCAAAAAGCCGACCGCCAAGGTTTACACCAGTTTCTCCGGCTACGTCGGCGGCCACAAATCCGAGACCTTCGAGAAGCGCCAGGCCCGCCGCCCGGAACTCCTCGTCGAGCGCGCCGTCCGCGGCATGATCCCGCACAACCGCCTCGGCCGCGCCCAGTTCACCAAGCTCAAAGTCTACGCCGGCGCCGAGCATCCGCACGCCGCCCAGCAACCCAAGGAACTCAAGATCTCCTGACCGCCATGTCCGACATCCATACCGCCACCGGCCGCCGCCGCACCTCCGTCGCCCGCGTCCGCATCAAAGCCGGTTCCGGCAAGATCGAAGTCAACAACCGCGACTTCCACGACTATTTCCCGACCCCGTCCCTCCAGACCGCCGTGCTGCGCCCCCTCGAATTGGCCGGGCGCACCCAGACCCTGGACATTTTCCTCAAGACGGCCGGCGGCGGCGTCAACGGCCAGGCCGGGGCCTCCAGCCTCGCCATCGCACGCGCCCTGCTCAAACTCGACGCCGAGCTGCGTCCCGAGTTGAAGAAGAACGGCCTTCTCACCCGCGATCCGCGGATGAAGGAGCGCAAGAAGCCCGGCCGCCCCGGCGCCCGCAAGCGCTTCCAGTTCTCCAAACGCTGAGCCATGCGCGGAATGCGCGGCTGGAGGGTTGTCATCGCCGGGCTTCTGGCCCTCGGCACAGCGTGCGCCGAGGACGCTCCCGGCTTCACGGCCGGGGCCTTCACCTTCACCGTCCCCGCCGGTTGGCAGTCCGTCCAACCCTCCTCGCCCATGCGCAAGGCGGAACTCCGCATTCCCGGCCCCGAGGGCACCGGGGAGTCGGGCGAAGCCACGGTCACCGTGTTCCACTTCGGCCCCGGCGAAGGCGGTTCCGTGCAGGACAACGTCCAGCGCTGGTTCGGCCAGTTCGGCGGTGACAATGAAGCCATCGGCGCCGCCACGGCGGCGGAAACCATCGGCCAAGTCCCGGTCACCTTCGCCCGCGCGCGCGGCACGTTCCAAAGCGGAATGCCCGGCCAACCCGCGACGCCCGTCGAGGGGCAGGCCCTTCTCGGCGCGATCCTCCAGAGTCCCGGGGGTGATGTCTTCGTCAAAATGACCGGACCCGCCCCCGTCATCGACCAGGCCGAAGCCGCCTTCGTGCAGATGATCCGCGGCGCCTGCGGGCGGTAGCCGGCGGGCCGCGGCGGCTCTTGGTTTCAGCCCGGAACTTGCGGGACGGGGCGCGCGGCTTATCATTCCGCTTGCATGCGCATTTGGATCAAGGCCGCGCTCATTCTCACAGCCGTCTGGCTGGTCGCCGGTGCGGTCATCATCTACTCCAATGCGACACGTCCGTCCGCGGATTCGCTTGTCCGCTACACGGAAGGCGCCCAACTCGACAATCTCGACCCCGCACAGCGGGCCGTCGTGATCGCCGGGGTTGCCGACCGGCTCAACCGCCTCGACTTCGAGGAGCGTGAGGAATTGCGACGACGGCAGTGGGATCGCTCCTTTTTCGGCAAACTGACCCCGGAGGAACGGCACACCTTCATCGAGGCCACCCTGCCCGAGGGGTTCCGCCAACTCATGATCGGACTCAACAAGATGGATCCTGAGCAGCGCCGCCGGATCGTGAAGCGCGCCCTTGATGATCTCGATGAGGACCAGCCCGACATCCCTCGGAGGTTCAGCGAGGCGGACGCCAAGCGGGTGGTCGAAGAGGGTCTCGGCGCCTTTTATGAGGATGCCAGCGCCGAGGTGAAACTCGACTTTGCTCCCGTCATCGAGCGGCTGCAGAAGAGCCTGCAGAGCCTGCGATGAGCCGGGGCCGATTTCCCCGTTCCGCGGGATTCACGCTGCTCGAAATCATGGCCGTCCTTGGAATCCTCGCCGTGATCACCGCCATTGCCTGGCCGGCATTCTCCATGGCCATCGCCAAATCGGACTCGGCGCGCTGCATTGCAAACCTCCGCGGACTCGGCGTCAGCCTCAACCTCTACCTTGCCGATCACGACGGGATCATGCCGGCACTGGCCGCCGCCCGCGCCGACACGACGGAGGATGTGCCGGTCATCGACACCGTGCTGGCTCCCTATGCCGGAAACCCCTCCCTTTTCCGCTGCCCGGCCGACGACCGCATCGCCGCCGAAACCGGAACCAGCTACTTCTACAACAGCGCCCTCGGCGGGCAGCGCACCTCGAATCTGAATTTCCTCGGCCTCGTCGCCGACACCTCGCGCATCCCGGTCTTGGTGGACAAGGAAGGATGGCACCGCATCAACCCCACCAGGGTCAACCACCTCTTCGCCGACGGCCACAGCAGCAACGAATTCCGGCTCTTCTCCGAATGACTCCGCCCGCGATCCGCGTCCAGAACCTGCGCAAATCCTTCGCGGGCCGCCCCGCCGTCCACGACCTCTCGTTCGAGGTCCGCCAAGGGGAGATCTTCGGGCTCCTCGGGCACAACGGCGCCGGGAAGAGCACCACATTCGGCATGCTCCTCGGCATGGTGGCGCCGGACGGCGGTGATGCGTTCATCGGCTCCCACTCGGTGCGCACGGAGCGCGGCGCCGCACTCGCCAAAGTGGGGGCCATTTTCGAGACCCCCTGCTTCTACGACTACCTTTCCGGCTGGGACAACCTCGCCTTTCTCGTGTCACTCAGTGGGGCCAAGCCCGCGGATTCCCGGCTGCGCGAAGTCGCTGCCAACGCCGGCCTTCAGGACCGCATCCACGACAAGGTCCGGACCTACAGCCACGGCATGCGCCAGCGACTCGGACTCGCCCAGGCGCTCCTTCCCGGTCAGGAGGTCCTTCTCCTCGATGAACCCACCGACGGACTCGACCCGCAGGGCATCCAGGAGATGCGGGCGACCATCCGCGATCTGCGCGACCGCAAGGGCATGACCGTCCTCCTCTCCTCCCACCTGCTCGCCGAGGTCGAGCAACTTTGCGACCGGGTGGCCATCCTGCATCAGGGCCGTCTGCTGTTCTGCGGCGAATGGCGCCGCAGCACGTCGCGATGGAGGATCACCGGGGAACCGGACGGCGCCGTGCGGTCCCGGCTCGAACAATCCGGGCTGGTGCCGGTCGGCGATGCATGGGAGGCGCCGGAGGATTTCCATCCCGGGGAAACCGTGGCGGCGCTCGTTGCCGCGGGAATTCGCGTCACCTCGGTCCAATCCGTCACCCGCACGCTCGAGGACTTCTACCTGGAGACCATCCGATCGTGAGCATCTTCCTGCTCCAGATGCGCGGAGAATTGAAGAAACTCTTCGCCAGGAAACGCACCTACATCGGCTTCGGAGCCTTCCTCTCCGTCGAGCTCGCCGTGCTCCTTCTCCTGCGTCTTCCCAAGGTCCAGCAGAGCTTGGAGCGCCTCCTCGAACGCGCGGGGTATGTCGCCGCCGATTACCTGTCCGGCCTGACCCTCGGCCTCATCATCACCCTCTCGACCGTCCTTCTTCTCGGCGCCCTCTACCTCGCCCTTGTGGCCGGTGACGTCGTGTCCAAGGAAGTCGAGGAGGGAACCATGCGGATGATGCTCGCCCGCCCCGCCGGACGCAGCCGCATCCTCGCGTTGAAACTTGCCGCCTGCACCGTCTACACGATTGCGCTCACCGTCTTCATCGCCGTGACGGCAGTGGCGGCCGGGACCCTGCATGCGGGCTGGGGAGGCCTGTTTGTTTACGCCCCGTTGGAGGGTGTTTTCGCGGTTTATGATGCGGATGAGGGCGCGGCCCGCATGGCCCTCGCTGTCCCCTTCCTCGCCACGAGCCTGCTCACCATCACGTGTCTCGGCTTCTGCTTCTCCTGCATGCGGATGAAGCCCGCAGCCGCCACCATCGTGACCCTCAGCGTGCTGTTCGTGGATACGATCCTCAAGAACATCCCGTTCTTCTCGGGCATCCGTGACTGGTTTCTCACCGCCAAGATGAGCGCATGGGTGGGTGTCTTCGAACACCGCATCCCTTGGGAGGCAATGGCCGGTCAATACGCGTGGCTGGCCGCCATCAACGCCACCCTCGTGGTCGTCGGCTTCGCCGTCTTCCACTCCCGCGACTTCAAAAGTTGACGCGGCGGCACAACAGAATCCCCGCCAATCCGAGGGCGGCAAGAATTCCTGTGGACGGCTCGGGGACCGGATTGAGCAGGAAACCGACCGTGTTCAGGTCATGGTCGAGCCCGATGCCGATGATCTGGCCGGCATCGTTGATTCGGTAGGCGGTCCGCAATGCGGAAAACCCCTGCTCCTCCATGTTCACCACGAGATCCTGCAGGTTCCACCACACCCCTTCGTCGAAAAGGATGGCCGCCTCGTCGCTGCTGTAGCTCAACGCGCCTCCGACGACCTGCCCGAGATTGTTGATGTCGCGCGCCTCGCTGAATTCATGACCCGTGAGCGAACCGAGATCGACCATGCCCCCGTCGGCATCCCACAAGAAGGCACGAAAAGCCCCGTCGGACGTGTCGCTCCACCCGACAACCTGGCCCGCGGCATTGATGCCGTAGGCGAAACTGCACGCATCCTCCCCGAGGAGGGTTCCCAGACTTGACATCGCGCCGCCCTGATAGATGAAGGCATGGCAGAACACATCCCCGGCGAGGTCCGCGTTCCCCACGATCTGGCCGGCGGTGTTGACGGCGCGGGCCACGCTGGCGCTTCCCCCGAGAGTGCCAAGATCGGTCGCGATGCCGTTGGAGTAGGAAACGGCGCGGAAATTCCCCGGGCCTTCGTCAAACGCTTCACCGACCGCAAACCCGGACGCATTCACATCATACACGAAGCTGGTCGAACCCAGCGATCCGAGCGGTGTCCATGAACCGCCTCCCGCGTAGGAACTCGCATCGAAACCGATGTTGCCCACGATCGATCCGCCGTTGTTGATCGCCGTCGCCTCGTCGAATCCCGATCCGGGGGAAAGCGGGGTCACGATGCCATTGTCGTAGAGGAACGGAGAAAATGGACCCACCCCGTATTGGCCTGTCCCGACGACTTGCCCGCTCTCATTGAGTCCGTAGGCAAAGCTGTTGGTGAACCCGCCCGACGGCGCGAGAAGATTGAAGGAAAGGATCTCGTATTGCGTCGCCGCACGGACCGTCAGCGGCAGGAGCAACAGACCACACAGGCAAAGACGCAGGTTTTTCATGGAGGGAGGGAAGACCCAAGGTGTTGTGGCACCGCGCGGGGGATGTGGAAAGCCCGAAAGGACGCCGCATCACGAGGAATTTTCTTCGGCCAAGGCACCCTTCGGTTACGATCGGGACATGCCCCCCGCTGCCGGTGAATTCATCGGCACCGCGCTGTTGGTCCTTCTCGGCAACGGCGTGGTGGCCGGCGCGCTTCTCACCGGAACCAAAAGCCACGGCGCCGGATGGATGGCCATCACGGCAGGGTGGGCTTTCGGCGTCTTCGTCGCCGTGTTCTGCGTTGCGGGCACCAGCGGCGCCCACATCAACCCGGCCATCACCATCGCCTTCGCGTCGCTGGGAATCTTCCCATGGGATAGCGTCCCCTCCTACATCGTCGCCCAGCTTGCCGGCGCCTTCACCGGCGCCGCATTCGTCTGGCTCGCCTATTGGGCGCACTGGCCGCGCACCGAGGAGGCCGACCTCAAGCGGGCGGCCTTCTGCACGTCGCCCGCCGTGCGCTGCCACCCCGCCAACTTCCTGACCGAAGCCATCGGGACGTTCGTCCTCGTGTTCGGCGTGCTCGCCATGAAGACCGCCTCCGCCGGACCGCTCGACGGCTCGGTGGTGCCCGTCGATCTCGGCGCCCTCGGGGCGCTCCCCGTCGCCCTGCTCGTCTGGGGCATCGGACTCTCGCTCGGCGGACCCACGGGCTACGCCATCAACCCGGCCCGCGATCTTGGGCCGCGCGTCGCCTACGCGGTGCTTCCCGTGGCCGGCAAGGGGCCTGCCGACTGGGCCTACGCATGGGTTCCCGTTTTCGGTCCGGTCGTCGGGGGGCTCCTCGCCGCCGGAGCCTACGCCGCACTCGGAAGATTCTGAAACCGCCGTGAAATACCTCCTCGCCCTCGATCAGGGAACCACCAGTTCGCGCGCCATTGTTTACGACGGCCGGTGCCGCCCCGTCGCCACGGCCCAGCAGGAGTTCCACCAGCACTTCCCGCAGCCCGGATGGGTCGAGCACGACGCCGGCGAAATCTGGAAATCCGTCCGGGCCACCGCACGCGAGGCGGTTTCCAGCGCCGGCATCACCGCGGCGGACCTCGCCGGCATCGGCATCACCAACCAGCGGGAAACCATCGTCGTGTGGGATCGCAGGACGGGACACCCGATCGCGCCCGCCATCGTGTGGCAGGACCGCCGGACCGCCGACCACATGACGGCGCTGCGCGAGGCGGGACAGGAGGCACTCGTGCAGAACCGCACCGGCCTCCTGCTCGACCCCTACTTCTCCGCCAGCAAACTCCACTGGCTGCTTCGCGCCGTTCCCGGGGCCAGACAACGCGCCACCGCGGGCGAGCTTGCCGCCGGAACCATCGACTCGTGGCTCATCTGGAACCTGACCGGCGGACGGGAACACGTGACCGATGTGACAAACGCCTCACGAACCATGCTCATGGATATCCGCAGCGGAGGCTGGGACGACGAATTGCTCGCCCTCTTCGACATCCCCAAGGCAATCCTCCCGCGCATCGCGCCGAGCAGCGGTGATTTCGGAACCTGTGATCCGGCGCTTCTCGGCACGGCCGTCCCGATCCACGGCGTGGCCGGCGACCAGCAGGCCGCCCTCTTCGGGCAGCTCTGCACCGACCCGGGCCTCGTCAAATGCACCTACGGCACCGGTTGCTTCATGCTTCTCTTCACCGGACCCGACGCCGTGCCCAGCCGTTCGCGCCTGCTCACCACCGTGGCATGGCAAATCGGGAACGCCCCCATGCAATACGCCCTCGAAGGCAGCGTGTTCGTCGGAGGCGCCGCCATCCAATGGCTCCGCGACGGCCTCGGCATCATCAAGTCCGCGCCCGAGGTCAACGACCTCGCGGCACGCGTCCCCGACAGCGGCGGCGTGGTCATCGTGCCCGCCTTCGCCGGGCTCGGCGCGCCTTGGTGGGATCCTTCCGCCCGAGGATCCCTGTTCGGCATCACCCGCGGAACCACCGGAGCCCACATTGCGCGGGCCACGCTCGAAAGCATCGCCTGGGAGGTGGCCGACGTCCTTGGCGCGATGCAGAAGGACTCCGGCCGCCGCATCACCGCCCTGCGCGTCGATGGCGGCGCCAGCGCCAGCGACCTGCTCATGCAGATGCAGGCCGACGCCCTCGGCGTCCGCATCGAACGTCCCCGCAATGTCGAAACCACCGCCCTCGGCGCCGCCATGATGGCCGGCCTCGGCGCGGGGTTGTGGAAAAACTCCGACGAACTCGCCACGGTGCGCGAGACCGACAGGACCTTCATCTGCGCAACCACGGCCAAGGACCGCAGGGCAAAACTCAAAATCTGGCGCAAAGCCGTGAAACGCGCCCGCAACTGGACGGAGGAATCATGAAACGCGAAGACATGCTGGAGGATCTCCGGAGGAATCCGGATTTCGATGTGATTGTGATCGGCGGCGGCGCCTCGGGGCTCGGCACGGCCATCGACGCGCAGACGCGCGGACTGCGCACGCTGCTCGTCGAGCAGGACGATTTCGCCAAGGGCACATCAAGCCGCAGCACCAAGCTCGTCCACGGGGGCGTGCGCTACCTCGAACAGGGCGACATCCCGCTCGTCCTCGAAGCCCTGCGCGAGCGCGGGCTGCTCCACCTGAACGCCCCGCATCTCGTGCACCATCTTTCGTTCATCATCCCGCGCTACAAATGGTGGGAAGGCCCGTTCTTCGGGATCGGACTCAAGATGTATGATCTCCTCGCCGGACGCCTCAACCTCGCCAAATCCCGCCTGTTGGACCGCGATGAGACGATGGCCAAGATCCCCAACGTCCAGCCGGAGGACCTCCTCGGCGGCGTGGAATACTACGACGGACAATTCGATGATGCGCGCTTGGCCGTCACGATGGCCCAGACCGCAGCAGACCACGGCGCCCTGCTGCTCAACCATTGCGAGGTCACGGCACTGTCCAAGAATGATGGTTTGGTCTCCGGCATCGAGATGCTCGACCGCGAGACCGGGGAACGTCACACCGCCACCGCGCGTGTGGTCGTCAATGCCACCGGAATTTTCACGGACAACATCCTCCGCCTCGACAATCCCTCCCATCCAGCCGTCGTCCAACCCAGCCAGGGCGTCCACCTCGTCCTCGACCGCTCCTTCCTGCCCGGCGAGAGCGCCATCATGGTCCCGCACACCGACGACGGACGCGTGCTCTTCGTCATCCCGTGGCACGGACGCGTGCTGGTCGGCACGACGGACACACCCCTCGACACCCCGCAGTTGGAACCCCGCGCGCTGCCCGAGGAAATCGACTTCATCCTGCGCAACGCGGCCCGCTACTTGGCCCGCGATCCGGGCAGGGAGGACATCCTGTGCGTGTTCGCCGGACAGCGCCCCCTCGTGCGTCCTCCCGGCGCCGATGGAACCCCGACAAAGAAGATCTCCCGCAACCACGAGGTGCTCATCAGCGATTCCGGACTCGTGACCATCGTCGGCGGCAAATGGACCACCTACCGGCAGATGGCCGAGGACACCGTCGATGCCGTCGAGCAGCTCGGCGGATTCCCCGAGCGTCCCTGCGTCACCGAAACCCTGCACCTCCACGGATGGCGCAATGCCGAAGCTGCGGCACTTCCCGAAGCGCTCACGGTCTATGGCTCCGATGCGCAGCACATCGAACGCCTCATGGCCGACGATCCGGAGCTTGCCCAACCGCTCCACCCGTCACTTCCCTACCCGAAAGCCGCGGTGGTCTGGGCCACGCGCCGCGAGATGGCCCGCACCGTCGAGGACACTCTCGCCCGCCGCACCCGGGCCTTGCTTCTGGATGCCAAAGCCGCCGCCGAGGCGGCGCCGGAAGCCGCACGCCTCATGGCCGCCGAACTCGGTCGCGACGGCTCATGGCAAAAGTCCCAAGTCGCCGAATTCCAAACCCTCGCCCGCGGCTACCAAATGGCGTAGCGCAGGCAAGAATTGCCATCGTCCCTTTTGAAGGTCACACGGCGCGCGAGAGGGTGCTGCCCCACCTTTCCTGGGTAGGGCGCGGGGGCTTGTCACGCCGGAGTCCCGCCCACGCGGGACGAAGGAGGACCCCGACGCGCCGTGAACCTTCTTGCATGCAGCTCGATAATCCGCACCAAAGCCACGCAAAACGCCACCCTGCTTCAAGACTCCCACCCAGACTCCCAAACCCTGCGGACAACCTGTTGATCAACGACAGCTAGGCGCTCCGTTCGGTTGCAAGGAAGACCGAAAGCCGCTGAAGGAGCTTTGCGTGGCGCGCGCGTGAGATGGAGCCGAGAGCGCCGAGAAACTGATCGGAGGGCAAGACCGTGAGAAACCCGAGCCGAATGACGGATGCCGCCTTGAGTCCGCTGCGCTGGAAATCGGGATGAGACGGTTCGATGATGTCGTCGAAGCCCACGACCTCCTGATGCAGTTGAGTGCTGACGCCGCAGATGAGCCAATCTCCAAACGGAGGAGTCTGCCGCAGGAGAATTGCCGGGCGAGGCTTGGTCCGTCCATCGGCCTGCGGCAACGGCGTGAGCGCGACATCGCCCTCGGTCATTGCGGCTTGAGGTCGGCCGCCGTGTATTCTGGTTCGTCGTCGCCGTATGCGCGGGCGAGGCTTTGTGCGCCGAGAACGGCCCACTCGGAACGCTCCGCATCGGGGGCAAAGACCGCGACCATGAGAGAAGCGTTGGCCGGCAACTCAAACGGTTCGTCGAGCACGATGTGTTCGCCATCGTAGTGCGCTTTGAGAATCGCGGCTGGCATGGTGCACGGATACTCCGGTGTCCGATTCAGGGCAAGCGTGCAGAAGCACCGAACGACTCCAATCCCGCAGGCGCGGGAGACTGCGGAACCGGAGCGAAGCAGACCGAACAGAGTGAGATAGCTCGCCGAAGGCGACCCGAAGGGTGCTGGCAAAACAGCCGGAGCAGTTAGATGCCATGAAGGGTTGCGTGGCGTGGGCAGAACGGGCACACGCCGTGTGAAATGAAAACCACACCCGGCGGTCTCCCACCGTCAGGCAAGACATCATGGGCTCCTG
>JACSRX010000081.1 GCA_014879535.1 Chthoniobacterales bacterium
CCGCCCATCGCCACCACCCCCACCGCCCGGTCGCCGATCGCAATGATCCCGCGTGCCGTCGCCGCACGGCCGGTCGCAGGGTCGCCGCCCATGGCCACATGCACCAGCGGCCATCCGAAAACGGTCGCGCGGCTGCGGTATTCCATCCTCTGCCACCCCCGCCCCGCAGCCGCAGACGAACCCGCGATGCCGGTGGCTGCCGTCTCAAGACCTGTCTTGAACTCGCTTGCCGCCGCATAACGCCGCGCCGGCTCACTTTCGAGAGCCTTCAGCACGACCTCATCCAAGCGCACATCGAGCACCACCTTGCACGAGGGAGGTTCGAGCGGGGCTTCGGGAAGTTCGCCGGTGAGCATCTGGTAAAGCACCACCCCCAAGGCGTAAATGTCGGCGCGGTGGTCGGTTTCGGCCGGATGCTCTCTCTGCTCGGGCGCCATGTAGGCCGGCGTCCCCATCAGCCCCGGCTCCGTGAGAAACGAGCCCAACGCCCCCTCGCCCGGGGCACCCGCTTCCGCCTGCGGACCCGCGAGCTTGGCCAGCCCGAAATCCGCCACCTTCACGCGGCCCTGACGGTCGATCAGGATATTCTCCGGTTTGATGTCGCGGTGCACGATCCCGTGGTCATGCGCGTATTGAAGCGCATCGCAGATCTGCGGAACGATCGCCAGCGCCTCACGCGGCGCCATCCGTCCGCCCCGGAGCAGCGCCCGAAGGTTCACGCCATCCACATACTCCATCACGATGAAATACAGGCCCTCCACGCTGCCGAATTCATGGACCGCCACGATCCCCGGGTGATTCAGCTTGGCCATCGCGCGGGCCTCGCGGGCGAACCGCCCGGAAAAATCCGGTCGCACCCCGATGTCGGGCGGCAGGATCTTGAGCGCCACCACCCGGTCGAGTTCCTTCTGACGCACGCGATAGACCGCCCCCATCCCTCCGCGGCCGATGAACTCCAGGATCTCGAACTGCGGGAACAGCAACGCCAATTCCTCCAACCCGGGCGGCTCGAACCCGCCGTCACCGCCGTCCGCGGCTCCCTGGCGCAGCAAGGCCTCCGGATCAAGCCCCTGCAGCGGATCATCCACGGCGCGGCTTTTCATCGGCGGCGGTCCCTCAGCGGATGAAATAACCCGAGACGCGCCAGACGCCTTCGGAATCCTTCATCGGCGTCACCGTTTCGATTGCGTCCGGTTTGCTCTCGAATGAGGTCTTGAACTGGATCACGACATACTCGCCCTCGGGAGCGCCCGGAAGCTGCGTGGCAAACTGCGTCCCGAGCACCTCCCTCGAACGCACCGCTCCCAAGGGCTTGCGCACCTTGTCGAGTTGCTCGCTCCACAGCGCCTCGGGGACCTTCTCCTTGAAAAACGGCGCGGCCGCCTTCCAGCTTTTGTCGTATTTGCCTTCGTCCACCAGCGCCAGCCACTCTTTGGCGGCGGCCACAGCAGCCTCGGTGGCTTCCGCGTTGGCCGGTTTGTCATCGGCCATGACGGAAACGGGCATCAGGAACAACGCGAGTGCCATCAGCACCCGCACGACGGTTTTCTGGGATGGGATTTTCATGGGTTGTCTAAATGGAGAAGAACTCCGACTCCGCGTGGACGCCAAGCCTTCTCTTCACACTCCCCAGAAGCAAAAGCCGCAGGTTGTTACGAACAAAACCGCCCTGTTTGTTACGATTTGTTCACCGTATTTTCGGAGTGCGACGGCGGGAAAACCACCTAAAGTGGAGCGTTCATGTCCACCAAAGACCCGAACGCGCAGCGCATGGAGAAGATCGTCAGCCTCTGCAAGAGGCGCGGGTTCATCTTCCAGTCCTCCGAAATCTACGGCGGCCTCAACGGCTTCTGGGATTACGGTCCGATGGGTGTCGAGCTGAAGCGCAACCTCAAGGATTTCTGGTGGCGCCGCAACGTGCACGAGCGCGACGACATGGTCGGCATGGACGCCGCGATCATCATGAACCGCGCGGTCTGGAAGGCCAGCGGCCACGAGGAGACATTCAGCGACCCGATGGTGGACTGCAAGAACTGCAAGGCCCGCCTCCGCGCCGACCAGCTCCCCGAGAAGGACGGCGCGAAATACTGCCCGAACTGCGGAAGCCGCGACCTCACCGAGCCGCGCGCGTTCAACCTCATGTTGAAGAGCTATGCCGGGCCGATCGAGAGCGACGACAACCTCGTTTACCTGCGTCCCGAGACGGCGCAGGCGATGTTCGTGCAGTTCAAGAACATCCTCGAGACCTCGCGCAAGAAGCTGCCCTTCGGCATCGCCCAGATCGGCAAGGCGTTCCGCAACGAGATCAATCCGCGCAACTACACGTTCCGCTCCCGCGAGTTCGAGCAGATGGAGATCGAGTATTTCTGCCGAGCCGAGGACGGCCTGCGCCTCACCGACTACTGGCTCGAGGAACGCCTGAAGTTCTACGAGGACATCGGCATCCCGCGCGCGAAGATCAAGATCCACGACATCCCGGACGGCGAGCGCGCCTTCTACTCGAAGAAGACCTACGACCTCGAATACGAGTTCCCCTTCGGCCTGAGCGAACTCGAGGGCGTCGCCTACCGCACCGACTACGACCTCGGCAAGCACATCGAGCACAGCGGCAAGCCGCTCGAATACTTCGACGACGAGAAGAAGGAAAAGTTCGTGCCCCATGTGGTCGAACCCAGCGCCGGCGTGGACCGCACCGCCCTCGCCCTCATCTGCGAGGCCTTTGAGGAGGAGGAAGTGGCCGACGAGAAGGGCAACAAGGAGGTCCGCACGGTCCTGCACTTCCACCCGCGCATGGCCCCGGTGAAATGCGGCATCTTCCCGCTCCTCAAGAACAAGCCGGCCCTGGTCGAGAAGGCCCGAGAGATCACCTCCGCGCTCCGCCCCCACATGATGGTCTTCTACGACGAGGCTGGCGCCATCGGACGCCGTTACCGCCGGCAGGATGAAATCGGCACGCCGTTCTGCGTGACCGTCGATTTCGACACCATCGGCGAGAACGGTCCGGAAAAGGAGGGCACTGTGACCCTGCGCCACCGCGATTCGATGCAGCAGGAGCGCATCCCGATCACCGAATTGCGGGGGCGCCTGGAAGCCGCCATCCATTGAACAACACACCCACCACCGTGTCCGCCGAAACCCCACGCCACATCCTCGCCCGCTTCGACGAGGGCCTCGCTTCGTTGCGCAACAACGTCCTCACGATGTCCGGCCTCACCGAGCGCATCCTCATGCGCGCCGGTGAAGGCCTCTTCTCGCGCGACCTCGACGCCTGCAACAGCGCCATCGCCGAGGATGCCGAGATCGACAACCTGGAGAAAGTCATCGACGAGGACGGGGTGGACATCATGGTGCGCTTCCAACCCTTGGCCAAGGATCTGCGCGAGGTGATTGCGGCCATGAAGGTCGGCAGCAACTTGGAGCGGGTCGCAGACCAGGCCGTGAGCATCGCACGCCGTGCGCGACGACTCAACTTGGCGCCGTCTCTCCCGGAGACCGCCGCGCTGGAGCCGCTTTTCCGCATGGCGATGGACCTGTTCCGCGCCGGCATGGGCAGCTTCGCCGACCGCGACACCGAACTCGCCCGCGGACTCAAGGCGCGCGACCGGGAACTCGACGCGCTCCACCACCGCACAATCCACGACCTCACGGTCCGGATGACCGAAGACGCCGCACACATTGAGGGCTACCTCGATCTCGTCATCATCGCCCGCACCCTTGAGCGCATCGGCGACCACGCAACCAACATCGCCGAGGACGCGGTCTTCGCCGTGTCCGCCGAGGACATCCGCCACACGGCCCCGGCCGTGGAGGGCTGACGCGAACCGCGATGCCGGACGACGTCCATCTCTTGGCCCGGGGCCTCCGCAAATCGTTCCGCCTCGGCTCGTCGCAGCTCGACATCCTCCGCGGCGTGGACCTCACCGTGCGCCGCGGTGAAACCGTCTTCCTCTGCGGTGCTTCCGGCGCGGGCAAGAGCACATTGCTCTACACAATCGCCGGGCTCGAACGCCCGACCAGCGGCGAGGTTCATTTCGAGGGTGAGCCGCTCTACGGTGTTTCCGCGGCGCGACAGGCCCAGTTGCGCAACACCCGCATGGGCTTCGTGTTCCAGAGCTACATGCTGCTGCCCGAACTCACCGCCCTCGAAAATGTCGCCCTCCCGGGCCTCATCGGAGGGAAAACCGACAATGACCGCGCGATGGAACTCCTCGAACACGTCGGGCTCGCCGATCGCGCGGGCCACCTGCCTTCCGAACTCAGCGGCGGCGAACAGCAGCGCGTCGCCATCGCCCGCTCCCTGTCCAACCGCCCCGGCATGCTCTTCGCCGACGAGCCCACCGGCAACCTCGACTCGCGCACCGGCGGCGAGATCATCGATCTTCTTCTGGGGCTCGCCGACCGTCATGGCACGACTCTTCTGGCCGTGACCCATGACGCCGGTCTTGCCTCCCGAGGCGACCGTATCCTCCACATCCGCGACGGGATGCTTGAGGAAAACGCCCCCTGAATCCCCCGCGCTTGCGGGCCGCAAACGCACGGGTCTATATTCCAGCGAACAACCACACCTACACACCATGCCCTACGAACTTCCTCCTCTTCCCTACGCCAACGACGCGCTCGAACCCCACATCGACGCGCGCACGATGGAAATCCACCACGACAAGCACCATCAGGCCTACATCACCAACGCCAACAATGCGTTGAAAGACCACCCCGACCTCGCCGCCAAGCCGGTCAACGAACTCATCGCCGACCTCGCTTCCGTGCCCGAGGCCATCCGCGGACCCCTCCGCAACAACGCCGGCGGCCACAGCAACCACTCCTTCTTCTGGACCATCATGGCCCCGAACGCCGGCGGCGAGCCGACCGGCAAGCTCGCGGACGCCATCAAGGCCAAGTTCGGAAGCTTCGACGCCTTCAAGGAAGCCTTCGAGAAGGCCGGAGCCACCCGCTTCGGCAGCGGCTGGGCATGGCTCGTCGTCAACAAGGCCGGCGAGCTCGAAGTCGTCTCCACCGCCAATCAGGACAGCCCCCTCATGGGCAAAGCCATCGCCGGCACCGAAGGAACCCCGGTTCTCGGCTGCGATGTCTGGGAACACGCGTATTACCTCAACTACCAGAACCGCCGCCCCGACTACCTCAAAGCCTTCTGGAACGTCGTCAACTGGGACCAAGCCGGCAAAAACTACGAAGCCGCGATGTAACCCGCGCAAGACACACTCACCAAAAGCCCAAGGCCCACGCGTCTTGGGCTTTTCTGTTTTCAGTCACCCGGGCGCTTTGACTTCTGCAATCCGACTTCTAAAATCGCACGTTTCCACATGGCCCGACTCAATTCCCATTACCTGAAACTCAAGGCCGGCTACCTGTTTCCCGAGATCGGGCGGCGCGTGAAGGTGTTCACCGACGCGAATCCCGAAGCGGCAAAGCGGCTGATCCGCTGCGGAATCGGCGATGTGACGGAACCCCTCCCCGCCGCGGTGCGCGAGGCGATGCACAAGGCGATCGACGAGATGGGGACGCGCGAGGGCTTCCACGGCTACGGGCCGGAGCAGGGCTACGAGTTCCTGCGGCAGGCGATCGCGGAGAATGACTACCGCACGAAGGGGCTCGAAGTCGCGGACGACGAGGTGTTCGTGTCCGACGGCTCGAAGTGCGACTGCGGCAACATCCTCGACATTTTCGGCCACGACAACCGCATCGCGGTGATGGACCCGGTGTATCCGGTCTATGTGGACACGAACGTGATGGCCGGCCACACGTCGGAGGCCGACGAAGCAGGGCGCTACGGAGGGCTGGTCTATCTGCCCTGCACGGCGGAGAACGGATTCGTGCCGGAGATTCCCTCCGAAAAGGTGGATCTGGTCTATCTCTGCTACCCGAACAATCCGACCGGCGCGACGGCGACCCGCGCACAGCTCGCGGCATGGGTGGACTACGCGCTGGCGAACGATTCGGTGATCCTGTTCGACGCGGCCTACGAAGCCTACATCCGCGATGCGGACGTTCCTCATTCGATCTACGAGATCCCCGGCGCGCGGAAGTGCGCGATCGAGTTCCGCAGTTTCTCGAAGAACGGCGGATTCACGGGCACGCGGTGCGCATTCACGATCGTGCCGAAGGAGCTCGAATGCTCGGCGTCCGACGGCTCGAAAAAGCCGCTTCATCCCCTGTGGAACCGGCGCTTCAGCACGAAGTTCAACGGCGTCTCCTACCCCGTGCAGCGGGGGGCCGAGGCGATTTATTCCCCGGAAGGACGCAAACAGGTGGGCGATCTCGTCAACTTCTACATGGAGAACGCCCGCATCCTGCGCGAGGCCGTGTTGTCTGCGGGACTTGCCGTTTACGGCGGGGTGGATGCGCCCTACATCTGGGTCAAGGGGCCGGATGGCGTGCCAAGCTGGACCCTGTTCGATTTCCTCCTGCGCGAGGCGAACATCGTGACGACGCCCGGCAGCGGGTTCGGCGCCGCCGGCGAGGGCTACTTCCGCATCTCGGCGTTCAACAGCCGCGAGCGCGCCGAGGAAGCCGCCCGGCGCCTTGCCTCGCTGGATTTCGGCAAAGCCGCCTGACCTTGCCGGTTCACCCGGAGTCGGATACCATCGCCTCCATGAAGTTGCTCACCATCCTCATGACCGCGGTTGTCGCCGTGGCCACGCTCGTGGGATGCGCAAAGGACGATTCCTACGTGGATCCGAACTACGCCCTGCAGCGCAACCTTTACCAGCGCAACCAACGGTGGGACGAGAGACAGAACCGCATGCGCATGCGGCGCCAGGCGCAGGATGACCGCTACCAGGCGTGGTTCAACAGCGTGATGGAATAAGGCGGGGCTAAGCCGCCGCCTGACGCCGGATGTGCCGCTCGAACCGGCCCGGCGAGGGAAACAGCTCTGCGATCCTTTCCATGGCCATGTCGGCCAGCGGGCCCGGTTGGCGCCCCAACGCGCACTGCAGATACACCGCCTCGCGGAGCAGTTCGGTGAAATCGGCGCGCACCAGCTTCTCCCACTCGGCGTCCGACAGCTCGCTGCGCTCCCTTGCCAATTCGAAGTCGATCAGCACCGCCTCGGCGGGAGCCGGCGCCACCGCGATGTTGTGCAATTCCATGTCCCCGTGGCCCATCCCCGCGGCGTGCAGTCGGCAGAGCTGGTCGAACGCCTGGCAGCACAGCCACCACAAGCCCACAGCCATGGCAAGGTTCAGCTCCTCGGCCACCCCGACATTGTTCTCCACCGGCTCGATCCCGAACGGTGTCAGGCGCGAATACGGCTTCCCGGGCACGAAGCAGGAACGGAACGTGTCCTCCGTCCATCCGATCGGCGGCGGCGCGTCGAGAATTTCCGAGGCCCGCTGCTGGTGGGCGAACTCCACCGAGGGATCCCCGCGCAACCTCCCCGGGAAATACGATTTCCGGAAGTGCATCGGGTATTTCTCGGCCAAGGGGAAGGCCTTCCGCGTGTCCTTGCCTGCGATCACCATCTCGGCCGACATCAATTGCAGGCCGTTCGCCTCGCGCCGGGTGATCGTCCGCATCACAAAATCATGTTCCGGCGCATAGCGCACCAGCTGTGCGTATTCCGGCGGCAGCAGCAACTCATGCCGCGGCGACACCGCCAGCATCATCTGTTCCGGAACATTCATCGGCCGCAGAGTTTTTCCCACATGACCGCACTTGCCAACCCCCAATGACCGCGCGCGAATTCCGGAAACACTTCCCTTCAAAATGAAAAACCGGAGTCTACGGGGCTCGAACCCGCAACCTCCGCCGTGACAGGGCGGCGCTCTAACCAATTGAGCTAAGACTCCTTGCGAACTGGAGATTAAAGCGCAGGGCGCGACCCCGCGAAAGCACTTTTTGAAGCCACCCAATTTCTCGTGCGTTCCGGAACCGCCGGTTTTACCCTGTAGGGCTCATGAGCAACGCATCCTTGGCCTCGGCCGCGGCGGATCTTTTGTCTTCGCGGGCGGACCGCCTGCCCAAATCCCCGAGTCTCGTCGGCCTCGACGGCTTCGTGGACACCATCCTCCATGTCGTGGCCACACGGGAGAGCGCCGAGATCTACACGCGGCTGGCGAGCTTGAAGGATTTCGGCCAGCGCATCACGGCGGCCGCCGGACTGAGCGCCAATTTCGAGATGGTCCAGCAGATGGTGAAGCTCGGCGGCAACGGACCCATCATGGCCAACGCGCTCGGCGCCTTCGGCTCCCCGGTGACCTACGTCGGCATTCTCGGTTCGCCGAACATCCACCCTGTCTTTGCCGATTTCGCCGCTCGGGCGGATGTCGTGTCGCTTGCCGAGCCCGGCTACACGGATGCCATCGAGTTCGACGACGGGAAGCTCATGTTCGGAAAGCACCTGAGCCTTCGTGAAGTGAACTGGGAAAACCTGCTGGCCCACATTCCGCTCGAACGCCTGGTCAAGCTGTTCAACGAATCCTCCCTCATCGCCCTCGTCAACTGGACGATGCTCACGGGAATGACCCGCATCTTCGAGGAACTCCTGCACAAGGTGATGCCGCTGGTGACGGAACCGCGCTGGATTTTCTTCGACCTGGCCGACCCGGCCAAGCGCACGCGCGAGGACATCGCCACCGCGATCGACCTCATCGCGAAATTCCAGAAGCACGCGAAGGTCATCCTCGGCCTCAACCTCCAGGAAGGCCGCCAGATCGGCGAGGTCCTCGGATTCCCGCCATGCGAGGAGACGCACCATGATGTCGCACTGCACGCCTCGAAGATCCGCGCGAAACTCGGCGTCGAGACCGTGGTCATCCATCCGGTCGCCTTCGCAGCCGCCGCCGATGCCAAGGGAACGGCCGCCGTGCAGGGCCCCTTCATCGAAAAGCCGAAGATCACCACCGGGGCAGGCGACCACTTCAACGCGGGTTTCTGTGTCGCCCGCATGCTCGGCGCGCCGCTCGACATCAGCCTGCAGATCGGTGTCGGCACCTCGGGGTTCTACGTCCGTTCCGCCAAGAGCCCGACCGCCGAGGACATGGTGAGCTTCCTCCGCAGCTTCTGAGCCCGCACCGCGATGGCCGACCATCCGCGTTCGCAGGAGTTGTTCGCGGCGGCCCGCAAGCGCATCCCGGGCGGGGTCAATTCCCCCGTGCGCGCCTTCCGCGCCGTCGGCGGCGAACCGTTCTTCACGGACCACGCCTCCGGCTGCCGCATCCGCGATGTGGACGGCAGGGAATGCATCGACTACGTCGGCACATGGGGTCCCGCCATCCTCGGCCATGCCCCGTCCGTCGTGATTGATGTCGTGCGCGCCGCCGCCGGACATGGACTCAGCTTCGGCATCCCGAACCCCCTCGAAGTGGAAATGGCCGATTTCATCTGCACGCGGGTGCCTTCGGCGGAAAAGGTGCGCATGGTCAACAGCGGCACCGAGGCAACGATGTCGGCGATACGGCTCGCGCGGGGATTCAGCGGGCGCGACAAAATCGTGAAATTCGACGGCTGCTACCACGGGCATGCTGATTCGCTGCTGGTGCGCGCCGGCAGCGGCGCCCTCACCCATGGGCAGCCGGACAGCGCCGGGGTTCCCGCCGCACTCGCAGCCCTCACCATCACGCTGGCGTTCAATGACGCGGCCGCCGTGGAGCAAGTCTTTGCCCTCGAAGGCGACACCATCGCCGCGGTCATCGTCGAGCCGGTTCCCGCCAATGCGGGCCTGATCCCCCCTCTTCCCGGTTACCTTCAGAAATTGCGGGACTTGTGCACCGCCCATGGAGCACTGCTCATTTTCGACGAAGTCATGACCGGCTTCCGGCTCGCACGGGGCGGTGTTCAGGAACTCAGCGGCATCACCCCCGACCTCACCGCCTTGGGCAAAATCATCGGGGGCGGTCTCCCTGTGGGCGCTTTCGGCGGCCGCGCGGACATCATGGATCATCTCTCGCCCGACGGCGCGGTTTACCAAGCCGGCACACTTTCAGGCAACCCACTCGCCATGGCTGCGGGGTTGGCGCAACTGCGCGAATTGGAGCGCATCGATGCATGGACGCAGCTTGAGAACTCGGGCGCCCGTTTGGAGGCCGGTGTGCGCGAAGCCATCGCCGCATCGGGACGCGACCTCGTCTTCCATCGCGCCGGCAGCATGTTCTGCCTCTTCTTCACTTCCGGGCCGGTGCACCGGCTCGGGGACGCTAAGAAATCCGACACAGCCGCCTTCGCGCGTTTCTTCCACCACTGCCTCGACCGCGGCGTCTATTGGCCTCCGTCCCAATTCGAAACCGCCTTCCTCAGCACCTCCCACACGGAAGCGGACATCGACCGCACCGTGGAAGTGGTTGCCGATGCTTTGCGCAGACTTTCCTGAACAACGACCAGTCTCCACTCAGAAAGTCAGCATCAGGACAATGCCGACGAGGATGAGCATTGTGATGCCCACTCCGATTCCTTGGGCCGTCTGGGCCACGGCTGGTTTCTTCCGCGTGGACCACTCCGCGAACATCAACCACGCCGCGGGGATCACGAGAAGCCACAGGCCCTGATTCGCCACGAACAGGGCCGCTTGGTCGGCGGCACCCGGATTGGTCGTGGAAATGGCCCCCGAATTCACAAGGATGCGCGAGGCCATCGTGGCCAAGGC
>JACSRX010000008.1 GCA_014879535.1 Chthoniobacterales bacterium
AATTGATCACACCATTGGTCAATGCAATAACGGCAACCCATGAGGACGCCAAACGAAAGGCGTGGTGGGGGCGGGTGGATCTGGCGCGGGCGCCGCAGGGGTGGAGTCGTCGAAGCGTGGGTGTTGGACGGCTTGGGTTCGGCAAGTTCATCGCTCCGAGGAAACTTTGTGAACCAATGCCGGATGGTGTGGAAGCTTTTTGTAGGTGTTTGTGCTGTGGCAATGCCATCATGAGTCTTCATTGATGTCAGTCTTGCCGAATTTTCCCCGGATGGCCTGATAGAAGGAGACCAAAGCCGAGCCCGAGGCGGCTACCGGGAACGTCATGGTCCCGGTGAGAAAAAGGGCGATGGGCCAAAGATTGTGGGAGGTGGGATCTTGGGATGTTTCCACGAGGACTCTTGCATAGACCGCCATGAGGGGAGCAACGCCGACAACAAGGGCCGGGGGCAACCAGCCTGACTTGGAAAATGCTCGTGATAGAAGCGCGGAGAAGAAGACGGCCCATAGCGGATAGCCGAACAGGGTGTTGGGCAAGGAGACTTGGGAATAGGGCAGTGGCCAGACTGCCAATCCGGAGATCGCGAACGCGAAAACAAACCCGAAAGGAAGTGCCAGCCGCTCACGCATGGGTTGGGCTCAAGTGTTCGAGGCCGCAGAGGAATCGCGGCGGTGGACGGGTGCGGAGTGGTCGATCAGGAAAGCAATGGACGCGCTTGTCGGCATGTTATCCGACCTTCAGATATCCGGTCGCGATCAGGAACCATACGGCTCCGGGCAGTGGCAGTTGCAGGATCAAGCCGGTGAGGATGAAGAGCCATCGGGGCAAGTAGGTGAAGGTTGTTCCCGACAAAAGCGTGTCTCCTTGGAGTCCCCGGAGAATGAGATGGATTCCGTATCCCGTGGCGACGACTCCGAGAACGATCAGCACAAACGGATTTCGTGCCAAGTGCGTCGAGTTCATCTTTCGAACGGTTTACGGACTGCCGGCATCGTTGGAGGTGGGGGAGGTCTCGTCGTCGGCTTCCATTTCCATCATCCGCCGGGCGCTGCGTTCGCCGAGCCAGGCGCCGAAGCGCACCCAGCCGGAGCCTTGGGCGGCATTGGCGATGGCGTGGAGGCGCCGGTTTTCCGTCTCGGCGGCGTCCAATTGCTCGCGTGTGCGGGCGAGGGCCGCGATGTAGGCGGCAAAATCGAGGGGGTCGGCGCCTTCCATCATGGCGCTTTGGTGGGCGGGCAGGGATTGGGCGGCGTGGGATCGCAGGATTCCGGAGACGGCGTCGTGGATGTCCTCCGGGCGGGCCGCCGAGGCCGCGCGGAGGACGGCCTGCTGGAAGAGGTCTTCGCGCAGTCCGGAGAGATTGTTCCAGCTCGCCCGGTGGAAGGCGGCGAGGTTGTGCCGCGTCTCGGGGGATGTCGCCAGCTTGTCGCGCAGGGCGGCGAGCAGGTGCATCTGGGCGCGGAGAAGTTCGGGGGTGGTGCGCAGGGAGGCTTGATGATCCTGGGCCACGGGGTTGTGACGCAGGAGGTGGTGCGGAAGGATGGCGAGGGTTCCCTGCACGGCGGCGGAGACGGTGCTCAGGTAGGGGAAATATCCGGCAATCTCGGGAAGCGGCTCCTCGGCCAGGGCCTCCCGTCTGGTGAAAACATTCGACGCGGTGGCGGCGATGTTGCCGATGCCGAGCCACTCGGCCGCGGTCACCCCGGATGACGCAGGCGCCCACAGGCGCGCAAGATGCTGCACCCGCGAATCCTCGGCCGTGAGCAGGTTGCCCCGGCTGTCCGTGGCCTCGATCCCGCTGATGACCATGGCGGCCTGTTTCGTTTCCAGCGGGGTGCGCAGGGCGGCAAGGCAGTGTTCGATGCGCTCGGGGGTGTATTGATCCCCGGCCTGCAGGAAGGTGATGAACTCGAAATTGGCGAGGTAGCTCACCGCGGCATTGATCGCGGAGGGCACGGTTTCCATGCCGGTCTGCAGGATCTCGGAGGCGAGATGCGGGATCTCCGCGCGCAGCTTCTCGACGTCGGGGGTTTTCCCGTCATCCAGCAGGATCACCAGATCGGGCGGCCGCGTCTGGGTGCCGAGGGAGGCGAGGGACTGGCGGAGCCCGGGCAGGCGTGGGAACAGCGGGACGACAACGGCCACATGACCGCTGCCGGTGGTTTCCTCCGGATGTTCCGATTCCGTCATGGGCTTCCATTCGTAAAGGATGGGCTGTTAAAATTCCACCCGCATTAAAATCATGAGCAACCGAACCTTCCCGCCATTCAGCTTGAGCCGCCTGCTCAAGACGACTTTCGATCCCAAGCCCGGCCAGCGCGTCGCCGTGCTCATCGACCTGGCCGACCCGCGCGACATCGGGGGGTTCAAGTTCCTCAAGGACGAATCCCTGACCATCCAGCGCAAGGCGCACGATGTGTTCTATCAGGGGCTGAAGAATGGCGTGATGGACGAGCTTGGCCTCACCGGCGGCGACATCTTCGCCTACGAAATGACCGGCGGCAGCAACCTCGACCTGTCCGACGAGGCGTTCGCGCCGGACGGCAGGAAGCTGAGTTTCGAGAAGGACATTTATCCGAACTACGACCTCATCCTGTGCGTCTCGACCTACTCGGCCACCGCGCCGCTCACCGCCTCGGCCAAGAAGCACGGGTTCCGCGGCGCGACGCTGCACGGGGTCAATGACATCATCCTCGGGTCGGGTCTGGCCGTGGATTACGACGAGGTGAGCGTGGAGGCGGAAAAGCTGCGTCTCGGGATGACGCGCGCCGACTGGGTCGAGCTGGATTTCCAGATCGAGGGGAAGAAGCACACGCTCAAGCTCGATCTCGGGCGCCAGGAGGCGCAGAAGAGCCACGGGCTCTGCCGCGGCAGCGAACCCGATGTGGCGAACCTTCCCGCCGGGGAAATCTATTACGTCCCGGTCGGGGCCGAGGGGGAATTCCCGATGAAATACGAGGACGGGACGCTCGGGTTGATGACGGTCGCCGGCGGCCGCGTGGTCAAGGCCACGCTCCTCAGGGGCAATCCCGCGACCATCGAGGCGCACAACCGCAAGCTCGAGGGCGATCCGGTCACCGGCGAACTCGGCGAGCTGGGCTTCGGAACCCAGGTGCTCCCGGTCTCCGGACGCGACATCCAGGATGAGAAAATCCGCGGCACCTTCCATCTCGCCACCGGGCGCAGCGACCATCTCGGCGGGAGCCTCACGCCGGACCGGTTTGCGAGCCGGCTCAACGCGACGCATGACGACATCCTTTTCTCGCCCGAGAAAACACCCGAGGTGACGGCGTCCGAGGTCCGTCTTTGCCGCGACAACAAGGTCGAGGTGCTGCTCAAGGATTTCCGTCCCTCGGCCTACATGGAAAGCCTGCTCGCCTGAGCGGACCCGCGCGCGTGGCGGACAACATCTACGAGAGCGAACGGCTCGTCCGGGAATACCTGCTGTTCCACTACGGGGGCGCGGAGGACATCCTGCCGCATCCTTCCGGTCCGCACGACGCGCTGGGCTTCGCCGTTCGGTGCGTGGACGAGTTGGTTGATCCGTCGATCATCCCGCCCGGAGCGCGTGCGCTCGACATCGGGTGCGCGGTGGGGCGCTCGTCGTTCGAACTGGCGCGCGTCTGCCGCGAGGTGGTCGGCCTGGATTACTCGGCGGCTTTCGTTGCCGCCGCGGAGCGGATCCGCGTCGAGGGCGGGATGGACTTCACGCATGCCGTCGAGGGGGACCGTGTCGCGGCGGCCGTCGCCCGGCGTCCTGCCGGAGTCGAGGCCTCACGCGTGTGCTTCGCGACCGGCGATGCGATGGCGTTGCCCGGGGACTTGGGGACGTTCGATGTCGTGCTGGCGGCGAATCTGCTGTGCCGTCTGCCGGACCCGCGGGTGTTCCTTGAGCGGTTGCCCGGATTGGTCAAACCGGGCGGACAGCTCCTCATGACCACGCCGTTCACATGGCTCGAAGAGTTCACGCCGCGGGGGAATTGGATCGGCGCCCGCGAGGGTGCGGCGAGCGCCGACGAGTTGAAGAGGTTGCTGGAGCCAAGTTTCGAGCTGTGCTTTGCGAAAGACCTGCCGTTCCTGATCCGCGAGCATGCGCGGAAATTCCAGTGGAGCGTCGCCTGGGGGACGCGCTGGATGAGGAAGTAGGGCGTCCGACAATGTTGTTGGTAGGGCCAGATGTCCCCGGCTGGCCTTGTTGCAAAATGTGTTTCCGGCCGGTTCCCGCATGCGCGGGATCCGGCCCTGCCCCGCGGTCGATACCGCTTGGCTGGATTGACAGTGTCCCCCATTTGTCGGACATTGCTTTCATGACCGCCACGCTGCTGAACACCCGGGAACTTTCCAAGTCCACAGCCCGTGTCCTGCGCGAACTTCCCAAGACCGGGCCGCGGGTCATCACGCGCGGCAACAAGACGGTCGGTCTGCTCATTCCGGCGGCTGGCGAGCATCTGGCGGACGACCTCGATTTGCTGCAACGTTTGGAACTCGGCCGCGCCCTTGCGGCCGCCCAGCGCGAGGCGGTGTTGGGCGGCTCGGACCGCACATCCATGGCGGACATCAACCGCGAGATTCGTGCCGTCCGCAGCCGTAGCAGGAAGTCGCGGTGACACCCCTCTGGGTTCTCGACACCAACGTTGTCGTCTCGGCGGCGCTCACTCCGGGCGGGGTCTGCGCCCGGATCATGCAGCATGCGATCGAGGGGAATTTCCGGATGGCTTGGGACAATGTGATGTTGAGGGAATATCGTGAGGTTTTGTTGCGCCCGCGCTTCAAGTTCTCCCCCGCGGTGGTGAGACGTCTTTTGGCGGCGCTTCCGGCATCCGGCTTCCGGGCCGGAGCCGCGATCCGCTTGGATCTCCCCGACCCGGGCGACCTCCCATTCCTCGCGGTTGCTTGCGCAACAGACGAGCGGATCATTGTCACCGGCAACCCGAGACACTTTCCCCAAGCCACCCTGCGCTCTTTGGGGGTGAAGGTGCTTTCTCCGCGGCAGGCGCTCGCCTCCTTGGATATGTCTTAGAGCGGTTTTGGAAATGCTGTGGCTGTCGACAAAGCCGTTTGGTATGGACGTGTGGCCTCACGCGCCCGGGGTCGGCTGAGGCCAGCCGTCCCTACCGCCAAGGCAAAGGGCAGGCATGACTTTTTTGGGGTTATGACTCTTCAGGCTCTTCTTCCGCGCCTTCGAGAAGGGCGGGGGCTTGGGCGGTGGTCTTGGCGCCGAGGGTGCGCAGCTTTTCGGTCTGGCGCAGGATGTTGCCCCGTCCGTCGCGCAGCTTGTTCATGGCGTCGTCGTAGCTTTCCTGGGTCTGACGGATGCGCTGGCCGATGGTTTCGAGGTCTCGGCAGAACGCGGCAAACTTGTCGTAAAGTTTCCCTCCCTGCTCGGCGATCTGGGTGGCGAAGCGGTTCTGGCTGTCCTGCCTCCACATCTGGGCGACGAGGCGCGAGGTCGCGACGATGTTCGGCGCGGTGACCAGCACGACATCGCGCGCGAGCGCGGCCTCGAGGAGATCCGGCGCGGTTTCCAGCGCGGCATGGAGCGCGGGTTCGACCGGGACGAACAGGAACACGAAATCCGGCGACGTGATCCCGGGGAGCCCGGCGTAATTCTTGGCCGAGAGCTGCTCGATGTGGCGGCGCACGGACTCGGCGTGCTCCTTGGCGGCGCCCTTGCGCTCCTCGTCATCGGTCGCGCTGCACATGCGCTCATAGGCATTCAGCGAAACCTTGGCATCGATGATGATCTGCCGGTTGCCCGGAAGATCAACGACGACGTCCGGCTGGAAGCGGCGTCCCTCGGAGTTCGTCCCGGAGACCTGGGTGTGGAATGTCTGGCCGCGCACGAGTCCGGCCTTCTCCAGCACCGACTCGAGGATCATTTCGCCCCAGTTGCCGCGGGTCTTGGCGCCGCCCTTGAGGGCCTGGGTGAGGTTGTGCGCCTCGCGCGAGACGGTCTGGTTGAGGTCGCCGAGCATGCGCACCTGTGCGGCGAGCGCGGCGCGGGCTTCGTTCTCCTTGCCGTAGGCATCGCTGACCTGCTTGCGGAATTCCTGCAGCCGCTCGGCGAGGGGGTTGAGAAGCTGGCCGATCTGTTCGCGGTTCTGCTCGGTGAAGCGGCGGGATTTGTCCTCGAGGATGGTGGTGGCAAGGTTCTCGAGTTCGACCTTGAGTGTGGCGCGGGCTTCTTCCAGCGCGCCGGCCCGCGCGCGCGCGGTCGCCAGTTCCGCGGTGAATTCCTGCACTTGCGCGAGGAGTTTGCGGCGCTCCTCCTCGAGGAGGTTCATCTGCCTCTCGATTTCGTCGGCGCGGGTGCGCGCGGCCGCGGCCTCGGCGGTCATCCGCACGGTGCGCAGGTGCGCCAGCAGGAAGCCGGCAAGTCCGCCGACCAGGAACCCAGCCACCAACCACCAGAAGAAATCGGGCATCTGCCGTTTCTAACATGCCGTTCCGCGTCTGTCGAAGGGGGGAAGCGACAGTTGCGCCCCGAGGGGGAGTCCGGTATAAACGCGGGATGAGTATAGCCACCGCAACCGGCCGCGGACCCGCATCGGCCCAGCAAAACGCCAAGCTGATGAACGGCGCGGAGATTCTGGTCCGATGTCTCGAACTGGAGGGGGCGGACACCATTTTCGCCTATCCCGGCGGGGCCAGCATGCCGATCCACCAAGCCCTGACCCGTTCCAAGAAAATCCGCACGATCCTGCCGCGCCACGAGCAGGGCGGGGTGTTCGCCGCCGAGGGTTACGCCCGCGCCACGGGCCGGCCCGGACTTTGCATGGCCACTTCGGGGCCCGGGGCGACGAACCTTGTCACCGGCATGGCGGATGCATTCATGGACTCGATCCCGCTCATTGCGATCACCGGCCAGGTGCCGCAGGAAATGATCGGCCGCGGAGCGTTCCAGGAGACGGACTTTTTCGGCATGACCCTGCCGGTCGTGAAACACAGCTACCTCGTGTGGGACATCCATGACATCCCGCGGATCGTGAAAGAGGCGTTTTACATCGCGACCTCGGGACGTCCGGGTCCGGTGCTCATCGACCTTCCGAAGAACATCCAGAACCAGAAGGTCGAGCCGGTCTTCCCCGAGACGATCACGCTGCGGGGCTACGACGTGGACAAGCGCGCCACCGACGAGCAGTTGCTCGAGGTGTTGCGCCTGATCAAGCAGTCCCGCGACCCGATGATTTACTGCGGTGGCGGGATCATTTCGTCCGATGCGGCGCCCGAGTTGATGGAGTTCGTCGAGCGCACCCAGATCCCCGTGGCGACCACGCTCATGGGCATCGGTTGCTTCCCCGAGACGCATCCGCTCTCGCTCAAATGGCTCGGCATGCACGGCACGGTTTACGCGAACAACGCCGTCAACGAAGCCGACCTCCTGCTCGCCATCGGCGTGCGGTTCGACGACCGCGTCACCGGCAAGGTCGAGAAATTCGCCGAGCACGGGACGATCGTCCACATCGACATCGACGACTCGGAGCTGGACAAGAACAAGGTCGTCTCGCTCCCGATTCTCAGCGATGTCAAATACGCCCTCAAGCGGCTCAACGAGCTTCTCGCCAAGGAGGGCTTCGAGCGCGCGAAGGACGGGAAGTTCGACCGCTTCAAGCCGTGGTATGACAAGATCCAGGCGTGGAAGAAGGCGCATCCGTTCCGCTACACGGACACGGACGACGTGATCCAGCCGCAATACGTGATCGAGCAGCTTTACAAGCTGACCAAGGGCAAGGCGATCCTCACGACCGGCGTCGGACAGCACCAGATGTGGGCCGGCCAGTATTACGATTTCGACAAGCCTCGCACCTTCATCACATCCGCGGGCCTCGGGGCCATGGGCTTCGGTTATCCCGCGGCGATGGGGGCCAAGATCGCGTGCCCGGATGTCGAGGTCATCGACATCGACGGCGACGGATCCTTCCTCATGAACGTGCAGGAACTCGCGTGCGCCCACGTCGAGAAGATCGCGGCGAAGGCCGTCATCCTGAACAACCAACATCTCGGCATGGTGGTGCAGTGGGAGGACCGCTTTTACGAGAGCAACCGCGGCCACACGTTCCTCGGGGACCCCGAGGACACGAAGCGCATCTACCCGGATTACGTCGAGATCTGCAAGGGGTTCGGCGTTCCGTGCGAGCGCGTCATCCACAAGAAGGATCTTCTGCCCGCGTTGCAGCGCATGCTCGATGCGAAGGGGGTCTATGTCCTCGACATCATGGTGCCCTACACGGAGCACGTGCTGCCCATGATTCCCGCGGGCATGACCTACAAGGACATCATCACCGAGTAGTCTCGCCGCCGCGGCGGCTCTCTTTCCCATGCCCGAAGAAGAAGCCCCGCTGTTCGACCTCAGCGCGTTCGACCTCCGCCCCTCGTGGGCCAAGGCTCCGTCCGCGCCCCCCAAGGCGCCCGCGGAACACTTCGAGGCCCCGCGCGACCGGGACAAGCGGCGGCCGGAACGCCGCCATGACCGCGATTTCCAGCGCGGACGTCCCAACGGGGGCGGGCGAGACCGCCAAGGCGGCCGGGGGCCCAAGGGTCATGACAAATTCCGCGGCCCGCGGCGCGACGAGCGTCCGGAGCCGCCGCCGAATCCCTTCCCCTGGCTGCGCATCGCCTTCACCGCGACGGAGCCGGCGGTGGCCACCGTGGCCCAGCAGGTGCGGCACACGGGGAAGACGTTCAGCCTTTTCGAGATCGCGAGGATTCTGCTGCGCAATGCGGCCTCTTACACCATCGATCTCTCCTCGGCGGCCAAGTTCCCGGAAGGCCCGTTTTATGTCGTGGCCCGCGACAAGAGCGTCTGGCTCTCGAGGGATGCCGCCGTCCGCCAGGTGCTGCGCACGCACTTGGGGGAGTTCTACCGCGCCGAGGAGATCGAGGTCGAGCCGCCCAAGGGAAACTTCTCGGTCGTCAGCGTCTGCGGGATGTCGGGCACGCTGCTCGGACCGCCCAACCTGCACGACTACGAGCGGCGTGTCCGCGAGCTGCACCGCGAAAAGTTCGGCAACATGAATTTCGAGCAGTTCCGTTCGCGCGTGAAGATGGAACGCGATCCCGAGGTCATCGAGAAGTGGCGGGCCGCCGCCTCCCGCGCGGTGGCGTATCATCCGGTCGGGGTGGAGAATGCGGAGCGTCTGGACGGGCTGGCCGCCGTGGAGAAGCATTTCACCGCGCATCATGCGGACGCGGAGGTTTCCGGGACGACAGTCGCCAGCGTCCCGGGGGATCCGCGCGCCTGTCCGGTGGACGCCGCCTTGGCGCCGCTGCTGGCTTATGCCCGCGATGAGGAATCGCGTTTCCCGCTGCGGCTGGCGCAAAGCTTGAGCCGTGCACTCACGGTGGCCGGGTTGCGCTTTCACAAGAGTTCGAACCGCACGACCTACGTGTCCGCCTCGCGGTCGCGGCATCTTGACCTGGAGCAGGTGGTGGTCAGCGACTCCATCCGCAAGATCCTTGAAACCATCCGCGAGAAAAAATCCCTTCGCCGTCCGCAGTTGCTCGATCTGCTCGCGCCGCTCCCGGCCAAGCCGGAAGCGCCGGTTGCCGAAGTTCCCGCCGCGCCGGAACAGGAGCCTGCGGCATCTGCGGAGCCCGTTGCCGTGGAGAGCGCCGGACAACCGCCCGTCGTCGCCCCGACGCCGGAGGAAACCCTCCGTGCGGCCGTGGTGCAGGATCTCCTTTGGCTCACGCACGAGGGCTATGTGATCGAATTTGCGGACGGCCGCCTCGAATCCGTGCCGCCGCCGAAGCATCCTCCCAAAGCCGCGGCGGATGCGGCGACGCCCGAAGCGGCCCCGCAGCAGCAGCAGCCGGAGGCCTGAGAGGAGTGCGGGTTGGCTCCCGCACGCGGTCAGTAGTTGATGATGGTGTTTCCGATGCGTTGGCCGCTGGTTCCGTCGGAATTGATCATGACCCCTCCCACCCGTTGGCTGGTCACGCCGCCCGGACCGAAATATGTGTTCCCGAATTTCTGCACGGGGGTGATGCGTTGGGGTTTCGGTTGCGGGGTGAGCGGGGACGCCTTGGTTGGGGCGGCCGACGTGCCTTGCGGCGATGCTGTTTGCAGGGGCGGTCCCGAAAGGACCCGGCCGCGGCTTCGTGACTGGCGCGGGGTTTCGATTGTCCTGCTCGCGGATGAGCCGCCGCTATCCCGCGCCGGGGTGGCGCAGCCGAGGGCCTGCAATTGCGCCATCTGGAAGTCGGCGATGCTTTGAAAGGCTCGCGGTGGGGGCGGGTCCTCCCGGGGTGTGGTGCAACCCGACGCCAGGATGCACGCGAGGACAAGCCAAGGCACAAGCCATGTTGTCATGGCAGCAATCTACACCAAGGTTGCCGCCGCTCCCATCGCCAAGCGCCCGGTGCCGCGCTATGCTCGGGCGCAATGAGACGGCTTCTTCGGGCTTCGCTGCCTGCCACGGTGCTGCTTGTGTCGGTCGCGGCAGTGCTGCCGGCTTGGGGCGGGTGGCAGGATGACGTCCTCGCGATTCGTCCGGGCACGACGCCTCCCCCGCCATCGGATCTGACGGCGCGCTATGTGTTCGGGTGGAGCGGCATCGAGGCCGCCGAGGCCGAGGTGAAACTGCGCCGTGGGGATGGCGGCATGTGGACCGCCACGGTGCAGGGTGGGACCACGGGATTCGCGCGTTCGCTCTGGAAACTGGATGCCGATTACGAAGCCGTCCTCTCGGAGCAGGATTGGCGCTCGGTCACCTCGCGCCTCGTGGAGCGATACGCGCGTTACACGACCGACGAAAAGACCGAATTCCGTCCCGGCGGCGCGCGCTCATGGCGCGAGAGCACGAGGGAGGGCGCGAAGCCTCCGAAGTGGAAGAATTTCTACGTCCCCGGACTTCGGGACATTGCCGCGGCCCTGCTGCTTGCGCGCAGCCAGCCGCTCGCAAACGGCGACCGCATCACTCTCGCCGTGTTTCCCGGGCAGTGGATGTATCTCGTCCGGATCAAGGTGGCGGGGCGCGGGAAAATACGGTGGCAGGGAAAGAACCGCGATGTCATCCGGGCCACCCTGCAGATCGACTCGATCAACAAGGACTACACGTTGAGCCCGCACAGGAAGTTCCAGCGCGGAACGGTGTGGGTGAGTGATGACGACCTCCGGATACCGCTCCGTGTCGAGGTGAAGGTGTTCGTCGGCCACGTCTTCGCCGAGCTGGCGCGGGAACCTGCCGTTGGCGCCCAGAAACAATGACGCGCGCCCGGCTTTCACCGGGCGCGCGCATGATCAGTCGGCGGATGACTCAGCAGCAGCCGGCTTTGCACTCGCAGGGGCAGCATTTGCCGCCGCAATCGGTGCAGTTGCACGGAGTTGCTGCCGTGGCGCTCAAGGCCAGGGCGGCAACCGCCATCATCGCGAATAAGAAGGTTTTCATCTTTATGGAATTCTATTCGGGTTGCGTTCAGTGATCGCCCGCCATGCACAAGGCGGAAGCGCGGGCGCCGGCGCGATGATGCGGTCAGGCCCGAGGGGGCGGAACAGGTGGCTGCTCGGTGCGTGCCGGGGCAAACAGGTCGCCGGCATGGAACACCGCGAGCGGGTGCCGTGAAAAATCGAAAGGCGCCGTCTGATCGGCAAGCGTGGCCACGCCCGTGGAGGGAACGACGAAGGCGATCGGACAAACGCAGGCGGGGGCGCCGCAGGTGGCCTCCGATTTGCAGCATGCGGAGGCGCAGGGCTCGGCCTTGGGTGCCGCGGACACCGGGGTGAGTGGCAAAAACGCCAATCCACCGAGCAGGCCGAGCAGCATCAAGGCTTTCACGAGAGCGAATGTAGGCTGTTGGCGCGCCGCGTCAAGATGCCCTGTCGACATTATGTGTTGCGAATGCATGGCTTGATGCTGCGGGTATGCGGGCTGCAATCGGACGTGTGGCTTGAGAGGTCAATGCCGAGAATCCAGACACAGGGAGCGGCGGATTTTATCAATAGATACAAGTGCAACTCATTGTGGGAAAACGTAATAATACATTCCATTGCATATTATGCAGAATATCAAAATGAATTCCAACGACGTGAGACAAGGCCAATCCGGCTGGAAAATCTCTTGCGCCGTGGGCTGTCGGGATGGAGCTTTTGCGCCATGGCCATTTACGTTTACGAGACCATCCCCTCCCGCGAGGGGGAGTCGGTGAGGACTTACGAGATCCGGCAAAGCATGAAGGATGATGCGCTCAAAATGCACCCCGAGACCGGAGAGCCGATCCGCCGGGTGATCACGGGGGGGCTCGGCGTCATGACGTCCTCCAAGGGTGCGCCTGCTCCGCGGCCTGTGTCGGGTGGTCATTGCTGCGGCGGTGGCTGCGGTTGCGGGTAGCGCCGGGCGTGTCTTCCGCGGGCCAAGCCGCTCTCGACGCGCGAGCGGTGGCGCGATAAAAACGCCCCATGATGATTCGCAGGATACTTGCCTTGGCCGTGCTGGCGGTCCTTTCGACGCCGGCCTTTTCGCAGGATGCGCCGACGATCACGGTGCGGAAGGGTGACCGCGTTCCGGTGGCGGTCACACCGCTTGGGGGAAGTTCGGGGCCTGCCGTCACGAAAGTTCTGCAGAACGACCTCGATCTCTCGGGCTGGTTCCAGCTGGTGCCGGATTCCCGCGGGTCGTATGTCATCGGGGGATCCGCCTCCGGTGGAAGCCTGCAGGGGCGCGTCACGGACGGCAGCGGTGCCGTGGTGCTTTCGAAGACCTACTCGGGCGACGACCGTTCGGTGGCGCACCAGTTTGCCGATGACATCGTGGAAACCCTCACCGGGCATCCCGGCATCGCCACGACGAAGGTCGCTTTTGTCGGCACGGCCAGCGGCGCGAAGGAAATTTACCTGGCGGACTATGACGGCAACAACTCACGCCGGCTCACGAGTGACCGCAGCATCAGCGTGGCTCCCTCGCTCGGGCCCGGCGCGCGCAATCTGGCCTACACCGGCTACCAGGGGGGTTATCCGGATGTCTATGTGATCGATGTCGCCTCCGGGGCGCGCCAGCGCGCGGTGTCGGCACCCGGCACCAACTCGGGAGCGGCTGTTTCGCCGGACGGAGGCCGGATGGCTCTCACCATGAGCAAGGATGGCAACCCTGAAATTTATGTCACAGGTCTCCGTGGCGGGGGCGCCAAGCGCCTGACGCGCACGAAGGGCGTGGAGGCTTCGCCCGCATGGTCGCCGGACGGGCGCGAATTGATTTATTCGTCCGATGAGGGGGGGAGTCCCCAGCTTTACCGCATCGGCGCGGGCGGCGGCTCTCCGCGCCGCCTGAACACCGGCTTCGGCTACAACACCGATCCGAGCTGGTCTCCGGATGGCAAGCGGGTCGCCTTCACCGTGCGTTCGGGCGGCGGGTTCTCCGTGGCGGTAATGGATGCGGAAGGCGGCAATGCGCGCATCGTGGCTTCCGGGCAGAACCCCGTGTGGGGCCGCAATTCGCGGCACCTCATCTTCAGCAGCGGCTCGAGCCTCAATCTCCTTGACCTCAACACCGGACGGACCACAACTATCGTCAGTGGCTTGGGCAAAGTGAGCGAACCGACGTGGTCGCACTGAACCAACCCCATCTTCAACTCATGAAATCACTCACACCCACGCGGATTCTTGCTGTCCTGCTCGCGGCGGCAGTCATGGTTTCCTGCAAAACCAAGCCGAAGGATGAATATGCCGGCATCGACGGGGATTATGTCAGCGGGGTTCCCCTCCCGGACCGTCAGGACGGGGCGTCCTTCCTCGGCGGCAATGTGTCCAAGGGGCAGTTCGCAACGGTGCAGTTCGGCTTCGACCGCTACGATGTGAGCTCGTCGGAAATGCCGAAGGTCGAAGCCGTCGCGCAGGCGATGCGTCAGTCGCGGAACGACCTGATCATCGCCGGATTCACCGACGACAGGGGGACCGAGGAATACAACCGCGGCCTCGGCGAACGCCGTGCGCTGGCCGTGCGCGAAGCGCTCATCTCCAAGGGGATCAGCGGCGGCCGCATCCAGACGGTCAGCTTCGGCGAGGAGATGCCCGTGGATTCGGGCGGCGGCGAAGCTGCGTGGGCGGCCAACCGCCGCGCCGAGTTCGGCGTGATCCGCTGACGTTTCCGCTGTGGCAGTTCCCTTGCTGGATTTGCGCCTGCAGTATGCGCAGGTGAAGGACGAAGTGCAGCGCCGCCTCGGCGCGCTGTGCGAGAGCCAGCAATTCATCCTTGGTGCCCCGGTGGCGGAGCTGGAGGCTTCCGTCCGGGATTACACCGGTTGCGGTCATGCCGTCGGCACATCGTCCGGCACGGATGCGCTGCTCGCGATCCTCATGGCCATGGGGATCGGGAGGGGCGACGCCGTTGTCACGACACCCTACACGTTCTTCGCCACGGCGGGATGCATCCACCGCGCGGGGGCCGAGCCGGTCTTCGTGGACATCGATGCGGCGACCTACAACATGTGCCCTGCGCGCCTCGAGGAATACCTCCGCAAGAAATGCCGGAGCGGTCCCGACGGGCGCCTCGTGACCGCTGCAGGCAACCGCGTGCGTGCCGTGATGCCCGTGCATTTGTTCGGGTGTGTCTGCGACATGGACCGCATCGGTGCCCTCGCTGCGGAGTATGATCTGCCGGTGATCGAGGATGCCGCCCAGGCGATCGGGGCGGATTATCCCTCGGAGAAGGGCGTGACTTTGCGGGCCGGCGCGATCGGCGAGGCGGCCTACTTCAGTTTTTTCCCGTCGAAAAATCTCGGGGCATTCGGGGACGCCGGCATGGCGACATGCCGCGATGAAGATCTCGCGGCGCAGATCAAGCTCATGCGCAACCACGGCATGGGCGCGCAATACCACCACGAGAAGGTCGGCGGGAACTTCCGCCTCGACGCGCTGCAGGCCGCGGTCCTCCTCGCCAAGCTGCCGCATCTGGACGAGTGGCATGCGGCACGTCGGCGCAACGCCTCGCTTTACCGCTCGGAGTTCACGCGTCTCGGACTTCTGGATCGCATCACGCTGCCCGCCGAGCCTTACGTGGAATCGGGTTTGAAAAACCACCACATCTACCACCAATACGTGGTGCGCGTGCCCAAGCGCGACGCAGTGCGCGACGCGCTGACGGCGGCAGGGGTGGGATGTGCCGTTTACTACCCCGTGCCGCTGCACCTTCAGGAATGCTTCGCTTCGCTCGGTCATTCGACCGGGGATTTCCCGGAATCCGAAAGGGCGGCGCGCGAGACCTTGGCGCTGCCCATTTATCCCGAGTTGACGGGTGAACAAATCCGCGAGGTGGCGGAGGCCGTGGCGGGGGCTGTGGGGTGATCCGGGGCCTTCTGAAACCCTACAGAAAAAAATTCCAGAAAATGTCTTGCGGAAAGGGGCCTCTCCGCTAATCTTTCCGTCCCCGCACACTGTCGGGGGTTCGCGAAGAAACCACGTTCGCGTGGTTTTTTTGTCGCCTGAAGAGGGCGCGCAACGTTTTCCAATCAATGCCGACTATCAACCAGCTTGTCCGTAAAGGGCGCCGCAAGGTGACTTTGAAATCAAAGTCACCGGCCCTCGTGAATTGCCCGCAGCGCCGGGGCGTGTGCGTGCAGGTCATGACCCGCACGCCGAAGAAGCCCAACTCCGCCCTGCGCAAGGTGGCCAAGGTCCGCTTGACCAACGGTCAGGAAGTCATCGCCTACATTCCCGGCGAAGGCCACAACCTCCAGGAGCACTCGATCGTGCTCGTGCGCGGCGGCCGCGTGAAGGACCTTCCGGGCGTGCGCTACCACATCGTGCGCGGTTCGCTCGACACCCTCGGGGTGGATGGACGCCGACGCGGACGTTCCAAATACGGGGCCAAGCGCCCGAAAGCCGGCGCCGACGCCGCGAAGAAATAACCCCAACGATCTTTTCCAACCATGGCACGCAGACGCAGAGCAACCCGCCGCACCGTGATCGGTGACAGCCGCTACGGCAGCCCGATGGTGACCCGCCTCATCAACACCGTGATGCGCAGCGGCAAGAAATCCGTGGCCGAGGGCATCGTCTACACGGCCATCGAGAAATGCCGCGAGGGCAGCGATGCCGTCGATCCCCTCGATGTCCTCAACAAGGCGCTGGACAACGTCCGCCCGCGCCTCGAGGTCAAATCCCGCCGCGTCGGCGGTGCGACCTACCAGGTGCCGATGGAGGTGCCCGCCGACCGCCAATACGCGCTCGCCATGCGCTGGCTCGTCACCTTTGCCGCCAAGCGCAAGACCGTCCCGATGAAGGAGGCGCTTGCCATCGAACTCAAGGACGCCGCGCTCGGTCAGGGCAACGCGATCAAGAAACGCGACGAAATGCACAAGATGGCCCAAGCAAACCGTGCGTTCGCCCACTTCCGCTGGTAAACCCAAGATGTCCGCCACCGCCACAGCACCCGCCACCTCGGCCGACCCGAATTCTCCGGATCGTGCGTTTCCTCTGCAGCGGACCCGAAACATCGGCATCTGCGCCCACATCGATGCGGGCAAGACGACGCTCACCGAGCGCATCCTTTTCTACACCGGCATGATCCACAAGATCGGCGAGGTGCACGAGGGCACGACCGTCACCGACTGGATGGAGCAGGAGCGCGAGCGCGGCATCACGATCACCTCCGCCGCAACGACCTGCTCGTGGCTCCAGAAACCGGAGAAGGACGTTTTCAAACTCTTCGAGGGCATCAACCAGCGCGTCAACATCATCGATACGCCGGGCCACGTGGACTTCACGGCCGAGGTCGAGCGCTCCCTGCGCGTGCTTGATGGGGCGATCGCCGTGTTCTGCGGTGTCGCCGGTGTGCAACCCCAGTCCGAAACTGTCTGGCGTCAGGCCACCAAATACAACGTCCCCCGCATCGCTTTCGTCAACAAGATGGACCGCACGGGTGCCGACTTCGACGCTGCCGTTGAGAGCATGCGCGCCAAGCTCGGTGCGAACGTTTGGCCGATCCTCATCCCGCTCGGCCGCGAGGATCACCTGCGCGGACAGATCGACGTCATCAACCAGAAAGCCGTCCTTTACTCCGACAACGACGTCATGGGCTCGACTTACGAGGTCACGGACATCCCGGACGACCACAAGGAGATGGCGCAGAAGGCCTACGATGATCTCGTCACGCAGATGACGGATCTCGACGAGGAAATCGGCATGATGTTCCTCGAGGAGAAGCCGATCACCAAGCAGGACCTCAAGGCCGCGATCCGCCGCCAGACCATCGCCAACAAGTTCGTTCCGGTCGCCGGCGGATCCGCGTTCAAGAACAAGGGCGTCCAATATCTCGTCGATGCGGTGGTGGATTATCTCCCGAGCCCTCTCGACATCCCGCCGGCCAAGGGCCAGGACCCGGACGATGCCACGCCGATCGATGCGCCCGCGAATGACAACGGCAACTTCGCCTCGCTGGCCTTCAAGCTCTGGAGCGATCCGTTCGTCGGCAAGCTCGTCTTCTTCCGCGTCTATTCGGGCAAGCTCTCGAAGGGCGACAACGTCTACAACCCGCGCACCCGCAAGCGCGAGCGCATCAGCCGGCTCATCCAGATCCAGGCCGACAAGCGCGAGGACATCGACACGTGCTATTCGGGCGACATCGCCGCCATCGTGGGCATCAAGAACATCACCACGGGCGACACGCTCTGCGACGAGGACCATCCGATCCTTCTCGAGCCGCCTTCATTCCCCGACCCGGTCATCTCCATGGCCATCGAGCCGAAGACGAAGATCGACCAGGAGAAAATGGGCAACGCGCTCCAGCGCCTCGCCGAGGAAGACCCGACCTTCCGCGTGTTCACCCACGAGGAAACCGGCCAGACGATCATCGCCGGCATGGGCGAACTCCATCTGGAGATCATCCGCGACCGCATGATGCGGGAGTTCAAGGTCGATGCCAACGCGGGCAAGCCGCAGATCGCCTACAAGGAGACGATCCTCGTTCCGGCCGACGGTGAGGGAAAACTCATCAAGCAGTCCGGCGGACGCGGTCAATACGGCCACGTCATCGTCAAGGTCCAGCCGAACGAGCGCGGCAAGGGCCTCACCATCGAGAACAAGATCGTCGGCGGCACGATTCCCAAGGAATACATCCCGGCCTGCATCAAGGGCATCGAGGAGGGCGTGCTCAACGGCATCGTCGGCGGCTACCCCGTCATCGACATCCATGTGGACATCGTGGACGGATCCTTCCACGAGGTGGACTCGAACGAAATGGCGTTCAAGCTCGCCGCGATCTTCTCGCTCAAGGATGCGCTCAAGAAAGCCAAGGCGATCCTTCTCGAGCCGATCATGAAGGTCGAGAACATCACGCCCGAGGAATTCCAAGGCGACATCATGGGCGACCTCAACCGCCGCCGCGCCAAGATCCTCGGCATCGACACCAAGGGCAACCTTTGCACGATCACCGCCGAAGTCCCGCTGGCCGAGATGTTCGGTTACGCCACCGCGATCCGTTCGCTCTCCAAAGGCCGCTCCTCCTACTCCATGGAGCCCTCGCATTTTGAACAGGTGCCGGCCCAGGTCCTCGCCGCCGTCATCGACAGCCAAAAGAAATAATCGCCATGGCCGCCCAAAAAATACGCATCCGCCTGAAAGCCTTCGACCACATGCTGCTCGACCGTTCGGTCCTCGAGATCGTCGAGACGGCCAAGCGCAGCGGCTCGCAGGTGGCCGGCCCCGTGCCGCTCCCGACCAAGATCGAGCGCTGGACGGTCAACCGCTCTCCCCACGTGGACAAGAAATCCATGGACCAATTTGAGCGCCGCACCCACAAGCGGCTCCTCGACATCATCGATCCCACGGCCAAGACGGTCGACGAACTCCGTCGCCTGAACCTCCCGGCCGGCGTGGACATCAACATCCAGATTTAGCAGCGGCCATGAGCATCGGATTACTCGGAAAAAAAATCGGCATGACCCGTGTCTATGACGACAAGGGCGTGTCCACCCCGGTGACGGTGATCGCCGCCGCGGGCAACAAGGTTCTGCAGGTCAAGACCGCGGAGACCGACGGCTACTCGTCGGTGCAGGTCGGCTTCGACGACCAGAAGCCTTCCCGCGTCAGCAAGGCGCAGACCGGACATTTCGCCAAGACCTCGTCCACCCCGAAGCGCTTCATCCGCGAGTTCCGCGGTGCGGCCGCCGAGGCGGGCGCCGATGTGCCGGTCGGCACGTTCGAGGTCGGCCAGTTCGTGGATGTCATCGGCCAGTCCAAGGGCAAGGGCTTCCAAGGCGCGATGAAGAAGCACAATTACCAGGGCCAGCCGGCCAGCCACGGCTCCATGATGCACCGCCGCACCGGCGCCATCGGCAACCGTTCGACCCCCGGCCGGGTCTGGAAGAACATGGGCATGCCCGGCCACATGGGCGACGAGCGCGTGACCGTGCAGAACCTGCAGGTCGTCCAGGTGCGCGAGGAGGACGGATTGATCCTCGTCAGCGGCGCCGTTCCCGGCGCCAAGGGAACCTACGTGGTTGTCCGCCCGGCCAAGAAGAAACCCGCACCGAAGAAGTAACATGAGCGCCAAAGTTCTAACCGCTGAAGACGCCAAGAAGGCGAACATCGCCATCATCGACAACGGCAAGGGCACGCAGGCCGTGCACGACGTGGTCGTGGCGCTCCGTGCCAACCGCCGCTCGGGATCGGCCAACACGAAGACCAAGGCCGAGGTGAATCTTTCCGGGGCGAAACCCTGGCGCCAGAAAGGCACGGGCCGTGCCCGCGCCGGCTACAAATCCTCGCCGATCTGGCGTGGTGGCGGCGTGGTTTTCGGACCCAAGCCCCGCGATTATTCCAAGAAGACGCCGAAGTCGGTGCGGCGCCTGGCCCTGCGCAAGGCACTCAGCGCGCGCATCCTCGCCGGCGACGTGTTCCTGGTGGACGCACCCTCCGTGCCGGACGGCAAGACGGCGAAATTCCTCGCCTACGTCGAGACCAACGCCAAGGACGCCCGCAAGGTCCTCGTGGTTTCGCCGTCCTTCGACGAGACCACCTGTCGTGCGGCCCGCAACCTCGGCCACGTCCAGCTGGTGGCTGCTGCCGACGTGAACGCCGAGCACCTCCTCGCTTTCGACAAGATCCTCCTCACCGGCGACGCCCTCGCCAAAATTTCCGAAAGGACGGCAGCATGAAAGAGCCCTTTGACATTATCCGCACCGTCCGCCTGACCGAGAAATCGGCCCATCTCACCGAGAAGGGCAACAAATACGTCTTCGAGGTCAACCCCGCGGCGAACAAACTCGAAATCAAGCAGGCCATCGAAAGCCTCTTCCAGAAGAAGGTCGTCGCGGTGAACACGGCGAACTACGCAGGCAAGAAGAAGCGTGAACGGCGCCCGGATTTCGGCCGCCGCGCCCATTGGAAGAAGGCCATCGTCACGCTCAAAGAGGGCGAGAAACTCGATCTCGTCTAACCGCACCACACGCCATGGCACTCAAAACTTTCCGTCCGCTCACCCCGGCTTCCCGCTTCAAGGCGCTCCCGTCCTTCGAGGAGATCACCAAGAAGAAGCCGGAGAAGAGCCTCGTCACCACCCGCAAACGCACGGGCGGCCGCAACAACCAGGGGCGCCTCACCTGCCGCCACATCGGGGGGGGGCACAAGCGCAAGCTGCGCCTCATCGATTTCAAGCGCCGCAAGCACGGCGTCATCGCCGACGTGGTCGCCATCGAATACGACCCCAACCGCACCGCGCGCATCGCGCTGCTGCAATACCCGGACGGCGAGAAGGCCTACATTCTCGCCCCGGACGGCCTCAAGGCCGGCATGAAGGTTTCCTCCGGTCCGGAGGCCGCCCCTGCGGTGGGCAATGCGCTGCCCTTGGGAAGCATCCCCCCCGGCTCGGCCATCCACAACATCGAGTTGATCCCCGGCCGTGGCGGCCAAGTCGCCCGCAGCGCCGGACAGCAGGCGTTCTTGAACAACCTCGAAGGCGGCCATGCGCTGGTCCGGATGCCCTCCGGCGAGATCCGCAAGATCAACGACAAATGCTATGCCACCATCGGCCAGGTCGGCAATGTGGAGCACATGAACGTCTCCAGCGGCAAAGCCGGCCGTTCGCGCTGGCTCGGCATCCGCCCGACCGTGCGCGGCATGGTCATGAACCCGATCGACCACCCGATGGGCGGCGGCAACGGCAAATCCAAGGGCGGCGGCGGGCGCCAGCACCCGGTCAGCCCCTGGGGCCAGTTGGCCAAAGGATTCAAAACCCGCAAGAAACACAAACCCTCGGACCGCTTCATCGTGGAGCGCCGCAAGAAGAAGTAAGCCATGGGGAGATCTCTCAAAAAGGGCCCGTTCGTCGAGGCCCACCTGCTCGAAAAAATCGACCGCATGAACGAAGGCGGCGCCAAGAAGCCCATCAAGACGTGGTCGCGCCGCTCCATGATCACGCCGGATTTCGTCGGGCACACCTTCCTCGTGCACAACGGGAAAATTTTCAATTCAGTTTTCGTCACGGAGAACATGGTCGGGCACAAGCTCGGCGAATTCTCGCCCACGCGGATCTTCAAGAAACACGGTTCGCACACGGCGAAAGTGACGAAATAAACGTGGCCTGGATCGGCAGGCTGGCCCTGGCGGGGTGTCTCTTTGTCACCTTCGCCGGAGTCGCCTCCGCCCAAAGCCACAGCTCTTTGACAGACCGGGATTCTGGGGACGCCGCACAGGTGGCGCGCCTCCACGAACAGTTGTTGCTCGCCCGCGAGGCGATCCGCAATCTCACGGAAAGCTTGGCCTTGGCCAACAGCGAGGTCGAGGTGTTCAAGCGCCAGGCCGAGGATCTGCAGGCGAGGTTCGACGCGCTGGCACCGGGTGCCGGCGGCGGGGAGCTTGAAGAGAGGCTACTCTCCGCCACCAGCGAGCTCAGGCGATCGGAAAAGGAAAACGCCCTGCTCCTCGAGCGCCTGCTCGGGTTGTCCGAAGGTGTGCAGATTTTCCTCAAGACCGTCGAAACGGCCGGTGGGGAAGAGATGGAAGCCTTGACGGGGGATCTGCAGGCCAAAGCCGCGGATGCCTCCAACCCCGCGGCACAAGCCGAGGCACAGTCCCTGCTTGCCGTGGTCCAACGCTCGCGCACCGCACAGGCCGAAGCCCGCGCGGCCATCGAAACCGAACTGCGCACCGCGGACCGCATGCTCGGAGTCGGCGCCGCCGATTCCCTTGATGACACCGCGGCGGGGGCGACCCTGACCGACGCATCCGTCGTGGAGATCAAGCCCGAGTTCGCCCTCGTCGTGGCCAATATCGGCCGAGCCGCGGGCGTGCGCGTCGGGATGCCCTTCCAAGTGTGGCGCGACAACCGCCGCGTCGGTGATGTCCGTGTCATCGACGTCCGCGACCGCTTCAGCGGGGCCGTCGTCCAGAATCTCGTGTCCGAAGAAAACCCAATCCAAGCAGGTGACCGCCTCCGGGTGGACGCCCGCCGCTAGACAAAGAAACACACAAAAATTTAACAACATGGAAACCAGGTCGATTTACCGGTTCGCCCGCATCTCGCCGTTCAAGGCGCGCGAGGTGACACGCGAGATCCAGGGACTGCCCGTGCAGCAGGCCCTTGATCTGCTTGCCTTCACGCCCAAGAAGGCTGCGGGTCTCGTGGCCAAGACGCTGAAGAGCGCCGTGGCCAACGCCGAGAACAACCACCAAGCCCGCGTCGAGAGCCTGGTTGTCCGCGAAGCCGTGGTGGGCGAGGGACCGACCGCCAACCGCTTCATCCCGAAGGCCCGCGGCAGCGCCGGTCCGATCCGCAAGCGCACCAGCCACATCCGCATCATTCTCACCGACGAAATCGAGATCCAGACCCGCGAGAAAAGGAAGGCCGCCAAGGCCAAGACGCGCAAGCCGTCGGCCAGAAAGGCCGCAGTCAAGAAACAGGCCGCCAAACCCGCCGCCACCGAAGCCGACGCACCGGCCGCGGAGGAAACCAAATAACACCATGGGACAAAAAGTTCACCCGATCGGCTTCCGCCTTCCGCTCTCCCGCGACTGGGGATCGAAGTGGTATGCCCCGCGCAAGGATTTTGCCGACCACCTGCATGCGGACATCAAGATCCGCGAGCACCTCAAGAACAAACTCCGCCAGGCCGCGGTTGCCAAGATCGTCATCGAGCGCGCTTGGAACAGCCTGCGTGTGACCATTTTCACGGCCCGCCCGGGTCTCGTCATCGGCCGCAAGGGTTCCGAGATCGAGACCATGACCCGCGAGGTCGCGGCCCTGTCCGGCGACAAGCAGGTCAAGATCGACATCCAGGAGATCCGTTCCCCGGAGATCGACGCCCAGCTCGTTGCGGAAAGCGTGGCCGGCCAGCTCGAGCGGCGCATTTCCTTCCGCCGCGCCATGAAGCGCGCCGTGCAGATCGCGATGGAACAGGGGGCCCTCGGCATCAAGATCCGTTGCTCCGGCCGCCTTGGCGGCGCGGAGATCGCGCGCACCGAGTGGTATCGCGAGGGCAAAGTGCCGCTTCACACCATGCGCACACCGATCGATTACGGCTTCACCGAGGCCAAGACGGTCGCCGGAACCGTCGGCGTGAAGTGCTGGATCTGCAAGGTCGAGGAGGCGCCCAAGGCCGCGCGCGAGGAAGCGCCGACACCACCCCCGCCGCCACCGGCCCCCGAAGCCTGATTTTTAGGAGATATTCGCCATGCCTTTGATGCCCAAACGTGTGAAGTTCCGGAAGTCCCAGCGGGGAAGCCGCAAGGGAACCGCTTCGCGCAACACCAACATCGATTTCGGAGAATTCGGACTGCAGACGCTCGAGCGCGCGTGGATCACCAACGTGCAGATCGAGGCCGCCCGTGTCGCCCTCACGCGCAACATGAAGCGCAAGGGCAAGCTCTGGATCCGCATTTTCCCCGACAAGTCCGTCACCGCCCGCCCGCCGGAAACCCGGATGGGCAAAGGCAAAGGCGCCCCCGAATACTGGGTGGCCGTCGTCCGCCCGGGCAACATCCTCTTTGAACTCGACGGGGTGACCGAGAGCGTGGCCCGCGAGTCGCTCCGCCTCGCGGCCAACAAGCTGCCCGTGCGCACCAAGTTCATCACCCGTCACCACGCCGCCTGACCATGAAGACCAAGGAAATCGCCGAACTCAGCGTGGACGAACTCCGCGGACGCAAGCGCGAACTGCGGCACGAAATCTTCAACCTCCGCCTGCAGCAGCAGAGCGGGCAACTGGAGAAGCCCACCCTCATCCGCACGCTCCGCCGCGAGGCGGCCCGGGTGGAGACTTTTCTCACGCAGAAACTCAAAGCAGCCAAATCATGAGCGACACCGCCACCACAACCGCCCCCGCCCGGGATCGCGGCATCCGCAAAACACTCGTCGGCGAGGTCGTCTCGGACAAGATGGACAAGACCGTCGTGGTCCGCACGGTCAGCCGCGTGCCGCATCCCCGCTTCGGCAAGATCGTCAAGCAGACGGCCAAGTTCCACGCCCATGACGAGAAGAACGAGGCCAAGATCGGCGACAAGGTCCGCATCATGGAAACCCGGCCGCTCAGCCGCCTGAAGCGCTGGCGTTTGGTCGAGGTCCTCAAACACTAAGCAACGCCATGATCCAACTCCGTTCCCGTCTCGACGTCGCCGACAACACCGGGGCCCGCATGGCCACGATGATCGGCGTCATCGGCAAGAAATCCGCGTTCGCCTCGGTCGGCGATGTCATCACCGCCAACGTCAAGGAGGCCTCCGCCGGCGGCACCGTGAAGAAGGGCGAAGTCGTCCGCGCAGTCATCGTCCGCACGCGCCAGCCGCTCCGCCGTCCCGACGGTTCGGCGCTCCGTTTCGACACGAATGCCATCGTCATCATCGACAAGGATCTCAACCCCCGCGGCACCCGCATTTTCGGACCCGTGGCCCGCGAGCTCCGCGAGAAGAATTTCATGAAGATCGTGTCCCTTGCCCCGGAGGTGCTATGAACCGCATCAAGACCCACGTCAACAAGGGCGACATCGTCCGCGTCACCACAGGCAACCACCGCGGGGCCGAGGGGAAGATCCTCCAGGTCCTGCGCGGCAAGAACCAGGTCGTCATCGAGGGCGTGCGCATGGTGAAAAAGCACACGCGCAAATCCCAGGAGCACCCGAACGGCGCCATCGTCGAGAAGGAGGGGCCCATCCACATTTCGAACGTCAAGCGGATCGAAGCCGCCGAAAAGAAGAAGGAGACCGCGAAGCCCAAGGGCAAGGCGAAGTAACCCATGGAAGTCGAACTTTACAAAGAATACACGAGCAGGGTGGTCCCTGCCCTCAAGGCCCGGCACGGCTACTCCAACCCGCATCAGGTGCCCCGCGTCGAGAAGGTCGTGGTCAACACCTCCGTCGGCTCGGCCCAGGACCCGAAGGAGGCCCTCGAGATCGCCGTGAGCGAGCTCCAGACCATCACCGGCCAGACGCCGGTGCGCACGCGCTCGAAGAAGAGCATCTCGAACTTCAAGCTGCGCAAGGACCAGCCGATCGGCGCCAAGGTCACCCTGCGCGGCCGCCAGATGTATGAGTTCCTCGAGCGCCTGATCAAGACGGCTCTGCCGAAGATCCGCGACTTCCGCGGGATCTCGCCCCGCGCCTTCGACGGCCAGGGAAACTACACCCTCGGCGTGGCCGACCAGAGCATCTTCCCCGAGATCGAACTCGACAAAATCAAGCGCAACATCGGCTTCGACGTGACCATCGTCACGACGGCGCACACCGACGAGGAGGCCAAGTCGCTCCTCGGCGAACTGGGCATGCCCTTCACCGATCGCGCCAAGCCCGCCACCCAGAAAGCCTGATCCGATGAATACGACCGATCCCGTCGCCGACATGCTCACCCGCCTGCGCAACGCCAGCCGCGCACGCAAGGCCGAGATGCTCGTGCCCTACTCGCGCCTCAAGGCCGACCTCGCCGCCATCCTCAAGAAGGAGGGATACATCGCCGACTTCGAGGTCAAGACCGAGGGACGCCCGCAGATCCGCATCGTCAACAAGTTCGCCGACAAGACGCCGGCCATCACCGGCCTGAAGCGCGTCAGCCGTCCCGGCCTGCGCCGCTACGTCGGAGCCACCGAAATCCCGCGCGTTCTCGGCGGGATGGGCATTTCCATTTTGTCCACCCCCCGCGGGGTGCTCACCGGCCGCGAGGCGCGCCGCCAGAATGTCGGCGGCGAGCTTCTGGCCTTTGTTTGGTAAGGAGGAAAATCATGTCCCGCATCGGCAACAAACCCGTTTCGCTTCCACCCAAGGTGAAGGTCAATCTTTCCGCCGACCGCTCCGTGCAGGTCGAGGGTCCGAAGGGCAAGCTCACATGGCGCCTTCCCGAGGGCATCGAAGGCAAACTTGAGGGCGACACCCTCACGCTCGCCCGCAAGTCGGAGTCCCGCCAGGTCCGCGCCCTGCACGGCCTGTCCCGCGCGCTTCTCAACAACATGGTGACCGGCGTCAGCACGGGGTTCACCCGCCAGCTCGAGATCCAGGGCGTCGGGTTCAAGGCCGCCGTGCAGGGCCAGAAACTCAATCTTTCGCTCGGATTCTCGCACCCCGTGGTCTTCGAGATCCCGAAGGACATCAAGATCACGGTCACCGACAACACCAAGGTCCTCGTCGAGGGCATCGACCGCCAGACCGTCGGGCAGGTCGCGGCCAACATCCGCGCCTACTACCCGCCGGAACCCTACAAGGGCAAGGGCGTGCGCTACGCCGACGAACAGGTGCGCCGCAAGGAAGGCAAAACCGTCCAGTAACCGCCATGACACGTCACGACAGCATCAAACTCCGCCACAAGCGCATCCGCAAGAAGGTGGCCGGCACGGCCGAACGTCCGCGTCTCGCGGTGAATTTCTCCGGGCGCCACATCCGCGCCCAGGTCATCGACGACACGAAGGGGGTGACCCTCGCCGCGGCCAGCACGCAGGAACAATCCGTGGGCAAGCCGGGCGCCAATGTCGCCAATGCCCAGGCGGTCGGCCGCCTCGTGGCCGAGCGCTCCAAGGCGAAGTCCGTTTCCAAAGTGGTCTTCGACCGCGGCGGTTTCCAATACCAGGGCAAAGTGAAAGCCCTTGCCGACGCCGCCCGCGAGGCCGGCCTCGATTTCTAAACCACGATCATGCCTCCTAACGCACGCAACACCGGCCGCCGCGACAACAACCGCGGGCCCAAGGAAACCAAAGAGCCCTCCGATACGGTCGAGAAGGTGGTCTTCATCAACCGCTGTGCCAAGGTCGTCAAGGGCGGCCGCCGTTTCAGCTTCAGCGCCCTCATCGTGACCGGCGACCACAAGGGCCGCGTCGGTTGCGGCTTCGGCAAAGCCAAGGAGGTCTCCGAGGCCATCCGCAAGGCGTCCGACTCCGCCCGCAAGGCGATGCGCCCCATGTCGCTCGCCCAGACCACCATCCCGCACGAGGTGACCGGCGAGTTCGGCGGCGGACGCGTCCTCCTGCGTCCCGCGTCCCCCGGCACCGGCATCATCGCCGGCGGCGGCGTGCGTGCCGTCTGCGAGGCGGTCGGCATCCGTGACATCCTGGCGAAGTCCCTCGGCTCCAACAACCACGCCAACGTGGTCAAGGCGACACTCGAGGCGCTTTCCAAGCTCCGCCCGCGCGAGGAAATCTTCCGCGTCCGCGGCATCAAGACCAAACCATCCAAAGCGGAAGCCGCGGCAGAGATCGCCGCCACCGCCTGACGACCATGCGACTGCACAATCTTCAACCCCGTCCCGGCGCCAAGAAGCGCCGCAAGCGCCTCGGATCCGGAGAAAGCTCGGGCAAGGGCAAAACCAGCGGCAAGGGCCACAAGGGCCAGAAGGCCCGTTCCGGCGGCAGCATCCGTCTCGGCTTCGAGGGCGGCCAGATGCCGCTCATCCGCCGCCTTCCCAAGCGGGGTTTCAACAACACCGCATTCAAAACCCGCGTCGCCATCGTGAATCTCGATGACCTGAACGCATTCAGTGATGGCGCGACCGTGGACGAGGCCGCACTCCGCAAGGAAGGACTTGTGCGCGGGACGATCGACGAGGTCAAAATCCTCGCCCGCGGCGAGCTGACCAAGAAAGTGGCCATCACCGGCGCGAAGTTCAGCGAGGCCGCGAAGCGCAAGATCGAGGCCGCCGGCGGCACGATCGCCTGAATTCGATGACCGTGGCGGAAAAGGGAACCGGCGCAGTGGATGCAGCTGCGATGCCTGTGTGCCAAGGACAACCCCGGTCCTGATGGCCGCGACCTGTTGATGACTCCATGATTTCCGCTTTCACCAACATCTTCAAAATCCCGGAGCTGCGCCAGCGCGTGCTCTTCACGCTGGCGATGATCATCATCGTCCGGGCCGGCTCGGTCATCTCGACCCCCGGGGTGAACTCCGAAGTTCTCCGCCAGTGGTTCCTCAACGTGGCGGACGCCCAAGCGGGCGGCGGCGTGGCGGCGCTGTTCAACCTCTTCAGCGGCGGTGCGCTCGGCCATGCCGCCATCTTCGCCCTCGGGATCATGCCGTTCATCAGCGCATCGATCATGATGCAGCTCATGACGGCCGTGGTTCCGCGGCTCGGGCGCTTGGCGCGCGAGGACGGGGGTCGCCAGAAAATTTCCCAATACACGCGCTACGGCACCATCATTCTCTGCCTGTTCCAAGGCTACCTGCTGGCGCTTTCGTTCGAGAGCCCCGAATCGAACCCTTTCCTGCCGGGGATCATGGACACGATCAACCGCCTTGGCATCCCGTTGGTGGACAATCCAGGCCTGTCCTTCCGCCTGCTCACCGTGATCACCCTCACCGCGGGCACGATGTTCCTCGTCTGGCTGGGTGACCAGATCACCGAGCGGGGCATCGGGAACGGCATTTCGATCATCATCACCGTGGGCATCCTGGCCCAGTTGCCCGCCGGTCTCATCCAGGCATGGCGGACCTTTGTCCCGGCCGGGGGTGAGGTGGCCGCGGTCAGTCCCGTCGTCCTTGTCCTGCTCATCGCGTTCCTGATCATCGTGATCGCCTCGGTGATCGCCGTGACGCAGGCCACGCGGCGCGTGAGCGTGCAATACGCCAAGCGTGTGGTCGGCCGCAAGGTTTACGGGGGTCAGACGCAATACATGCCCCTCAAGGTCAACTACGCGGGCGTGATGCCGATCATCTTTGCACAGGCCATCCTGCTCTTCCCCTCCACCATCCTGAGCATGGCCTTCCCGACCCACCGCTGGGCCAGCGAATTGTCGGCGATGCTCGCCACCGGTTGGCCGCACTACGTGCTGTTCGGCGGCATGATATTTTTCTTCAGCTATTTCTGGGTGGCCACGCAGTTCCAGCCCGCGCAGATCGCCGACGACCTCAAGAAATACGGCGGGTTCATTCCCGGGGTGCGTCCGGGAAAGCCGACGGCCGATTTCCTCGACTACACCATGACCCGGCTGACTTTCGCCGGTGCCATCTTCCTGACCCTCATCGCGATCCTGCCGCAGCTGCTCGCCCAAGGGATGAATGTTCCCTACATGACGGCGCAGTTCTTTGGCGGCACCGGGGTGCTCATCATCGTGGGCGTGACGCTCGACACCATGCGTCAGGTGGAGACCTACCTGCTGCAGCGCCATTACGACGGATTCCTGCGCCGCGGCAAATTGCGAGGTCGCTTCGAACGCACGGCCGGGGGAACCGGCAGGGTCATTTCGTCCTCCGCCCTCGTCTGGATCTGGGCCGGCATCGGCATCCTCGTCATCGCCGGGACCGCCGCGTATCTGGCCAGCGGCCGCTAACCGCTTCACGCGCCGACTCCGCTTGATCCCCTTTCTGTCCGCGATGATTCCCATCAAGAAAGACCGCGAAATCGACCAGATGCGCGCCGCCTGCCGTGCGGCGGCCGAGGTGCTCGACCGGCTCGAGAACCTCGTCGCACCGGGGATGACCACCCGCGACATCGATGAGGCCGCGGCGCAGTTCATCGCCGAGGCCGGGGCCAAAAGCGCGTTCCTCGGCTACCGCAATTTCCCGGGCCATCTCTGCGTCTCGATCAACGAGGAGGTTGTCCATGGCATCGGCGGCAACCGCCGTCTGGCTTACGGCGACATCCTCAAACTCGATGTGGGGGTGGTCAAAGACGGCTGGATCGGCGACAACGCCACCACCATCCGCATCGGCGTGGTTCCGCCCGCGGTGGACCGTCTGGTCGAGGACTCGGCCCGCATTTTGCGCGACGTCATTCCGCATGTCACCCAAGGGAGCCGCGTCGGAGATATTTCGTCTTTCATCGAGCAGGCCGCGCTCGCCCGCGGGTATTCCGTGGTCCGCGAGTTCGTCGGCCACGGGGTGGGCCGGAAACTGCACGAAGACCCTCAAATCCCGAATTTCGGCAAGCCGGGAACCGGTCCCAAGCTCAAGGCAGGGATGACTCTGGCCATCGAGCCGATGATCAACCTCGGGGCGGCCGGGGTGCGCATTCTGGACGACAAGTGGACAGTGGTCACGGCGGACGGCCTGCCTTCGGCCCATTTTGAGCACACGGTTCTGGTTACAAAAGATGAACCGGAAGTTTTGACATGGCGAAAAAAGACGCTATTGAAGTAGAAGGCAAGGTTGTCGAGTTGTTGCCGAACACGATGTTCCGGGTGGAATTGCCCAACGGACACCGGGTTCTCGCGCACATCTCAGGCAAGATGCGCCTGCACTTCATCCGCATCTTGCCCGGTGATTCAGTCATGCTCGAGTTGTCCCCATACGACTTGAGCAAGGGCCGCATCACCTACCGCCGGAAATAAAGGAACCATAACAATGAAAGTCAGAGCTTCAGTGAAACGCCTTTGCGAAAGCTGCCGGGTCATCCGGCGCAACAACGTCGTGCGCGTTGTTTGCAAGAATCCCCGCCACAAACAAAGACAAGGATAACAACAGCCATGCCACGCCTCCTCGGGGTTGAAATCCCGCCCAACAAACGCATCGAAGCCTCGCTGCCCTACATCTACGGCATCGGGCCCGCCATCGCCAAACGCGTCCTCGCCGAAGCCTCCATCGATCCGGACACGCGCGCGAAAGACCTTTCGCCCGAGCAGATCTCGCAGATCGTGCACATCATCACGAACAACGGCATCCTCATCGAGGGTGACCTCCGCCGCGAGCTGCAGGGCAACCTCAAGCGCCTCCAGGCGATCAACTGCTACCGCGGCATCCGTCACCGCCGCGGCCTTCCCGTGCGCGGTCAGCGCACCTCGACCAACGCCCGCACCCGCAAGGGGCCGCGCAAGACGGTCGGCGTGCAGAAGAACCCCGACGCCAAGGCCGGCAAAGTCTAATCCCCACGAAACATGAGCGACGAAAAAAACGAAATCACCGGTGAATCGCAGGACGCGCGCCGCAAGGACGAGACTGCGGAGCATCATCCCGGAGCACCCGAGGTGAAGGCGACCGAGGCTGCGGAAGTTGCCGCGGAGGCACCCGCCGCCGAAGCCAAACCGGAAGGGGAGGCCGCCAAGGCCGCCAAGCCGAAAGCCGCCAAGGGCAAGACGGCGAAGAAGAAGGAAGCCGAGGCCAAGACCGCCGAAGCCGCCGCCCCGTCCTCCGCCGACGACATCCTGTCGCTTGATGCGCCCATCGCCCCGGCCAAGGTCGTCAAGGCCAAGGGCAGCAAGAACGTCACGCAGGGCATCGCCCACGTTCTGGCCACCTTCAACAACACGATTGTCAGCATCACGGATCCCCGCGGCGCCGTTCTCGGTGCCTCCAGCGCCGGCAAAGTCGGCTTCAAGGGCTCCCGCAAGAGCACGGCCTACGCCGCGCAGCTCGTCGCGCAGGACGCCGCCCGTCAGGCCATGGGCCACGGGCTCAAGGAAGTGGAAGTCCGCGTCAAGGGTCCCGGCGCCGGCCGCGAGTCCGCCATCCGCGCCCTTCAGGCGATCGGTCTCGAAATCACCGTCATCAAGGATGTCACCCCGGTGCCGCACAACGGCTGCCGTCCGCCCAAAGCCCGCCGCGTCTGATGGGCTTTGCTGAAAACTGAACACTGTAAACTGAACACTCTCCCATGGCTCGTTACACCGGACCCAAAACCAAGCTCAGCCGTCGTTTCGGCATTTTCCTCATCGGTTCGCCGAAGCACTTCGAGCGCCGCAGCTACCCGCCCGGAATGCACGGGCAGAAGGGCATGCGCCGCAAAGTCTCCGAATACGGTCAGGCCCTCGCCGAGAAGCAGAAGCTCAAGGCGCAATACGGCGTGCTCGAGCGGCAGTTCCGCCGCTACTTCGAGACGGCGCTTTCCCGCCGCGGCATCACCGGCGAGACCCTGCTCCAGCTGCTGGAGACGCGCCTCGACAACATCGTTTACCGTCTCGGCTTCGCCCGCACCCGCACCGCCGCCCGCCAGATGGTCTCGCACGGGCATGTGAAGGTCAACGGACGCAAGAACAACATCTCCTCGGCCAACCTGCGGCCCGGCGATGTCGTGGCGATCAAGGACACGGCCAAGGCCCGCGCCTTGGCGGCCCGCCACATGGAAGCCACGCAGATCCGCACGGTGCCCGAGTGGCTCGTGGTGGACCGCGAGAATTTTTCCGGAACCGTCTCGCGCATCCCGACCCGCGACGAAATCGCGCCGGTCGTGAACGAGCAGCTCGTCGTCGAGCTCTACTCGCGCTGAGGAACCCCTTTTCCTCCTTTCAGCGCCGTCCCGTTCGCGGGGCGGCGTTCTTGCTTTCATGACTCGGCGGCGGCAGGGAAAGCCTGTTGCCCGCCTGATTCCGGTGGTAAAGTGCCGCCATGAAGAAGCGCGTGCTTTGTCTGCTGGCGCCGGGGTTCGAGGAACTCGAGTTGGTTGCGCCGGTCGATGTGCTGCGCCGTGCCGGGGCCGAGGTGGTGTTTGCCGTGCTGGATGACAATCTGGATGTCGGGGGGCGCAACGGAATCACCCTGCGCGCGGATGCCTGTCTGGATCGCTTGGACGCCGGGGAATTCGATCTGCTGCTGATTCCCGGAGGCCCGGCTGTGGAGGCCCTTCGCCAGGACGGTCGCGCAGCCTCTCTTGCCCGCACCTTTGCCGGGGACGGCAGGCTTGTCGCAGCAATCTGTGCCGCGCCACTGGTGCTTGAGGATGCGGGTTTGCTGGAGGGCAAACGCTTCACGGCCCATGTCTCGGTGGCCAATGAACTGCCGGAGGCGCTCACCGGCGAGCGCCTGGTCGAGGACGGTGTGATCATCACCTCCCGCGGGGCCGGAACCGCCCTCGAATTCGGCCTCGCCTTGGTGGACCGGCTCTTCGGCGAGGCGGCCGAGGAGGAAATCGCCCGGGCCATCATGGTTTGAGCAGGGGGCGGGATTTTTGCATTGGCAGGTTGACAGGGGGGACGTCTTGGTGTCTGCTTCCCTTGTTCCGATTGTCCGCGCCGCCCGTCGCGTTTCCCTTTTGATGCGAGGCCGGCAGATGTCTGCCCAAGCCCGGCGCACAATCACCCACGAACACACCTAAGCACACGTATTCTCATCACCGGGGCCCGGATGGATATCCGGGTGCACTTCATGGCCGGTCACAACAAGTGGTCCAAAGTCAAGCGCATCAAGGGCGCGATCGACGCGAAGCGGGGGAAGTTGTTCTCCAAGCTGGCGAAAGAGATCGCCGTTGCCGCGAAGCTGGGGGGTCCGGATCCGGACGCCAATGTCCGGCTGCGCTCGGCCATCACGATCGCCCGCACACAAAACATGCCGAATGACAACATCGATCGCGCGATCAAGCGCGGGTCCGGCGACACCGGTGAGGCGGCGCTGGAGGAGATGATCTACGAAGGCTACGCGGCCGACGGGGTTGCCGTGCTCATCGAGGCGGCCACGGACAACAAGAACCGCACGGCGGCCGACGTGCGGCTGATTTTTTCCAAGCATGGCGGCCACCTCGGCGGCGCCGGAAGCGTGGCGTATCTTTTCCAGCGCAAAGGGGAGGTGACCGTCCCCGAGGAGGCTTCCGACACCGACCGCCTGCTCGAACTGGCGCTCGAGGCCGAGGCGGACGAATTGACCAGCGAGCCGGGCCATCCCCACGTGGTGACCACGGCGCCCGATCGCCTTTCCGCCGTGGCGGAGGCCCTGCGTGCGGCCTCCGTTCCCGTCAGCTCGCAGAAGCTGGTCTTCGTGCCGCGCACGACCGTGCTCGTGTCCGACGAGCAGACGGCCTCCAAGGTGCTGCACCTGCACGACGCCCTTGATGACAACGATGACGTGCTGAACGTCTATTCGAATTTCGACCTGCCCGCCGGAATGATCGAGCGGCTTGCCGGACAGAACTGAAACAAAACACCATGGACGAGACCAACGCCCCTGAATCATCCGCCCCGGCCCTTCCGGTGCACGAACGCGAACAGGCGCTCCCCGAGCACCGACCCGACCCGGCACTCCCGGCACCCGAAGGCGGGGAAGCCGCACCACGCGAGGGGGGACGCCGCGGACGCTTCCGCAATTTCCGCCAACGCCGCCAACGCCGCTTCCGCGACGGTGACCGTCAGGATCAGGGACCGCGCGGTGGCGGCGACGGTCCGGCCGATGCCGGCGAGCCGATCGAGGAAGAGCCGCAGGGCGAACCCGTGTTCGCCGAGGGCATCGTCGAGGTCAGCGGCAAGGGATTCGGTTTCCTCCGCAACCCGAAGCGCAACTTCACCCAGTCGAACAACGACATCTTCGTCACCCCCGAGGTCGTGCGCGCCCACAACCTGCGCGACGGCATCTGGATCAAGGGCGAGATCCGCAAGGGCAGCCGCGGTCCGCAGCTTTTCCGCTGCACCGAGATCGAGGGCGAGGATCCGGCCAAATACGCGAACATCCCGTATTTCGAGGAGCTGACCACGATCAATCCCAACTCCCGCATCGGCCTGGAGACCGATCCCGAACGTTACACCACGCGGGTCATGGACATCATGACGCCGATCGGCAAGGGCCAGCGCGGGCTGATCGTCGCGCCGCCGCGCACGGGCAAGACGACGCTGCTCCAGCACATCGCCGAGGCTGTGGTGAAGAACCATCCGGAGATGAAGCTCATCATCCTGCTCGTGGACGAGCGGCCCGAGGAAGTGACCGAAATCCGGCGCACCGTGCCGCAGGCCGAGCTGATGGCCAGCTCGAACGACAGCGACATCAAGAGCCACACGCGCATCGCCATCCTCGCCATCGAGCGTGCCAAGCGCCTCGTCGAGATGGGCAAGGATGTGTTCGTGCTCATGGACTCGCTCACCCGCATCGGACGCGCCTTCAACAATGCGACCGGCGGCGGCGGACGCACCATGAGCGGCGGCGTCGATTCGCGCGCGCTCGAGATTCCGCGCAAGCTTTTCGCGGCGGCCCGCAACACCGAGGAGGCCGGATCGCTCACCATCATGGCCACCGCGCTCATCGACACCGGCAGCCGCATGGACGAGCTGATCTTCCAGGAGTTCAAGGGCACCGGAAACATGGAGTTGGTGCTCGACCGCAAGGTCAGCGACCAGCGGATCTACCCGGCCGTGGACATCTTCCTTTCCGGCACCCGCCGCGAGGAACTGCTCCTTCCCGAGGATCAGCTGCACAAGATCAACGTGATCCGCCGGGGTCTCGCCGGCCACAAGCCGATCGAGGCCATCGAGCGCCTGCTGCATTTCGTCCGCAAATACCCGACCAACGCCGAGATGCTCAAAAGCATCCCGGGCTGATCCTCATGGAGGTTTCCCGTGCCGCTTGGACTCGGGAACCGACGGGGGAGGTGGTCCGTGGACAGGCAAGTTGTGTTTCGGTAGGCTCGCAGGCTGTGGAGGCCCCAAGTTTACCCCGCCTTGGCGGTGTGCCTGACTGCCTCGAAGTTTGCCTTGGAGGGGGAAGCTTTGGAGGAACGGCATAAAATGGCCAAGGCTTTGTCCCGGCTGTTTGGTTTGCAACCGGCCTATGCAGGTGAATCCGGACAACTCGTCGTCTACACCCCCAAGGAGGACGACGAGAAGGAGTTCGCCAAGCTGAACCATGGAAAGGATGACTACGAAGCTGCACTTGCAGACATGGACAGCAGGTTGGGGCGCGTGCCGGATACGGGGATGAAACTTATCGCCAAAGGCGGACTTCTGTTTTTGGTGCTTTTTGTCGGTGATATCCTGAGGACGGTTTGGTTGCGCCGGCGAATTTCCTTTGTCCCGTAGCGCCGCATGTTTGAGCGCATCCGTCACATTCTTGCCGGTGCCGGGTTCTTCACCGTCCTTTTTGCAGCATTCTACCTTTCACCCCATGTCACGGTGACCGATTCGCGCTATGCGCTGCTGGCTTCCGAGGTTCTCCTGACGGACGGAACCTTGAAACTCGACGGGTTGGCCGAGGTTCCTGACTACCGCATCCTCGAATCCGGCGGCCACGAGCGCCTGTTCTATCCGGCGGCAGGTTCCGTTTTCAGCGTCCCCTTCATGGCCTTGGTCCGGCCGTTCGGCGGCAGCGTGTTCGACAAGGAGGGCAGGTATGATCCCACCCGGGAGGATGCACTGCAGAAGCTCCTCGGGGCGCTCCTATGTGCCGTCCTCGGCATTCTGATGTGGCGGTTGGCCGCGCAATTCACCGGCGGACGGGCGGCGATGGTCATCGCCATCGCCGCCTCCTTCGGCTCACCGGTTTGGAGCACCGCTTCGCGGGCGGTTTGGATGGACACTTGGGGCCTTCTCTTGCTTTCGATCGGATTGCTCATGGTGGTGAAACCGTTGCGCCTCCCGGGTCTGATCATTCTCGGAAGCTGCCTTTCATGGATGTATTTTGTGAAGCCGACCTACAGCATCCCGGTCGCTGCAATCACGGGGATCGTGGTATGGCGTCATCGCCTGAATGCATGGCCTCTCCTGGTGACCGGCGCCGTGTGGCTGGTTGTGTTCGTCTTGTGGTCGCTGCACACGTTCGGGACGCCGCTGCCGGAATACTATTCGACTTCCATGCTGAAGTTCCGGGATGTGCCGGATGCGCTGGCGTCGCACATTTTCAGTCCGTCACGCGGCATTCTTGTCTATTTTCCGGCGGCTGCGTGGGCCGTTTGGATGGTGGTGAGGAACCGGGCGCGGGTGGGGGATCGCGACTTGGTCACCGCGGCGTTTGCCGTCATCGTGCTCCACTACGTTGTCCACGCCGCGCACTCGTCGACGGCAGGGCATTGCTACGGGGCGCGATTCGCAACGCCGCTTGTCCCGTGGTTTGTTCTTCTCGCGGCCATCGGCTGGGAGGCCGTGTGGAGGGAGCCGGCCTGCCGCCGCCGCTTCGCCTTGGCGTGCGGCCTTCTGCTCGTCCTGTGGGGTGCATTTGTCAACGGACGCGGCGCCATCGAACCGAAGACATGGAATTGGAACATCGTGCCGGCGAGCATCGACGACTCTCGGGAAAGGCTGTGGGATTGGAGGCGTCCTCAGTTCGTCGCGGACCTGTTGCCGGAGCCGTTGATTCTTCCCGAGGAATTTCCGACGCTTCCCTCGGTCCTGGATTTCCGTGGTCCGGACAGTGCTCCCTATCTTCTTGGAAGATGGGATGCCTGCGAGAGTGAGGGGCGGTGGTCGATGGGGGCGAACGCAGCGGTGATCTTTTCCTCGTGGCCGGGCCGTGGGCTCCAAGTGCGCATGACCGTTCGCACCGCCGGCCCGCAGAGGGTGGAGGCTTCGCTCAACGGGGAGACCGTATGGGAAGTGCATACCGGAAATGAGCGATGGTTCACCGTGGATTTCCCACTTCCCGCAACGTTGGTGAGTGACCGTAACGTTCTTGAGTTCCGCTTTCCGGATCGCAGGGTTCCCGATCAGAGCAGGCATATTGGAGATTTTCGCGAACTCGGCCTGATGGTTCGTTGCATCGAATTTTCCCATGCAAAATAACAGCAATCCATTCGTGAAAGTGTTGGTCGCGGTATTCAGGCGCGATTCGCGAAAAGTCGGGAAGGGCGCCACCCCGGACTTGTGCAGATCGGAGTGCCGTTGGAAGAATGCAGCCATGCAAATCTTCGGCCGCGATGGAGGGCGTGTTCCATGAGGGAGATTCTTCGCAGGATCGGCCGTCGCGTTTCGCGGATCGGGTCGGGCAGGCCGGAGGAGCTTCTTGAGATGCTCGCCTCGCGGTGGGAGGCGGCGTTGCCGGTCTTGGAGGCGAGGGTCGCCGCCTTGGAGCAACGAGTGCAGGAGGCCTCCCGGCGGCCAGACCAGCTGAAACCTGCGCCGCATGATGTGCATGGACTTGATCGCACGCGGGAGGGCCAGGACTTTCTGCTCGCGCACCAGACTTGGAAACTCAGCAGGATTGCGATGGAGCCCCCGTCAGGCAGCGGAAGGCCGTTTTTCAGCGTCATCCTCGTTGCCCGGGATCGCGCCGATGTTGTGGAAGGAGCGCTCCGCTCTTTGACGGCCCAAACATTTTCCTCATGGGAGGCCATTGTTGTGGATGATGGCAGCAGGGATGGAACCCGATCCGTCTTGGATCGCTGGAGCCAGATCGAGCCCCGTTTGCGGATTGTCACCCGGGCGCCCGAGGGGGCGGCAGCGGCCCGCAATGCCGGACTGTTGGAGGCCCGCGGGGATGTGGTGGCATGGCTGGATTCTGACAACACCTTCGCGCCCGGCTATCTTGAGGATGCGGCGTGGTGGTTCCTGTCGGATCAGGATCTGGCGGCCGCTTACGGGGCCCAGCTTGTTGTCCGGGAATGGGGAACCTGCGTGCGTTGGCCGGCATGCGACCTGGAGAAGCTGGAGAGCGGGAATTTCATCGATCTCAATGCATTCCTGCACCGCCGCTCGGTCGGGGTGAAGTTCGACACAACGCTGCCGCGGCTCATGGATTGGGATTACATTCTGCGGGTCGCCGACCGGGTCGGCGTGCAGGCGATCCCCGTGATGGCCGGAATATATCACGACAAACAGCGTTCCGACCGCATCACCTTGACGCAGCCGCATGGACCCTCCTTGGAGGCGGTGCGCTGCAAACGGCGTCCGCGTGCTCGCCGGGGGCTCCGGGTCCTGTGGGCGCTCTGGCATTTCCCCCAGGCGACGGAATCCTACATCCGGTCCGACTTGGAAGGGGCGCGGGCGCTGGGGGTGGATGTCGAGGTCTGGGCTCAGACGACACCCTGCATTCCCCATACCAACGACGTGCCGGTGCATCGTGGGACGCTCGACGAGGCGATCGATGACTTCCAGCCTCATGTCGTGCACACCTATTGGCTGAGTTCTGCGCTCGACTATGCCGACACCGTGCATCGCCGGGGCATCCCGCACACGTGCAAGGTGCATGGATTCGAGTTCAATGATGACACGATGCGCCGCCTCGACGCCCATCCTGCGACAGCGCGGCTTTACCTGTTCGGGCATTTGCGGGCGAGGGTGCCTTGGACATCGCCCAAGTTCCGGACATCCACCACGTCATTTCTTCCCGCTCTTTACCCGCCGGCGCCGTGTTCCGGGAAGGATCGTCTCCTCGTCCTGCGCGTCGGCGCCGGATTGCTGACGAAGGGTTACCGCGACTTTTTTTCCATGGCCAAGGATTGCCCGCGGCACCGTTTTGTCCTGGTGCTCGGGCGCGCGTTGCTCATGGAGGAGAAGGTCGAGGAGATCATCGGGTGGCGCGACGAACTCGATTCCCCGGTGGAGATCAAGGTCAGCCTCGCTCATGAGGAGGTTGCAGCCCTGATGGCCCGGGCCGCCATTTATGTCCACACGACCAATCCGGACTCGGTCTTCGGCATGCCGATTTCAATCGCGGAGGCCATGGCCACGGGAGCGTGGCCGCTCGTCCGGGCATGCGATGGTGCCGAAGGTTACCTCGACGGGGCCGGTGCCGTTTACCACTCGGCCGGACAGGCGGCGGAGCTCATCAACCAAACGCTCGCGTGGGATGAAGAGAAGTGGACGGATGTGTGGAGACGTTCGTTGGACCGGGCTTGGAGCGCTTTCCCCAACGAGCAGGTGATGGCGCCGATTGTGGCCGACTGGCACGAGATTGCGATCCGGAACGGGGCGGTGTTTTCTCCAGCCGGTCAACGGACGTGAATGTGCGGCGGGGCGCCGCCCATGGAATCAATTGCGGGGTGTGCCGCCTGCAGTCCGGGATTCCGCGTTTGTCCGGGCTTTCTGCCTTGATGAGGCAACCCTGCTGCGGTCGAGCTTCGGTGCGACGTCGATCTTGCGGAGGATTTCCGCCTTCACCGGGACGACGCCGGCCTTGGTCATCTCGATGCGCTGGGCAGCCACGAGACTCAGGTCGAGGATGCGGCCCTTGATGTAGGGGCCGCGGTTGTTGATGCGGACGATGACCGACTTTCCGTTCTTGAGGTTGGTCACGCGGACCATGGTGTTGAAGGGAAGCGTCTTGTGCGCCGCCGTGACATCACCTGCCCTGTAGGTCTCCCCGTTGGCAGTCAGCCTGCCGATCCAGCGCCCGTAGTAATAGGATGCCTTGCCCTGCAGGACGGCGACCGGCTTGGCGTCGTAAAGAACCTCAGGTTCGCCTGGTTCGACGATGAGACCCTTCCTCGAGGCGCACCCGGACAGACATAGCAACACGGTGGCGGCCAGCAGCAGACCGGTCTTCGGAAGGAAACGGCGGATCGACGGCATCAGGGAGGAGGGCATCCAAGGTGACAGACTGCAGGTCCGTGGACAAGCCGGGCGCCCGAGGTGTCACGGGATCTTGTCATCCATCCTTTCGAGCACGCACACCGTCTCAATCGAGGCGGTTTGCGGGAACATGTCCACGGGCACGGCGCGTGCAAGGCGGTAGGCTGAGGCCAATCTGGAGAGATCCCGGGCAAGGGTGGCGGGATCGCAGGAGACGTAAACGAGGCGTTCAGGGCGGGCGGCGAGGAGGGAGTCGATGACAGCCTGTGCGATCCCCTGCGCCGGGGGGTCGAGGAGCACAACGGCGTCCGGGGATCCCTCCAGCGCGTCGGGCAGCAGTTCCGCGGCATCCCCCGCGCGGTATTCCTCGCCTGGGGCGGCATCGGCTCGCGCCGCCTCGACGCCCCGGCTGTCCCAATCGATCCCGATGACATTCGTGAAACGTCCGCGCAGCCGCTTGGCGAAAAACCCCGCTCCGCAGTAGGCATCGATCAGCAGTCCGCCGTCGCCCGCGGCTTCCTCCACCACGACGGCGAGGATGTCGGCGGCCTGATCATTGACCTGCCGGAATCCGGCAAGTTCGGGATGGCTGCGCAGGGTGGCGGGGCCCGGGCGCAGGCGCTTCTTGGAGCGAAGATGCCCAAGGGCGGCGTTCACGGTTTCGTCGGCCAGCAGGCATCGGTCCACGCCGACCAGACGCCGCGGGTCGGTGCCGCGGAATCCGACGACCGGCGGCTCCACATGCACGGTGATGCGGTTGCGGTAGCCATACTCGAGGGGTGATGGCCTTGCAGGCTCGACCGGCGGGTCGCTGAACTTTCCGATCCGGCGAAGGGCCTCGGCAACTTGGTGCGTCTTGGCTTCGAGCTGGCGTGGATAAGCCATGTGCTGATACGCACAACCCCCGCAGCGGCCGAACCATGGACAAGGCGGCTGCACGCGGTCCGGGGAGGGCCTGGTGATGTCCGTGACTTCCGCTTTGACCCAACTGCGGTGGACGGCGGTGACCCGCGCATTCACTGTTTCGCCGGGGATGGTGAACGGGACGAAGACGACGCGACCCTCGTGCCGGGCGATACCCGCACCGCCGTAGGCGATGCCGGAGATGTCCAGGGAAAGATCCGCGCCGGGTTTCATGACGTGGCATCATGGCTCCTGGACGCGCGTATGGCCATCGACTTTCGGACCCGGTGCGGGCAGACTTCATGCCATCATGAACAGCCGGTTCCCGCGCAGTCCGTATGACCGCGAAGGCGGCATCCTCTTTTTCCCCAGGATGCTCGACAAGATCCGTCTCTTCCAGGGCGGGGAACTGCCGGAGGATTATCATGAGAACTTTGGAAAGGGGTTCGACGGGGGGCTTTGCTCGTTTCTCCACGTGAGCCACGGGGATGTCGCGGAGCGCGTCGCGGAAGGAGGGTCCGACGCGGAAGTTCTCGAGTGGTGCATGGAGCGCGGGCGCCGTCCGACGGAGGGGGATATTTTCCTCTGGAACGAATTTCTGCGGAAATGCGGGTGGAAGGACCGTTTCGCGGAGCGTTTGCGGACGCGGTTGCAAGGCTTGGGGATGGGAGGCCGGACCGATGTGCAGACGATGCTCGACCTCATCGAGGTGGACGAGGGGCGTCCTCCCCGCGACGCCGGAGCGTGAGCGCCGCGCAGCATGTGTGGCGCGGACGGCTGGCGCTGTTCGCGACCGTCATCATCTGGTCCACCCCGCCGGTTTTCCAGTATTGGCTGGCAAAGTCGTTCGACCCGTGGACCCAGAATTTTTACCGCTACTTGGCGGCATGCGTCGTCATGGCTCCAGCCGTGGCGTGGACCTCGTGGCGCTCCCCGAGACGGCTGACCGCCCGCGAGTGGGCGGGCAGCGCCATGGCCGCGGTTCCGAACGTGGTGCACCAGATCGCCCAGACGATGGCGGTGGTTCTGCTTTGGCCTGGGCTCTATGCGCTGCTCGGCCGCATGTCGGTGATCTTCACCGCCGTGCTTGCAGTGGTGTTCTTTGCGGATGAGCGCTGGATCACGCGCAGCGTGAAGTTTCTGGCGGGCACCATGCTCGCCCTTGCCGGGGTGGCCGGATTGGTTTACGTGCCGGGTGGCGGCGCCACGGGGAAACTGTCGGCCTTGGGGCTGTGGCTGGCATTGTTCGCCTCCCTTGGCTGGGCAGCCTACGGGATCCTCGTGAAGAAGTTCACCGCACGCACGGGGCCGACGGTGGGCTTCGGAGTGATCTGCATGTTCACGGCCGTGTTCCTTCTCCCGCTCATGCTGATGTTCGGCGACGGGACCGCGGTGCTGCATGCAGGCTGGTGGAACAACTTCGTTCTCGTCGGGTCCGGAATGCTCGCGATCGGGCTTGGCCACTGGCTCTACTACATCGGCATCCGCGCGGTCGGTGCGGCGCCAGCGCAATCGGCCCTGCTTTTGTGCCCGCTGGGAACGGCGCTGATTTCCTCCTCACTCTTCGGCGAGACGTTCCGGCCCCTGCAGATCGTGGCGGGGGCCGTCCTGCTCTGCGGTGCCTTTCTCGCGTTGTCCGCGAGGCCGCCGGTGATCGAGGAGCCTGCCTGAAACTGCTCGCGCGGCATCCGCGCCGGTGCCACATTGCCTTGAGTCATGCAAGGTGACCCTCCAACGGAGTCCGTATCCCTCCGGGTGGAGCATGGGGGCGGGGATGTCGTGATTCGGTTGCGGGGTCGCTTGGACGACGATGCCGTGGCGCGGTGCTGGAAGCAGGCGACTTCGGAGGCGGCGCGGGCGGAAAATCATCTGACCGTCGATTGCCGGGGTGTCGATTACTGCGGGGGTGCGGGTTTTGCGATGCTGGTTGCGCTTGAAAAGGCGGCGAAGGAGTCCCGTGTGCCCGTGCGCATCGAGGGATTGGCGCCGAAGTTCCGCGACATGTTCGACGCGGTGGACAGACGGAAGCTCGAGCAACCCCGGACACCCGAGCGCGGCCATGGCAACTGGGTCGCAGACATCGGCGGCGCGGTTGCGATGAGGACCGGCGAATGGGTGCAGGAAACGGAATTCGTCGGGGAAGTCACCGCGGGACTCGTGTCGCTGGGACGCCATCCCCGGCGCCTGCGGCTGCGCGAATGGTGGCTCATCGTCGAAAAGGCGGGCACGAACGCGCTGCCCATCGTGGCGTTGATCAGCTTCCTCATGGGCATGATCATGGCTTTCCAGGCGGCGATGCCCATGCGCCAGTTCGGTGTAGATATCTTCGTGGTCAACCTGGTGGCGCTTTCCATCTCGCGCGAACTCGGACCGCTCATGACCGCCATTGTGCTGGCCGGTCGTTCCGGATCGGCGTTCGCAGCGGAGATCGGGACGATGAAGGTCAACGAGGAAGTTGCGGCACTCACCACCATGGGACTCGAGCCGGTGCGCTTTCTCGCCGTCCCCCGCGTGCTTGCGGGCGTGGTGGTGACGCCTGTGCTCACGGTTTATGCGATGGTGATCGGGATTGCCGGGGGGCTCTTTGTCATGCTTCTCCTCGGCTTTCCGCTCGCCGCACTTACCAACCAGCTCGCCGGATCCCTCGGCGCGGACGACGTGCTTGCTGGGCTCATCAAATCCGTGTTCTTCGGAGCCGTGGTGGCCGGTGTGGGGTGCATGCGCGGGCTGCAGACAGGCGCAGGCGCGGCGGCGGTCGGTGATTCCACCACGCGGTCGGTGGTGACGGGCATTTTCCTCGTGGTCGTGCTCGATGCCATTTTCGCCGTCGTTTACTACCAGCTGGATTTTTGACCATGCACGAAACCGAGATCATCCAGGTGTGTGGGCTCACGGCTGGCTATGCCGGCCGCGTGATTCTTCAGGACATCAGTTTCAGTGTCCGGCGCGGTGAAGTCTTCATGATCCTCGGGGGTTCCGGATCGGGCAAGAGCACGCTGCTGAAGAACATGATCGGGCTCCACCCCGCGCTCGGCGGCGAGGTGCTCATCGGCGGGGAAGACATCGTCGGCGCGTCCGGTGCCGCACGGCAAAGAATCCTCCGGAAGTTCGGGGTTATGTATCAGGGAGGGGCCCTGTTCGGGTCCATGACGCTGGCCGGAAACGTCGCGCTTCCGTTGGAAGAATGGACGAAGCTTCCGGCACCCGCCCGTCATTTGCTGGCCCTGCTCAAGCTGCAGCAGGTCGGGCTGGGGGAGTTTGCCGACTATCTGCCCTCCGAGATCAGCGGTGGCATGCAGAAGCGCGCCGCGGTGGCGCGGGCCATGGCGCTCGATCCGGGCATCCTGTTTCTCGACGAGCCCTCTGCCGGACTCGACCCGATCACGTCGGCGGAGCTTGACGAATTGATCCGCACGCTTTCACGCAACCTTGGCATCACCTTTGTCATCGCCAGCCACGAGCTTGCCAGCATTTATGCCATCGGCGACCGTGCGATCATTCTGGAGAAGGGCTCCATTGCAGCCGAAGGGACGCCGGTCGAACTTCGCGACCATCCATCGGACGACTATGTGCGGGCGTTTTTCCGGAGGGAACCGCAGAAGGCCGTTGCAGTCTGAACCCATGACGACCAACCCCAAATATTTCAAAATCGGGATCTTCATTCTCGTCGGATTCGCCCTGCTGGCGGGCGGGCTGATTTTTCTCGGGGCGGGCAGCATGTTCCGTCCCAGGATTTACCTCGAGACCTATGTAGACGGCACGGTGCAGGGGGTCGATATTGGGTCCGCGGTCAAGTTCCGCGGCGTGCCGATCGGGCGTGTTTCGCGGATTGATTTCTGTTTCAACGTCTATGGTCCGCAGCCCGAGGGCGGACGATTGGACTACGTCTACCTGGAGATGGAGGTGGACGTGAGGGTTTTCGCGGGGATGTTCGAGAGGGATATCGGGCCTGTCATCGACGACGCGGTCAAGCAGGGGCTGCGGGTCATGCTTCAGCCGCAGGGTGTCACGGGCCTGAATTTCGCGGAGTTGAACTACCTCACCCAGCCAGACCGCACGCCCCCCCTCAAAATCTGGTGGACACCGCGCAATTACTACATTCCATCTGCTCCCGGCACCTTGACCAGCATGCTCGACTCGGTCAACCGCATCATGGACACCGTCAACGACATCGACGTGGGGAGCGCGATGGAGGAACTCAAGACGACCCTGGGCACATTCAACGCCACGGCTGAAAAGCTCGGGAACAGTCTTGAGCAGTTGGACGTGGCCCGCATCAGCGGCGAACTGGAGGCGGTGCTGACCGATCTTCGAAGCAAGATCGCCAAGGTTCCTGTCGAGCAACTGAGTGAGGAGGGACAGCGCATGATGGCATCGCTGAACTCGGCGGCCGCCGAGCTCAAGACGCTGGCGGACGCCCTGCAAGCCAATCCCGCGCTCAATCCCGACACCGTCGGAGCCATTGTTGGCGATGTCCGGGCGACCGCGGAGAACTTCCGCGTGCTCAGCGAGAATCTGCGTGAGTATCCGTCGCAGTTGCTCTTCGGCAAGCCGCCGAAGCGCTCGCCATTCGACCCTGCAGCCAAGCCGCCACGCCGATGAGGCAGGACGTCCGATTGTTCTGCGGAGCGCTGGGCCTGCTGGCCATGGCGGCCTGTTCCCTGCGGCAGCCGGCCGTTGTCACGGAGGACTACGCTTTTCCGTTGCCCGCGGCTCCCGCGGGGGCGCAAGGAGGAAACTCGATTTCCGTGCTGCCGTTCGCGTCAGCACCCGCGGCATCTGGGCAGATGTTCCTCTACCGCGCGGACGATCTGCGCTATGAGCGGGATTTCTACAATCGTTTCCTCGTGCCCCCCGCACAGGCGCTTACGGGAGGTCTCCGCAAGTGGCTCGGACAGTCGGATGCGGCGGAGGTGCGCGAGCCCGGCGCACCGTTGTCCTCCGACTTCATCGTGCAACCGCGATTGACCGAGCTGTATGCCGACTACCGCGACCCCTCGCGGCCGCGGGCGGTCGTCTCCATGGTGATGGTCCTGATCCGGCGCGATCCCTCCGGCAACCGGCAGGTCTTCGAGCGTGCTTACCGGGGAGAGGTCCCCATGGCGGAGGTTTCCCCGGCGTCAGCGGTCGATGGATGGAGCCGGGCGACAGCGCAGATATTCGGGAAATTCACCGCGGATTTCCGCGCGGAGACCGGTGTCTGATCATCCGCGCGGAAATCCGGATGACGGGGTGGACGGCAACTTTTCGTAGAAGCGCAGGGCTTCAATCGGGCTGCCGAATTCCGAGAGGGGGTAGATTCCGTCGGCGTGGCGCGCCCCCGGGTCGCGGATGAGGTATTCGTAGCCGGACTTGCCCACGATGACGACGAAGTGCGTGATGCCGTCGGGGTAGCGCAGGCGGACGATCACGGGATTTCCCCGGAGCAGGTTCCAATCGATGAGGAAGTGCGACGCGTCGTCCTCGTAAACATGCTGTGCGACGGCGGGCGGATAGTCGGAAGCCTTTTCCCAGTAAAGCCATCCCCGATCGGTGTATCCGCTGTTGGTCTGGAGGAATTTGTTGAGCCGTCCCGGGTCGAGATCCGCACCATAGGAGGCGAGCACCATGGCGGCGGAGGCGACGGCGCAGCCCTCGGCGCCGAGGGAGCCGGGGGTGGGGCCGAGGCGGTCCGAGGACCAGCGTTGGTCGGCTTGGGCGAAGTGCGGCACGTCGTTGAGCACGGCCCGTGGGAACCAGAGGCCGCCTCGCGGTTCGAGGGAGGGCGTTCGGGATGTCCATCCATGCACCCACCATGCCGCCATGCCGAGAAGGACGGCAAGGACCAGAAGGGAAACGGTTCGCGGACGCGTCACAGGATTGAAGAAACGCGAAACGGTCCCCGCACAAAATGATTTTCGCACGCCGTGCCGAAAAAGCGGGCCTTGCCGCCGCCGGGGCGGCTGACGATGGTATGGGGCTTTCGGCGCCCTGATGAAGAAAGGAACATTCGCCCTGCTGCTGCACGCGCATCTGCCGTATGTGCGGCACCCGGAGCACGGGGATTTTCTCGAGGAGGATTGGTTCTACGAGGCCATTGCCGAGACGTATGTTCCGCTCTTGCAGGTCTTCGAACGCCTGGTGGACGACGGCGCGCCCGTGCGCCTCACCATGTCGCTCACCCCGACGCTGTGCGCGATGATGGAGGACCCGTTGCTGCAGCAGAGGGCGGAGCGGCATTTGGAGCGCTCGGTCGCGCTGGCGGAGAGCGAGGTCCACCGCACGCGCGGGGATGAGCCGCGGAATGCCCTCGCGAGGTTTTACGCCGGCCGCTTCCGCGGGGCGCGGGATTATTTCGCCGCGCGCGGGCGACGGCTGGTGCCGGCCTTCCGCGAGCTTCAGGATTCGGGCCTTCTGGAAATCATCACCTGTGCTGCGACGCACGGTTTTCTGCCGCTGATGGCGGATTATCCGGAGGCGATCCGGGCGCAGATCATGGTGGCGCGCGACTACCACCGCCAATTGTTCGGGCGTCCCCCGGCGGGCATTTGGCTTCCGGAATGCGCCTACTTCCCCGGTGTGGAAAAGTTCCTGCGCGAGGCTGATCTGAAATGGTTCGTGCTCGATGCGCACGGGCTCATGTTCGGGCGCCCTCAGCCGCGCTTTGCGATCTATGCGCCGTGCTACACCCCCGAGGGGCCGGCTGTGTTCGCGCGCGACCGTGATTCAAGCCGCCAGGTCTGGAGTCAGGAGGAGGGTTATCCGGGCGACCCCGCCTACCGGGACTTCTACCGCGACATCGGCTATGACTTGGGGATGGATTATCTCCGCCCATTCCTCGGGGCGGATGGCCAGCGGAAGTTCACCGGGCTCAAATACCACCGCATCACCGGACGCACCGAGCACAAGGAGCTTTACCACCGTCCGTGGGCGGAGGCTGCAGCCGACGCGCATGCCGCAGATTTTCTGGCCAACAGGCTGAAGCAGTTCGAGTCCTTGTGCGCGGACATGCCGGTCGATCCGGTGCTGGTGAGCCCCTACGATGCCGAGTTGTTCGGGCATTGGTGGTTCGAGGGGCCTGAGTTCCTCAACCTGTTCCTGCGCAAGGCGGCCTACGACCAGCAGGTCTTCGATCTGGCGACGCCCTCGGATTACCTCGCGGACCACGAGGTGCTGCAGGTGGTGCAGCCCTGCGCCTCGAGTTGGGGCAACAGGGGTTACTGGGAAGTCTGGCTAGACCAGTCGAACGCATGGATCTACCCGCATTTGCACGCGGCGGCGCGGCGCATGATCGGGATGGCTCGCAAGCACTCCAAAACCCGGACGCGATGGATCAAGGAGACCCTGCAGCAAATGGCGCGCGAGCTGCTGCTGGCGCAGTCCAGCGATTGGGCGTTCCTCATGCGCACCGGGACGGCGAAGGACTACGCGTCAAAGCGGAGCAGGGACCATCTTCTGCGCTTCAACCGCCTCCATGACAATCTTTCAGCAGGGCATTCCGACGAGGATTTTCTGGCGGCCTGTCGCGATCGTGACAACATCTTCCCCGAGATCGAATGGCGCTATTACGTCTGATTTTTGGCCTGCTCCTGCTCGGCTGGGCGGGGGTGCACGCGGAGGACCCTCCTTCCGTCCCGGAGCCCGTGGAAATCCGGTTTGTCCCGCCCGGCGTCCAGGGGACCGTGAGCCTCGGGATTTTCGATGCGTCCGGACGTCTGGTGCGGACGCTTTGCGACGAGTGGACGTTCAACCGGTTCCGCATCGGGTTGAACGGGCTTTCGACCGACTGGGACGGTCAGGATGATGCCGGGCGCCCCGTGCCGCCTGGAACCTACGAGGCCCGCGGTTTCATCGTCGGTGATGTGTCGGTTGCCGGGTCGGCATTTTATTTCAACGACTGGATCGAGACGGAGGATTCGCCGCGCATCGTCCGGGTCGCCGCGCAGGAGCTGCTGCCCGGCGGGGACATCCTGCTGGCGGCCCGGCTTGCCGGCGGGACCGGGGCATTGGTGAGGTATTCGCCGCAGAGCGAAGCGCGCTGGCGCACCATGGTGAGCGAGCCGCGTCCCGAACAGGCGACCGGCGCGCAACTTGCCGTCTCGGACACCATGGCCTTCGTGGTGTTGGACGGCATCCTGCGCGCGGCGAATCTCGAGGATGGGGCCGAGGTGCCGTTGACGGTGGCTGCAAAGCCGGTCAAGGCGGTGGCGGCCCGCGGTGATCGCCTGGCAATCTGCGACGAGGACGGCGTCCGCATCTTCAAGTTGCCGGAATTTTCCCCGATGGATGGTCCGAAGACTGTGCCGGCGGATGTTGTTTCGCTCGCGCTGCTCGATCAGGGGGAGGTGGCCGCCGCGCAGGATGGTTCGGCTTGGCAGTGGTCCGGGGGTGACTGGTCCCGACTCGATCTTCCCGACCGCGTGCGCAGCGTGGCGGGAGGCCACGCGGGCACCTTCTGGGTGCTTGAGGAGCGGGAGGATGGCTCGCATTGCGTGGCGCAATACAGCATGGAGGAGGGGCGTCTGGCCGAGTGGGTTCCCAAGGCGGACAAGGGCTCGCCTGCGGGTGGGCTGTCCGTGGCGGACAACCAGGATTACTTCGCCCTCACGCTGGCGACGCCGGAAGTGCAGCGCACGGTGGCGATCCGCCGCAACGGGGCGACCGCCGGATGGGAATTCGTGGTGGACAAGCGAATCACCCGCAGCACCGATTTCGGATGGAAGGATGGTGAGCTTGTTCCCGCCGGGGGAGAACAACCCGAAGATCTTGAAGTGAAGCTGACCGGGAACCCGCTCGATCCGTCTGCGTCCGGTGTGCTCGCGCTGAGAACGACGGCGGGCGCCACGGGATCCGGTCTGGCGACAGCGGACGGCCTGCCTTTGCTGAGGGTCTCCGAATCCGATGCCTTCCAGCGCGTCATGGTGATCGGCGGTGCCGACGGTCATACGGCGCGGTTTTTCCAAGGGGATGGCGCCTGTGTGGAAGAATACGAGATCACAAACTTGGGCGACATCACGTCGTTTGACGCCGGGGAAATCGTGATGGCTTCCTCCGGCGAGGCGGAGCCGCCTCCCGCGGTGGAACCCGAGGCGGAGCAGTAGGCGGCGAACTGTCCCGCCAGTCCGACCATGAAGCCGATCCTCCGTGCTGTTGCCGCGGCCATCGTCCTTGCGGCGGCAGCATGGTCGGTCGTGTTTGTTCTCCGTGCCTGCGGGCGGTTGCCAGTGGACGAGGCCCGGCGTGCGACCGACTTGGCGGACCATACCGCCAACAGGGCGGTTGATCTTGGCAAGCGAATCTGGGATGGACTGGAGAGGAGGTTGAACCTGCGACCGGCCATCAAGATCGACCAGGAGACCCGGATGGAATTCGACCGTGCCGGGCTGCATCTGGTCACGGTGAAACGCGACTTCACGCACGAGTTCCTCTGGGAGCAGCAGTGGGCGGGAAGCACCAAGAGCATCCGGCTGAAAGGATTCTTCACCGCATCCGCCGGCTTCGACCTCGACGAGTCGTTCTATCTCAACATCAATTCCGAGGATCTGACCGTGGATTTGAGCCTGCCGGAGGCGCGGTTGATCGCCTGCGAACTGAACGACTACAAGGCCGAGGAAGACGACGGTTGGTGGAACAGGATCACGACGGAGGAACGGCATCGGGCCGTCAACGACATGGTGGCCGGTGCGAAGCAGTCCATGCAGAAGAACGAAGGCCTGCTCCGGGAGGCGAGGCGCCTTCTGGAATCGCAGGTGGCCGGGGTGATCGAGGAGAGCGGCGGAAACCCCGGAAGTTCCAACGGCGTCCCGCTCTCATCACAGCCGCGGCCCTGACGTGACTGTGTCCGGAATTGCATTCCTGCGGCATCCGCCGTATTTCCCGGAGCCCATGCCCAATTCGCTGATTCCGTTCCAAGCCATCGGCCTTCTCGTCGTGGCCAACATTTTCATGACCTTTGCCTGGTATGCCCACTTGAAGGACATGCGCAGCGCGCCGCTCCTGCTGGCTGTTCTTGCGAGTTGGGGAATCGCCTTCTTCGAATACATCTTCCAAGTCCCTGCAAACCGCCTCGGTTCGCAGGTCTTCACCCTTCCGCAACTCAAGATCCTGCAGGAGGTGATCACACTCGGCGTCTTCGCGCCCTTTGCGATTTGCTACATGAAGGCCACATTGTCGTGGAACTACCTCTATGCCGGCCTCTGCCTCCTGGGAGCGGTCTATTTCATCTTCCGACCTGAATGAGGCGGCCGCTCAGAAATTCCCCGAAAACCAGCTCCAGCTGCGCATGTCGGGTGCGGTTTTTTTGAGCGCAACCATGCTTTGCACTTCGCTCTCCATGTTGTGGAGCAAAGATCGGTTGAAGACTTTGTCCCGGAACTTCTGCGGGAGAACCCCGAGCATGGAATGCACCGTGCGCTTTTTGAGAGGCATCGGGCGTGTGGTGGTTGTTGCACCAGCGAACGAATAGCAGGGGTAAAGCAAAAGGTAATCGAGCACCTTACGGATCGACGGCATGGAGACATCATCCACGACGAGGTAGCCGCCCGGACGAAGCAGGCGTGTCGCATAAAAGCAGTCCACCAGCGTGTGGTCGAACGTGTGGAATCCGTCGATGAACACAAGGTCGAAGGCTTCCTCGCCGTTTTCCAGAATCTCAGGCAAAGCGAACTCCGACTTCTTCCCGACGAGTGTGAAGGCCTCGAAGCCGGCCCGTTTGAGGTTGTGGATGCCGACGCCCTTCCAGCTCGTGTGCTGGAACGGATCGATGATGGTGTGGTGTGCCGCGGGTCGCCCGGCCAGTCCGGCCGCGATGAAAAGCGACGAAAGCCCGTAGGCGCATCCGATCTCGAGCGTTTTGCAGATCGACGGGTCGTTCCTGATGAGATCGAGGAGCAAGTTTCCCTCCTCCCGGCTGATCGCGGAGTGGAGGGGGATCTTCTCCCCGGCCGGGGTCTCGACCTCGCCCGCGGCGAGGATGTCATCGATGATCTTTTCCATGGTCCGTTGTTCCGCGTGCGTCTGATGCCGGGGACATGGAATCAGGCGGCCTGCCCGCTAAGCAATTTCCGATTTTGCTGCAGGCCGTGGGGTTGAGTCACCATATGGGGTCTCGTCGGTCATCTCATCCGGCTTGCGGGGATCGCCAAAGCGGGCGATGTAAGCCGGCAGGAGAACCTCGAAATTCCGATTGGCAAATGACTCGGCAATCTCCTCCGCTTGCCGCGAATAGCCGCTGCGCCGGGCGAGCCAATCCGCGTGGTGACCCAGTTCGTGCAGGAACACGTGAAGCAGCATGAAAGCCCTTGCCTGCGGGACGGTGAATTTGCACAGGACATGCAGGAGGGGCCTCGTGTCGCATGCGATCCCCAAGGCATCAAAGTGCCTCTTGTGGGCCAAAAAGTATGGCGGTGACACGGTAATATGGAATCGCCTGTCCCAAGCGCACAGCGCAATGGAGCCGGTCCCTTCCTGTCGGCAAAAGCGATGGTATCCATCGAGGCTGTCTCCCGGGGCGAGCACGATGCGCTCCAATCGCTCCGAACAAGCGGACCAATCGGGAAGAAGACCGATGAAGTCCTGCACATTCTTCTTCGACAAGACATGGGTGTATCCCTTTCCGGGGGGACGACGCTCAATGACATGTCCTTGGTGCGTGGTGGAAATGTGCCTGTTCTTTCTCTGAACCTTTCCGTCGCGCACTTTCGGCGTTGAGCGGCGATTGAACTGGGGTTGCATGGCGGTCCTCCTTATTTCTCCTTTCGACCCAAATCTTCCAGAAATTCCGGGTCCGGGGTGCAGCCGAGCGCTTGGGCCTCCGTGATGAGTTTTCGGGCTTCCTTGTAGTCGCCCGTGTAGAATTTCAGCACGGCCCAGTTGGCTGCGATGGGCGGATATTTCGGGTCCATCCGGAAAGCCTCGGCGAACAAGGCATCGGCCTTCCCGAAGTTCTCCCTTCCATCCCCACCTTGGGATTCACGGAGGTTTCCTAAAAGGGAGTGGGAAAACGCAAGGTCGCCGGTGATTCTTCCGTTGGCCGGGTTCAATTCACGGGCTTTGGTGAGCAGGCGGATGGACTCTTCGAGGTTCTCTTCCGTATCGCTTCCGGCCGCGCGCCTTCCCATCACGATCCCGAATCCCCAAAATGCCTCGGGATTTTTTCGGTCCAGCATCCATGCTTGGTTGAAGCGCTTCATTGCGGTGGAAAGATCGCCTTTCGCGAGATGCTTCCATCCGAGCTCGGAGGCGGCGCGACTGTTTGCCTTGTCCTGCTCCACTTCCGGAATGTGCTCCCCGCCATACATCGGAAGCTCGTTCATCTCGTAGTCTTCCGCGAAGACTGATGCAACAAGAAGGAGCAGAATGGCGGGGATGGTGGGTTTCATGGGGAAGGTCACCAAGAGCGGTGAGGCGGCGCATTGTCGGCGATTTCCTGGAGTGCCGTCTTCAAGGTCGTGTTGCTCATGGTTTCACCATGTCGCCAGATTGACGCTCAACCAGTTTCTTGAGCCGTTGAAGGTGGACTTCCGGGCTCGCTCCGTCGGCATGGCTTGGTAATACGCCTGCCAGATCCAGTTCAAGCGCTCTTGATGCACTTTCGTAAGCCTGCTTGCTGTCCATGTTCAGAAAATGGGGCGGAAAATGTGACAGCCCTCCATAGCTGGCAAAAAGATCGGCGCAAAACAGCCACCTCAATCTGTGGCTGTAAAATCCCGAGTGACCGGCGGTGTGACCGGGGAGATGAACAACGGTCAAACCATGCCAGACATCCATGGTGTCGCCGTCCTCAAGAAGGCGTGACGTCGTGAAGGGCTTGAATCCAAGGACTGGACGTCCAGCCGACTCGAGGAATCCTGTGACCTTGGCAGCGCCATGGTATGTCGGATTGCCCTCGTAATGCGCGGCATCATGCCTTGGCGCGGCGATCCATGCACCAGTCTCCGCGGCGATCCGGGAGACGTTCAGGATATGGTCGAGGTGTCCGTGTGTGACGATGATTCCGAGGATGGGGTCTTTGCCCCAACCCCGCTTTCGCAGGGCGCGGTGGAGCATCTGCACGCCCCCAATGAAACCGCAATCGATGAGGTGGATTCCGTTGCTGTCACGAAGCGCGTAAAACCCGGCGCCAAATGAGCGGATTTGGATGAGGTTGTCGCGCATTCAGCGTTGCCCCGATCATCTGCACAGCGCGTGGACAATCCGCAGGGTGCTTTGGCAGATGCCGGATTCTATTCCGGGCTTTTCACGAGCGCCTTTTCCGGGAACTCCAGATTGGCGTAGGCGGTTTGGGGTTTGCAGCGCGCCGCCACCTGCGTGCTGTTTCCGAATACCACAACAACGCTCTTCCACTTCTTTTTCTTCAGCTCCTCGGTGATCGCAAAATACACGGGGGCCTCATCGCCCTTCGTCAGCAAGTCGGGAAGTCCGACCTCCTCGATGCCCCGGGCGGTTTTCGTCCAAATGGGACAAGGCTCCGTGTAGGTGTGGATGAGGTTGTTCTGGTTGTCGTAAAAATACGCCTTGATGAATACCGACCTCGGGTCGGTGTCGGATGAAACCCGCAAACCCGTTTGAATCCGGTCCGGAGAATCCAGCCATGCGGAGCCGACCTTAATCAGTTCGCGCGACTGAAGCTCCCTGAGCGGCTTGAGCTTGAACGGCGCATCTTGGGCGAACGCCAAGCCGAGGGAAGAAAGCCAGATGATGAGTGCGAGGTGTCGTTTCATGGTTTGAGGAAATCTGTGGAGTGTCCGTGCCATGTCGTCGAGGGGTTTGGAGGCATTGCCCATGTGTGTTCATTTCAGATTCCGCCATGATAATCACGGCAAAATCCGGCAGAATTCACTTCAGAACCCCCTTCGACACAAGTCGCCATGTGTAGAGGATGATGGCGATGCTGATTCCCCAGCCGATGACCGCACCCACCAAGCCGGGACCGCCGATCGCGCCGAGCCAATTCTTCGTTACGATCTGATACAAAGTCTGAATGAGTCCAAAGCTGAATGCCGTGAGGAAGAAGGGAAACGCCTGTCGCCTCAAGAGAAGCAGGAGGACAGCGCCGACAAGGTTTGCCCCTCCGATGAGGGCTGTTGATTCATAGTCGAAAACGGTCTGCGCCTGGAAGTAAGCCTTCTGCACGTCCGTCAAGGGGATGAGGCCCGAAAAAATGAGCGCGAATGAAAGCGCCACCCATCCGACCGAAACGACATAAAAGATGGAAATGACCCAGACGAGCGCAGGTCTGTTTGTCGGGAGGGGTGGTGGCTCGCTCGTGCTCATGACAAAACTGCGGGATGTCACTCGGGAATGTCGGCCTCGACGAGCTTGGCGAGGAGGATGAGCGACTCCTGCCAGCCGAGATGACAGGCCTCCTCGGGAATCACGCTGGGCACGCCTTCCTGCACGATGTCCAAATCCGTGCCGCAGGAGACCTGCTTCAGGACAATAGTGACCTCGATCACCCCGGGAAGATTCGGATCGTCAAAGCGGTCCGTGTAGCGGATGCGCTCGTGCGGAATCAACTCAAGGTATTCCCCGCCGAAGGAATGTCCATTGCCGGTGGTGAAGTTGGTGAACGACATCTTGAAGCTGCCGCCCACCTTGGCATCCATGTGATGCACCTTCGCGGTGAATCCGTTCGGGGGAAGCCACTTGGCGAGGGCATCGGCGTCCAGGAAGGCGCGATAAACCTTCTCCGGGCTGGCCCGCAGAACGCGATGAAGTCGGATCGTGTGTGTTGTCATGGATTCGGTTGTTTCGGAATGCGTTCGCCCATTTCAGGGAGTTTCGACAATGATATCCTTCCCAAACTTCTGATCCAGAGGTTCGGCTATTTCGGCCACAGCAGGAAGAGGTAGATGCCATAGAGGGCGAGAAGCAAGGCGCCTTCGAGACGGTGGAGCAGGCGTCCCGTGTAAAGCAGGGGGATCAACAGGATCGAGAAAATGATCATGGCGGCGTAGTCCATGACCGAGATCCCCGGCGCGTGGAGCGGTGAAACCATCGAGGCCAACCCCAGGATCGCGAGGATGTTGAAGATGTTGGATCCGACGATGTTCCCGATGGCGATGTCCGGCTGCCTGCGGATGGCGGCCACGAGGGACGTGGCGAGCTCCGGCATGCTGGTTCCTGCCGCCACGATGGTGAGACCGATCACCGCCTCGCTCACGCCCAGGGATTTGGCCAGGGCGACGGAATGATCGACAAGCAGTTGCGATCCGAGCACGAGGACGGCCAGGCCGGCGACAATGAAAGCTGCGTCGAGGACCCAGTGCCGCGAAACCGGCGGCGCAGGCATGTCACTCTCATCCGCCGTGCCGGCTTTGCGCCCGAGCACGACGCTCATCCACGTGTAGGCGACAATTCCCGCGAACAGCACCAGGCCCTCGGCGCGGCCGAGCGTCTGATCCAGAAGCAGCAAGGGCAGAAGGAGGGCGACCCCCAAGGCGATCGGCGCGTCGATCTTGATGACCTGCAAATGAACCGGGATCGGGCAGATCATCGCCGTGAGGCCGAGGATGACGCCGATGTTGAAGCTGTTCGAGCCGATCACGTTTCCAACGGAGATGTCCCCCTGCTGGGACATCGCCGCCTTGAGGCTCACAACCAATTCCGGGGAGCTGGTCCCGAATGCCACAATGGTCAGGCCCACCATGAGGCGGCTCAGTCCGGCCCTCAAGGCCAGCGAGGAGCTGCCCCGGACCAGACCCTCCGCTCCCGCGAAAAGGAGCACGAGTGCCGCGCCGATATAGGCAAGGTCAACGATCATCAGCCGTGGCCAGCAAAGCGGATCTTGAGAATTCGCAGCCCTTTTCGCGTGGATGCAACATGGTGGGAGGGGTTTGCGCCTGGTCTTCCGGCACGCGGACGGCTGGTCCCGCCGGTCCCTACCGGACCAAGGCGGCGCCCTGGCTCCGGCGATGAATTTTCATGGTCCTACAGCCTCAACTCCTCCCCGGTGGTGGCGTCGGTGATGATGAATTTCTCGCGGTGCATGGCCGGGTCGGGTTTGAAGGAGAGGCGTCCGCCGTAGCGGCGCTCGATGTCCACCAGATGCTCCTCGTCCTCGGTGCGCAGGCGCTGCAGGAGGTCGGGGTTCACGATGACCTTGATCTCGTGGATGGTGTCGATGTTCTTGCGCATGACGCCGTGGAGGGCGCGCTGGAGCTCGACGGACATGGTCATGGTGTTCTTGATGAGTCCGCGTCCCTCGCAGTAGGGGCACGGGTCGAACTGGGACATGCGCATGCTCTCGGCGGCGCGCTGGCGGGTCATTTCCATGAGGCCAAGCTGGGAGATGGGCAGGACGTGGGTGCGGGCCTTGTCGCGCTTGAGGCGCTGGCGCATGCGCTGGTAAACGGCCTGCTGGTCCTTGCGGGACTTCATGTCGATGAGGTCGGCGACGATGAGTCCGCCGATGTTGCGCAGGCGCATCTGGCGGGCGATCTCATCGACGGCCTCGAGGTTGGTCTGGAGGATGGTCTTCTCGACGTCCTTGCCGCCCTTGTTCCGGCCGGTGTTGACGTCCACGGAGATGAGGGCCTCGGTCTCGTCGATGACGATGTAGCCGCCGCATTTGAGCCAGACCTGGCGGTGGAAGGCCTTCTCGACCTGCTTGTTGACGCCGAATTTCTCGAAGATGTGCTGTTCCTCGTTGTAGAACTGGATGCGCTTCTTCGAGCGCGGGGAGACCTGGGAGACGAGGGCCTGCATGCGCTCGACGGCGTGGAGGTCGTCGCAGACGACGTTTTCGACTTCGTCGGTGAGGAAGTCGCGCACGGTGCGTTCGACGAGGTCGGGTTCCTCGAAGAGCTGGGCGGGGGAACGCTTCGATTCCATGCCGCCCTCGATCTCCGCCCACTGCTCGAGGAGGAGGTGCAGGTCGCGGACGAAGAAGCGGGAGCGCTGCCCGGCGCCGACGGTGCGGATGATGACGCCCATGCCGTCGGGGATCTCGAGTTCGTTGAGGATCTTGCGCAGACGCTCGCGTTCCTTGGGATCGTCGATCTTGCGCGAGATGCCGCACTGCGGGCTGTAGGGCATGAGGACGAGGTAGCGTCCGGGCATGCTGATGTTGGTGGTGATGCGGGGGCCCTTGGTGCCGATGGGGCCCTTGCTGACCTGCACCATGATGTCTGAGCCGGGGGGGTAGATCGCGGGGATGTCCTTGGCGGTGATTTTCTTGGGGAGGTTCTTGCCGGTGTTGCGGCGGACCTCCTCGATGCCGCTGTCGAGGGCGGCGGGGATGGCGTCCCAGAAGTGGAGGAAGGCGTTCTTCTCGAAGCCGATGTCCACGAACATGGCCTTGAGGCCCTGCTCGATGTTCTTGACGCGGCCCTTGTAGATGCTGCCGACGATGTTGCGGTCGGAGACGCGCTCGACGTTGTATTCCTCGAGCTGGCCGTCCTCGAGGACGGCGACGCGTTTTTCGAGTTTCTCGGCATTGACGACGAGGCGTGTCCCGCCGCCGGATTTGGTCGGGAGACCCAGGAGTTTTTTGACTTTTTCGATCATGGGATTGAAGCGGTTTGGTTGGTTTGGATGTGGAATCAGCGGCGAGCAGGTTTTTGTTTGGGTTCCTTGTTTCGTCCGCCGAAAAGGCGCTGGAAAATGTTGGGTTTCTTCTGGACGGTGCCCTCGGCATCGGCCGCGGGGCGAACGTTGGGGGGCTCGGTCCCCTGCGGCGGCCCCTCGGAGGCGGCGAGATCCTCGCCGGCGGGTGCGGCGGCGAGGGCCGCGGGGATCGGGCGGCCGAAGTCCACGCTGTCCACGAATTGGAAGCTGCCCTTGGCCGGCTCGAGGGAGGCGATTTTGATTTCCTCGCCCTCCTCCATCTTGAAGGTGTCTGCGAGGATCTTCGCCGCGATCGGCGCAGCGACGCCGCCGCCGGATTTCGCGCCCTGGACGATGACAGCCACGGCGTAGCGCGGGTTGTCGAATGGCGCGAAGGCGATGAACCACGTGTGGTTGTCCTTGATGCCTCCGCGCGAGAATTGCGCGGTGCCCGTCTTGCCGGCGACCTCGTAGTTCTTGATGCGTGCTGTGGCGGCAGTGCCTCCCGCGCGGTTGACCACGTCCCACATGCCCTGACGGACACGCTGGATCTGCTCGTGGGTGAGGCCGTTTTCCGCGAGGCTGGCGCGGATTTTGACGGGCTCCTGCCGGGCGATGCTGCCGTCGGGCTCGATGATCTGGTCCACCAGGCGCGGATAGTAGCTGGTGCCCCCGTTGGCCACGGTGGCGGCGACCACGGCCATCTGGAGCGGTGTGGCAAGGACGGACCCTTGGCCGATGGAGGTGTTGGCCGTGTAGCCGGAGGACCAGCGCTCACGCGGGAAGTTGGCTTGCAGCCATGCGGGTCCGGGAAGGATGCCGGGCGCCTCGCCGGAGAGGGGAACCCCGGAGCGCTGTCCCAAGCCGAGCATGTTGCCCACGGCGACGATCTGGTCGATGCCGGCGGCGTTGCCGTATTGGTAGAAAAAGGCGTTGCAGGAGACGCGGATGGCCGATTCGAGGTCGAGGGTGCCGTGCGCACCCTTCTTGTCGGCGATCCAGCATTTCATGAAATGGGTGCCGTATTGCACGCCGCCGCTGCAGTTGAAGCGGCGCGTGTCGAGGCCGGCGCGCAGGCCGGCCAGCGCGGTGGGGATCTTGTAGGTCGATCCGGGGGCGTAGGCGCTGAGGGCGCGGTTGATGAGCGGGTCGGTGGGGTCGCCGGTGAGATCGTTCCACGCGGGGGCGGAGATGGCGGGGATGAACGTGTTCGGGTCGTAGGACGGGACGCTGGCCATGGCGAGGATGTCGCCGTTGTTGGGATCGATGACGACGACAGCGGCGCGGCCGACGGCGCGCAGGGCCTTCTCCGCGATGTATTGGATGCGGGCATCGATCGTGAGCTTGATGCTGCGGCCCTGCACCGGGGGGGTGAGCCCGATTTCGCCCTCGATGACTCCCTTGGCGTTGCGTTGGAGGATGCGCGCCCCGGGGCTGCCGCGGAGGTCCGCGTCGAAGGCCTTCTCCAGCTGTGCCTTTCCCTCGGCGTCGGGCTGGTAAAAGTTGAAACGGGCGGCGTCCTCCTTGTCGATCTCGTTGGGCGCGCCGACATAGCCGAGGAAGTGCGAACCCATCGCGCCGTAGGCGTAGCGGCGCACCGGGCGCAGGGTGACGTTGACCCCGGCGAGCCCCACGTCGTGCTCGGCGAATTTGGCCATGGTCTCGAAGTCGAGGTCCTCCATGTAGGTGTAGGGGACCTCCGTATTGTTGCGGAAGTGAAGGCGCAGCTGGTTGGCGTTGTAATCGCGGGCCAGCCCGAGTTCCTGCAGCCGCGGCATGACCGTCTCGTTGACGATCTTGACGATGTCCGGCTCGGATTTCTCGGTCATCATTCCCCGCACGGTGGTGCGGTAGGTGTGCCGGGGCACGTCGCCGAAACGCGCTCGGTAATCGCGGACCATGTCGGGCAGGTAGAACTCGACGGCGTTGCTGGCGCGGTTCTCCGCGAGGGCGACCTTGTTGCGGTCGAGGATCTCACCGCGCACGGCGGGAAGGCGGACGTTGACCTGCGAATTGTTGCGGATGCGCGCGGTGTATTCCTCGCCGCGGGCGACCTGGACATACCAGAGACGGGCGCCCAGCAGCGCGAACCCGGCCAGGGCGATGGCCCCGATCACCGCAAAGCGGAATTCAGACGTGCGGCGAATCATGAACCAAGGCGTCCTCTCCGTCGGATGCGGTCGGGGGATCCGGCGGGAAGGATGCGGAAAAGGACATAGATGAGCGGCGCGGCGAGGAGCGCCAGCACGGCGGGGCTGACGATCTGCCAGGCCACCGTTTGGTTGAAGAGGAACGATTCCCGGCGAAGGCAGACCATGAGGTATTGCCCGAGAAGCAGGAGCAGGGTGACGACACCCGACGCGAGGCAGTGGATTTCCCACCGCCCCGAGAGGAAGGGGCGGCGGAATGTGTTGAGGACCGTCCCGAGAAGGACATAGCAGAGCATAGACCAGCCGAGCCCGATTTCAACACGGTCACCGATGACGTGCAGGTTTGCAAGGTCGCTGACGAACCCCGTGTAAAGGGCGAGTCCGAGCATGGCGGGGAAGGGCAGCCAGAGCGCGCCGTAGCAGAACAGCGCGGGGACGAGGAGGACGCGCGCATCGTCGAGAAACGCCAGGGGAGGGATGAATTCCTGGAGGATGACGGCGGCATAAATGGCCGCCACGAGGACGAGGGCGCGGATCATCGGGTGCCGAGGACGACGAAGACATCCTCCAAGCGGGAAAAATCCGCCGCGGGTGCCACGAGGGCCTGGCCGTCGAGTTCGCGCGTGCGGAATTCCTTGATCTCCCCGAGGAGGATGCCCGCGGGGAAAACCGCGCCGCTCACGCCGGCGGTGAAGACCTTCATGCCGGGCTGGAGGTCGGCGTCGCGGTTGAGGAAATTGAGGACGAGTTCGGGTGCGGCGTTTCCGGTGACGCGGCGGCCGCTGAGGATGCCCTGTTCGTTGGTGCCCTCCACGCGGGCGGCCACCTGGCAGTTCTCGTCGGTGAGGAGCATGACGATGGTGACATCCTTGGCCACGGTGGTGGTGCGGCCGACCAGCCCCTCGGCCGTGAGCACGGGCTGCGCGGAGTCCAGCCCCTCGGCGAAGCCGCGGTTGATCTTGACGGTGTTCCACCAGCTCGAGGCGTCGCGGCTGATGATCTCGGCGGGAAGAAGCCGGAAGGCGGAGCGTTCGCTGTAGGCGAGGGCCGAGCGCAGGCGGCGGTTCTCGGCGTCGAGTTCCCCGAGCAGCTGGTTGGTCGCGCGGAGCTCGCTGTTTTGCGCGGTGAGCACGGCGTTCTCGGCCTCGAGCTCGTCAAGGGTCTTGAGCCCCGTGTTCAGCTTGGAGATGCTGGTGCTCAGGGCCGAGCCGGCCTTGAGGGCCGGGGTGGACACGTCGAGGAAGCGGCTCTGCCACGCCTTCATGCGCTCGGGCGAGAAGGCGAGGAAAACGAGCGCGACAAGAACCGCAAGCGCGAGCAGGACGAGGTGCAGCTTGTTCATCGGAGCGGAAATCCGGATGCCGCGCGGAGGCGGGTGACGGTTCAGGCGGCGGCCGTGGCGCGCATGCCGCTGCTCTGCGCCGCGATGCTGCGGAGCACCTCGATCTCGCTGAGCACGCGGCCCGTGCCCTCGGCCACGGCACTGAGCGGATCGTCGGCGATGTGGACCGGGAGACCGGTCTCCTCGCGCAGCAACTGGTCGAGCCCGCGCAGGAGCGCCCCGCCGCCGGCAAGGACCATTCCGCGGTCCACGAGGTCGGACGAGAGTTCGGGCGGACAGCGCTCGAGGGTGGTGCGGACCGCATCGACAATGCTGTTGAGCGGCTCGGCCAGGGCCTCGCGCACCTCCTGGGAGGTGAGGGTGATGGTTTTCGGAAGGCCAGCCACGAGGTCGCGGCCCTTGACTTCCATGGAGTTTTCCTTGGGCAGCTTCACCGCCGAGCCCAGTTTGATCTTGATGTCTTCGGCCGTGCGCTCGCCGATGTGCAGGTTGAAGTTGCGTTTGACGTATTGGACGATGGCCTCGTCGAGTTCGTCGCCCGCCACGCGCACGCTGCGGCTGAAGACGATCCCGGCGAGCGAGATCAACGCGACCTCGGTGGTGCCGCCGCCGATGTCGATGATCATGTTGCCCGCCGCTTCCTGGATCGGCAGGCCGACCCCGATGGCGGCGGCCATCGGCTCCTCGATGAGGTAAACTTCGCGCGCCCCGGCATGGGTGGCGGAATCCTTGACCGCGCGCTTCTCCACCTCGGTGATCCCGGAGGGCACGGCGATGACCACGCGCGGACGCACCATGCGCCGGCCGCCGTGGGCCTTGCTGATGAGGTGCGACAACATGGCCTCCGTGATTTCAAAATCGGCAATCACACCGTCCTTGAGCGGGCGGATGGCAACGATGTTGCCGGGGGTGCGTCCGAGCATCCGCTTGGCCTCGTTGCCGACGGCCAGGACCTTGTTCGTGCCGGCTTGGACCGCGACAACTGACGGCTCGCGCAGAACGATGCCTTGGTCCCTGACAAAAACGAGTGTGTTGGCCGTGCCGAGATCAATCCCGATGTCACTCGAGAACAGGCCGAAAAATTTTCTGAACATTAGGGTGGGCTTGGGGACGGGACCCCAAGGGTTGGTGGTGTCAATGTGCCTCCGCGGAGGCGAAAAGGGCTGGATTAATCCATGTTCCGCTTCTGGGGTCAAGGATAATGGATGCAGGAAAAGAGGGAGCCAAAGAGATTGAAAATCAGGGTTGACATTTATTGAGATTGAGACACAATCGCAACAGTCAACTGCGGGGAATTCCCGGTTGGTGCGGAGAGCGAACCATACGATGTGGAGCCGTTCATTGCACGACCCGGACCCTCGTGTGATGATTCACGATCCACAAAGCAATGTTCAAAAAGCGTCTTCCGGCCATGGCAGCGATGGCCTTGTTTGCGCCGGCGGTCTGTGCGTCGGCGGTGACCGTCCCGTTCACCGAGGAATTCGCGACCAACGCGTCCGGTTGGGTGGCGAACACGACCAACGTCCTGACGTGGCTGCCGACGGGCGGGGTGACGAACGGTTCCCACATCAGCACCACGACGACGGTGGACACGAACGGGTTCGGGACGATCATTTTCCGCGGGAACAACACGAACGACGCGAGCGGCGACGCCTTTGTGGGGAATTGGCTGGCGGGTGGTGTGACGCTCTTCACGGCGTATGTGCGGCACGATGCGCCGGTGGCGCTGAATTTCTACGTGCGGCTCGACGCGGGTTCGGGACGCGCGGCGAGCAGTTCCCCGATTTCCATCGAGCCCAACGAGTGGGTGCTGATCAGCCTGCCGATCATCGACTCACTCGGCACGAACGGGGTGTGGCAGTCCTACGGGGCGGCGACCAGTTTCGCGCAGATTTTCACGAACATACAGAATGTCCAGATTGCCCTGGATGCCGGCCAGCCGCCGGCCGCCGCCGGCAACACCTACACGGTGGGTCTGGACCAGGTGGGCATCGTGCCCGAGCCGCAGACCGTCGCATTGCTGGGCTTGGCGGCGCTTGCGCTGCCCGCCTTGCGTTTCTGGCACCGGCGGCGAAATTGACAGATGCGGAATTCGACCAGGAGAAACGCGCTGAGGCGCGTTGTGGTGGCTGCGGCGGCCTTGGTTCTGACCGGGGGCGTTGTGCGGGCGCAGTTTTATGAATTCACATTTCCTGGCGCATCGTCCTTCGATGGGTGGGAGGAATTGAATTCCGGCACGTTCGTCGGATACGGGAGTTTTCCCGGTGGTTCCGCGTGGCCGGGGCCGATCGGTTCCAATGCGGCCGACTCAGAGGATGCGGGTTTGTATCGTCTGGCCGGGGAGACCACGGCCAGCCCCCTCAAGGGTGGTCCGTTTCTTGCGTCGGAATCACTTTATTTCGGCAGTTTCAGCCAAGTCCCGAACACACTCGGCGGCACGCTGCGGGTTGCCGACTCCACTCCGGTTGCGGGGGTCCGGACCATCGTGTTCCAGATCCAGATCGGCGGGGCGGATGGCTACGATTTCCATCTTCCGTCCGGCGTGCCAGCACTCAGGGTCAACGGGGGCACGAATGGCGTGGCGCCGTCTTCGACCGCGGTGTTGAACCGCTACCAGGATGGCACCTTTTACAGTCCGGAGACGGAGCAGGAGGAGCCGGTGTATGTCAACACTTGGGGTTTCGAGTGGCATCTGCCGGAAGGGGAGGTGACGTCGTTCGCCATCGATTTCAGCGCGGTGACCCATGCGCAGATTTACCGGATGCAACTGGACCAGAGCTCCACCGTGACATCGGGGGTTTTTCTGCCCGAGATGGCCATGGGCGCGTGCGGGACGCCCGCCTTCAATGGTGCGGCGACGTCCATGACGAATTCCTTCCGTGCGACGCCCGGGGCGCTGTTGAAGGTGGAATACCGCGAGAGCCTCACGGCCGGTTCATGGATTTCGGCGGGATTGCACAGCGTCGCCAACGATGGCACCCTCAACGTTCCCTTTTCCCAAAGCGGCGATCACCGGGCCGGATGGTCGCGCCGCATGTTTTTCCGAGCTTATCACCCGACTGATCCATGAAACCGTCCATCTCCAATATCCGCGCCTTCACCTTGATCGAACTGCTGGTCGTCGTTGCCATTCTCGCCATCCTGGCGGCGGTGGGCAGCGCCGCGTTGCTCTCGGCGGCGGGCAAGGGTGACATGGCGGCTGAAATGAGTGCGGCCAAGACGCTGATTGCCTCCTACCAAGCGGCCACGGCGGACAACAACGGAACCCTTCTTCCCGCGTTTGATTCGAGTGCCCCGGCCGTCAAGAACGGCAGCGGCAAGTCCGTCAGCATGCCGGAGGCCAAGAAGCGCTATCCGTTCCGGTTGGCGCCGTATTTCAACTACGCCATCAAGGGCACCCTGTTGGTGGGGCAGAACGAGAGGCAATTCATGGAGGTCATGCAGCTCGGGAGCCCCAGTGGGACGATGTATGACTACGCCGTGAGTGTGTTCCCCGCGTTCGGGATCAACCGGCACTTCGTGGGCGGCACATCCGGTGCGTCAGATACCAACAACGAGTGCATCAACACCATAGGGGAGGCCGACCGCTCGGTCATCGTCTTCATTTCTGCCGGGACCGAAGGGGTCAACGGGTATGAATACGTCCGGGCCCCGGGCGCCCCCGGCGGCAACTGGAGTTCCGACAAATGGACCGACAAGTCCGACCCGGGAAGCTACGGCCACGTGCATCCGCGTCACAACGGCAAGGCGGTCGCGGCGTTCCTCGACGGTTCCGTCCGCGTGCTCGGGCTCGACGATCTCCGCGACATGCGCCTGTGGAGCCGCAATGCGGCCCTGCAGGACGATCCCGGTTACCAGGCCAAGAACTGAGGGACCCACACTCCCTCCTCCGCCGCTTTATGACACACACCACCACCGCCCCGGCCGGCATCATGGGCCGGCTCAAGTCCGAAACCGCCGCACAGCACGCCGTGGCCGAGGCCAAGCCGTTGGAAGCCGCGCTCATCGCCGGCGCGATCGGCCACGAACAATACCGGAAATACCTGGCACAGCGGTGGCTGATCCACCGCGAGCTCGAGGCGGCCACCGACCGCGCACTGGCGGCTGATGCGCGTCTGGCCGCTCTCGGCCTGCCGGGTCTTTACCAGACCGCGAACCTCGAGGCCGATCTTGCGCATCTCGGCGTGGACACGGCGACGATCAAGCCGATGGCGGGGGCGGAGGCGCTGCTCGGGCTGATCCGTGATGCGGACTCGTCCGCGCCGCTCATGGGCATTTATTATGTTTTCGAGGGCAGCAAGAACGGCGCGCGTTTCATCGCCCGCGCCTTGGCCAAGGCCTGGGGCAAGACCGATCTTGACGGCCTGAAATATCTCGACCCGCACGGCGAGGCCCAGCGCGGGCTCTGGATGAAGTTCCGCGAGGACATGAACGCCATTGCATGGTCCGACGACGAGCAGGACGGGATGGTCAAGGCGGCACAGACCACCTTCGACGCCATCTCCGCACTCGACGACGAGATCCACGCGGGCTGATCGCCGCACAATCCCCGCACCGACACAGCCATGCGCCTGTTCGTCCGTCTTGCCGTCGTCCTGCTTGCCGCCTCGTCGGCGGCGCAGGCCGGGGACCGGCGCATCATCACCGCCGGTTCGGCGGTCACCGAGATCGCCTGCGCGCTGGGGCTGGGACCGGAGATTGTCGCGGTGGACACCTCCAGCCGTCATTTGGACGAGACCAGGGAGAAGCCCGACATCGGCTACATCCGCACGCTGGGGGCGGAGGCGCTGTTGTCGCAGAATCCGAGTCTGGTGCTGGTGTCCGGCGAGGCGGGACCCCCGCCGGTGCTCGAGCAGATCCGCGGTGCGGGCGTGGAGTTGGTCGTGGTGGAGAACGAGCACTCCCTGGAGAACATCGACGACAAGATCCGCGCGGTCGCCGCGGCGACCGGACGGGAGGGGGCGGCGGAACAGATCATCGCGCGTTTCGACGCCGATCTGGCCAAGCTGCACGAGTTGGTGGGGGCTTCCAAAACGCGTCCGTCCGCGGTGTTTCTCCTGGCCCGCCAGGGAGGCAGCGTCATGGTCGCGGGCCGCGACACGGCGGCCCATGCGATGATCGAGGCCAGCGGCGCGCGCAATGCCGGCGAGGCTTTCACCGGCTACAAGCCGCTTTCCGCCGAGATCTTCGCCGCCTCGGCGCCCGACGGGGTGATTGTTTCGGAGAGCGTTGCGGGTGACGATGCGGAACTGCTGGCCAGTGTTCCGGGGCTGGAAGCGACCCCGGCCGGGCGCAACCTGCGGGTGATCCGGGTCGATGATGCGTCGTTTCTTGGGTTCGGTCCGCGCAGCGCCGCCACCGCGGCGATGATTGCCGCCGGCCTGCGCCAGCCGTGAGTGAGGAACCGGCGGCATCCCGCGCGAGGCGGGATATCGCGAGCAGGCAACGGCGCACCCATGGGCGCCTGCTGACGCTGGTGGTGGTTTTTCCCGCGTTGCTTGTCATTGCCGGCGCGATCGGTGCGGTTCCGCTCGGACCACGGGAATTGTGGGGCCTGATTTCGGGCGCGCCGGATGTTCCGGACGTCATTCGTTCGGTGTTCTGGGACATCCGCGTGCCGCGCGTCGTGTTGGCGGCGTTGGTCGGGGGATCGCTCGCCCTGGCCGGCGCCGGGGTGCAGGGGTTGTTCCGCAATCCGCTGGCCGATCCGGGGATCATCGGGGTGAGCGCCGGTGCGGCCGTCGGTGCCGTGGGCTGTTTTGTTTTCGGATGGCAGGGGCTTCTCGGCGGCTGGGTGCTGCCTTTGATGGCGTTTGCGGGGGGGCTGGCTTCGGTGCTGCTCCTCAGGCTTTTCAACACCGGCTTCGAGGGTGGAGGAACCGCCCGGCTCATCCTTGCAGGCATCGCGCTCAATGCGATGCTCGGCAGCGTGCTGGGGTTCGCCCTGGTTTCCGCCAGTGACAACGCGCTGCGCTCGATGACGTTCTGGACGCTCGGCAGTTGCGCCGGAGCCGGGTGGCCCCAGAATGTCGTGCTGCTCGCGGTGCTGGTGCCCGGTGCGGTTCTGCTCGGGCGCAATGCACGCGCCCTCGATGCGCTGCAACTCGGGGAGGCCCAGGCCGCGCATCTCGGCGTGGCGGTGCACCGTGTCCGGCGCGAGGTCATCATCGCCTGCGCCCTCCTGGTCGGAGCCGCCACGGCGTTGGCCGGCATCATCGGGTTCATCGGTCTGGTCGCCCCGCACATGGCGCGTCTGCTCCTCGGCGGACTTCACCGTCACGTTCTCGGGGGGGCGTTTCTGATGGGCGGGAGCCTGCTGGTGCTGGCGGATCTCGGGGCCAGGACCCTGGTCGCCCCGGCCGAACTGGCGGTGGGGATCATCACCGCCGCCGTGGGCGGTCCGTTTTTCCTCTGGCTCCTCAAGCGGCCGTCCACGCGGGTGTCGCTATGACTGCTCCCGTCCCGTTGCTGACAGCGGAGAAGGTCGTGTTGACCCGCGATGGACGCCGCATCCTCGACGGGGTTTCCCTCGGGGTTGTGCCGGGGCGCCTGCTTGCCGTCATAGGACCGAACGGTGCGGGCAAGTCCTCACTTTCGTCGGTGCTGTCCGGATGGTGGCAACCGGATGCCGGGGAGGTTTTTCTCCACGGGCGCGCGATGGCAGACTACAGCGCCGAGGCCCGCGCGCGGTTGTGCTCCGTGATGCGGCAGGAATCGGCGCGGCCTGATGGGCTCACCGTGCTCGAGGCGGTGGAGATCGGTCGCCTGTCCCATGGTGCCGGGGAGGGCGAGGCGGCAGAGATTGCGTGGGAGATGCTGGTGCGGATGGGATTGGAGGAGCTGGCGGCGAGAGACTGTGGCAGGCTTTCGGGTGGCGAGTGGCAGCGGGTGGCGTTCGCCCGCTCGGTCGCCCAGATATGGAATGCGGGCACGCCCGGTGTCCTGCTTCTCGACGAGCCCGTCTCCTGCCTTGATCCCGCGCACCAGCACCGGCTGCTTGGCGAGGCGAGCGCGCTGGCGCGCGCGGGGCACGCGGTCCTCGCCATCCTGCATGATTTGAACCTCACGGCGGATTACGCCGACGATGTCGCCCTGCTGGGCGGCGGGCGCTTGCGCGTGTGCGGACCCGTCCGCGAGATCATGCAGCCGGAGATTTTGTCGGACATCTATTCCTGCACCGTGGAGGTGCTGGACGATCCTGGCCGGGGATTGCGCGCGCTGCTCAGCCGTCCGGGGCGGTAGGTTTGTCCCGGGTCCTGTCCTTGGATGTCACCAATCTCCGCACGGCCTTCGCCAATCCGTTGTCCACGGTCACCACCTCGCCCGTGTGTCCGGTGCGGGCGTAGACGGTTTTGTCCGTGCATGGGGATCCCAGTTCGGCCTGTGCGATGACCTGGCCGCCTGCGGCCTCCTCGGCCGAGTTTTCGGAGAGCCACGAATAGAACGCGACGCTTTCCGCGGGTGTGTCGAGTCCGGTTTCGCCCGGTGCCACGGCCGGGCGGAAGCTCTCGATGCGCGCGGCGTTGAACATCTCGATCAGTGCGGCGACATCGGCATCGGGGACCGGGCGGTCTTGCTCCTTTGCCATCCACCCCACATCGCCGTTGCGGATCAGCGTAAGCGAGCGTCCGTTCGAGGCGAGGACGATCCGGTCCACGGTGTCCTCGTCCACGAAGCCGAGGGATCGCTCCCGCAGGATCTCCGGCGAAATCTCGAAAAGGGCCAGGGCCGAGGCGTCCACGGCAAGCGCGCCTCCGCGCGGCGCGAAACGCGCTCTCACCGTTTCCGGTGCCTCGCTGCCGCCCGGGCGTTCGATTTCGAGGTCGATGCTGCCGCCTCCGCGGGTGGTCAGGGTGATGCCGGCGATCTGGCCGGGAAGCACGGCGGGTGAGTCCGCAGCCGCGAGGGGTGATCCGAAGCCGGTGATGCGCAGCCCGAGCAAAGGCTCAAGGAAGGCGCGCACGGCGCGGGGATCCGCCTCGGTGCGCACGGGCTTTTCAATGATCCAGCGTCCGCGCTCGCGTCGCAGGGTCATTTCACCGTCGGCGCGTCTCACGGTGAATTTCTCGATGTCATCGGCCACCAGGTCGGTCAGGCGCGGGTCGCGGAACGATGTCGCAGGGGCCGTGACCAGTTCGACGATGGTGGCGGGCACCCGCAGTATGGAGTTGTCGTCGCCCGTGCGAGCGAATATCTGGCCCGGCAGCATGGTGTCGGCCCCGAGGTCGAGCCGGAATTCCCCGTGTCCCCGCAGAAGGATGCGGAAGCGCGGGTTGCGGAGTCCGCTGTCGGTCATCAAGGTGGAGTCTTTGCCCGAGATGCGGTCGCGCACCTCGAGAAACCGTGTGGTGGTGAGCAGGCGATCCACTGCCTCCGGCGATGCCCGGTCCTCGATCGGGGCGGTGATCCGCCATCCGGAGGCGTCGCGTTGCAGGTTGACCGTGTCGTTTCCCCGCACGACTTCGATCTCGTCAATGTCCTCCGGAGGGAACACGAGGGCGTAGCGGCGCATCTCGGCCTGGTCACGGGATGCCGGCACCGTCTGGCGAAGGTAGAGCAGGCCCCCGACGACGAGGAGGGTGACGACGAGCAGGGCGATCGTTGCGCGGGGATTCACGGTTCTCAGCGGCGGCGGCGCCACCACACGAGGAGGCCAGCCAGGGCCGCGGCGGCGGGAATGAGAACGAGCGTATAGAGGGCGATGCGCCCGGTTTCCACATCGGTCAGGTTGAGGTTGAAGGCGCGCACGGATTTCGGAGAGATCTCCGTGAGGTGTCCGCGGTCGAGCAGCCAGTTGAGGGAGCTGAGCATGAAGTCGAGGTTCGGCTCGGTGATCGACCCGTCTGCCACGAATTCACTGTTGCCTGCGACGACCATCCGGGCCGAGGCGACCTCGACGCCCGCGTCAGCCACGCCGCCGTGCTCGACCATCGCGGCGATGACGAGCGGCGGTGGGATGTCGGTCTCCGCATCGAAATGGACGCCCTTGTTCTCATCGGTGATGTATTCCGTCTCCCCCCAGAACGGTTCGCCGGCGGTGATCAGCGGTTCGAGCTGTGTGCCATCCGGGTCCTTGGCCAGTTCCAGCGAGCAGGTCCCTCCCGGGAACATCGCCTCGGCGCCGCCGAGCCGGCGCGTCACGCGGTTGGTGGCGGAGAATTCGCCGGTCACGTCGCGCAGGATGCCGGTGGCGAAGCCGAGCTGCACCGTGCGCAGCACGCGGTCGTTGCGCGGCGTGATGCCGGCAGAGGCGAGAAAGGAGCGGAGCTCCCGTGTCTCGGCATCCGGATCCAGCAGCACGATGATTCGTCCCTCCCTGTTCCAGTATTCGCGCAGGGCGGTCATGGCTGTCTCCGGCGGATCATAGCGGGCGCCGACGACGATCACGGCGGCTGCATCCTCCGGGACGGCGCCAGCGACGCTGAGGCGGAGAGGGGCGACGCGCACGCCCTGGCGTCCCACGTATTCCGCGAGCAGCGAGACGCCGGAGTCCTCGCCACCCACGGAGGGTTCGCCCTGGCCCTGCAGGAAATAGACGGTGCGTTGCCGCGGCTCGGCGAGTTCGAGGAGCGCGCCGGTCAGGGCCTGTTCGCCCTTGAAAGCCTGGACCCGGGGCGGCTCGCCGTTGAGCTGCGGCATGAAGTCGTAGTCGGCCATGTCCACGGCGCTGATCTGCTTCGAGCGTCCGTCCATTTCCAGGATCACGAGGTTTTCCTCGGGGCCGAACTGGTGGAGGGCCTGCAGCTCGCGGGCGCGGGCGAGGTTGCGCATGGGGTCGATGTATTCGACCGTCAATTTGTCGCGTGCGGCGAACTGGTATTCCTTGAGGAGGTTGACCACGTCCCCGTAAACCTCGAATCCCGGGGCGGCGGTGGTGGGCGAGAAAAAGACCGACACCTTCACGGGCGAGGAGAGGTTGGCCAGGACCCCTTTGGTTTGCCCGCTGAGCTGGAATTTGCGCTCCGGGGACCAATCGCCGCGCAGGTAGTAGTGGAAGCCGGCGTAGTTCACCGCTCCGAGAAGAACGCAGGCGAGCAGGATCTGGATGGCGACGCCCAGCCGGATGCCTGTGCGGCGACGGGAGGATTCCTGCGGTGCCTTCTTCATCGTGCGTTCAATTTCTCCAGCGCCGCGACTGGAAGACGTGGAAGGTGAGGAAGAGGGCGAAGGCGGTGAGTGAGAGGTAAAAAACGAAGGGGCGCGAGTCGAAAAACCCGCGCGAAGCCTCGCTCATGTGCTCGAGGGCGGAGAAATAAGCGGTCACCTCCCGGAGGGCCGGGGTGATGCTGAGAATGAAGAACGTGAGCAGCCCGATGAAAAAGAACAGGGTGATGACGCTGAACGACATGATGGCGGCCACGATCTGGTTGCGTGTGAGGGCCGAGGCGAGGCAGCCCAGCGAAAGATAGAACATGCCGATGAGCAGGAGCATCGCGTAGGCCCCGAAGAACGGTCCCGCTGCGCCTGCGGCCTCCAGGCGGGTGATGCGGGTGAATACCAGGAAATAGAGCAGGCTCGGCAACCAGAGCACGATGTAGAAGAATAGTGCGCCCGCGTATTTCGCAAGCACGACCTCGCTGTCGCGCACGGGTGCCGTCATGAGCGGCTCGATCGTGCCCATCTTGTATTCCTCCGAGAACAGCCGCATCGTGATGAGCGGGAAGACGAGGACGAAACCGAACCAGAAAAACACGGTGTTGAAGAACGCCTCGACGACGGTCACCTCGCTCGGCCCGCGGTTGAGCGCCGCCACGCCGGCGTAGAAATTGAACCCGGTGAGGAGGAGGAAGAAGAACAGCACGACCCAAGCCACCGGGGAGAGGAAGTAGGCGCGGATCTCGCGTGCGAGGAGTGTGAAGAAATTCATGGCCGTCAGATTTCCCCGGATTGGGTGATTTCCGCGAAGACGCGCTCGAGATTCACCTGCTCGCGGCAGAGTTCGCGCAGCGGCCAACCCTTCGCGGCGGCGAGGGCGGCGACCTGCTCGCGCCGGTCTCGTCCGGCGTCGGTGCGCAGCATGCACCCGTGCCAGCCGTCCTCCAGCGGGTTGAGTTCGACCTTGCGCACGCCCGGGAGCGCGGAGAGTTCCCGCTCGAGAACCGCCGCATCGGCCCGGATCTCGGCGCAGATCCCGCCGGCGGTGCGCACGCGCCCCGCGAGGTTGGCCGGCGTGTCCGAGGCGGCGATGCGCCCGCGGTCGAGGATGAGCACGCGGCTGCAGGTCATTTCCACCTCGGTGAGGATGTGGGTCGAGAGGAGGATGGTGTGGCGTTTGCCGAGGTCGCGGATGAGCTGGCGCACCTGGCGGATCTGGTTGGGATCCAGCCCGATGGTCGGCTCGTCGAGGATGAGAAGGTCGGGGTCGTGGAGGAGTGCGTCGGCGAGGCCGACGCGCTGGCGGTAGCCCTTGGAAAGGGCGCCGATGAGTTTCTGCTCCACATCGCGCAGGCTGCAGAGTTCCTTCACCGCGTTGACGCGCTGGCGGTTGCGGCGTCCGCGCACCCCCTTGAGCGCGGCGCGGTATTCGAGATATTCCTGCACGCGCATCTCCGTGTAGAGGGCGACGTTTTCCGGCATGTAGCCGACGCGGGATCGGACCTCGCGGGACTGGCTGGCCACGTCGAAGCCGGCGACGGTGGCGTGTCCGCTCGTCGCGGGCAGGAAGCACGAGAGGATGCGCATGGTGGTGCTCTTGCCCGCCCCGTTCGGTCCGAGGAAACCGACGATCTCCCCCTTCGCGACGGAGAACTCGAGGTCGCGGATTGCGGTGACGCCGGAGTAAGTTTTGGTCAGTCCTTCAACCTTGATCATTGGGCGCTGGGCGCGCACAGGGGCGCGCGCGAACCCGTATTTATGGCGCGGTTCGGCGGTCGTGGCAAGAGGTGGGGCGGGCTCCCCGTCCGCAACAGAAAAATCACGCTGCCGGCCTGCGGTCCATGTTGCAACCGGCGCCGGTTCATCGGATATTCAGAGGTCTTGCCCAATCCATGAGCCAATCATTGTCGGGAAACTGGAACTCGGAGCTGCTCGAGGAAAACTACGCGCGCTGGAAGCAGGATGCCGATTCTGTCACGCCGGAGTGGAACGCGTTCTTCGAGGGGTTCGAGCTGGGGTTGACGCAGTCCGAGGAACTGGCCGAGGGCGCCCATGCCGCGGTGCCGGAGGACGGGGCCCTCGAGCGGCGTGCGGATTCGCTGGTCTATGCCTACCGCACGCTGGGTCACACCGTCGCTCGGCTTGATCCCCTTGCCGCGGAGGTTCCGGAGAACCCGTTGCTTTCGCTCAAGCAGATCGGCTTCACCGAGAGCGATCTCGAGCGGACCGTCTCCTCGAAATACTTCCGTGACGGGCGTTCGATGCTCCTGCGCGAGATGCTGGGCGAGCTGCAGTCGATCTACAGCGACACGATCGGCGCGGAGTTCATGCACATCCAGGATCCGCGCGTGCGGAACTGGATCCGCGACCGGGTGGAGAACCGCGGCGATGGCGGGCGTTCCGACGCCGCGCTGCACCGCGCGGTGTTGAAGCAGCTCTACGAGGCGGAGACCTTCGAGCATTTCCTGCACACGCGCTATGTCGGGCAGAAGCGGTTTTCGCTGGAGGGCGCCGAGTCGTTGCTCGTGATTCTCGACACCATCCTGCAGGGCTGTGAGGCCAGCGGGGTCGAGGAGATCGTGATGGGGATGGCCCACCGGGGGCGCCTCAACGTGCTGGCCAATTTCCTGAACAAGCCGCTCGACATGATCTTCAACGAGTTCTCGGAGAACTTCATTCCCGAGGTGGTCGGCGGCAACGGCGACGTCAAATACCACCTCGGCTACCTCGCCGAGCGGATCACCGAGACCGGGCATGCGGTGGGGGTGCGCCTTGCCCCGAACCCGAGCCACCTCGAGGCGGTCGATCCCGTGGTGCAGGGCATGGCCCGCGCACGCCAGCGCATCCTCGGGGACACGGCCACGCGCCGGAAGGTGCTTCCGCTGCTCATCCACGGGGACGCGGCTTTCGCCGGGCAGGGGATCGTGGCCGAGGTGTTCAACATGTCGCAGCTGCCCGGCTACAAGACCGGCGGCACGGTGCACATCATCGTCAACAACCAGATCGGGTTCACCACGTTGCCGGCCGATGCGCGGTCGAGTTTGTATCCGACCGACGTGGCGAAGATGATCGAGGCCCCGATTTTCCACGTGAACGGCGAGGATCCGCTGGCAGTGTCCATGGTTGCGGAGCTGGCGCTCGATTTCCGCCAGGAGTTCGGCCGCGACGTGGTCATCGACCTTTACTGCTACCGGCGCCACGGGCACAACGAAGGCGACGAGCCGACGTTCACCCAGCCGCACCTTTACAACACGATCCAGAAGCATCCTCTGCCCAGCGAGGTTTTCGTCCGCGAACTGGACAATCTCGGCACCCTGACCCGCGAGGGTGCGGCTGCGCTCAAGGCGGAGGCCGAACTCGAACTGCAGGAGGCGTTCGACCTGGTCAGGAAGACCGAGAGTGAGAAGCCCGAGGGGGGGCGTTTCGCGGGCTCCACAGCGGTCTTCCAGCCGCCTTATTCCTACGAACCGGTGCGCACGGCGATCACGCCGGAGATGCTGCGCGGGATCGTCGAGGGGTTGTGCCGCGTGCCCGAGAATTTCAAGCTGCTGCCGAAGGTGCGCCGCATGCTGGTGGACCGCCGCCTGGAAATCCTGCGCGACGGGGGCCCCTACGACTGGGCGTTTTCCGAGGCGCTCGCCTTCGGGTCGCTCCTTGTCGAGGGGACGCCGGTGCGCCTGTCGGGTCAGGACAGCCGGCGCGGCACGTTCAGCCAGAGGCACTCGACATTCTACGACGCCGAGAAGAAGGAGGATTACATCCCCCTCAATCACCTGGCTCCCGACCAGGCGCGGTTCTGCGTTTACAACAGCCTGCTGAGCGAGGCGGCGGTGCTCGGCTTCGATTACGGGTATTCGCTCGATTACCCTTCGATGCTGTGCCTGTGGGAGGCGCAGTTCGGGGATTTCGTCAACGGCGCGCAGGTCATCATCGACCAGTTCATCGCCTCGGCCGAGTCGAAGTGGCAACGCCCGAGTTCGCTGGTGCTGCTCCTGCCGCACGGCTACGAGGGTCAGGGGCCCGAGCACTCCAGCGCGCGGCTCGAGAGGTTCCTGCAGTTGTGCGCGGACAACAACATGCAGGTCTGCAACCTGACGACGCCGGCGCAGTATTTCCACGCCTTGCGCCGCCAGATCCACCGCGACTACCGCAAGCCGCTGGTCATCATGACGCCGAAGAGCCTGCTGCGCCACCCGCTGGCGGTGTCCACGCAGGACGACTTCACGAGGGGCCGGTTCTACGCGATCCTTGCCGATCCGCTTCCGGAGGACCGCGCGCAAATCACCCGGGTGATCCTGTGCTCGGGGAAGGTCTATTACGATCTTGCCGCCAAGCGCGAGGCGCTCGGGGACACCAGTTCGGTGATCGTGCGCGTCGAGCAGCTTTATCCGCTGCATACGGAGAAGATCAAACGCATCGTCACCAGCTGCCCCAACCTGAAGCGCATCGTCTGGTGTCAGGAGGAGCCGAAGAACATGGGGGCATGGTTCTACATGGCCATGCGGCTGCGCGAGATGTTCGGCTGCAACATCCACTATGCCGGGCGTCCGGAAAGCCCGAGTCCGGCGGTCGGGGCCCTGGCGATCCACCGCCTTCAGCAGGCGGAACTCGTCAGCCGCGCCTTCGAGGTGTAATCAAGGCGGCCACCATGAGCGCAGACATCAAGGTTCCCGCGGTCGGCGAGTCGATTTCCTCCGGGATCATCTCCCTGTGGCACCGCAGCGACGGCGATTACGTCCGTGCAGGCGAAGCCCTCTTCACCCTCGACACGGACAAGGTGTCCACCGAGGTGGTGGCCCAGTCCTCCGGGATGCTTCGGATCGGCGTGCCGGCGGACCGTGAGGTGAGGATCGGGGAGACGGTCGGCATGATCGAGGATGCGCCGGAGCCCGCCGCCCCCGCAGAGGCGTCCCCGGAACAGTCCTCGGCCCCGCCTGCCGAGACCCCGCAGCCCGCGCCCTCGGCGCCCGTGGAACTCGAGCCGCAGGAGCGCCGCGTGACCCGCAAGAAGCTCTCGCCGCTGCGCCGCAAGATTTCCACGCAGTTGGTGGCGGCGCAGCGCAATGCGGCCATCCTGACCACGTTCAACGAATGCGACATGGCTGCGGTGATGAAGTTGCGTTCCGACGTGCAGGAGGTCTTCCAGGCCCGGCACGGGGTGAAGCTCGGTTTCATGTCGTTTTTCATCAAGGCCGTGGTGGACGCGCTGCGCAACGAGCCGCAGATCAACTCGCGTCTCGACGGCGACGAGCTCGTGCAGAACCACTTCTACGACATCGGCGTGGCGGTTGGCACGGAGCGGGGCCTCATCGTGCCGGTGATCCGGGACGCCGACCGGAAAACGTTCGCCCAGCTGGAACACGACCTTGCCTACTACGCGAAGAAGGCGCGCGACGGCGCCATCACGGTCGAAGACCTGCAGGGCGGCGTGTTCACCATCTCGAACGGCGGCGTTTACGGGTCGCTCATGAGCACGCCCATCCTCAACCCCCCGCAGAGCGGAATCCTCGGGATGCACAAGATCCAGGAAAGGCCGGTTGCGGTGGATGGCCGCGTGGTGATCCGCCCGATGATGTATCTCGCGTTGAGCTACGACCACCGCGTGGTGGACGGGAAGGAGGCCGTGACATTCCTGGTGCGGGTGAAGGACGCGATCGAGAATCCTCTGCGGTTGTTCCTGGGGGACGGAAAATGAAGCGCGTGGCTGCGGGCCTGCTTCTGCTTGCCGCCGCCGCGACCTCCCGGGGACAGGATCCGCCGCAGGCGGCCGATCCGCTCGTCGTCCAGCAGCGCATAGCGGCCGTGCTGCGGCAGGCGACGAGGCATTACGAGGAGGGAGAATACCAGGTCGCGATCGACAGGCTGGACGTTCTGCCGCCCGCTGTCGCGAACGAACCCGGCGCATTGAACCTGCGGGGGGCCATCCTCACCAAGATGGAGAAATACGACGAGGCGCGGCGGGTGTTCGCCGCCATCAAGGAGACGGATCCCGATTATTTTCCTTCCGCTTTCAATGTGGCGGAGTTGCAGTTCCTGGAGGGCGATTACGAGGGGGCCCGGGAGACTTTTCAGGGATTCCTCGAGCGGGACCCGAAGAACGAGCTCGTCCGTTTCAAGGTTGTGCTGTGCAACCTGAAGCTCGGGCGCGATGACGAGGCGCACAAGGCGGCTTCCGGCCTCATCCCGGTGGGCAGCACGCCCGCATGGTATTTCGCGCAGGCGATGTTTGCGCGCAAGGCGGGTGATGCGTCGGGCGAGGCGAAGCATCTTTCCGCGGCCCGCTCGATCTATGAGGAGTCGGGGTGCAGGACTTTCGACGAAGCGGTGGAATCCGTGAAATTCTGACCCCTAATGGGTCTGGATCCTGTCACCGCGCGCCCTGTAGTAGTCGTAGCGCTTCCGCACGGCGGCGATGTAGGCGCGGGTGCTGGCGATGTCCATGGCCTCGCTGAGTTCCTCGGCGCTGATCTGGGCGCCGCCCGCCCACCGTTTCACGCGGCTGCGGCCGGCATTGTATTCCCCGAGGGCGAAGGGAAGCGGATCGTCCTGGGCGGCCCAGTGTTTCATGGCGCGGCCCAGATACCATGCGCCGACCTCGATGTTGGTCTTCGGGTCGAGCAGGTCCCCTGGCGAGAAGGTCTCGATGCCCTCCGCCTGCACCCAGTCCTGCGCGGCGCCCTCGGTCACCTGCATGAGGCCGCGTTCGCCGTGGGCGCCGAGTTTGTCCGGGTGGAAGCGGCTCTCCTGCCAGATGACGGCCTTGACGAGGAGTGGGTCCACCCCGTGGCGCGCGGCGGACGACGCAATTTCGTCCTCGAACGCATTGTAGCGTCCGCAACCCAGCCATTCGGAGACCCGGTAGGCGGGGTCCTTTTCCAGGAGGACGAAAACGCCCGTGGCGGCGGCGAGGACGATGGCGGCTCCTGCGAGGATGCCTATGATGCGTCTGGACATCGTTCCAAACAATAGCGCCGGGCAGCCGCGGCTTCCAGAGCTATGGCGTTAAATTGGGGGCGTGTTACGCTCGGCATGCAATGAACAATGCATCGCGGTGGTGGCTCATGCTCGGATTGCGGCTGGTGCTGGGCGGAATATTCCTGTTGGCCGGCCTGTCGAAGCTCGGGGCGACGATGCAGACACTGGCGGCCGTTTATTCGTATCAGATCGTTCTTCCCGATTGGGTGGCCAACGGGATTGCCGTTTCCCTGCCGTGGGTCGAATTGGCGATCGGCGCCGCGCTCATCTCCGGTCTCGGCATGCCGGTTGTGGTGCCGGCGGCGGCCTTGGTTCTCGGTGTTTTCACGGTGCTGACGGCGCAGGCATGGTGGAGGGAGTTGCCGATCGACTGCGGTTGTCTCGATTTCGGCTCCCTGCATCCGTCGCTGGCCGTGCTCAGCACACCGGGAGGGGCCACCATGCGCAACCTCGTGCTGCTCGGGCTGGTTGCGGTCTTGGCGGCGTTGCGCCGTCAGGCCCAGAGGTCGGCGTAGGCGCCGGCGAAACGCGCCGTCGCCGCCGGATCCGGGAAAACCTCGACGAGTTTCGGCGACGTGCCCGGGAACGCCTCGTCGGGAGAGCGGATTGCGGCATGGCTCCACCCGAACATCTCCGCCCAGCCCTGCAGTCCGATGCGGTGCGTGTTGAGGAAGGCGGTGTTCCGGAACATGCTGCCGAAGATTTGCCCGCCCCCGTTGTTGATCACCGCAAGCGTCACGTCGCTCCCGGCGACCTGAGCCGCCGGCCAGAGCCCGGACAGGTCGTAGAGCGCCGAAAGATCGCCGATCACCGCGGCGAGCGGCCGGGTGCCATCCGCCAGCCCCAGGGCGGTCGAGACAAGACCGTCGATGCCGTTGACGCCGCGGTTGGCGAAGAAGGTCCGGGTGTCCAGCGTGCGCGGCGCGGCGAGATCCCATTCGCGGATGGGCAGGCTGTTGCCCAGGAAGATGCGCGCCCCGGATGGAAACCGGACGGCGAGATTCCTCACGAAGGCGGCTTCGCTGAGCGGCTCAGATTCCAGCAACCGTTCAAGCCCCGCTGCCATGGCGCGGTCGCGCTCGAAGAGTTTTCCGCTGTCGCCGCCGGTGAATGAGAAATCCCCGGCCATGGTGGCGAAGAGCGGCAGCGGCACGACCGGTGCGGGGCGCGCGAGACCGGGGAATGGCGTGCGTGAGATGTGGAGGACGGGGGTGTCGTTTTCTTCGCAATCCCGCCAAAAGCGTGGCGTCGGCACGCCTCCGATCCGCAGGATGCCGTCGCAGGCTGCGCGGGCTTCCGGGGTCCCGAGGATGCGCTCGCCCGAATGCAGGCTGCGGGCCTGCAGGTCCGGGTGACCCCGCAATTGCGAGACAGCCTCAAGATGCATCGGGCACGGGAGCGATGCGAGCCACGGGGCCAAGAGGGCGGCGTCGCGGGCATCGAGGGATGAGACGAGCACGAGGGGGTTCCGAACACGGGAGAAAAAAGCGTCGCAGGCGATCCTGGCATCCCCCGCCGTCATCCAGTCATCCGGCGTCGCGGGCGTGTCCGGGGCATGCGGGACAAACGGTGCGGCATCCCCCCCGACCAGCGGCTCGTCGAAGCACACATTGAGATGCACCGGGCCACGGACGGCCGGAAGGAGGATGTCCTCGGACGGCGAGTCGATGTCGAAAACCGGTGCGCCGGTTGCGGTGAAGAGCGGCGGCTGGTCGATGGTCTGGGGCGCGCCGGTGCCCCGCAGCCGGCGCGGGCGGTCGGCGGTGACTGCGAGGAGCGGCAGCCCGCCGTGCTGTGCCTCGAGCATGGCCGGCAGCAACTCGGCTGCCGCGGTGCCCGAGGTCGTGATCACCGCCGCGGGGGCGCCGTCGCGGCGGATGCGCCCGAGGGCGAAGAAGGCCGCACTGCGCTCGTCGAAGAACGAGACCACATCAAAGGCGCCGCGTGCCGCGTCGCAGGCGAGAACCAGGGGCGCATTGCGTCCGCCGGGGCAGAGACAGAGGGTCCGCGCGCCGGCGGCATGGAGCGCGGTGAGGACGTTCGCGGCGAGCGCGCGGTTCGCGGCCGCCGGGTTCAAAGCCCGAGGTTGCCGCGGGTGGCGGCGAGTTTGAGCCGCAATTCGGCGGTTTCACGGGCAAGAAGGCTGCCGGACACGAGCCCGCATCCCGCGCCGCAACGGCTTGCCCGGGGGGTCCACTGGATGTTGCGGATGGCGACGAGGCAGCGCGAAAGCCCTCCCGGAAGCACGAGCCCGAACGGCGCGGCGAAGAATCCGCGGCTTTCGCTGTCGATTTTCCGCGCCGCCGCCTTCCAGTCGCCGCGCGGCGCGATGCCGACGGCCGGTGTCGGATGGAGCTGCGCGACGAGTTCGGCGAAGGGCGCGCGGCGGGCCGGGGTGACGCGCAGGTCGGTGCGCAGATGGGAGAGGATGCCGATGCGCCAGAGGCGCGTGGCGCCGCGGGTGGGGGCTCCGAACGCGGCCAACCGGGCGTCGAGGTCGTCGAGCACGAGGCGGTGCTCGGCGCGTTCCTTGGGGTCGTCCATCAACTCGTCCGGGTGTGCGCCCGCGCGGGCTGTGCCGGCCACCGCCATGGTGTAGATTTCCGCACCGTCGTCCTCGAAGAGAAGTTCGGGTGATGCACCGAGCACGCCTCCGTCGTCATTCCAGCATCCGTAGGGCATGAGACCGGCGGGCAGGTTGGCGAGGGCGCGCAGGGCGTGTCCGCGCTCGGAGATGTCGAGCGGTCCGTCACTGTGCTCGAAGACCGCCGGGACAGCCTTGTGCAGTTCCCCCCCGGCAATGGCGGATTGGACGGTCTGGAAGGCGAGGGCGAACGCCTCCTCGTCGAACGTTGACCACAGGCGCGGTTGCCGGTGCGGGGCGATCTGCAGCGCAAGGCTGTCCGGCGAAATGGCGGCGGTGTGCGGGTAGATGCGCCAAGGCGCGCGGTCGGTCAGATAAAAGTCCGGCGCGTAAAACGAAGGGCAATCCGGGCTCGGCCGGTCGGATTTTTCGGACTTTCCCCACGCGATGAGCCAGCGGTCCTCGGACCACGCGAAGAGCGCGCCACTTTGGAGGAAGGCGCGGATCTGTTCCTCGGACAGCGCGGACCGGCGCAGCCACGCAGCCTGCCGCGCGGCTTCAGCCGGGTTCGGGACAGTCGTCATCGGGAAAGCTGCGCCCGCAGTCGGCGGGGATTCCGCCAGCGGGGCTCAGGGTTGCCGGAGGATGCGTTCGGCCTCGAGCCAATCGGACTGCGGATCGCCGGGAATGCCGAGGTGTCGGCGTCGTTCGGCGAGGTAGTATGCCTTGAGTGAGATGGCTTCGATGGTGATGGTGGCCGTGGCGGCAGGTTGGGGTTTGGCGGCCGTGCGGCGCGGGGCGGTGCGGGCCGTGGCGGCTGTGCGGGCGGAGGTCTTTTTCTTGGCCGGCGCCTTGGGCTTCGACTTGGGGGATGCCTTTTTGACCGCCTTGGCAGCGGGTTTTTTGGTGGATTTGGGCATGGATGTGTTTCTTTCGAGGGGTCTATTTAAGGGGTGCCGGGTGCGCGCGGCCAAGTTTTTTCAGTTTTCCCCGGGCGGGGGCGGGCATAGGCTGGCGTCGTGGGCATATCCTTGGCCGAGTTTTGCATCCGTTGGTTTGTCACGGCGGTGGCGGTGTTCGTGGCGGCTTGGATCGTGCCGGGGATCACCTACAGCAGCTTCACCGGGTTGGCCTTGGCTTCCCTGTTGCTGGGCATGATCAACGCCCTTGTGCGCCCTGTGTTGCTGATCCTGTGCCTGCCTTTGATCCTGGTCACCATGGGGCTGTTCATCCTCGTCCTGAATGCGCTGCTGCTGTGGCTTGTCGCGGGCATTTTGCCGGGGAGCCAGTTTCAGGTGGGGGGATTCTGGGCGGCTTTCTGGGGCGGGTTGGTGATCAGCATGGTGAGCTGGATTCTCAGCGCGTTTTTCCGAGGAAGCGACGGGCACATCTACCCGCTGACCCATCACACGCAGATCAAGCAGGCGCGCGGGCGGACGCTCAACTGACCATGGTGCCCGCGGGGTTGCGGCGGTGGCTGGGGGGAGGGAAGACAGGTGTGAAAATCTGCGGAGTCACCCGCGAGGAGGACGCACTCGCGGCGGTGGAGATCGGCGTGGATGCACTGGGGTTCAACTTTTACCCGAAATCGAAACGCGTTGTCCGTCTGGAGGAGATCGCCGGATGGGTGGTGAAACTGCCGCCGGACATCGGTCGCGTGGCGGTGGTGGTGCAACCGTCCGAGGATTTGCTTGGGCAGCTGGAGGCGTCCGGAATTTTCCATGCACTGCAGTTCCACGGCGGCGAGGACCCGGCGTTTTGCGCACGCCGGGGCGGTGCGTTCTACGTCAAGGGCTGCCCGGTGTCCGACGGGGAATCCGCGGACGGGGCCATTGCGGACCCGGCCCCGTGTTTGCTTCTGGACGCGCACGCGCCGGGTGAGTTCGGGGGCACCGGGCGGGTGATTGACTGGTCGTTGGCCGCCCGCGTGGCGGCCGGTGCCGGTCGTCCGGTGGTTCTCTCGGGAGGGCTGAACCCCGGGAATGTCGCGGAGGCTGTCCGGAGGGTGCGGCCGACCGCCGTGGATACGGCCAGCGGGGTGGAGTCCGCGCCGGGGATCAAGGATGCTGCAAAAATGCGGGCATTGGTCGAGGCGGTGGCGGCTGCCGCGCGTGGGGTTTCCTCCTAATTTCCTGACTGGAAGTGTCTTGAGCCGGAATCCTCCCTGTATTTCTTGGGGCGGAACTTGTCGCCATGGGGACGCTCCGGTAAGGTGGTTCTCTTATGAGCAATGTGGATACGTTCAGGGTGGCGGTGCTGGCGGGGGACGGAATCGGACCGGAGGTCATGTCGGAGGCGCTCCGGGTTCTGGGCGCGGTGGCGGAAAAATTCGCCATCTCCTACCAGATCAAGGAGGAGAGGGTCGGAGGATGTGCCATCGACGCCGATGGGGTGGCGCTGCCCGAACACACACTGCAAACGTGCAAGGAGTCGGACGCCATTCTCTTCGGGTCCGTGGGCGGACCGAAATGGGAATCCCTCCCGCCTCAGCAGCAGCCCGAACGGGCGGCCTTGTTGGCCCTGCGCAAAACATTCGCCTTGTATGCGAACCTGCGCCCCGCGATCTGTCTGCCCGAGTTGACCCACGCCTCCCCCGTCCGGGAGTCGATCGTGGCGGGCGGTTTCGACGTGTTGTTCGTGCGCGAACTGACCGGCGGCCTTTATTTCGGCGAGCCGAAATACATGAAGCACGAGAGTGGCGAGTGGTTCGCCGTGGACACGATGATCTACTGGGAAAGCGAGATCGAGCGGATCGCGCACGTGGCATTCCAAGCCGCCATGCGCCGACGGCAGCATGTGACCTCCATCGACAAGGCCAATGTGCTGCAGAACGGCATCCTGTGGCGCCAGACGGTTGACCGCGTGGCCAACGAATACCCCGACGTCAAACTGCGCCATCTCTACGTGGACAATGCGGCGATGCAGTTGATCCGCAATCCGAAGGGCTTCGATGTGATCCTCGCCGAGAACCTCTTCGGCGACATCCTCAGCGACGAACTGGCCATGATCGCGGGATCCCTCGGCATGCTGCCCAGCGCCAGCCTCGGCATTTCCAAAGGCGACGGTTGTTATTTCGGCATGTATGAGCCGAGCGGGGGAACCGCGCCCGACATCGCCGGCATGGGCATCGCCAACCCGATCGCGCAGATTTTGTCCGCGGCCATGATGCTGCGCTATTCGGCCGGGCGCGAGGATGCCGCCCAAGCCGTCGAGACCGCGGTGCAGCGCGTGATCCGCTCCGGTCTGCGCACCAAGGACATCCATACCGAGGGCACGCAGCTGGTGAGCACCGCCGACATGGGCAAGGCGGTCGTGGAAGCCCTTTGAACGCACAAAGCAGTTGTTTCGCCGCGGGATTTGTCCGCACTATGCGCCGTCAGCCGTGAACTTCCGCAAACAATCCGTCCCCGAGGTCGCCGGGTTCCAGATCGCCCCGATGGTGGACATTGTCTTCCTGCTGCTGATCTTCTTCCTCGTGACCTGGAATTTCGCGCGCTACGAGACCGAGTTGGACGTGAAGGTGCCGACGGCGAAGGAGGGCAAGGAGTCGCGCCGCGCCGTCGGGGAGGTGGTCATCAATGTGAAGTCCGACGGTTCGATCGTGATGAACCGCCGCACGCTTTCCGCGGAGGAACTGACCACGACGCTGCGGAAGATCTCCGAGTTGTATCCCGACCAGGCGGTGATCCTGCGCGGTGACGAGACCGCGGATTACCGGCACATCGTGGCGGTGCTCGACATCTGCCGCACTGCAAACATCTGGAATGTCGCCTTTGCCACCGGCCGCCCCGAATCATGAGACGCTTCGCTTTCTTCTGGCTGGCCGCCGTGCTGCCCCTCGCGGCCCAGCAACCGTTCGAAGTCCGGCGGGCCGAGCCCGTTTCACCGGTGGTCCCGGCAGTTCCAGAAGTCCGCCGGGCCGAACCGGTGGCGACTCCCGCGGCTGCCGTTCCCGCCGAGCCGGTGGCGGTGCCTGCCGGCGAGATCCGTGCGTTGCCTTCGGCGGTGATGGCTGACCCGGTGATGGCGGCTTTCGAGCAGGCCAACGGATTCTACGCGCAGAAGATGTATGACATGGCGATCCCCCGCTACACCGAGTTCATCCGCCTGCGTGCGGCCGGCGAGGAACGGCAGGCGGCATTGTTCCGGCTGGGGGAGAGCCTGCGCGCCTTGGAGCGGCCCGCCGAAGCCATGACGGCTTACCAGAAACTGGTGGCGGAATACCGCACCGGGGATTTCCTCGGCCCGGCGGCCTACCGCCTCGGGGAGATGCAATACACCGGGAAGGATTTCGAGGCGGCGGCGGCTTCCTTCCGCATCGCTTCGGAGCACGTGCGCGATCCCAAGCTGAGGTTGGCCTCGAAGTTCTTCGAGGGGAGGGCGCTTGATTCCGCGGGGCGCAAAGTCGAAGCGCTCTCGGCCTACCGGGAGGTCGTCGCACAGAAGGAGGACAACCCCTACCGCGAGCGGGCGATGTTCGACCTTGCCGAGGGCGATGCCAAGACGGGCCTCACCGAAAGCGCGTTCCGCCAGTTCCGCAGGTTGGCCGAATCCGCCGAGCAGCCGCAGGTGCGCACGGGGGCCGCTGTCAAGGCCGGCCTCATGGCCATCGATGCCCGTGATTTCGCGGCAGCCCGTCCGCTGCTGGAATCCGCGGTCGGCAACCGTGAATTGCCCGCTTGGAGCGTCGCCGCACAGACGGGCCTCCTCCGGCTCGATTACGAGGAGGAAAAATACGCGGCTGTGGCCGAGCGGGCGGAAAAGATGCTTCCAACCCTGCCTGCCGAGTCCAAGCCGGAGGTGCTCCTGCTCGCCGCCAACGCGCAGCGGCAGTTGGGCCGGCAGGCGGGGGCCCTGGCGCTTTATGACCAGTTGGCCGGGGATTTTCCGGACTCCGCGGCGGCGAAGGAGGCCGGGTTCCACCGCCTTGTCAGCCTCGTGGCCCAGCGCGATGAGCGCGCCCCGGAACAGATCGACATGTTCCTGCAAACCTCGACGGACTCCGCGCAGAAGGCGAGGGCTTCGCTGCTCAAGGCGGAACTGCTTTTCGAGCAGAAGGACTATGCCGGCGCGGAGCCCCTGTATGCATCCGCCTCCGAGGCGGCGGGCACCGCAAAATACCGCGCCGACGCGCTCTACAAACTTGCGTGGTGCCGCCTGCAGCAGAGCAAATACGACCAGGCGGTGAATGCGCTGACAAGGTTCCTCACCCAGTTTCCCAGGCATCCGCTCGCGGCGTCGGCCATGGCGCAGCGCGGCATGGCGCAACTCCAGAACGGCCAGAAGGAGGAGGCTTTGGCCGATTTCTCGATGATCATCGACCGTTACCGTGATGCGAAGGAGCGCGAGGACGCCATGCTGCAGCGGGCCCTGCTCCTCGGCAACATGGAACGTCCGGCGGAGATGGCGGCGGCTTTCCAGCGTTTGCTCACCGAGTATCCCGGCAGCAAGACGGCGGCCCAGGCGCAGTTCTGGATCGGCTACGTGGCATTTGAGGGGAAGAAATACAAGGAAGCCATCCCCGCGTTGGAGCAGGCCCGCAAGCTCGACCCTGAAAACTACGGAGAGCGTTCCACCCTGCGTCTGCTGCTCAGCCATTATTACCTCGAGAACCGTGAAGCCGCCGGCCTCGAGGCGTCGGCCCTCGGGACGGACAAGGTTCCGACCGAAGTCCGCAATTGGCTCGGCATGTCCGCGCTCGAAGCCGGCGACAACGCCGCGGCCATCGAATTCCTCACGCCGCTGGCGACAGCCGACGATGCATCCGACGACCTGCGCATGTCCCTCGCCCGCGCGCAGCTCGGTGCCGCCAAGTATGACTTGGCGAAGGAGACCCTGCAGAAATTGCTTCCGCGTGTGCATGAACCGAATGCCAAGGCACGAGTCCACCTGATGATGGCTGAGGCGCTGATCGGCCTGAAGGACGGCGCGGCCGCCAAGGCGCAGGCCGACGAGGCGCAGCGCCTGCAGCCGCAGGGGAGGATCAACGCGGAGGCGCGCCTGGCCAACGGTCAGGCATTGTTGGCGCAGGGTCTCTTCGACGATGCGGCACGCGCGTTCATGGCCGTCGCGCTGCTCTACGATGAGAAGGACATCACCCCGCAGGCGCTCGTGATGGCCGAGCAGGCTTACATGAAGGCGAACAACCCGGCCGATGCCGAACGAGCACGCGAGGAATTGGCGCGCCGGTATCCGGATTACAAACCACCGGCATCTTCCTGACGATGTCCGTGGAGATGCCGCCCGGGGATTTTCGCGCCCTTATTTTCGACTGTGACGGGACGCTGGCCGACAACATGCCGTTGCATTATCAGGCATGGAGCCGCGCCATGGAGGATTTCGGCGGGTCCTACCCCGAGGAGCTTTTCTACGAATGGGGCGGCGTGCCGACGGCGCACATTGTCGAGCGGCTCAACAGGCGTTTCGGCCTGTCGATGGATGTCGGTGGGGTGGTGGACCGCAAGGAGCACTACTACCGGGAGATGATTCCGCATGTGGTTCCGAAGGAAAATGTGGTCGCCCTCGCCCGGGAATTTCACGGCAAAATCCCGCTGGCCGTCGCTTCCGGGGGGCACCGCGACCTTGTCGAGCGGACGCTGGTGATGTTGGGCATCCGCGATTGTTTCCGCGAGGTGATCGCTGCCGAGGATTACGAATGCGGCAAGCCGTTTCCCGATCCGTTTCTCACCGCGGCCGCGCGTCTTGGCGTGGAGCCCAGGCACTGTCTGGTTTTTGAGGACAGCACGACCGGGGTCGAGGCCGCGCGTGCGGCGGGGATGGCTTGGGTGCTTGTGTGACGCACGCAGGGTCCCATGCGCCTTCCGGCTCGCCTCGGCAACGTGCCCGTGCCAGAATCATCCACATGAGCAAAGCATCCCCACGCGGCGAAGGAGCGACCAAACTCAGCGACTGCCTCAACTTGGTTCTGGCCGACACATATTCCCTCATGTCCCTGACCCATCTGGCCCACTGGAATGTGGAGGGACCGGGATTTTTCGCGCTGCACACGGCGTTCCAGGCGCAATACGAGGAGATGTTCAGTGCGAGCGATGAAATCGCCGAGCGGGTGCGCGCCCTCGGGGCCTATGCGCTGGGCGGTTTGTCCACGCTGGCAGCCAAGGCGGACATCAAGGAGTTTGCCGCCCCGCTTTCGCAGGAGGCCTACGTTGCCGCGCTCATCACCGGGCACGAGAAGGTCGTGGCGGATGCCGCCATTGCCCGTGATGCCGCGGGGGAGACGAACGACCCCGAGACAGAAGACCTGATGATCCAGAGGATCACCACGCACGAGAAGGCGCTCTGGATGCTCCGCAGCTTCCTGAAAGGTTAGGCCGCTTCGCGCCGGCGCGGACCGGCATCCAATTTCAGGAACCTGTAGCCGGCATCATACTCCGATTGACTGAGCATCCGGCCGTGGGTTGCGGCCCATTTTCCAGACTCCAAGTCGTCCCTCAAGCGTTCCAACCCCGCCCGCAAGGCATCTTCCGGCATGCGCGCGAAGGAGGATATCCCCCTTCGCACATCGGGATTCAGGTAAGTCTCCGGTTGCGCCCATCCCGAGGCGGCGAACCGATCGCTCAAATCCGGCGGGAGGGGAAAAGGAAAGTCCTTCACTGCGCGTCCGGTCCACCGGCTGATGTCCCGCACCAAATCCCGCACCGGAGGAAACGCGGTGGACGCCTCCTCCAGCAGCCACGGAAAATATTCGCACAGCCAGAACCGGGCCAGCGGTTCCGGCGACACGGTGAACAGGACGATGGGTCCGGGGCCCGTGATGCGGTCAATTTCCCCCAAGGCCTTTTCGTGGTCGGAGAAATGGTGGCAGGAAAGAATGGCGATGGCACCGTCCACGGAAGAATCATGCAAGGGGATGGATTCCGCCGAGGCATCAATCCAGCGCAACTGCGGCTGCAGCGGCGCTTGGGCCCGCATCACGGATGACGGCTCCACACAGACCATGTGGTAACCCGCGTGCTGCAATTCCCGGCTGTAGTTGCCTGTGCCGGCGCCGATGTCGGCGACCGTGCTTCCCGCCGGCAAATCGAGAAGCTCGATGATGCGCCGGGTGATCCGTGCGTCCGGCTTCCGCGTTTGCGAATACGAACCGCCGATGGATTCGTAGCGTGTCATCGGGAGATCATCGCCGCTTCAAATACCTTTGCCGATGAGGAAGACCGCCAGCGGAACTCCGAGAAGGACAAGCCAACCGCCTGCGGCAACCAACCATCCAGGAGTTGCGACTGTCGGGCAGTGTCCGCGGATGGGCCCCGTGTATCGGCCCAACTGCTCTCCGAACCAGATGCATGCGAGCGGAAAAATCAGGGCGATGCATGCTCTGAACACATCCCCCGGCGCTTCAGTCCTTACATGCGCGGCGAAAACATAAAGTCCGCACACGATCAGTGACAGGAGCCGGTTGAGGAATCGGAGCATGCGGCCTGCTTGAAACGGGGGGTGCGTTGGCGCAACAATAGTGCGCTGGCTGGCGCTCAGAGGTCGATCTGCACCAGTTTGAGCCGGGAGCCCTTCCCGCTTTTGATGAAAACGGCGGACTTCGGGCAGCCGAAATGTGTGGAAAGGAGCGAGATCAATTCTTGATTGGCCTTCCCATCCACGGGTGGAGATTTGATCTGAACCAGCCAAGGCCCTGTGGCCGTTTCCTGCAAGGAGCTGACCTTGGCGTTGGGCTTGACCTTGATTCGGATGCTCTTCATTCGGCGGCTCCGGTGGAATGGGCCAATGCTTCGTCATCGCCACCATCCCATGAAACTGCTCCATGTCCAGTAATCCGGATCGTGTGACCAAACGATATTCATGGATATTCTGCAGATAATCCACGTATTATCTGACTCCTCAAGACCTTTTGCGGGAAGGGATGCAACAGCTTGGGCGGACAACCTCTCAAGGCGACGGGTCTTAGGGCAGGAGCCCTGTGTTCCAGAGGAAGATCATTTCTTTCATTTTTTCTTGAAGCGACTGAAGGCAGGTGTTAGAACGCACTCAGGATGTCACCCCAACTGACGGCTCCTGACTCTCCTGCGAAAGTCCCAGCTCTGAACGAGATGGAGGTGGAGGCGATTGAGATGTTCATCAATTTCCTGCGACTGATCGGGTTGCCTAAGTCGGTCGGGGAGATCTACGGCCTGCTATTCATGGCGCCCCGCCCGATGGCGATGGACGAAATCATGGAGCGGTTGGAGATCAGTTTGGGGGCGGCGAGCCAGGGGTTGAAGCTGCTCCGGTCCTTCGGCGCCGTGCGGGTGGTGTATGAGAGAGGCAACCGGCGGGACCACTATGTGGCGGACTTGGAACTCAGCAAGTTTGCGACCGCTTTCATCAAGGATGAACTGCAGCCGCGGACGCAGATGGCGTTGGAGCGGGTGAAGCGGATGGAGGAGGCGATGGCTGATCTGCCCGAGAAAGAGCGCCGCGTGCTCCGGGAGCGTCTGGAGAGGCTCAAGCACTGGTTGGACAAGGGGCAGAAGATTCTTCCCTGGCTCGTGCGTTTCATGAGGCTTTGAGGAAATGCCCGCCATCCATGTCCGACCATGGAGGTGGCAGGAATTCGGTGTCGGAATCATATCCAGAAATTGACGCAGGTTCACGTTCGCGGCGGGGACCAAGGGCGGCAGCTTGTCCGGATTGCGGCGGGAGGGCGGGTTGAGAGCATGAAATTTCTGATCGTAGGTGCCGGATTCTCCGGGGCAGTTCTTGCCCGGCAGCTTGCCGAGGCGCTTGACTGCCGGATTGAAGTCTGGGACGAGCGCGAGCACATCGCCGGCAACTGCCACACCGAGAGAGATGCCGCAACCGGTGTCATGGTGCATCGTTACGGCCCGCACATTTTCAACACGGACAGCACGGAGGTGTGGGATTACGTGCGGCGGTTCGGCGAGTTCCGTCCGTTCACCAATCGCGTCAAGGCGGTCACCGCCCGCGGGGTGTTTTCCCTGCCGATCAACCTTCTCACGATCAACCAGTTCTTCGGCAAGGCGATGGGACCGGAGGAGGCCCGGGAATTTCTCCGGTCGCAGGGGGATGCAAGCATCGGGGAGCCGTCCAACTTCGAGGAACAGGCGCTCAAGATGATGGGACGCGACATCTACGAGACCTTCTTCAAGGGCTACACGATCAAGCAGTGGGGCTGCGATCCGAAGGAACTGCCCGCTTCGGTGCTCAAACGATTGCCGGTGCGCTTCAATTACGACGACAATTACTACGACAAGCCCCACCAGGGTATTCCCGCCGAAGGCTACACGGCGCTGATGCAGAACATGCTCGACCATCCGCGCATCGAGGTCCGTCTCGGGCGCCGCTTCGAGCCTGCACAACTCGGGGGCCTCGCGGGTGTGTTCGACCAGGTGGTCTTCACCGGGCCGATCGATGCGTTCTTCGGCCATTCCGAGGGGAGGCTCGGCTACCGGACGGTCTCGTTCGAGCGCATCGACACCGACGTCGAGGATTTCCAGGGGAATGCCGTCATCAATTACCCCGAGCTTTCGGTGCCGTGGACGCGGATCCACGAGCACAAGCATTTCGCGCCATGGGAACGCCACGAGAGGACGGCGGTGTTCCGTGAATACAGCACGGAGACTGGCCTGGAGGATGCGCCCTATTACCCGAAGCGGCTTGCGCCCGACAAAGCGATACTGAAACGCTACCGTGCGATGGCGGAGGAGCACAGATGCTCCGTTGTGGCGGGGCGCCCCGGCGTCTCGTTCCTCGGACGACTGGCGACTTATCGTTATCTCGACATGGCGCCGGCCATCGGCGAGGCGTTGGACTTCGCCCGAAGATTGATTGACGGGGTGCGCGGGGGGCAACCGCTGCCAGTGTTTCCGAACGAAGAGACATGACCGATCCGATGCCGTCCTTGACAGGTGCCCCATCCAACCGCGCAAAGCATCTTCACACGACAATGCAGAAAACACCCTCCTCCGAGCAAACCTGGTCAGCGATCGTCACACCGGACAAACCGTTGTTCAACCTTCCCTTCCGGGAAATCTGGGAATACCGCGACCTCATCCTGTTGAGTGTGCACCGGGATCTTGTCGCGATCCACCGGCAGACGGTCATGGGTCCGCTGTGGTATTTCATCCAACCGCTGATCAGCACGCTGGTGTATCAGGTGATCTTCGGGAGCATCGTGGGTGTCCCGACGGACAAGATCCCGCCCTTCCTGTTTTTCATGTCCGGCATCGTGATCTGGTATTACTTTTCGACCTGTTTCAGCCGCACGTCCACGGTGCTCACGTCGAATTCTGGGTTGTTCACCAAGGTGTATTTCCCGCGTCTTGCACTCCCGATTTCGCAGGTCTTGTCGAGCATCTGGCAGTTTCTGATCCAATTCGGGATTTTCCTCGGATTCTACCTGTTCTTCCTCTGGAAGGGTGCGCCGATCGAGTTCAGCTACCGCGTGGTGATTCTGCCATTTCTTGTTCTTCAGACCGCGTTGCTGGGGTTGGGGTGCGGGTGTTGGGTGGCCGCCGTGACAACGCGCTTCCGCGACCTGCAAATGGCTGTGCCGCCGTTCCTGCAGATGTGGATGTATGCCAGTTGCATTCTCTTTCCGCTCTCGATGGCCTCGCCCGCCATTCAGAACATCCTGATCCTGAATCCCATGGTTCCCATTGTTGAGAGTTTCCGCTTTGCGATGATGGGCCAGGGCCAAGTCGAGATTTGGCAGTGGCTGGTGAGTGTTGTGGTAACCCTGCTGATCCTTGTCGTCGGCTTGATATCGTTCAATCGCGCCGAAAAGACGATGGCCGACACCATCTGAACCGGAAAGTCCCCGCGATCGGACCAACCAAACAACATCCCCACGCATCATGCTCTCAGTTTCTGTTGAAAATGTTTCGAAGGTGTATCGTCTCGGCGAAATCAACCGCAAACAATTCTTCGGCGACGTTCGCCGTTGGGTGAAGGGAAAGTTCCGTGTGTCCCACGGGTTCGGCGACCCGGAGTTGGAGGCGGAGCAGGAACCGGGCGCCTCGGATTTGTTCTACGCGCTCCGCGACATCAATTTCGAGATCGGCGAGGGGGATACGGTTGGTATCATCGGGGCCAACGGGGCCGGCAAATCCACCCTCCTCAAGTTGCTTTCGCGTATCACCCTTCCGAGCACCGGAACAATCCGGCTCAAGGGGCGCGTGGGCAGCCTTCTCGAGGTCGGCACCGGGTTCCATCCGGACATGACCGGCCGTGAGAACATCTACATGAAGGGGGCGATCATGGGGATGAGGCGCAGGGAGGTTGCCGCCAAGTTCGACGACATCGTGTCCTTCTCCGGCACCGAGAAGTTCCTCGATACTCCTGTGAAGCGCTATTCGAGCGGGATGGGCCTGCGGCTTGCGTTTTCCGTCGCCGCGTTCCTGGAGCCGGAGATTCTCATCGTGGATGAGGTTCTCACCGTGGGCGACCAGCAGTTCAAGGACCGGTGCATCGCGCGCATCGGGGAAGTCATCAAGGGCGGTTGCACCATCCTTTTCGTGTCCCATGTCGGGGAGCAGGTGCGGCGGATCTGCCGCAAGGGGGTGTATCTCAAATCGGGATCCATGGTTTGCTTCGGCGACGCGAACACCGTTTTGGACCGATACGAGGCCGAAGTGAGGGCGGAATCCGCGCCCATGGTGTCGATTCATTAGGTTCTGAAATGCACACCCCCCGGAACACCCGTCCCCGACCCAAAAGGGAGAAGCCCAATGCCCCGTCTGCGACAGCGATGCGGAAAGGCATGAGCGGACGGTGGCCTGCAACCTTATGAGCACAGCTGTTTTGATAAGCGGGCAGATGCGTGCCGCCGAGCGATGCGTTGATTCCATCCTTGCCGCCTTCCCCGGGGCGGATTTTTACATCCATTGCGTCAGGGATGACGATGCGCACAAAGCGGATCTTTTCCGGGCTGTGGCCGGTGAGTCCTACATTCAGGAGCCCATGGTGGAGCGAGATCACCATCACCGTCAGAAGGGGCGGGGGGTTCACGGGGTGCAGCAGGTTTTGCAGCAGCTCTACGGACTTGCGCGGGTATGGGAGACTTATGTCGGGACGGGCGTCTGTCTCCGGAGCCCGAGACGGTCCGCGGGGGCCAGCTCATGATTCCCCGCTTCTGCAACTACTGGGGATACAACGACCGGTTTGCCATGATGAGATCCGGAGTGGCCATGCGGTATTTCACCCGGCTGGGCATTCTTGATTCCTATCTGCACAACGGGGGGATTTTTCATCCTGAGACGTTTCTCAAGTGGTGCATGGAAGATTGTCGGATGGTCCGGACTGAGACTGTCTTTCACACGATTCGCGCAAATGGCGATACAGATGCTCCGCTTTACCTGCCCGAATGCGGGGACGAATTGCCGTCACCCTCGGGTCCATAGCGTGCACCCATGAAGACGATAGCCACCCTTGTTGTTCTCAGCTCTGCACACGAGGTGCTGTTCCGACGATACTTCAAGCCGACTTTGCCGGAAGGGCTGCATCTGGAGATATTCGACATGGGGGCCAACCGGAGCGACGGGGCCTACATGAGCGGGGAGTGGCAGGAGGCCATGTGCGCGAAGGTCCGGCATGCTCTGGACTTCTGCAGGCGTTCCCCCGAGGGCGAACCGTTCATCGTTTCCGACGTTGATGTGCAGTTCTTCCCCGCTTTCGATGCGGCCGGCTTCCTTGCCTTGTTGGATGCAGCGGAGGGTCACCTTGTTTTCCAGCGGGAGCGCTTCCGGGAGGGGGATCGCGAAGCCAACTGCGGGTTCTACGCGGGACGGAATTGCGCCGCCGTGAGGGACCTGCTGGCGGCATCCCTCGACAACCTCGAACACGATCCCATCAAAAACGAGCAGAATGCAGTCAATCGGATGATGCGCGAGACCGGATTTTGCTACGCCACGCTCGACGGGCGGTTTTACGCGCGCACGCACGGATTTCCGCCCCCGCGTGACCTGTGGGTTCATCATGCCAGTTGGACGACCGACATCGGCGGGAAAATCGCGCAGCTCGAACGCGTCCGCCGGATCATCCGGGGGGGGAGGCTGCGCCTGCATGCGGAATCCTACATGGAAATGTTCGTGCGTCCCGCACCCCGAATCAGCCGGGCCCGTTTTGTGCTGGAGGCGACGGCAAATTTCGTCCGGAAGACACCCCTTCGCCCCGGGGCGCTCCCTTGATGCCGGGACGCCCCCCTTGCTCCTGTTTGGTCCGTCGCGAATAAATGCCCTTGGTCAGTGTCATCATTCCCAGCTTCCGCATGGGCCGATTCGTGCCGCAGGCGCTGGGTTCGGTCGGTGC
>JACSRX010000018.1 GCA_014879535.1 Chthoniobacterales bacterium
ACGCCCGGGCCGACCCCCGACCTGACCCAGAATTCGCCCAAGATGAAGGAGGAGATCAATCTCGCCGACTCGCCGGGCGCCGAGTCCTTGGAGATCACGCCGCCCTCCGACTCTCCGGATCCCGAAAAGGCCGAGGAAATCAAAGAGCCCCTCCCGGGGGATGATGAGACCCGCTCGCTCCCCCCGGTCACCGGCACCGTCGAAGTCACGGCCAAGGATGCGGACAAGACCATCAACGCCGCCGTCGGCAACCTCGTGCGCATCACCCTCGAATCCCACCCGAGCACGGGATACAATTGGGAACTGCGCGATTTCGAGTTCGGCACCGCGGTCTTCAACTCCAGCGATCTGGTGGCACGTCAAGGCGGGAATGTCCTGTTCGGCGCGCCCGGCGACACCGTCATCACGCTGCAGGCCGTCGAACCCGGGGAGCAGGACATCAAGCTCGTTTACCGCCGCCTGTGGGAACCACCCGACCAGGTCGCGGCGACTTTCAACTTCCGCCTCGTCGTCTCGGGGCCCCATGACGCCGCCCCGGAACCCGGACCCACCCCCGCACCGTGAACGATCCCCTGGTCATCGCCGGGCGCACCTTCCGGTCGCGCCTTCTCCTCGGCACCGGAAAATTCCCGTCGAACGAAACCATGCGCGAGGCCCTTGCCGCCAGCGGCACGGAAATCGTCACCGTCGCGCTCCGCCGCGCCGACCTTGGCGCAACCAAGGACCCCTTTGCGGATATCCTCGACTTCATCGACCCGCAGAAATACCTGCTCCTTCCCAACACCAGCGGGGCGATGACCGCCGACGAAGCCGTCCGCCTCGCACGGCTTGCCGCGAGCGCCGGACTGCCCAAGTGGGTGAAGCTGGAAATCCACCCCGACCCGCAATACCTCCTCCCCGACCCCATCGAGACGCTGCGCGCCACCGAGATCCTCGCCGCCGAGGGGTTCACCGTGCTTCCCTACATCAATGCCGACCCCGTGCTCGCCAAGCGCCTCGAGGAAGCGGGGGCTGCCACGGTCATGCCGCTCGGTTCGCCGATCGGCAGCAATCGCGGACTCGAAACCCGCGCCCAGATTGCGATCATCATCGGGCAGGCCCGCGTCCCCGTCGTGGTCGATGCCGGGATCGGCGCACCAAGTCACGCGGCGGAGGCGATGGAACTCGGCGCCGATGCCGTGCTCGTCAACACCGCCATCGCCGTCGCCGGGGACGCCTCCGCGATGGCGCGCGCGTTCAAGATGGCCGTCGAGGCCGGACGCGCGGCCCGCATGGCCGGACTCCCCGTGCAGGCGGAAACCGCCGTGCCAACGAGCCCGCTGACCGCCTTCCTGCAGGAGGCCTGACCTTTTGGTCGGGCGCGATGTCCCCAGCGCGCCGCCAACCTTGGCCTCCTCCCGCCTTTGCCCCGCCGTCCTGTTGCTGCTAACTTCCGCCAATGTTCAGGCTGCTTTCCGTCCTCGTTCTGACACTTCTCGGAACCGGCCCGCTGTCCGCGCAAATGCACAACGGGCAGAAGCTTGTCGAGGCGACACTCGTCGCCGACACCACCGCCATGGTTCCGGGAAAACCATTCCGCGTCGGCCTGCATCTGCAAATGGCCCCCGGATGGCACACTTACTGGGAGAATCCCGGCGATTCCGGTCTTGAAACAACCCTCAGGCTCCAACTGCCTGAAGGATTCACCTCGGGCCCGCTCGTCTGGCCCCTCCCGCAACGGCTGATCGAACCCGGCGACATCCAAGTCTACGCCTACAAGGGCGAAACCCTGCTCACCGTCACGATCATGCCGCCCGCGGATGCCACTGGTCCGGTCGAGATCAAGGCCCGCGCCACATGGCTCGTCTGCGAGGCCATCTGCATCCCCGGCAGCGCGGACCTGACCCTGACCTTGCCGGCGGAAGCTTCCGGCGCACCCGCCAACACGGATTTGTTCGCAAAATTCGACGCCTTGCTTCCCTCGTCCGAGCCGCCCCCGTTTGAAACCCTGTGGACACCGACCCCGACAGGCTGGAACCTCGGACTGCGTGGCATCACCGATGCCCGCACGGCCGACTTCTTCCCCTACGCGGGCGAAACCGCCTCGCCGGGGCACACCGCACCGCGCGAGGTCGCGAACGGCAACGCCGACATTTCGATCCCCATCGACGGCTCCCCACCCGTGCGCGGCGTGGTCGTGCTTGAAAACGGCTCACGCCACGGCTGGATCATCGAAAGCGGCACCGGCACACCCGCGGAGTCCTCCGCCTTCACCCCGGCCCCGCCCCCCTCCGACCTCACCAAACCGGCCGCATCCCTCTGGAGCATCCTCGTCTTCGCCTTCATCGGCGGATTCATCCTCAACCTCATGCCCTGCGTGCTTCCGGTCATCTCGTTGAAAATCTTCGGGTTCATGCGGCAGGCCGGCGACTCCCGCGCGAACATCCTGAAGCACGGACTCGCCTTCATCGCTGGCATCTTCGTGTGGTTCCTCGGTCTGGCTGCGGTCATCGTCGCGCTCAAGGCGGCCGGAAGCGAGGTGACATGGGCATTCCAGTTCCAGAACCCCTGGTTCAACTTCGTCATCGGCGCGGTCGTTTTCGTTTTCGCCCTCAACCTCTTCGGCGTCTTCGAGATCACGCTGCCGGGACGCGCGGCCGTCAGCATCGCGAGCGCCGCGGGCCACAGCGGGGTCTCCGGCTCTTTCGCGCATGGAATCCTCGCCACCCTGCTGGCCACCCCTTGCACCGCGCCGTTCCTCGGCGCCGCCCTCGGGTTCGCGTTCACCCGTTCCCCGACCGTCATTTTCGCCGTCTTCTTCGCGATCGCCGCCGGCATGGGGTTCCCCTACTTGGTGCTTTCGGCGCAACCCGGATGGATGAAGCACCTTCCCAAGCCGGGACCGTGGATGGAGCGCCTCAAACAGTTCATGGGCTTCCCGCTCTTCGCCACGCTGCTGTGGCTCCTTTATGTGATCGGACAACAGCGCGGCACGGAGGCCGTCATCTGGGCGGCGGCCACCTACCTGTGCCTCGGCTTCGGCGCGTGGCTTTACGGCGCATTCCTCGGCCCCGTCTCATCCCCGCGGGCCAAGTGGCTCGCATCCGCCGGCATCGCCGCCGCGCTGGCTCTCGCGATCGGATACTTCGCGGGGAATCTTTTCGCCGGCGCCGCCGCATCCGTCCCCTCCGCAAAAACCGCGGCGAACACCGACGGCATCCCCTGGGTTCCGTTCTCGGATGCCGAACTGCAGAAGCTTCTCGCCGAAGGACGACCGGTCTTCCTCGATTTCACCGCCGATTGGTGCATCACCTGCAAGTTCAACGAGCGCACCGCCATCGACACCCGCGCCGTGCGCGAGGCCTTCGCGAAACTCGGCATCGTCCCCATGAAGGCCGACTGGACCAACAGCAACCCGGAGATCACCCGCAAACTCGCACAGTTTGACAGGGTCGGCGTTCCGTTTTACCTGTTTTATGCGCCCGGGCGCGCGGACGATCCGGTCATTCTCCCGGAACTGCTCACCGAGCAGATCGTCCTCCGCTCGATCGGCGCCGGTAAACCCTGAAACCCTCAACACATAGAACACTCCAACCATGAAAAATCTTGCCGCACTCACCCTGTCCCTCGCCGCAGGCATCACCCTGGCCTTTGCCGAACCGCAGGTCGGCCAGCCTGCCCCCGCATTCACCCTCACCGATTCCGACGGCAACCCGCACAACCTCTCGGACTTCCAGGGCAAAGTCGTCGTTCTTGAATGGCTCAACCACGGCTGCCCGTTCGTCGTCAAACACTACGAAAGCGGCAACATGCAGAAGCTGCAGAAGGACTACACCGGAAAGGGTGTCGTCTGGCTCTCCGTCGTTTCCTCCGCCCCCGGCAAACAGGGCCACATGAGCCCCGAGGACACGAACAAGACCAAGACCGAGAAAGGCTCCGCCGCCACCGCGATCCTCATCGACGAGGACGGCACCGTCGGCAAGCTCTACAACGCCCAGGTGACGCCCGAAATGTTCATCATCAACAGCGACGGCGTCCTCGTTTACGCCGGGGCCATCGATGACAGGAAATCCACCGACACCGCGGACATTGCCGGCGCCAAGAACTACGTCGCGCAGGCCCTCGACGAGGTGCTGGCAGGCAAGCCCGTGTCCGAAGCCACCTCCAAGGCCTACGGCTGCTCGGTGAAATACTGACCCGGGCCGTTTCTGCTCCCCGTTGCATTGGCCTCCAGCCCATGGGACGGGGGGCAGTCCCACCGCCCCGCCTGTGAAGGATCACTCCACCGGGATCTTCAACACCATCCCCACCTGAAGTTTGGTGGGATCGGAAAGGATGTCCTTGTTGGCCTCCGCGATCTTCTGCCACTCGGAAGCCTTGCGGTAATACTTGCGCGAGATCCCGGCGAGCGTATCGCCGCTCACCACCGTGTGAGTGCGGGGACCTGCGGGCGTTGCGACCGCCGCCGGTGCGGCACCCGGTGAAACCGCAACAGCAACCGGCACCGCCGCACGCACCTCCGGTTCCGCAACAGGCTCCGCGCGCCGGATCTCGGGCTGCGGCGTCGCATCCGCCGGCAAAGGCGGCGGCGTGGCGGCACCCGTCATCGCAGGCGTGGGCGTGGGAGGCGCCGGGGCCGGTGTCGGCGCAGGTGCAGGTCGCGTCGGGGACTGCTTCTGGCGCAACTCGGCCACCTGTTGGCGCAATTCGAGGTTCTCGTTCTTCAAACGCGAAGCCTCCTTCGCCGGCAGCACCGTGCCATCCGCGAGGCTGGAAACAATCACAAGGCGCAGGCGCTCCACGTAACCCTTCACATCGGTCGCGAACTGCCCCTGCGGAGCCAGCTCGAGATACCGCTCGAAATGGTGCAATGCCGCCACTTGGTTCTTCAAGTGGTCCTCATACACCAGCCCCAGCCGGTAGTGCGCCTCGGCCGAGAGCATCGTGCCGTCCAACGCCGACTCGTAATACTGCACCGCACGCTGGTATTCCCCGCGCTGCACCGCGTCATTCCCCTCGCGGATGTTGCGCCCCGTCTGCGAGACCGTGAGCAGGTCGCAACCGGACAGCACGAGAACCGTAACGAGCACCGACGACACTAGGCAACACCGGGTTGCCGCTGGTTTGTTCATGTCCGGCATGATAATGTCCGCCCCATGTCAGGCAAGATTCTCATCGCCGTCCTGGCAGCCTCCGTCATCCTCGCCGGCGGCTGCACCCGCGTGCATGAGGAGGCCAAGCCACAGGACCGCGTGTCCGTCGCGCCGCCGGGAACCGTGCCCCCGAAACCGGTCCCGGCACGGACCCTGGCCAAGCCTTCAACGCCGCCACGACCTCCCGAGGCCCCTCGCGAAGCCGCACCTCCACCGCGCGCCGACCTCCCCCCTCTCATCCATGCCGCCAGCGCATGGACCGACTATGGGAAGTCTCTCGTCGTGACCCGCGGCAGGCACCAACCCGTCCCGCTGTTCCGCCAAGCCATCGTGCTTGCTTCGGTCCGAGCCGCCGTCGCGGGTTCGCCCGCCGCCCCGCGCGTGGAGTTCCGCCGCGGGCGCCTCACGCTCACCTTCGGACGCGGCACAAATGCCGAAATCGCCGCCGCCATCAACCGCGCCATCGACGTCCCCGAAGTCACCCGCTTGGAAATCCTCCTGCAGGGGTGACAGGTCTCCGCTCCGCAGCGACATTTTGCAGGCATTGGGCTTGGATCATGACCAGGCTTGCGGAACCTGCCAAGGGGCCGCAGCCTACCCGACACCCCCCACCCCGATGAATACCACCCGATTAGGCGCGACCATCCTCTGCAGCGCACTGGTCCTCAGTGCCGTTGCCCAGGAACAACCCAAACCCGCATCCGAGGCCACGAAGAAGGCCAACGCCGCCATGCTCGCCGAACTGCCGTTCGGCAACAAACAGGACTTCGAGGACGCCCATCGCGGCTTCATCGCCCCGCTGCCCGACGAGGGTGTCGTGAAGAACGACAAGGGCGACGTTGTTTACGATGCCGCCCAGTTTGAACTCCCCCTCGACAAAGCCGCGCCCGATACGGTGAACCCCAGTTTCTGGCGCATCTCGCAGCTCAACGGCATCAACGGACTCTTCAAGGTGGTCGATGGAATCTATCAGGTGCGCGGCGCGGACCTGTCCGTCATCAGCTTCATCGAAGGCAAGGAGGGTGTGACCATCGTGGACCCGCTCGTTTCCGCGGAGACCGCGAAGATGGCGCTCGACCTCTATGCAAAGCACCGCCCCGGGCACCCGGTGAAGGCGGTCATCTACACGCACAGCCATGTGGACCACTTCGGCGGCGTGCGCGGCATTGTCAGCGAGGAGGACGTGAAATCCGGCAAGGTGAAAATCTACGCGCCCACCGGCTTCACCGAGGAGGCCGTGAGCGAGAACGTCATGGCAGGCAACGCCATGAGCCGCCGTGCCAGCTACATGTATGGCAATGTTGCCGACAAGGGCGAACAGGGTTCGCTCGGCACCGGCCTCGGACCCAGCACATCAAGCGGCAATGTCACGCTGCTGCTTCCCACCGATCTCATCACCACAACCGGTGAAAAGAAGACCATCGACGGCTTGGAATACCAGTTTCTCATGGCCCCCGGCAGCGAGGCCCCCGCGGAAATGATGTTCTTCATCCCGGAATTGAAAGCCTTCTGCCCCGCCGAGGATTGCACGCACACCCTGCACAATTTCTACACCCTGCGCGGCGCCAAGACGCGCGACTCGCGCAAATGGGTGACCTACCTCACCCAGGCCATCGACATGTGGGGCGCCGAGTGGGAGGTCATGTTCGCGCCGCACCACTGGCCCACATGGGGCAACGCCCGCATCACCGAGGCCGTGGAGAAATACCGCGACGCCTTCAAATACATCCACGACCAGTCCCTTCACCTCGCCAACCAAGGCTACACGATGCTCGAAATCGCCGAGAAACTGAAACTCCCCCCGGAGCTCGCCGCCAATTGGGCCACCCGCGGCTACTACGGCTCCGTGAGCCACAACTCCAAGGCGGTTTACAACCTCTATCTCGGCTTCTTCAGCGGCAACCCCGCCGACCTCCACCCGCTCCCGCCCGCCGAGTCCGCCGGCAAATACGTCGATGCCATGGGCGGCGCCGACGCCGTGGTCGGAAAGGCGCAGAAGGCCTACGACGCCGGCGACTACCGCTGGGTCGCCGAACTGCTCAAGCAGGTCGTCTATGCCGATCCGGGGAACCGGAAGGCCCGCAACCTCCAGGCCGACGCCTTCGAACAACTCGGCTACCAGGCCGAGAGCGGCCCCTGGCGCAACTTCTACCTCTCCGGCGCGAAGGAACTCCGCGACGGCGTGAAAAAGACCGCCACGCCCGACACCGCCTCCGCCGACATCGAGCGCGCCATGTCGCTCGATCAGATCTTCGACTACCTTGCCATCCGCCTCGACGGCCCGCGCGCCGCCGGCAGGGAGATGACCCTCAACTTCAAGTTCACCGACACGAACCAGGACTACACGCTGCAGCTCAAGAACGGCGTGCTCAACGCCTTCCCGAAACTCGCCGGCAAGCCGGACGCCACCTACACCCTCACGCGCGCGGACCTCGACAACGCCCTCCTCGGACAGTCAAAAATCGAAGACCTCGTCAAGGAAGGCAGGGTCAAGGTCGAGGGCGAACCGGGGAAGGTGTCCGAACTGCTCGGTCTTCTCGACACCTTCGATTTCTGGTTCGACATCATCACACCGAACCCGGACAAGGCGGGTTAGGCAATTCTTGGCGCGCCGCAGCGTGCCGGAATTGAAAGATCCCGGGGAATCGGCTAGCTCTTCGCGATCCACGAAGATTTTCCGCCTCCCATGCTTGATTCGCTCGTCAACCCCATCATCCGCCATGACTGGAGCATCCTGCTCGCCACCGGGATCCTCCTTCTCGGGGCTGCGGAGATCGGCTACCGCATCGGACGGCGCCACACACCCGAGCGGCGCAAGACCCACCAGCCCCAGAGCGGCGCACTGCAGGGAGCGCTCCTGGGCCTGCTCGGCCTGCTGCTCGGGTTCACCTTCGCCATGGCGGTGGCCCGTTACGATGCGCGCAAGCAGCTTGTGCTCGACGAGGCGAATGCCATCGGAACCGCATGGCTGCGGGCCGCGTTCCTCGGCGATCAGGCGGAGAACACCATCCGCACCGCCCTCATGGATTACATTGATGCGCGATTGGAGGGCGCGGACGCAACCTTCGATTCCTCGCGCTTCTCGGAGCAGGCCGCACGCTCGGAACGCGACCAGGCGGCGATGTGGCGCACGACCGTGGCGGAGGTGAAGGCCCGCGACACGCCCTCGGCCTCGCTCTTCACCGCCGCCTTGAACGACCTCATCGACCTTGACTCCAAGCGGCAGGGAGCGATGCGCAACCACATCCCGGCCACGGTCTGGCTCCTGCTCATGCTGGTGGCGGCGACGGTCTGCGGGACGACCGGCTACGCGACGGCTCTCGGGGAATCCGGGCGGCACACGCTTTCCATGGTCATCCTTCCTGCGTTGCTTGCCGTGGTCATCACGATCGTCGCCGATTTGGACAACCCGCACCGCGGCCTGATCCATGTGAGCCAGCAGGGCATGCGCGACTTGAAGGAGACCCTTCAAAAATACAAGTGAACATGGCGCGCACCTGCGCCGCCCGTCCCCGGGGCGAAAGCCCGGAACCCCATCCAAAATTCAGGCAAAAAGGCGAGGGTCGGAATCGAACCGACGCATAGGGCTTTTGCAGAGCCCGGCCTTACCACTTGGCTACCCCGCCGTCGCTGCGCTTATCAGTGCCAGCCGCGGCCCCCTTTGTCAAACCTGTCCAATCGGCGGTTGACGTTTTGCAGCACCGCGGCATATTCTGCCCGGTCATCGGGGCCGCCAGTCTGCGGTTCCCGCGCAACTTCAATCACTTCATGGATCCCATGCTTCTCGAAAAAGCCCGCGAAACCGTCGGCAACGACAAAATCCTCGTCAACCTCGTGTCGCGCCGCGTGCGTCAACTCAACGCCTCAAGCCGCCCGTTGGTTGAGACGGTGCCCAGCATGGGCTTCATCGACATCGCGCTCAAGGAGATCGCCGAGGGCAAGATTTCCGCACGCCCGGTCGAACCCGCGGCGGCCTGATCTGGGCGCCCGCCGGAAAGGGGGCGCGTGTCATGGGCAGGGACATCGTCACCAACCGCAAGGCGCGGCACAGCTACCACATCACCGAGTCCTTCGAGGCCGGTCTCTCGCTCAAGGGCACCGAGGTGAAGTCCATACGCGCCGGACTCGCCAACATGACAAGCGCCTTCGCGCGCCTTGAGGGCGGCGAGCTGTTCCTTCACGGGCTCGACGTCCAGCCTTACGAGCGGGCCAGCCACGAGCAACACGAACCGAAGCGCCCCCGGCGCCTGCTCGTCCACCGCGCCGAACTGCACAGGCTGCGCGAGAAGGTGGAGATCGAGGGCTGCGCCCTCCCCGCACTGCGCCTCTACTGGAAGAACCAGAACGTCAAAGTCGAAATCGGGATCGCCAAGGGCAAGAAGGCCCCCGACAAACGCCATGACCTGAAACGCCGCGTCGCGGAACGCGAGGCCGCCCGCACGGCCGCGGCTTTCAACCGCCGCGGCTGAAATCATTGTCCGCCACCGGCCCCACGCTGCATATTCCCACCTTTATGGCTCATCCGCCACTGCAACCTAATCCGCAGGAATTCCTGCGCCTCGCCGCCTCACACCGGGTCATCCCGGTGTGGACCGAGCTCGTCGCGGATGCCGAAACCCCCGTCACGGCCTTCGCCAAGATCACCGGCGACGAGCCGGCATTCCTTTTCGAGTCGGCCGAGCAGGACGAAAAAAGCGGACGCTACTCGATCCTCGGAACCGGGGCGGAACGCGAGTTCCTTGCCCGCGGACGGCATTTTGAAATCCGCAGCGGCGGGGAAATCCTCCGCTCCGGCGAGGCGGACGACCCGCTGGCCGAACTCGAGAAGGAAATGTCGCCCCTGCACGCCCCCTCGGGGATGCCGCATTTCCCGGGCGGATGCGTGGGCTATCTGGCCTACGATTCGATCCGCTATTTCGAACCGACGATCCCGCCCGCACCGAAGGATGAACTCGGCGTGACGGACCTGTATTTCTTCACCACCGACCGCGTGCTCGTCTTCGACCACCGCACCCGGCGGCTCAAGATCATCGTCAACGCCTACCCCGGGGAAGACCCCGCCGCCGCCTACGACGAAGCATGCCGCAAGATTTCCGGTTTGGTGGTCGCCCTCCGGGAACCCGCCGTGCTTCCCCCGCTCTTCACCGGCGCCGGGACGACCCCCTCGGAGGTTTCCTCCAACACGACGCGCGGGGAGTATCACGCGATGGTGGAGCGCGCGAAGGAATACATCCGCGCCGGCGACATCTTCCAGATCGTCCCCTCGCAGCGTTTCGAGACGCCGTTCAACGGCGCCCCGCTCGACCTCTACCGCGCCCTGCGCTTCGTCAATCCCTCCCCTTACATGTTCCTCCTGCGATGCCCGGGTTTCCAGCTCGTCGGCAGTTCGCCGGAAGTCCATGTGCGCGTGGACGACGGCAGGATCCAGATCCGCCCGATCGCCGGCACCATCCGCCGCGGAGCGACCCCGGAGGAGGACAACGCCAATGCGGAAGTGCTGCTTGCCGACCCGAAGGAACGCGCCGAGCACCTCATGCTGGTGGACCTCGCCCGCAACGACGTCGGACGCATCGCCGAATTCGGTTCGGTGCGGGTCACGGATTTCATGACCATCGAGCGATACAGCCACGTGATGCACATCGTGTCGAACGTGGTCGGACAACTCTCGCCCGGACACAGCACCTACGATGTCATGCGCGCGACCTTCCCTGCGGGCACCGTCTCCGGGGCGCCCAAGGTCCGCGCCATGCAGATCATCAACGAACTCGAGAAGAGCAAACGTTGCAGCTACGCGGGTGCCGTCGGGTATTTCGGTTACGACGGCAACCTCAATTCGTGCATCGCCCTGCGCACCGTGCTGCTCAAGGACGGCAAAGCCTACGTGCAGGCCGGCGGCGGCGTGGTTGCGGATTCCACGCCCGAGGGCGAATATCAGGAAACCATCAACAAGGCGATGGGCGTCATGCGCGCCATCGAACGCGCCCGCACTGCCGGAAACCCATGATCCTCGTCCTCGATAACTACGACAGCTTCACCTACAACCTCGTCCAGTATTTCGGCGAGCTGGGCGCGGAGCTGCATGTCGTCCGCAACGACCGGATCACCGTGGATGAAATCCGGAAGCTGACCCCCGAGCGCATCGTGGTGTCGCCCGGCCCCTGCACGCCGCACGAAGCGGGCATCAGCTGCGGGGTGATCAAGGCCTTCGGCGAAAGCACCCCCATCCTCGGCGTCTGCCTCGGCCATCAGTGCATCGGCGAAGTCTATGGCGGTGATGTCGTGCGCGCCGACCGCCTCATGCACGGCAAAACCTCCCCGATCCTTCACAAAGGCGAAGGCGTCTTCCGCGGACTTCCGTCACCCTTCGAGGCCACGCGCTACCACTCGCTCATCGTGAAGCGTGACACGTTCCCGGATTCACTCCAGATCACGGCCGAGACCGCCGAGGGCGAGATCATGGGGCTCCAGCACCGCCAATTTCCGGTCCACGGCGTCCAGTTCCACCCCGAATCCATCCTCACCACCGAGGGAAAGCAGCTTCTCCGGAACTTCCTCGAATTGTGATCACGGCGCCGTGCCCTCGCCCGAGACCATCTTCGTCATCATCCTCTTCAGCGCCATCGGACTGGCGGCTGTCCGCCACGGCAAACGGGAGAGCAATGCCGTCTGCCTGCTCCTCGGCATCGCCCTGATGATCTATCCCTACTTCGTCGAGGGTCTTCTCCTGAACCTCGGCGTCGGCGCAGCCCTCACCACCGCCGTCTGGCATTTCTGGAGTTCCTAAGCAATGCGCACACCCTGCCCGGTAGGGACGGCTGGCCCAGCCGTCCTCACGCGTGATAAACGGAGACTCATCTCATGATGCATTCCTCCCGATGAAAACCCTCCTCATCATCCTCGTCCTCGGCGGCATCGCCTTCTACTGGCACCGCGACCGGATCGACAAGCTCTCATCCGAACTCCAAACCGCCCGGACCGAGTTGAAACAGGCGCAGGACGAACTGGCCGCCAATTCGGAATCCCTGCAGTTGGCACAGAACGAAGTCCGCAAGGCCTCCGCCATGGCCCATGCCAATGACGGCAGCCTGCAAACCTTGACCACGGAAGCAGAAAACCTGCGTCTGGAACGCGACGCCCTGCGCTCGGAATTGGACGCCCTGAAGGCCCCCAAAGTGGTGGTAGCCGCCCCGCCCTTCGATTCCAGCCCGATGGCCTCGTTCGCCTACGACGGCACCCGCTTCATCGAGGCAAGAATCACCGAAATCAGCCCGGCGGGCGTCACCGTGGCCGGCAAGGATGGCCGCACCGTCGTCGTCGAACTCGACAAGGCCATCAAAATCCCCGAACTGCGCATCAGAGCCAGAGACGCCATCCAAGCGGCATCGGCCGGACAGTAACCTCGGCGTCAGCAGGCCAGACACGTTGAGGTTCGGAGATCATGGAGCGCTTGCACCCTGCGGGAATCTTGGGACAATCCCAAGCATGCGCTGGTTTGGACTCCTCGCCATCAGTGCCACCTCCCTGATGGCTCAGGAAGGTCCGCCGATCACGTCTGCGTCCTTCAGCAACAACACCTTTGTTCTGGATTGGGACAGGTCCGTGCAGGGCGATGCGGCGCTGATTCGCGTGTTCGATGTGGAGCGGCGTCCCTCACTGACCACCGGATCGTGGAGTCGAATAGCCGCCGACAACATCGCCGGCTCCCATGCCGACGAAACACCCCCCGGGCACAGTGGCTTTTACAGGCTCAAAGAATCGATATTTCCCCTGGCCCTGATCGGCCCCGATGCCGAGAGCCCGTCCCAGGGCGCACGGATCGTCAGTCCCGGCCACGCCGATGCGTTGTTCCTCCATCCCATCGATCTGCCGATTGAGGAATTGGGAGAGACAAACTCCTTCTCCGTGTGGGTTGACGGCGTCCATCGCGCCACCATCCACTACTTCGCCGGCCTTGAGGGCCTTCCGTTCCGCTACGGCGTTGCCGGGGGAGCACCCTCGGACATCCTGATCTTCGGCAGCGAGGACATCCATTTGACGACCCCGGAATTCCAGAATGCGAAAACGGCCGCGGAGACAGGCGCACAAATCGCCCGCACGGAGTTGACGTCGCTCCTCAGGACGTTCCCCGATTCCGCAACCGTATGGCAGAACATCGGCGGAACCTGGACGAATGAGGCCACGGTGCTTTATTACCGGGCAAAATCCGACAATCCCTTGTTTGGAGCCAGCCCCGCGCAATTCGGCTCCCAAATCACCCTCCTTGCCAAGCCCCTTGTCTCCGGCGCAGAGGCTGTTCCGCTGTCTGGCATCGGGGACACGCTGCCGTTTCCCGGAGCCGGCCTCATAAACCTCAACGCGACAAACACCGCTGCTCCCGAGCCGTGGATCGGCTCCCGGAACAGCGCCGAAAATGACCACCCCGTGACAGCTGCACGGTGGATTTACATTGGCCAGTATCCGGGCCCGACCAACTCGACCAATCCGCCCGTCGCCCGTTTTGCCTACTGGGTCGAAGATGAGAGCTTCAAAGTTGACCCCTACACCGTCCCATCCGGTGCGCTCGACACCAACACGATGACCCCGGCGGAAATCCGCTTCCTCACAACCACCAACTCCCGCGGCCTTGATCTTTCCCGGGGAGGCTTCAAGCGGTTCAACATCAACTCCATCGCAACCGGCATCAGCAGTCCGCTGGACACGAACAACATCCGCATCGCCTTGGATCGCGTGATCTCGGCCATTGCCAACACCAATGCCGCGCCACTTTTCGGACAGCGCTTTTACCGGCTATCGACCAACACCGAAGGCATCAATGCAACCGAGGCGGTGACGGCGCATCATGCCGCCATCTACCTGCAAAAGATCGCGGCGAACATGCTGGATTACATCGACGGCGACGACCAGCCGACCATCGTGAACAATGACGCAAATTTCACGATCAGAACAGGCCGCCCCGAGATCGGAATCAAATCGGTGACCGGCAGTTCATACGGCAGCAACTCGGTGGCCGCCATGGGCATCGAAGCACTTCCACGCCTCCAGGAATACGCAATCCACGGGCGCATCCGGCAGATGAACCCAATCGGGTATCACACCAGTTCCGCCCCCACCAACCCCGTGGCTCAATACGAAGTTTCGATCGACCACTATTTGGAGTTTTGGAACCCGAGCACCCGGGACATCACGCTCACCAATGCATTTCTGAAGATTTACGATCAACCGGGGTTTGGAACGAACATCACAGGTGAACTTTTCAACGAAGGGCGCCCCGCGGAAATTCCCGTAAACAACATCACCTTCCCCGCCGGGAAAGTGACGGTGCTGACCACGGCACCCACCAACGAAATCAATCAACTGCTCGTGGGAACAAATCTGCCCAACATCGTCTCCCTCCCGACCCCGGACAATGTGCGCATTTTCAGCGGGCAGACTCGTGACCTTTCCACCAATTCCTATATGGGATTCAACCGCATTTTCATCGTCTCGCTGCGCTCAAGAAGCACCATCATTAGTGACTACGAAACAAGCATGCTGCTGGGCAATGAATTTGGAATTCTTGAAAGTTTTACGGGACTCCCGATTGGCGTCTCTGGCGGCTCGGTGCCTGCACTGCACTTTGTCGTGAGCAATAATGACATTCTTGCCAACGGCAATCTTTACTTTGTTCGCGGCGGATCGCTTCGCGGCAACTCGGGACTCGCATCCCCCGCAAGCACCGAGGGGGATCCGCGCTCCCTGAATGAGCAGCTTGAGTTCTACTTGTATCAGCCAACAGGGGCTTTGGAACAAACCCGCTTCTTATTGACAGGTTTGGGTAACAACATCGTGCCGGCTCAAAGCACCATCGGGGCGCCAAACTGGAACTTTGTCTCACCCACCAATTGGGTGGATTTCACTGGCACCAATTCGGGAGCCCCATACGCCCCCTTGGTCGTCCAAAATGCCCCCATGCAATCCATCGGAGGGCTTGGCCACCTCACCGATCCCGCCAGGGTTCCGGGCACGTCGGGAGCCCTGAGCAATGTGGTTTACTCCCGTGGCGGCGGACGAACCCTTCGTATCGGACAAGGCGAACTCCCCGCATGGCACGATGGGAATCAGACGAACGCCAGCCGCACATGGACGTCATGGCGGCTCACCGACATTTTCACCACGCGGACAAATCTCTGCTTCATCGGCCCGATCAATCCCAATGGGGCCTTGCGCGACGGAGGCCGGGCACTCGCCTCCTTCGTGCATGGATTCACGCTCCTTTCCCCGACGGAAGGCGCTCCCAACACGGGGCTGCGATCATTGGAGACGGCCACCTTCACCGCCGGGTTTGTCCAGAGGCTGACGAATCCTTCCACATCGGGCACCCCGGTTGGTGCCCTCAACGCATTCTGGGAACGCGGCGAAATCTCGGAGCTGACCTTCTTCAATCAAGGCACCTCCGTGGTGGATGGCGCCAACATGAGCTTCACTCTGGACCGTGGGCGTGAGGAGATCGTGCGCCGCACCATCGAGCGGATCACCACGCGCGGAAGCGCCTTCACCGCCTATGTGATCGGGCAGGCCCTCGACGGAACAAACGTCGTGAGAACCGTCAGACTCAGGGAAACCTTCCAAGTCCAACCGGAGTTTGCATCCAGTGGCGCCCTCAACGACTCTTTCGATCCCTCCAGCGCACTCCAGACCGCCAGCCGTTTCACTCCGGCGACTAATTTCACCTCCGAAATCCTCACGACGGAGTTGGTGGATGAGAACACGCCCTGATTCAAGGCGCGACCACCAACTTGTCGTCAGCTCAAGACCCGGATTTCAATCCCCCCGGGCAAGATGTTCTTCAATTGCCATGTTTGTCATAAAAGACAACTGTTGAGCCATCGTAAGTTGGCGCATAGCCATAAAAGTCAGCGATCTTTTCCAGAATCTCCTCAGGGAAATAGCTTTTGGAGCGAATTGAGACTCTCTGTGTTGGTGTTCTCTGAAACTTGAAAGAAAAGGTGCTGTCCGTTGCCTTCATCAGTTCCCGCAGCGCCTCTTCGAAAGTGACTTTGCTGACGTTGAAATTTATCGGGGATTCGAATCGGCCTCCTGCTGAGGATATGAACCTGACTCGGGCAAGGTCCTTTTCGAGTTGGGTGATGCGTTTAGCTGGGGGGATGGATGCATCTTTTGCATCGAGTTGCACTTCCTTCTTGCCGCTTCCTCCTCCTCGAAACTCTGGCGATCCACCTGCGTAGTGAATCGCGATGTATCGCCCGCCGGGCCCATCACACGACACACAGACGAAACCGAGGCTGATGCAGATCGTTTGAAGCAGCAGTCGGTGTTGCATTCTACTGATCTTGCCTTTTAACGCCAGCGACGTCCCACTTCGCTGAACAGCCAACCTCAGCGAATTCCACCAAGCCGAAGATTGAACTGCAACCCTGATTTGTGCGCCTTCATACAGTGGTTCTGAATTGCCTGCCGAATGGCTGTTCGAATCAAGCATGGTCAGGCGACTCCGCCATCGCCAGCTGAGGGGACGTGAAGGTGGATGAACACGAGATGTGTGAGGCGAAAGAACGCAAGTATCAGCGCACAGAGTGCAAACGCGATCACGAGCGACCACGGCTCACCGAACGAATCCGAGGCTCCGAAGGTGTGGAGCAGCAGATATCCGGCACCACTCAGCATATAAAGCGCGACGGCAGGTATGATGTTGACGCCGGGAATGAAAAGAGTAAGCGAGAGCAAAGCCGTAGCAGCAAGTCCCCAGCATAGTGAACGAAAGATCGCCGAGCAAATTGGGAATGAGATTGGTGGCGGCGATTGATTTGCATTCATTGCGCAGGAGACGCTTTGAGTCGCTTGGCATACAATCTGCGACCATTCATCGGGGTCCAGCTTGCCATGCCTTCGCCAAATTCGGCAAGCATCGTGCCGGAAGAGACCGTCTCGATCGTCGTTTGATTCACTCCTCCGCCAGTGATGCGGTTTCCTCCGAATTCTGGGAACCCGGGCTCCAAGCATCGCCCGGGATCGAAGCTCAAGCTGAACCAACGCGGATACGCTGCATTTTCCTTCAAGTTTCAGGTCTCCTCCTTCATCCTTCCCGCGCACCCCGGGGGTGTAGCTCAATGGTCAGAGCAGGCGGCTCATAAGAGGAACAGCGCAATTTTCCTGAATTTTCCCGAGTCATCCCACGTCTGCAAACCCGCATGAACACAGGCTTCGCGGGTTTCCGTCATCATCCCGCGTCATCCCGAGTGCGCTCATTTTTCGGGGGGCGGGTTACAAAATCGGGTTACAAAGCAAAGCGGTTGTTCACCGCATGCTCGTTCCCCATGAGCTTCATTTCGGGCAGCGGTGCGACGCCGTGCCACTGACGGACGCACAAGGCCCGTGCCTCATCATGACGAACAGGGGCACTCATTGCCGCCCCCTGTAAACCCCCGGCTAGGGGGGAACCTACCCTAACGCGAAGCTCGGCTGACTGCGCTAGCGCTGAACTCTGGACAACGTGATCTGCTTGGAAATATGAGGCGACCAAAATGTCCAATATCTGATCCGCTCTTGCTCTGAATAGGGTGTGGTAATTGATTCAAATCCCACTGCTGATACCTCCAGAACCGCGCCTTCAAATCTCACTCCCCCTCGGAAGGTGCTCCAGCCTGCCGGAAAGTGAGCCCAAACTGACGCATTGCCGTCCTCATCTGTGGTGGATATTGCCTGTTTCGGCGGCGGAAACAGTTCGGGATGGTCAAGGGAACGGGCGGTTCGCAGAACCACGGTTGCGTTGGGTATTGGATCTCCAGAAGGTTCCATTACTCTGATGTTCCCTCGAACAACGATCATTCCGTCCGAAATCACGTTTGGAACTAGCAGCGAAAATACCGCAATTGCAGCGATTATTCCGAGAACGAGGTAAAGGATGCGCATTTTGAATGCCTACCAGAGATCAGGCGAATAAAGCCGACGCTCGATCAAACCCAAAGGTTTACGGCTACGCTCATGGAACCACCTCCCCACGGCAAAAACAAGGCCTTGAGGTGCGGGATCTGTGGAGTTGTTGCACCTATAACAAGGTTAAGGGCCGGGCGCACCCGCTCCGCGGGTGCATCCCGGCACTTAATCACTTGGGATTCCGTGAAGCACATGCTCCGAGGCCACCACGCAAGGCTGGCCAGCATTCCCGGCTCAAGGCCATGAGATCGCATCACTCCCCGCCCATGCGGTCCGCCATTTTCTGCGAATGCTCACGGCTCAGGACGTGGGCGTAGGTCCGCAGGAGCAGCGCACCGCCATCGACATGCCCTTGCCAGCGGGAAACCGTCTGGACGTCCACCCCGCGCATGAGCGCCCGCGTGATGAACATCCGGCGCAGGCTGCGAAGCGTGAAATGCGGGAACCCCAGACGACGGCACGCGGCCTCGATGCCCTTCTTGCAGTTGTCGAAGGCGAAGAGCCTCGCCTCCGGTTCCTGGGCAGCCGATGCCAGGCGCCTTTTCACGATGGGCAGCGCGTTCGGGTAGATCGGCACGGAAAACCCGGTGCTTGTCTTGAGCCGGAAGCACGTCATGAGCTTCCCCGGCAGGTCGATGTCGCAGCGACGCAGCCCCGAGATTTCCGCCTGCCCGAGCCCGGCCTCCCCGGCCATCTCCACGTAGTCCGCCGTTTCCTCCTGCCCGTGCGGGTTGTGGCGCTCCGGATCGCGCAGATCGGCGACAATGGCGCGGAATTGCTCGTAAGTCGGCGTGAGACGGATCGGCTTTCCCCGCTTGCGGTATTTGATACCGACCACGGGTGAGACGGCCAGTTCCCGGTCGTTGACGGCCTGATCGAACATCGCACGGACCGCAACGAGGTATTCGTTGACCGTGGAGCCCGCCTTGTCCTTGTAGTTGGCGGCCCACGTCTCGATGTGCGAGCGCCGGATTTTGGCCAGCTCGCGCGGGGCACCCTTGGGCCAATCCTTCAACAGCCTGCGGATGGCATGGCGCTTGTGGGTGACGGTGGAGGGACGGCCGCGGACGGTTTCCAAGTAGCGGGCGGCCATGTCATCCAGCGTCAGCTTGGAGCGCACGGCCGCGGAAATCTCCAGATCGGTGCGGAATTGCCTCAGCATCCGACGGGCCACCGCCAGATCGTTGGTTTCCAACGAACGGCGGATTTGCTTCCCCGCCACCTTCACCAGTGTGTAATACTTGGCGCCCTTGTAGCGATAAAGGCATGGCCCGACCTTCACCCACTCTGATTTCGGCGGTTTCTCGCCCGGTTGCATGGGGTGCATCCTACCGGGTTACAAAATCGGGTTACAACGCCATTTTTTGCTCGAATAAACTTTCTGCAATATCTTTGAAACAAATAACTTGGGGGTGTAGCTCAATGGTCAGAGCAGGCGGCTCATAATCGCTTGGTTCACGGTTCGAGTCCGTGCGCCCCCACCAACTCCATTCCCATCCCATGCCCACATTCGACATCGTCTCCGAAGTTGACCGTCAGGAAATCCTCAATGCCATCGACCAGGCGAAGCGCGAGCTGGCCACGCGGTTCGATTTCAAGGGGTCCGAGGCCAAGATGGAACTTGAGAAGGACGGCAACCTGCGCCTCACGGCAGAGGATGCCTCGCGTCTCAAGGGGCTGCGCGAAATCGTCATCAACAAACTCGCCAAGCGCAACGTGGACCTCCGCAATGTTGATCAGAAGGAAGCCGAAATCTCCCCGCTCGGCCATGCCCGCCAGCTCATTGTCTTCAAACAGGGACTCGAAGGCGACAAGGCCAAGGAAATTTCCAAGTTCCTCAAGGCGTCCGGCCTGAAAATCCAATCCACGCTGCAGGACCGCCAGATCCGCGTGACCGGGAAGAAGCGCGATGACCTGCAGGAAGCCATCGGCGCCCTCCGCGCCAAGGATTTCGGCGTCGCCCTCAACTACACAAACTTCCGCGACTGAACGCCGTCAGGCCTGGAGGACCGGAACCCCGTAGGCGGCGGCGAAGCGGTCCGCCGTCACGAACTGCAATCCTTCGCTCATGGCTTGGGCGATGAGCAGGCGGTCGAACGGATCACGATGATGCCAAGGCAACCTCGCGGCCGTCATGCCGTGGTGGCGCTTGATGGGGAGATCGATAAACCCGGCTTCGTCAAGAGCCTCCAGCCAATCATCGGGCAGCACCAGTTTGCCGCTGGCCCGCTTTATCTCCAGCTCCCAAACGGACGCCGTGCTGACAAACACCACATTCGCGGGTGACGCAATCTCCGTGGCGGCTGGTCCGGCAAGTTTGCCCGGCTCCAGCAGCGCCCACAGGAGAACGTGCGAATCAAGGAGAAGTCTCACGCGTTTACTCGGCGACCTTCGGAGAACGCACAGATTCTTCGGAGCCGTAAAAGGTCTCCTCAAGCTCGGGATCGGCATCCCAACACCCGGGCATTTCCTTGCCCTTGCCCGCCAGAAGACCCAGCGGACGCACCCCTCTTGGAGCCCCAATCTTCGCAAGCTGGACCATGGGTTTGCCCGCCTTGGCCACAATCACGGTTTCGCCCCCCAACACTTCCTCCACAAGCTTGGAGAGGTGCGTCTTGGCTTCGTGGATGTTCACGATTTTCACAACAAAGACTTAGTCCGACTTAGTTCAAATTTCAAGCTCCTTGATCTCGCCCAAGATCGCGTCATACGCCGCTGCCGGGTCGGGGGCGCGGCTGATCGGGCGCCCCACCACGAGATAGTCGGCGCCTTCGGCAACCACCTCGGTCGGGGTGGCGGTGCGCTTCTGGTCGCCCACATCGGCACCGGCGGGACGCACCCCCGGGATCACGAGCAGCGGATCGTGTCCGAGTTCGGCCCGCAGCATGGGCAGTTCGAGCGCACTGGCCACGAAGCCGCGCACCCCGGCTGCGCGGCCCATCGATGCCAGACGCATCACCTGCTCGCCCACGCTTCCATGGACACCGCAGGCCTCCAGCGTGGCTTGGTTCGAGCTTGTCAGCACGGTCACGCCGAGGATCGCCGTGGAACCGCCTGCCGCCGCGACCGCCGCGGCGGCCATTTCCGGCCCGCCCGAAAGGTGGATCGTGCACATGTCCACCCCGAGATCGACCGCGGACCTCACCGCCGAGGCCACGGTGTTCGGGATGTCGTGCAGCTTGAGGTCGAGGAACACCCGTGCACCGCGTGCCTTCACGGCGTCCAAGGCCGCAGACCCGGCTGCGGTGAAAAGCTGGAGGCCGACTTTGTAAAAATCCGCATGGCCGGCAAGCCGGTCCATGAGCCTTTGTGCGTCCCCGAGCGAGGGTTCGTCCAGGGCCACTATGATTTCCGCTTTGCGGCTGTGCTTCGATCCATGAATCATCGCCATGCATGCAAGTCCGCGCCCCGGCCAAAATCAACCTCAACCTCCGCGTCCTCGGGCGCCGCGCGGACACCGGGTTCCACGACATCGAGACGTGGATGGCCCCCGTAACCCTTGCCGACGACCTCCGGGTGGACCTCAGCGACACCCCGGGCATCCAGCTCACCTGCAGCGACTCGGCCCTCAACGCAGGGTCCAGCAACCTCGCGTGGCGGGCGGCGGACCTCTTCCTGCGCGTCACGGCCCATCCCGGCGGGGCCACCATCGAACTCCGCAAGCACATCCCCCATGGCGCGGGGCTCGGCGGCGGCAGCAGCGATGCGGCGGCCGTGCTCAACGCGCTCAATACCCTCGCAAAGCATCCGCTCAGCGCGGACGAACTCGAAACCCTGGGCGCGCAACTCGGTTCCGATGTTCCGTTTTTCATCCGTGGCATCGCCGCCATGGCCAAGGGGCGCGGAGAAATCCTGACACCCGCCCCCCTCGCCCATCCCCTCGACCTGCTGCTGCTCAAACCTCCGTTCACCGTGGAAACCGCATGGGCTTACCGCGAATGGTCGGCCGGCAATTCCTGTCCCGCCGCGTGGACGGCGCCGCAGTTGGCGGACGGCATCGAGGTTTTCAATGACCTTGAAACTCCCGTCTTCGCCAAACACCTGATTCTCCCCGCGATGAAAATGTGGCTCTTGGAACACTCCCTGGTGTCCGCCGCAGGCATGTCCGGTTCCGGCTCCTGCATGTTCGCCATCCTCCGCGACGCGCGCGGTGCGGACGCCCTTGCCGCGGAGGCGAAGGCGGAATTCGGCATGACACTCTGGACGGCCGCATGCCGCACGGGCCCGTGAGATTCCATCTTCGGGGTTGACCCCCAGCGAACCGTTCGCAAGTCTTGCGCCGTTCGCCCCTATGGAAATCGCTCACTATCCGAAAGGCTTCCGCGCACGCCGCGGACTCAACTGGGGCTCCTTGGGGCTCATGTATGCGGCCTACTACATGTGCCGCTACAACTTCCGCTTCGCCACGCCCGGCATGGTGGAGGAGTTCGGGTTCACGACCACGCAAATCAGCGACATGCTTGCGATCTGGTCCCTCACCTACGGCACGGGACAGCTCGTCAACGGACTCCTGACCGACAAGATCGGCGGGAAGCGGTCCATGCAGATCGGCGCATTCGGCACGATCATCGTCAATCTTCTCCTTGGATTCCTCCCCCTCCTTGTGGTCGGCGGGGCGCTGGCCGCCGCAGCCAAGTTCATTTTCCGCAGCGACGTGGTCGATCCGGCGTTCATCGCCATCGCCGTCGTCTGGCTCATCAACGGGTGGTTCCAGTCCTTCGGCGCCCCCGGCATGATCAAGATCAACGCCGCGTGGTTCCGGCGCACGGAGCGCGGCACCTTCGCCGGAATCTTCGGCTTCATGATCCAGCTCGGTCAGGTCGCGAGTTCGAAGTTGTCGCCCGCCATCCTGAACGGCATTTCCTTGGGCATCCTCGTGATCGCCCCCGGGCAATGGCGCTGGCTTTTCATCCTCCCGCCAATCGTGACCCTCGCGGCCGCGGCGTTCATGACTCTTGCGGCCAAGCAGACGCCCGACGAGGCGGGCTATCCAGGGGTCATTGAGGACGAACTCGACAACTCCGAGGGGGTGACCGTCCCTTTGAAGGAATCCTTCCAGACGATCTTCACCCATCCGCTCGTCTGGTTCTATGCCGCCGCCTACGCCTGCACAGGTGCCGTCCGCACCAGCTCGGACCAGCTCGCCATCCTGTATTTCCAGGAGCAGCTCGGGATGGACATGAAGACCAACATCCCCCCCACCGTCATATGGACGCTCGCGGCGATGCCCATGGCCGCCGTCGCCGGTTCGCTGGCCTCGGGCTGGGTTTCGGACAAATTCTTCAAGGGCCATCGTTCCCCTGTGGCCATGACCCTCTACTTCGTCGAGGCGGCCGTGATTTCCTTCGCCGCGTTCCTGCTCCTGCGCGGCCTGGTCGGTCCCACGCCCGGCGGCATCCTCGTGGGCTGCGGCATTCTCATCGCGATCGCCCTCACCGCCAACTCGACCCATTCGATTGTCGGAGCCGCCGCGCCCATGGACATCGGAGGCAAGAAAATGGCCGGTTTCGCCGCGGGCGTCATCGACTCGTTCCAATATTACGGAGCGGCCATTTCCCTCGTCATCACGGGCCGCGTCCTCGATGCGACCAAGGAAGCCCACGGATGGCTGTTCTGGTATGTCATCATGGCTTCTTTCGGTGTGCTCGGCGGCATTTCCATGCTATTGGTGATGAGGAAGCAAAAGCGCATGAACGCCCAATCTGCAACCCCCGCATGAAGATGCGCACCGCCATCCTGATCATCCTGGCCGCAAGCTTGGCTGCGGTTCATGCGAGCAGCGGCGGCACAAACACCCTGCGCATCACGGGGTCGAACGTCTTCGGTGAGAAGCTCGGCCCCCTGCTGATCGAAGGATTTGCACGGAAAGCCCCGAAAATCGATGTGGTTTTGAAGCGTCCCGGATCGGGGGAAGGATTGGCAGCACTGATCGCGGGCGACACGGACATCGCCCCGACCTCGCGTCCGGCCAACAAACGCGAGCTGGCAGCTGCGAAAGCCGCCGGGCTCGAACTGCGGTCACAGGCCATCGGCAGCTACGGAGTCACGATCATCGTGAACAAGGCCAATCCTCTGCGCACCCTCAAGCCGGCCCAAGTCCGCGGCATTTTCACGGGCAAAATCACCGACTGGAAGCAGGTCGGCGCTCCCGCGGGCCCCATCAAGGTTTTCATCCTCGACCGGAACACCGGTGCCCGCGCCGGCTTCCAGGGATTGGCGATGAAGGGTTCCGCCTACGCGGACTCCGCAACCCCCTGCCGCAACTACAATGGCGTGGAGGACGCCGTGGCCGGAGACCCCTCGGCGATCGGCTACACCGACATGGGTCAATCCGCAGCAGGAACGAAAGGCCTCCTCATCAACGGACAGCCCGCCAACCCCACCGCCGTCTTTGAAGGGGTCTATCCCTTCGCGAACACCATCTTCTTCTACACCGTGGCCGAACGCAAAGCCCCCGCCGCAGGGCGGTTCACGCGCTTTGTGCTCTCGCGCGAGGGGCAGCGCATCATGCAAAAGGCCGGTTACGCTCCGCACGCCGCGGAGCCCTCGATGCCAGTTCCCGCCCCTTGACCATTCCACGTCGCCGCCCGCGCTATCCAGGGAAAAACCCGCGACGGTTCGAGCACAAATACAAGGAGCACGCCGGCGATCCCGAAACCATCGCCAAGGTCCTCGCCTCCGGCAAAACCCCCGCCGGCACGCATGTGCCGATCATGGTGGACGAAATCCTCGATGTGCTGGGCCCGCAACCCGGGGACCTCGCCGTTGACTGCACGCTCGGCCATGGCGGACACGCCCGTCACCTCCTTGCACGAATCCTACCAGGGGGCCACCTGCTCGGACTCGATGCCGACCCTGTGGAATTGCCGCGCACCGGGGAGTCCCTGAGGGCGGCCGGCTTCGGCCCCGACGTCTGCACCCTGTGCCGTTCGAACTTTGCGGGATTGCCCGCGGCCCTTGCTGCGCGCGGTATTGACAGCGCGGACATCATCCTCGCCGATCTTGGTGTTTCGTCGATGCAACTGGACACCCCCGCACGCGGGTTTTCCACCAAGTTGCCCGGTCCGCTGGACATGCGGATGAACCCGGAGCGCGGCGTCTCCGCCGCACAATGGCTGGCCAGGGTTTCATCCGGAAAACTTTCTGCGGTGCTGTCGGAAAACGCCGACGAACCCCACGCCGAACTTCTCGGGGCGGCATTGGCAGGGGGGCACTTCGCCCAAACCACGGACCTTGCCGGGGAAGTGCGTCGGGCCATCCCCCGGTTGGCATCCGGCGAAATGGAACAAACCATCCGGCGCGTCTTCCAAGCCGTCCGCATCGAGGTGAACGAGGAGTTTGCCGCCTTGGATGCCCTCCTGCGCACGCTTCCACTTTGCCTGCGCGCAGGCGGCCGCGTTGCCATCCTCACATTCCATTCCGGCGAGGATCGACGCGTGAAGAAGGCCTTCCAAAACGCCAACCGCGAAGGAGTTTACCGTGAGATCGCCCGGGACGTGATCCGCGCCTCCCCCAAGGAGCGCCGGGACAACCCGCGGTCAACCTCCGCCAAGCTCCGATGGGCCCGCCGCGCGTGAGGATCAGGGAAGCGCAGGCGCGAGGAACTCGGCGGCAACTTTTCCGGCAGCCTCGCGCAGGGTGAGCTGCCCCGCCGCCACCCCCTCACCGAGCGCCTCCACCGCCTGCGCCACGGCAGCACTGTCCACCATGCCCGCGACCACTTGTTCGCGCGCGAAGTCGAACAATCCCTCCCGCACTTGATGCAAGCGCCTGGCGGACCATTCCCCGGAAGCAGTCATTTCTTCCCGGAATTTCACGATGAGGTCCCACACCTCGTCGATCCCGGTTCCCTTGATCGCGGAGCATTGCAGGACCTCGGATGTCCATCCCGGCGTGGCCGGCGTGAGAAAATGGAGGATCTGCGCGAGTTCGAGCCGGAACTTTTCCGCGGCGACCACGTTGTCCCCGTCCGCCTTGGTGACCACGATGCCATCCGCCATTTCGACGATGCCCTTCTTGATCCCCTGAAGCTCGTCGCCCGCCCCGGTGAGGGCCAGGAGCAGGAAGAAATCCGTCATCGAACGCACCGTGATCTCGCTTTGCCCGACCCCGACCGTCTCGACAAGGATCACATCGAACCCCGCGGCCTCGCAGAGCGTGATCGTTTCGCGCGTCTTGCGGGCGACCCCTCCCAGGGCGCCGCCCGAGGGTGACGGACGGATGTAGGCCGCGGGGTGCCGTGAGAGTCTTTCCATGCGCGTCTTGTCCCCGAGGATGCTGCCGCCGGAGATGGCGCTCGTCGGGTCCACCGCCAACACGGCCACGCGGTGACCCGCGTCGCACAAATGGATCCCGAAAGCCTCGATGAACGTGCTTTTGCCGACGCCTGGAACACCGGTGATGCCGATCCGGACGGATTTGTCCCGGTGCGGCAGGAGCAACTTCATCAACTCTGCAGCCACGGAGGCATGCGCCACCGAAGTGCTCTCCACCAACGTGATGGCCCTCGCCAAAACCGCAGGATCCCCACTGACCACCCCGCGGGCGTAATCGGAGGCTGTCAGCGGGGCCGGAGACGGCTTGCCATTGTCGGAAAGCGGAAGCATCAGCGCGGTGAATTCAAGATCCCGCAAGATTTCTCACAAATGCGCGGTGGAGGGAAGGGCGCAACGGCACCTTGCAGGCCCGCCTCCCCCGGGGTATCCCTCTTCCCGGCCAACCACCGCGCGCCCCGGAGGCGGTGACGGCTCCGAAATCTTCCGATTCATCCATGCATCTGATCGACCGCTATGTGGGGCGCGCGACCTTCGTGACGGCGCTTTACGGGGTTTTCGTGCTCAGCGTCGTCCTTGTGCTGGGCAACCTGTTCAAGGAGGCGCTCGACCTGCTCATCAACCGCGACGTGCCGCTGGGCTACATCCTTTTCTTCATGGCCTGCGTGATCCCGTTTTCACTGACCTTCACCGTGCCGTGGGCTTTCCTGACATCCGTGCTGCTCGTTTTCGGCCGCATGTCCGCGGACAACGAAACCGTCGCGCTGCGTGCCTGCGGGATCAGCCTTCTCCGCGCCAGCCTCCCGGTGCTCGCCATCGGGCTGCTGCTTTCCGGATTTTGCTTCTGGATCAATACCGCGGTGGCCCCGGCGGCCGAGTTGGCCATGCGGCAATCCCTCGCGGACATGGCGCGGAGCAACCCGCTCGCCCTGTTCACGCCCAACGAGGTGGTGGACCAGTTCCGGGGCCGCAAGATTTTCGTCGGTTCGCGGGAGGGTGATGAACTGCGCGCGATCACAATCATCGAGCAGAATGACAGCGCCCAGGTGAAGACTGTCATCCGCGCACGCCGCGGGGTGATCAACCGCGGGGAGAACGGGGAGCAACTGGACCTCACCCTGCATGATGCCATGGTGGAAAGCCGTCCCGCCGGCCATGAGGACGAACCCTCCGCGATCCGCCACGGCGTCTTCGCAAGCGAGGTGGATCTGGACATTCCGCTCGACGATCTCGTGCAGACCTCCCTGCTCTGGCGCCCCCTGCGCACGTTCCAGATGGGGGAACTGTTCGCTTTCCTCGATCAGGATCTCGAAAGCGGGGACAGACCGACGCGCGCCGGGGTCCGCACGGAGATCAGCAAGCGATTCTCCCTCTCCGTGGCCAGTCTGGCATTCGCCTTCATCGCGATTCCCCTGGGAATCGTGGCCCAGAGACGGGAGACCTCGGCCGGATTCGCCATCAGTCTGGCCGTTGCCTTCGGCTATTTTTTCTTCGTTGCCCTGGCCGACATGCTGCGCGAAGACGCGGCCGCCTATCCCTACCTCCTCCTGTGGATTCCCAACTTCCTGTTCATTTCGATCGGCTCTTGGCTCCTCCTGCGACTCGACCACCGCTGAGAGGTCTGCGCCTGGCTCAATGCCCGATGCTTCCCGTGACAGAGCGGTAGGCCCCGTTGCGGGCCATGAGCTCGGCGTGGGTCCCTTCATCCGCAATCTTCCCCCCGTGCAGGAAAAGCACGCGCGGCAGGCCTGCAATCGTCCCCAAGCGGTGGGCCACGACAATCGTCGTGCGGCCGCGCAACACCCCGCGCAGGGCCTCCCCGAAAAGCAGCTCGGTCCCCGCATCAAGGGCGGATGTGGCCTCATCGAGCAGGAGAATCGGCGCCTCCTTCAGGAAGGCCCGCGCGATCGTCAGCCGCTGCCGCTGCCCGGCCGAGAGCTTCAGTCCGCGGTCCCCGGTGTGGGTATCAAGACCGTCGGGGAGATCCGTTATGAACGACCAGGCCTGTGCCGCCTCACACGCGCGCCTCACCTCCTCGTCGCAGGCCCCGGGGCGGCCGATGGCGACATTGTCCCGGATGGTGCCATCGAAGAGAATTCCCTCCTGCGGCACAAACGACACGGCCTCGCGCACCGAAACGCGCGTGCACCGGGAGACCTCCCGCCCGTCGATGAGGATGCTCCCGCCTGTCGGACTGTAAAACCGCAGCAGCAGATTGAGGATGGTGGATTTCCCCGCACCGCTGGCGCCCACCAGACCGACGGTTTCCCCGGGCCGGATCTCGAATGACACGTCGTCCAGCCCCCGGGACCGCCCTTCGTGAGCGTAGGTCACATTGCGGAACTCGATGCGCCCGTGGAGCGGGGGCGACAGAACCTCCGCTCCGGGCGCGTCCGCCTCGGCCTGCAACCGGGAGGCGTCGTCGAGGAACTCCAAGGCGACTTTGACATGACGCCAACGCGCCAACTGCAACCCGAGGGTCCGCAGATTCGGAAGGATGAACATCAGGTAAACGAGAAACGTCACCAACTCCGCCGCGCTCATCGTTCCCTCGGCGATGAAGCGTCCGGCGAAGAACACGACGAACATGGCGGTGATGGCCCCCGTCGCGATGAACACCGGTTCAACCAGCGAGGAGATGTAGGATTCCCGCCGCTGCAGGTCCATCAGCCGCTGCTGCCTGTCCCGGAAGCGCCCCAGCTCGCGATCCTCGGCGTTGAACGCCTTGATGACGTCGAGCCCGAGAATGACCGACTGCAGGGCTCCCGCCATCTTTTCCCCCTCGGCGCGGCTTTGCCGAAGGAGCTGGCGCGTCTCCCTCTCGATGAACTTCAGCGCCCCCACGGCCACCGGACAGACGAGGATGGTGATCACGGCGAGCCGCCAGTTCATCCAGAAGAGCATGAAGACGCCGCCGGATATGAGCAGCAGGACGCCGAGGAAGTTTCCGAGACTCGACTTGATGAACCAATCGATGTCCGTGAGGCAGGTGTTCAGTCGCTCGGCCCATTCCCCCGGCGCCATGTCCCGGTGGGATCCCATCGAGGCGCGCAGCCAGCGGGTCACGTAATCGATCCTGAGCCGCGCGCACACCTTGCGCGCCACCTCGTGAAGGAGCACCGCGGAAACGTAGGCAGCCACCGCCAGCAATCCGAGAGCTGCGGCCATGGTCGCAATCTGCAGTCCCGAGGGCGGCGACGGCGGGGCGGCGTTGGCCCGCTCCAGCATGTCATTGACCACAAGCGGAATCGCCAGCAGCCCGGCGCTTGCAGCCGTGAGGGAGGCCAGCGCAATCCCGATCGCCGGGGAATGCGGTTTCAGGAGATGGGCCAGCCGCCGCAGCGTCTCCCAGTCGGAGGGGGCCGGCGGCTTCATCCGGCTGTGTCAAGGCACGCCTCAACCTCCCCGATGATCCTGTCCGCGGTCCTGTCCACGGCGCCGCACGCACCAAGATGGCCCGGTATTTCCGCCAGGCGCTCCCGGATTTTCCTCCTGTCGTCCGGCCGCTGCAGAAGCGACATCGCCACGCCGGCGAAGTGTTCCGGGGTGAGGCGGTATTGCATGATTTCCGGAACCACCATTTTCCCGGCGAGGACGTTGGGCATCGCCACGTAGGGCGTCATCGAAAGCCGCCGGGCGAACCAATGCGAAACGGGATCGAGCCGGTAAACGGCCACCAGGGGAACGCGGAGCAAGGACAACTCAAGCGTTGCGGTTCCCGAGCAGGTGACCACAAGTTCGCAGCGGCTCAGGCAGGCATACCTGTCACGCTCGATCAGGGCGATGTCGCGCGACAACCCGGTTTGATCGAGAACCCCGCGGATCATCGGACGCACATGCTCGGCGGCCAATGGAAGAATGAACTGCATTTCGGGATGCCGCCTTTTGATGATGCGGGCGCTTTCCACCATCACCCGGGCCAATTCCTTCACCTCCTGCCGCCGGCTGCCCGGCATCAGCCCGATCACGGGCTTGGAGGGGTCGAGTCCGGCACGCCTCAGCGCATCCTCCGGATCACCCTCCGGCTTCACGATGTCCAGCAAGGGGTGGCCGTAGCTCACCGCGTTCGCCCCGAAATCGGTGCGGTAAATCTCCGCCTCGCGGGGAAACGCGGAAATGACGAGACGGCTGACCTTCGCCACGGAGCGAGCGAAGAAAGCCGCCCCGACCCAGATCTGCGGAGGAAAATAGAAAATCACCGGGACTCCGAGGGAGTGCAGCACCCTGCCGATGGCAAGGTTGAACCCCTGGTTGTCCACAAGGATGGCCAGATCCGGGCGCTCGCGCCGGACCAACCGCGTCATGTCCCGGTAAACCCCCTGCAGGGGAAGCAGGTGCCGCATGGGCTCAAGGAAGCCGACCGAACTGAGATGGGCGGTATCATGCCGGAGATCGACCCCCGCCTCGCGCATGTGGACGCCCCCCGTGCCGAACAACCCGATGCCCGGAACCTTCGCCTGAAGGGCCCGGGCAAGGAAGGACGCCTGATAGTCACCCGACACTTCCCCGGCCATCATGAGGAGTTTCATGGTCGGACCGGCGATGGTAAGACTGAGCGGACGAGAAGCACTGACTTCGTTGGACGGGCAGTCGCTTTGATAAAAACGATCATCGCCCATGACCAGCCAAATCCCGCGGCCATGAACCGCAGCGTCTCCGATTCCTCCCCGCCTGCAGAGGGGGGCGGTTTCCCGGTCACCATTGTGACGGCTGCCGCCGCCCTCTGTGTAGCATCCTCCCTGCTCTGGCCCCACGGGATGATGGCCGCATCCGTTGTGCTGATGGTCTTCGGCTCGTGGTGTCTCATGTCGCGTCGTTGGTGCTGGGGACCCGAGGACAACCCGGCGGCATGGATCAATCTCACCTTCGCCGTTTATGCCTTGGGCAGCAGTGCCATCTCATGGTTTCACGGCGACCCAGTTGCGAATCTGGAGCAATACCTTCCGTTCCTCGGGGCCGGTCTCCTCGCCGTCGGGTTCCGCATGGCCGCACCGCGCCCATTCCTCATCGGGGCCGCGTTTGCAGCTGCGGCGATCCTGGCAGGCAGCGCCAGCATTGTTCAGGTTCTCGGCGCGGAAGAAATGCACCGCGCAAACTTTCTCGCCTTCAGCACCTGGTTCGGAACGATGGGTGCCCTGTGCGCCGTCATCTGCGCCGGTTTTCTCGGCTGGCCCGAAGCCGCGGAGGGAAGTCCGGCCCGGAAGGCGATTCTGGCTGCGGGCGTGGCGGGGGGCATCGCCGTCGCCCTGCTCAGCGGCTCCAAGGGGGCTTGGTTGCAGTTGCTCGCCGCCGGACCATTCGCTGTCCTGTGGATCATGCGCCGCGCGACGGCCAAGGGCGCCCTGATCGGTCTCCTTGTGATTTTCTCCGGGATCATCGCCGCCGCCCTGCTGCCACACAGTCCGATCGTTCCAAGAATCAAGGAGGCCCTCCACGAGGGCGACAGGCTGCGCCTGGCCTACTGGCACGATGCGTGGGAGATGGCGGAGGAGCACTCCTTGCTGGGGGGAGGACGGGCCGCCTTGAAGGAGCGCCTCAACGCCACGTCCTTGGAAGTGCGTTCCGGAATCCCGCTCGGGCAACCTCCCAACGATGCCCACAATGAATATCTCGATGTGTTCGCCGCCCGCGGGGGGGCCGGCCTCCTGCTTATCCTTGCAGCTTATGTCGTCCCCCTCGCGGTGCTGCTCCATCTCATGTTCCATTGTCCCGGATCACGGGGGCCGGCAGCCATCGGCCTGCTCTTCATCATCGCCTTCGCCGCCGGCGGTCTGACGGGCGTTCAATTCGCCGTCAACTCCCTGCGAATGATGTTTCTGTTCGTGGTGCTCTTCTGCGTCACGGCTGCCACCTCCAAACCCTGCACCGCACCATGACGGCCGTTTACGTGATCAATCTGGCCCGCTCCACGGACCGCCTCGAGCGCATCACCCGGGAATTCCACGCCACAGGCCTCTGCTTCGAGCGCGTCGAGGCCGTGGACAGCAGCACCATGGAAGATGCCGCTTGGACCACACGCTACGACGCCGGAGCCAACAGGAGGAATTATCTCGCACCTTTGGGTTCCGGGGAGATTGCCTGCATGCTCTCACACCGGCTCGCATGGGAACAGTTTCTCGGCAACGGGAACGCCTCCGATGCCGTGATCCTCGAGGACGACGTCACGATGCTGGCAAACGCGGCGGACGTTCTGGGTTTTGCCGCGGAGACCTGCGCGGCTCCAGCCCCTGTTCTCTGCAAGCTGAACAGTCTGCGCCGCTGCCGTGACGTGGGCCGGAAATCGGAGGCCCGCCCCTCAATGCTTCCGGCCCTGACCACAGCAGCCCAGACCCTGAACCGACATGCGGCGCAGGCACTGCTGGATTTCACCGAGTCATTCCACGAGCCGATTGACGTCGCCCTCCAGCGTTGGTGGGATCACGGGGTCAAGATGCTCCAAGCATCACCGCCACTCTTCGAGGAAATCCGTGGCCCTTCGTATGCCTCAACCATCCGTTCCCGCCGCGAACCACCCCACGAGGGTCGCTTGCGGCGCGAGTTGCGCCGCCCGATCTTCCAGGCAACGCGGCTCGGACGGGCCTTGGCCGCCTTGATCTCAGGCGCCCGCCCCTGATCCACGCGGCGCGGCAATCAGAACCGCTTCGCCTTTTCTCAGCAGCGGTTGCCCCCTCCGAATGATCCGGGCATTGGTCCCGAGAACCTCGCAGACAACCCCATAAGAAGAGGCATCCACAATCGCACACGCATCAGGTCCGGTTTTGAGAAACGTGGCGACCTCCTCCGCCGACGTGCAAAAGCGCACCGGCCGGCCGGCATGCCACACAACCATCGGCATGCTTGTCCGCCACGCCGCCAATCGCGCCCGGCCGCCGGCTGCAGCGTCCGCGCTGCGAATCATGTCCGGCATGGGATTCAGCGAGCCCACGGACGGTGCCGCGAACCGGAAAACCGCCGCACACAACGCCACGGCTGCACAACCGAAGACTGCCGCGGCACTCCGCCGGCGACCGGCATGGACCAGCAATGCATAGACACACGCGCACGCAACGGGCACCAGCCCGACCAGCATCAAACCGGGCATCCACGGCAGGACACCCGCGCCCGTTGCGATGACCGGCACGGCGGCGAGCACGATCCCCCCGAATGCGAGCCCCCCCGCGGCGGCATAGAGCCATCCGCGCGCCACTCCATCGGGATCCCGGACGGCCCGCACCAAAAGAACCGCAACCATGATCGCCGCGGCGGGATACGCCGGGAACACGTAATGCGGCAGTTGCGTCGAGGAGAAACTGACCACCACAAGCCACGTCATGAGCCAGAGGATCAGCAATCGCGCCGCCGGATGCGGTTGTCCGTTCCAACGCCGCACCATGGCACCACGGAACATCCTCCACACAGCCAGCGGAAGGAACACCGACCATGGGAAGAACCCGCCCAGCAGGCTCACAAGTTGGAAAAACGGGAATCCGCGATGCCCCTGCACCGGCTGCATGGCTTCACCCGTGATCGGCTCGAGCCATGCAAGACGTCCGGCATAATGCTGCAAATAGAAGACTCTGAACCAGTCCCCGCCCGTTTCATGCCACACGAGCGCATGCCACGGCAGGGCGATCAGCGCCACCCCGGCCATGATCGCGAGAGGCCTCATCGCGAGCAACGATTTCCATCCCCCGTGCAAAACCGGCCCCGGCTGGAGGAATGAAGCTTCCGCCGGCACCGGCCGCATCCACCACACGAACAACCAAAGCGCAAGGACGGGAAGCAACAAGGCAGCCGGCCCCTTGACCAAGACCCCAAGTCCGCAGACAGCGCCGATGGCAAAGGCCGCCCCGCGTCCGATCGGTCCGCCATGGAACGAAGCGCCGCGTTTCCACCACTGGCCCGCACCGATGAGCATGGCGCATGCAACCAGCGCCAAAAGCATGGAATCCGTAGTCGCCAGCCTTGCCTCGGCGGAAAACAGCAGCGAAGTCGCCAGCGCCAGACCGCTCCACCACGCGATCCGCCTGTCATAGAGCCGCCTGGCCGTTTCCCATGTCACTGCGACGGCCAGCAGTGCAAAAAGGACGGATGGCAGCCTCGCTGCTCCGTTCGTCTCCCCGAAAAGCCGGAAGCTCGCCGCGATCGCCCAGAAAAGCAGCGGCGGCTTGTCCGCCAATTCGCCGTGGAACCGCGGAACCACCCAGTCCCCGGATCCAAGCATGGCCCGCGCCACCGATGCGAAACGCGTCTCGTCGTCATCCCACAGCGGGGCATGCCCCAAGCCGGAGAAGAACAGCACCCCGGCAAGGACCAACAGCAAAGGGAGCTCCGCCCAAGCAGGGATGCGGACCGAATCAGGAGGCAGCGGATCCATGCGCGGCAAGATGCGGTGGAGTCGGAGGCAGGAGGAGCGCCATGAAATAAAGGCAGAGATAGATGCCCGCGATGGCGAGCCATTCCCAGAATGCAAAGCTCAGATAGACGGGGATGCCCAGTTCCGCCCAACCGGGGCCGACCCAACCGAGATTGTTCGGAACAAAGAACAGATAAGCCTGGCTGACCATCGCTCCGGTGAACGGAACCGCCACCAGCAGCGACAACAAAACACACGCCCCGATGCTCCAGTGCTGGACGGACCGCAACCAATTCATCATGGCGAACCAAAATCCGATCACCCCGAAAAAGATCGCGGCGAAGGCAAAGGTCGCCGTCACCTCGTGCAGTTTCGGCATCAGCCCGTCGAGCCTCGGCAGAAAAACCCCGTCAAGTCCCACCAGAAACCCCGCGGCCAGCCCGGCCAACAGGGACCGAGAGGCGAAGGCTGACAAGCGCGGGGAGACATGCTCCAACCGGAGGCGGAAATACCCGCAGCAGGGAAGTCCCATCACGCACACCAGACACAGGGCCAACGACCAATAGACACTTCCTTCCGGGTTGACCCAGCTGTAGCCAAGGCGGCACATCACATCGTAGCGCCAATCGTAACCACCCGGGAACCGCGCAGCCGACGCGGCGAAAAGCCAGGCCACAACCAGCGAAAGCACGGGCCCCCAAACACCGACAAGGAGCCACTTTGGCCAATCACCGCGCAAATAGGAAAGGATCAATCGAGTCATCAGGGACGGGCAGTGCTTGCCATCGCCCTTGCGGGAGGCAATACCCTTCGGACACATGCAGGGCAAGCCCAACCCTCCGCTTGCAGTCTTTTGTCTGAAGTGCGGCTCGAAATACCCCTCCGACTACGCCAACCGCCTCCATCGCATGGTGCGGCGCAACTTGGTGGCACGGCACAGTTTTCATTGCCTCACCGAGGATCCCCGCGGACTGGACAGGGATATCATCGCCGTCCCCCTCCCCGGCCCCGACCTCGGCGGATGCTGGAACAAGCTGTGGCTTTTCTCCTCCGACCTCGCGGAACCGGGCACGACGATCCTCTACCTCGACCTCGACGTGGTGCTGGTGGACTCGATCGAGGAGTTGGTGACCTGCTCCCCCGATGCGGACTTCCTTGGCCAACCGGATTGGAACCGCCCCCTTTTTCCGCAATTCAACAGCTCGGTGATGCGCCTCCGGGTCCGAAGCCATCCGGAGGTGCTGGACCGGTTCATGGATGAATGCGCAACGGGGCGGCTCCGGCGACGGGAGGAATGGGATGGCACGACCCGTTCCCGCGAGAAGGTTGTCTATTGGCGGGGATGGCGCAGGTTCGGGGGAGACCAGGAATGGATCTCGGCACACCTGCGCCCCCGCAGCAGCATCCGATCCCGAGCTTTTCCCCGGGGATGGATCCTGAGTTACAAGCGTCACGGACGCTTCGAAGCGCCCGCAGGGGCCAAGGTCGTCGTTTTCCACGGGAGCCCGAAACCCCACGAGGTTGAGAACGCCTATGTCCGCGAGCACTGGCAGTAGCCCTGCCGGCATCATTTACGATGCGGCATGGGGCGCCGTCGCCGCCGTGTGCCGCCCCGCATTGGGCTTCGCCAGGCTGCGGGAAGCCCGGGGAAGCTGGATCGCGGCGAAACTCGGCATCCATGCACCGGCCGGTGACGGTCCGTGCTGCTGGATCCACGCATGCAGCGTGGGCGAAGTCGCCGTCGCCCTGCGGTGCATCGCCGCCTTGCGCGCCGCAAGGCCCGGGTTGCGGTTTGTCCTGACCACCGTCACCCCGGAGGGGCGCATCCTCGCCGACCGGAGCGTTTCGCCACCGGATCGTGTCGAATGGTTCCCCTTCGACGCCCGCAGCGCCATCCGCCGCGCCTACGATGCCTTCCGGCCCGAATTTGTCGTCCTTGTCGAGGTGGAACTCTGGCCGAACCATCTCCGTGAAGCCTGCGAACGCGACATCCCGGTGTTCGTCGTCAACGCCCGATTGTCCGGGAATGACGAACGCAACTACCGCCGCGCGGGCGCCTTCATCCGCAGGATCTTCGCATTGCCCGAACTGGTCTGTGCGCGCTCGATGGAGGATGCCTCACGCTTTCAGCGTCTCGGCGCCCGCAACGTCGTCGTGACAGGCGACATGAAACTCGACCCGCCACCCCGCACCTCCAGCGGGTCCCCCGCAGATTCCGTCATTCTTCCGGATGCTCCCGTGCTTCTCGGTGCAAGCACACATCCCGGCGAGGAGGACGTGCTCATGGACGTTTTCCAGTCCTGCCGCAGGGCCGTTCCCGACCTTGTCCTCGTTCTCGTGCCCCGCCATCCGGCCCGGGCCGGGACGATCCGTGCGGCAGCCTCGCGGCATGGATTCCGGGTGGCCTCAGGATCCGAAACGGCGCCGGATTGCTGGGTGGTGGATGCCATCGGCCATCTGCCACGGCTCTACTCCATGGCGACCGTCGCGTTCGTCGGGAAAAGCCTCACCGCCCGCGGGGGGCAGAACTTCGTGGAGGCCGTGGAGGCGGGATGCCCCGTGGTCATCGGCCCCCACATGGACAACTTCGCCGGGACAACGCATGCCTTTTTATCCGCAAACGCCGTGCTGCAAGTGCATGATGCGGAATCCCTGGCACTTGCGGCGGAAACCCTGCTGCTTGATCCGGGGTGCCGCGAATTGCTGATCACCCGCGCAACGGCTGTGCTCCGAAACGCGCGGGGGGCAACACAGCGGACCGTGCAGCGACTTCTCGACCAGCTCGGGGCGCGGACGGACACTTCCTCGGGATTTACCGTGCAGGAACCCCATGGTAAGGAACATGCCGAATGAACAGAGGGGAGCCCATCGCCATCGCCGGCATCGGCTGCCGTTTCCCCGGAGGAGCAACAGACCCGGATTCTTTCTGGCGCTTGATGCTCGAGGGTGTGGATGCGATCACCGAAATCCCCCCCGACCGCTGGAGCATCGACAGGTATCACGATCCTCACACGGGACGCCCCGGAAAATCCGTCTCCCGATGGGGTGGATTCGTCGATGATCCTTCCGCATTCGACCCCGAGTTCTTCGGCATCTCCCCCCGCGAGGCGGCTTCGATTGATCCGCAGCACAAAATGCTGCTGCTCACCGCGGCGGAGGCACTCGCAGACGCTTGCCAGGCCGCGGCGCCAACCGGGACTCCGCGGGATGTCGGGGTATTCGTCGGAGTATCCACCCATGATTTTTCCCAGCTCCAATCTGCGCCCGGAGAACTTGACGGCCTCGACGCGTGGTCGTTGAACAGCACTGCGGCCACTCTCGCCGCAAACCGCATTTCCTACGCGTTCGACCTCACGGGTCCGAGTTTCGCCGTCGATACAGCCTGTTCCTCGTCGCTCTTCGCCATCCACCTCGCCTGCGAGGCCATCCGGTCCGGGCAGTGCAGGGCGGCGATCGCAGGGGGCGCCAACGCCCTCTATCATCCGGGCGGCTTCATCAGCTTCAGCCGGGCCGGGATGCTGTCGCCGACCGGGCGGTGCAGGGCATTTGACAAATCCGCCGATGGATTCGTCCGCTCGGAAGGAGCCGGAATGATTTTTCTCCTGCCAGCCGCGGAAGCACGCCGGTCAGGTCTCCGGATCTACGCCGAGATCCTGGCCACAGCGGCCAATCAGGATGGACGGAAGCCCAGCATGACCGCCCCGGCATCTGCAGCGCAGGCCGCATTGATCGAATCCGCATGCCGGGAGGCCGGCATCAAACCGTCGGACATCCAGTTCATGGAGGCCCACGGCACAGGAACGCAGGTGGGCGATCCCAGCGAAGTGGCCGCCATTGCCCGCACCGTCGGGGCGGGACGGGCCGGGCCATGCCT
>JACSRX010000010.1 GCA_014879535.1 Chthoniobacterales bacterium
CCGCAGCCGCCCTCCTCGGGCACGGATTGCGTGGCCTCCTGCGCCCTCGACCAAGATTGGGGCGGAGCCGGTGACGCCCACTTCTTCATCAATGCGGGCGCCATCTCGGCCAACGCTTCATGGTGGGGGTCGTCGATCATCTGGGATGACAATACACCCGACGAGGACGAGACACTCTACGTCGGCTCAGCCGTGGAGACCGGCGACAAGGCCGAGGTTTGGTATGCGCAGAAGCCGTTCCCGCCCGTGCCCGGAGGCATGGTGACCACCCGACTGCGGCTCATCGATGCCGAGGGCGAAATCCTCTACGTAGCCGATAGCGATGGCTGGCGTGTGACCCGCTACGGGGTGGAAGTCGAACTCGCCCTCAATGAGTTCACCTCCGAGATGGTTCTCATCCCCACCTCGCCGCTCATGCCGGGACCGGACAACGGCGCTTACCGGGTCGGCGTCATGCCCCGCGAGCATGAGGGCCTGCGCTTCTTCGATTGGACCGGCATGCCGCAGTCGCCCTGCCAGATCCGCAACATCTACGGTGGACTCGGCGGTGTCTGCGCCCGGCTCGTCCAGAATTCCTCGCCCGACTTCTTCAACCAGCTCGGCACCTCGCTCACCGGCCCCGGCGTGGACGGCTGGGGCATCCTTCTTGCGTCATTTGGCATGTCGCGAGCCAGCCTCAAGGCCCCCTACTCCGGTCGCCTCTGGACCATGAGCCCTTTGTCGTGGTTGCAGATTTGCAACAACCTCGCCCGCATCCCCCGCCGCACCATCAACCTGCCGTGGGACGTTCTCATGCCCCCGCAAGGTGGTGGAGGCATGACCTGATGCTGGCCGTCCAATCCCTCTGGCTGGCCGACACCGGCAAGCCGCAAGACGCCGCCAAGTGGCAGGCTTCCAACGCGGCCCTGCGCAAGCACTACCGCCGCACCGCCTTCTTCGGAAACCCCGCCGCTCTGGCTTGGGCGGAGGACATCGGCCTCGCCTACGACGAGACGCACCCGCTGCCCGAATACCACGAGGACATGGCGCGGGCCTGGAGCATCGGCAAGCTCCACGCGGCTTCGTGCATGACCCGCCCTTTCATCCATGTGGACGGAGATGTGATCCTCCACCGCCCGCTCGCCGTGAAGGGCGTCCCGTTCTTCGTCCAAGGCCGCGAGCCGTGGATCTACGCCCCGGATTGGTGGCGGCGCTTCGGCGTGGCCCCACTGCCCCTGCCCTCCCCGATCCCGTGGAGCTACAACTTCGGCGTGTTCGGTGGCGAAGCATGGCAGGACATCGCCCGCGCGTGCCATACGGCCCACGACTTCGCTTTGTCGAGCCGCTTTGCCATCGCCACGGCCTGCCCGCGAATCATGCCCGCCGTGATTATCGAGCAAATCTGGGTGCCCGCCCTTCTTGCCCGCGAGGGCATCAGCCCCTTGGAGTTGCTCCGCCCCAACCGCTGGCGCGAAGACTTCGCCTCCGCCGGCTTCGAGCACTGGCTGCCACGTTGACACCCGCCTCACGGGCGTGACCGTCTTCGACCTCGACGAGTTGGTGCTCAAGAACCGCCGCCTCACCGCCCTCACCAACCTCCGCTACCGCAAGAGCGACCGCCTCCAATGGCCGCTGCGCTTCCTCCAAGACGAATCCTTCGTGGAACTACCCGTCGGGGCCTCCCTGTCCGTGGGCGTCAAACGCACGCGCAACTCGAACTCCTATCTCGCCCTGGCCACCTCTCCCGCCAAGACCGGCACCGGCAGCACGACCATCTACACCTTCGACCTCAACCTCAACACCGAGCCCGTCTCCTACGAGCTTTCCGACAAGGAAACCATCGACTGCGTGCTGGAGGTGGAGATCGTCACGCCCACGCAGCGCCTCACCTCGCAGTCGGTCCCGCTCGTCATCGAGCGTGATGTGATTGCCAACGATCCGGCCCCGGTAGCCATCCCCGACCTCAAGGCCACCCAAGCCGAGGCCGAAGCCGGCACCGACAACGGTAAGTGGATGACGCCCTTCCTCACCGCCCAAGCCATCGCAGCCCTCGCCGGTGGCGGCTCCTTCATCCTCAAACAGGCCAGCTTCCAAGCGGAATCCGGCAAGAGGTATCTCGTCGGGGTTTCACCAGACGGCGGTGGCACATCTGGCGGCGATGCCTCAGGGGGCAGCAGCGATGGCAGTGGCGGCAGCGTGGGTTCCGCGGAAACCGAAGTCATCATCACGCTTCCGGCCAACCCGCAGCCAGCCGACGCCATCGTCATCCTCGATGCCTTCGGCAACTGGAGCCAGACGCGCTTCGGCCAGAGCACAATCCCCGCCGTCCTCCAGCTCAACGGCCACAGGCTCGATGGAAGCGTAGGGCTTTACAACGGGCTATGGGGCTTGATGGCCTTGCCATGCTCCTGCATCCTCACCTTCGCGGGCAGATCAGTCGGCTGGCACATCACGCGCATCGAAACGGGACGGGAACTCGACCTCGGCTACGGCTCACGGCTCGACCTGTGCAAATCGTATCCTGACGGCGTGATACTGACGAACACGAGCTCGGGCTATCCGCGATTCATCGTCTGGGGATACAATGGTCAGCACGTTTCCATCGGCGTTGCCAACGACAAACCCGTCATCGAGGCGAGCGGCAACGCTCCGCTGCGCATCGGCCAACAGCCGCAACTCCTGCGAGCCCGGGGCTTCGTGACACTGGATGGGTCGAAGATCGAAGTGCCGTTCTACGGCACTCAGGACTGCAAGCTGGCCACCTACGCGGGGGCGACGACCGGCGGCAACGGTCTTGAGGAAGGCGCCCTGCGCTACAACACAGTCCACGGCCGCCCGGAAATTCTGGTGAAAAACGCCAGGCCGTTGACCCTCACGCTGACCGGAACCACGCACCACCTCTACGCCAATACATTCACGCTCAACGGCACCTACATTTGGAACGTGGCTGAGAACAGGTGGAACGGAAACCCACTCCCCACCCCCTATGCCACGAAGGATGCCCCCGTTTACCAGAACTGGTCAGGCGTGCTCCCGGCGCAGATCCGATACGTCAACTGGACCAAGTGGGCCATCTTCGTCAACAACGTCGAATACGCCTATCTCCTCTGGCCGGGCAACGCCGTGTATCCGCCGCTTGCCGAGCAATTCCCTTACAGCAATCTCACCTGGAAGCTCACGGCTACAAATGAGGAAACCGACTTCCTTCTCAGCTACGACACGAGCTTGGCGCGGTGGATTCCCTTGGACGGCTCCGGCGTATGAAGGCCATCCAAACATTGTGGGGCGCGGCAACGGGAGGGCACACGCAACCCCCGCTCATGTGGCAGTTGTCGCTCCACTTCCTGCGGCGCACATTCGGGCGCGTCGAGCTTTACGCGGATGCGCAAGGGCGGGCGTTCGCCAAGGGCGCCGGGCTGGTCTACGACACCGTGCATGAGCTGCCGCCGCCCCGCACGGGTCTGGAGCGGGTGTGGTCGGTGGGCAAGTTGCTGGCTGCCGCACAGCAGTCCGAACCCTTCCTCCATGTCGATGGCGATGCCTTCGTCCGCAAAGCCCCCGAAGCCGCCGCCTTCATCGTTCAGAACGAGGAGCATTGGCATCACGGGGGCGACTTCTACCAGTGGTGGGACGCCGTGCCGTTCCGCCCCGTTCAGGGCGCACCAATCGTCTCCTACTGCTTCGGCATCTTCGGCGGCATGGCCGCCACGGAAATCGCCACCGCCTGCCGTCAAGCGGTTGACTTCATGGAAGCTCACGCCGCCAAAATGATCGCCTTGCTCGACACCCATCCTTGCGCCCCGCTCTTGGCCACCTGCCTGGTCGAGCAGATCTGGGTGCCCATGCTGCTCAAGGAAGCCGGCATCACGCCCACACCCTACCTCCGCAGTGGCCGCCTCTGGGATGACGCGGTTTCCAAGAAGTTCTTCCACGCCATGGACGGAAAACGATCCGCCCTCGTCCAAGATCAAGTCCAAGCCCTCGCCCAACACACCTTATGAACATGACCCTCCTCACCGAAACCGAAAGCGATGCCGCCCGCTTCGCCAACACCATCAACGCCACCGTGGACTGCGCTGAGCACCTCGCACGTTGCCTCAACACCGCAATGGCCGTGTTCGATCTCCCAGACGAACGACTCGAAGCCCTGCTCAACCGCGTGGGGGCGCAGAACGTGCAAGGCTTGCTCGCGCTGGTCTCCGGCCTCGGGACCGCGCTCAACGCAGGACTGCCGCTCATGGGCCGCAGCACCAAGGCGGCCACCGAGCCCAAGCGCCAGTTCACCGTGGACGACACGGGCCACATCACCGTCACCCCGGCCTCATGAGCGAGGAACCCGCCATCTCCGACCTTTCGCGCCGCTGCGACCTCTGCCGCGAGGACGTGCGCTCCAAGCTCACGGCTTTCGACCGGCGTCTGCTCGCCCTCGAAATCATTGTCCGCGGCGAGGACGGCCGCAACGGCATGAAGGCCCAACTCAATTCACTCTGCGTGAAGTTTGACGCCTTCGAGAAGAAGGCCATCCGCTGGATCGCCATCGGCACTTCGCTTCCGGGCGTCGTGGTGGCTGTGGTCGGCGTGCTGAGGTTCTTGGGGCGGGTCTAAGAACTGCCGTCAGCGATTGAAAAATTCCAACATTTCCACTTGCGCTGATGTCTGCGGTGGCGTAGGAGCTTCATTGTCTTCAATGCAAACGAAAGCTTATCGCCATCAGATGTTGGGCACCGATTCGATTCGGTGCCGTGCTCTCGTGCCCGCGTGGTTTTCACTCAAGACCAACGAAACACCGAGCACGGAGGCCAGGACCTCGTAGAACCTTTCACCAAGGATCTTTCCACGAACCCGGCCTCGAAAAGGAGCCGGGTTTTTTATTTGCCGATGAACTGACCAAGAATTTCCTGAACAAGACATAGAACGAAAAAGGGCCGGGACCAGTTGACGCTGATCCCGACCCCGAGGCGGACCTTGCAGGGTCCTGTAGCCGCGGAAAAGTTACCGCAACAAGCTACCCTGTCAATGACCGCCTCTCGCTCACCGAGAGGCCCCAAGCGCGCCGGAAGCGCCCGAAGAACCGCCGTGAAATGCCTGCGGTTGCCGTCCTAACGGACTGCAAAGGTGTGTGTTCTTTATGCGTTGTCCGGGAGCAAGCCGTCTGAAAGCGGCGTCCTTCCGGCAGGGCACGGACTCGGTTCCGTGCCAGACGCGCTCAACCGGCGTGCCGTGGCTCCCTTGTTCCCGCGGCACGCCCCAGTTTCTGCAGGAAGGATTGGCATCCCGCCGAGTCTCATAAGCTTGGCTCCCGTGGTTCGATTCCACGTCCTGCAACTTTTCCAAACGATACGGAGGGCACCAGCTGTGCAGCCGGGTCTCCAAAACCCAGCCTGCCCGGGGCAGCACCGGGACTCCGTGCCATTTCCGATGGGGAACGTGGTGTATCAGTCAGCATTCAGGTTTGTGGAACCTGCGGAGCGGGTGCGAATCCCGTCGTTCCCCCGTCTTTCGGGCCGCTAGATTAGTCAGTAAATCAGCCGGTTTGCACCCGGCAGTGCGGGGAGCGTAGCCCCGGCGGTCCAGTCTTTAACCCTGCGTAGCCCAACCAAGCAGAGGCACGGCGTCGAGAGCGCCGCCAGTGCGGGTGCGAATCCTGCCGCAGGGACCATGAACCCGAAGCCACAGCAGACCGGCACCGGACTTTTAATCCGGCATGGTGAGGTTGCGACTACCTCCGGGTTCACGTTTTCCGGGACGCGAGTGACAACAGCATGTCTGCCTGCCTGTCGAGCAGGAGCGAGCGGGGGCAGCACCCGTCGCGTCCGCCATTTCCCTCGGGCACGAGGAAGAAAGCAATCCGCCTCGCTTGGGACGAGGAGACACTCGGAGCGTTACCGAGGTGCCCGACCATTTCCACCGCGCCAGTGATGTTCAACAGCAAGCATGCCGCTCTTCCAAAGCGGTCGTCCGGGTGCAACTCCCGGTTGGTGCACCACGCCCCCGTGGCTCGAACAGATCAGGCAGCCGTCTTCTAAGCGGCGCGATGCGGGTGCAAATCCTGCCGGGGGTGCCATTTCCAAAGCGCCGCATGCCGAAGCCGTCGAGGCGGCTGTTTGCAAAACAGCTCTTACCCGGTGCGAGTCCGGGGCGGCGCTCCATCTTACTCCGCGTGATGTAACAGACAGCATGCGAGGCTTCGAACCTCGTCGTCAGGGTGCAATTCCTTGCGCGGAGATCTTTGATGGAAGGTGAACCGGACTAGCGTGCCGGGACTCAGTGCTAATGAGATCGAGCTCCTCAGGGGGCTTGGGGAGCATGCCCTCCACCATCCGCCATCCCCGCATAGCTCAATAGCAGAGCATCCGGTCGATAACCGGCAGACCGAGGAGCGTTACCTCGTGCGGGGACCAATCTTCCGACCTCGCCGCGCAAGCATAGACAGCGATGCAGTCGCTTCGTAAGCGACAGAGCAGGGCGCAAGTCCCTGGCGCGGCTCCAGTCTTTACCCTGCCTAGCCCAATAGCAGAGGCATCGGTCTTAGGAACCGACCAGTGCGGGTGCAACTCCTGCCGCAGGGACTTTATGCGTGCGAGGCGACTGACAGCTGTGTCGCTCCGGTCTGTAAAACCGGACCCATGTGGTGAACACCGGAGGTGCAACTCCTCCCGCACGCACCACTTTTCGCTGGATGGCATAGAGAGATGTGCGCGGGCCTGAAGAGCCCCAGAGGTTGGTGCGATCCCAACTCCAGCGGCCATTTGTCATGTCCCCGTGTAGCCCAAGGCAGAGGCAGCGGTCTTAAAAACCGCCCAGTGCGGGTGCGAATCCCGCCGCGGGGACCACATTCAATCCGGCGGTGATGTAACAGGAGCATGGCTGGCCTACACCCAGCTCGCGGGGGTGCAAATCCCTCCCGCCGGACCATTCGCGGCATTCGTCTAAGAGCAGGACGCCACGTTGCCGACGTGGAGGAACCGGAGCGTCACCGGTATGCCGCATTTCTGTCGCCGAAGCATAGAAAGCGATGCACGCCCCTGGTATGGGCGAGAGCAGGGCGCAAATCCCTGCGGCGGCTCCACTTTTCGTCCCCGTAGTTCAGCAGACAGAACGCAAGGTTGCGGACCTTGAGGTCGCAGGTGCGATTCCTGCCGGGGACACTTCAGCCGTGTCGTCTAACAGTAGGACTCCGGACTTTGAATCCGGCAATGATGGTGCGAGTCCATCTGCGGCTGCCACTCTCGGGAAGATGAACCGGACAAGCGCGCCGGGCGCGCCTCGAAAGCGCAGCGGGCTGGCAACGGCCTGGGGAGCATGCCCTCCGTCTTCCGCCACACCAGCGTGGGATAACAGTAGTCCACCCGCCTGTTAAGCGGGACGGTGATGGTGCGAGTCCATCCGCTGGTGCCACTTTCCGCCGCGAAAGCATGACGAAGTGATGCGCCCGCCTTGTAAGCGGGAGAACCGGGTGCAACTCCCTGTCGCGGCCCCCTATCCCTCCCGTGGTGTAAAGTAGCACGGCTGGCTTATACCCAGTGAGCCCTGGATGAGGGCGCGGACCAGGTGCGAGTCCTGGCGGGAGGACACCTTCGCGCTCCGTATTTCAGCCAAGCAGAACGCCGGTTTCATACGCCGGATGCCGCAGGTGCGAATCCTGCCGGAGCGACCCATTTCGACCCGCGAATGCAAAGAGTCGAGCACCTCGCCTTTCAAGCGAGTCCTAACCGGTGCGAGTCCGGCCGCGGGGGCCAATCCAACGAGCGCGAACCAACGCATGAAGAGCACACGACAGTTTCCAACATGAAAGACAAACTCACATCACCAAGCGTGCTGGCGCTCAACGCGAACTGGCAGGCCATCGACGTTTACACGCCGCAGAAGGCATTTTGCATGATGGCCTCCGGCGCGGCGGCCGGCATCGATACCTCGGGCGGATCCATGGTGCCGGTGCGATGGGACCAATGGATCGTGCTACCGGGCGAGCCCGGCGCGGAAGCGGCCATGACCGCCAAGGGTCCAATCCGCATCCCTCGCGTGATCATCGCGGTCAACTACAAGCGTCTTCGCATCAAGACCGAAACGCTGACCCACGAGGTGATCGCCCGGCGGCAAGACTTCCGTTGCGCCTACACCGGCCGTCCCGTGCGGCGGCGAAACTGGTCCCTCGACCACGTCATTCCGAAGAGCCGCGGAGGCTCCTCGTCGTGGGACAACCTCGTGATCGCCGACCGCGACGTGAACAGCCGCAAGGGCGACCGCACGCCGGCCGAGGCTGGGCTGCAACTTTTGCACAAACCACGGCCCCCGCGCCGTCTGGTGCCGAGCGACGACATCCGGCAACGGTTCGGGGTTCTCTTCCGGGAATGGGAGCCGTTCGTCAAATAGCTGGGCCGAAGCTGGCCACCACCAACTGTGAATCACAAACTGACACCATGAAATCCAAAGACCTTCTGCAACTTGGCGTTCCCTTGGGCGGCCCGATGGGCGAGGCCTTCAAGTTCATCTCCGCTTTCTGCACGCAAGGCGGCTCCAAGGACCAACTCGAAGCTGAGATTGCCGCAGTCGTCGCCAACCCGGCGGCGTTCACGGATGACCCGCTGCGAGGTCCCCTCGCCTCATCACTGCAACAGCCGGGCCTTTACAAGCCAGGACGCCAGCCCGCGCCTTGGAAGCAATGGGGCACGGACATCGACGAAACCGCGCTCAAGCAAATCGAAATGGCCAGCCTGTTGCCCGTGTCCGTGGCGGCGGCTCTCATGCCCGACGCCCATGTCGGCTACGGGCTGCCCATTGGAGGCGTGCTGGCCACGGAGAATGCAGTCATTCCGTATGCCGTGGGCGTGGACATCGCCTGTCGCATGAAGATGACGGTGCTCGACCTGCCACTGTCGTGGCTCAAGGACCGCCATCACCGCCTCAAGGACGCCATCGAAACCGAGACGAAGTTCGGCGTGGGGGCATCGTTCAAGCAACGCCGCCACCACGACGTGATGGACGATGACTGGTCGGCCAGCCCGATCACCGCCCGAAACAAGGACAAAGCCTGGTCCCAACTCGGCACGAGCGGCAGCGGCAACCACTTCGTTGAGTTCGGCGTGCTCACAGTTTCCGACCCGGCCGCGGGCCTGGCCGTCGGCAAATACCTCGCATTGCTCTCGCACAGTGGCAGCCGCGGCACGGGTGCCGGCGTGTGCGAGCACTACAGCAAACTTGCCATGAAGCTCCATCCCGAGCTGCCGAAGGAACTCGCGCGGCTCGCTTGGCTGACACTCGATTCGGAGGAAGGCCGCGAATACTGGGATGCCATGAACCTCATGGGCCGCTATGCAGCAGCTAACCACGCGCTCATCCATCACCACATCGCTGCCAACCTCGGCGTCGAGGTGATGCTCGACATCGAGAATCACCACAACTTCGCGTGGAAGGAGACCCACTTTGGCAAGGAGGTCATCGTTCACCGCAAGGGCGCCACACCCGCGGCGGACGGTACCATCGGCATCATCCCCGGATCGATGGCGTCTCCCGGCTTCATCGTCCGCGGCAAAGGCCATCCCGACTCACTGGATTCTGCCGCCCACGGTGCCGGCCGATGCATGAGCCGAACCCGCGCAAACGAAACACTTTCGTGGCAGGATGCCAACGCACTGCTGCGCGAACGTGGCGTCACTCTCATCTCGGCCGGCCTCGACGAAGTTCCCGCCTGCTACAAAGACATCACAAGCGTCATGGCTGCCCAAGCCGACCTCGTGGACATCCTCGCCCGCTTCGATCCAAAGCTCGTCAAGATGTGTCCCAGCGGCGAGAGACCCGAAGATTGACGCGGGCTATCCATGCCTCACATCCTCCTCTGGACAGATTTGCGTGAGGGCCTCGTGGAGACCGTGGATTGGTTGGCTATCGACGGTCGTTGACACGCCTCGCAGGGCATGACCTCCATCCTGCGCATAGCCCTCGGCCCCCTCATCCGCCACTCCCTCACCGTCCTCAGCGGCGTGCTTGTCGCCCGCGGTCTTCCCGCACTCGACGGCGGCACCGTGGCCAACCTCTCCGACCTCGCCCTGGCCGGCGTCACCGCGCTCACGGCCGTTGGTTGGTCTATCGGGGAGAAGAAGGCCAGGAAGTGAACTGCGCCCGAAGGTTGTTGCGCAACAACCTCAGCGCACGCGTGAATTCAAGAACCGGTCCAAGTCGGACTGCCTGATGCGGTAGTTGCGCCGGGAGAGCCGGATGTGCGGCAGCTTTCCGCTGCGGCACCATGCGTAGATCGTGGAGAGCTTCTGATCGAGAATCTGCGCCACTTGCGGGCACTTGAGCAGTTCGCCGGGAGTTGTTGAGGTGGGTTGTGTTTGCATGACGCCAGTGGCGTCTTGTCAACGCTTCGTGCCTTTGCGTGGGCGTGGACCTACCGGTCGGATCGCGAACCAAGCCTTGGCGGCATCAGCGGTGGCCAGCTCGCGATAGTTGGTGAAAAGCACCTTGGGACTGTTGCCCGCCTCTAGTGCAACTTGGGCGGCACTCTTGATGTCAGCCAACCGGTAGGTGCAGAAGCTGTGGCGCAGGCCGTTGACGACCGGCGTGACACCCGCATCGGAAACGCTCGCCTGCATGAAGGCGCAGAAATGGGAGATATTACCCTGCGAGAAAACGGTCCCGCTGCCCCGCTCGGTGAGGTCCAGAACCGCCTTGAGCGGCGGCAAGACCGGAACGAGGCGCCGCGCCGCAGTCTTCGCCTTGTGCGCCGCAATCGTGATGTATTGCTCGCCGATGTCCTCCCACTCCAACCGGTGAATCTCCGCGCTGCGCAGACCGGCGAATGCCCCTAAAGCCAAGGCCAACCGGGCAAGCCCGCTGGTTCCAACGATGACTTTGGTCATCTGCTCGGGGCTGTAGATGCCGGGAGCGGTTGCTGGGGCCTTGATGCGGTCCACATGCTCGGCTTCGGTGCTACGGTCGCGAGCCAAGTAGCCCCTACGCTTGGCATGAGCGAAGAGCGTCCTGATCGTCATGCGAACGTTCTCCTTGCTGCGGGGCCCAAGCTTGAGCTTGTCGAGATACTGCTGCAGGTCTTTGGTGCGGATAGTGGAAAGGTTGCAGCGGAAGACCTTCTTGAAGCGGTCCAGAATGAGGTCGCACTCCGTGACGTAACGCGCCGAGAGTCCCGCCCGCCTCTTGGATTCGAGGAAGTCATCAACCAGATCGGCAATCGAAATCTCCGGCATCGTCTCCTCATCCTGCCGCTTGGCGTATTGCTCGGCCGCGGTGAGAAGACTACCTCCGCGCATGACGGTTCGCGCGCGTCCCCACTCCGCCGCAACAGACGCCAAAGTGACTCCGTCAAACTGACGCAGGATCTGCTGGGCCGCCATGAAATCCGCCAGCTCCTCCGGTGTCAGCGCCGCCAAGGTCCGACCCTCGCCCTCCGTCAGTTGTCTCGCCGCCGAGCGGGCAATCTCCCGGGCCTTCTCGATCGTGGGGGCACGACGCTGCAGGCGCCGCCCGCCGACGTAGTAGGAAACCAGATAGCTCTCGTAGCCGCCCACCGGCTTGCGGTAGATCGGGATCGCCATGTCCCGAAAGCCGACAACTTCCACGGGAGCCCGTTGCTTTCGGGCGGCAACCCGCCCCCTTGTTTTTGACCGCGTTTTCATGGTTCCGTTTGTGGCAAAACTGTGGCAAAAGTCAACTGCCGCACGCGAACCCGCTTAAATACTCAATCCCGATACATTTTCGAACCCTGTATCGCGCAGGATTCCCCCCATCTGCAGCCGGAGCGACGCTCAGACGAGCCCGAGTTTCATCCGCCCCGCCTCGCTGATCATGCCTTGGTTCCAGGGCGGGGACCAAACCAACTCGACTTCCGCGGACTCCACGCCCGGCACGGTGAGGATGCGGCTGCGGGCGTCGGCGGCGATTGTCGGACCCATGCCGCAACCCGGCGCGGTGAGGGTCATTTTGACGGTCACGGTGGTCGCCCCCGACTCGCTCTTGCCGAGGGCAAGATCGTAAACAAGGCCGAGGTCCACGATGTTCACCGGAATCTCGGGGTCGTAAACATTCTTCAACTGGGCCCAGACGTCGTCCTCTGCCACGTCGCCTCCGGTTCCTGCGGCGGCTGCCGCGGCGGGGGCGGGTTTGGCCTCCGGCTCGATGCCCAAGGCGTCAGCATCGGCCTCGGCGATGCGTGCCAAGCCGGTCTGGGTGGCCACAGTGTAGGTGCCGCCGAGCGATTGCGTGATGATGACCGGACTTCCGGCGGGCAGGACGGACTCGTCGCCGCTGGGAATCAGGATCACTTTGCACTCCCGGGAGAGGGTGATTTCACGATGGGTCATCGCGGAAAACTAACGCCAGCCTCCCCGCCAATCCAATCAAATGGTTTCGCCGCGCCGATCGCCCGGTGTAGGATGCGGGCCGCATGCGCTGGCAAACCCTGTCCCAAGCCAAATGGATCCTGCTCGTCCTCGCCGTCCTGACCGTCGCGGCATGGATGCTGTCCGGCTGGGCGGCGCTGGTGCCGGCCGCGATGATCGTCTTCACGCTCTACTTCTTCCGCGACCCCGACAGGACGATCCCCGGCGAGCTTGGCCTGCTCGTCTCCCCGGCCGACGGTCTCGTGACGGACATCGGGGAAATGGAGGAGAAGGAGGTGACGGGCGAGCGCATGCTCCGTGTCGGGATTTTCCTCTCGGTGTTCGACGTGCATGTGAACCGAGCCCCGGCCACCGGGCGCGTTGTCTATACGGCGGAGCACCCCGGCAACTACCATGACGCCCGCAGCCCGATGGCTTCGACCCACAATGCCGCCCGCACATGGGCGTTCGATTGCGACGGGACGATCCTCGTCGTGCGCCAGATCACGGGCGCAATCGCCCGCCGCATCGTGCCGTGGGCCCTTCTCGGCGACCGGCTGGCTCGGGGCGAGCATTTTGGAATGATACGCTTCGGATCACGCACGGAAATTTTCGTCCCGCCCGGGACCGAGATCAGCGTGAAAATCGGACAGCACGTCAAGGGCGGTTCCACGGTGCTGGGGCGCTTGGCAGCCGGGGGCGGAAGCGGCAACCAAGAACGGGCCAAGGAGACCGTGGTGGCATGAGCAAGGACAACGACGGCGTAAAAATCTACCTGCTGCCGAATCTGATGACGGCCGGCAACCTCTTCTGCGGCTTTGCCGCGGTGCTCAGCATCCTCGAGGCCGTCATCCAGATGAACACCGGCCTCAACCCGGCCGGCCACATCCACACGGCCATCTGGTTCATCCTCGGGGCGTGCATTTTCGACCTGCTCGACGGACGCCTGGCCCGCCTCGGCGGCAATGAGAGCGCCTTCGGACGGGAGTTCGATTCGCTCGCCGACATCGTGTCGTTCGGCGTGGCCCCGGCACTGCTCGTCTTCCAGATCGTGCTGCGGGATTTCGACCGCTACGGCTGGCTCATCGCCTTCGTCTATCTTGCCTGCGGGGCCCTGCGGCTCGCGCGGTTCAACTGCGTGGCCGCCCAGCAGAAGGCGGGCGAGACCTCGAAGGATTTTGCGGGCTTCCCCATCCCCGCCGCCGCCGGGTTGATCGCGTCGCTGACGCTCTTCATGCTCTGGCTGGACGCGGGGCAGAAGACGATCGGGCCGTGGAAGTTCGCCATGCCGCCCCTCATGCTCTTCCTGTCGTTCATGATGTTCAGCAAGGTCCGCTACCCGAGCTTCAAGGCCGTGAATTGGCGGACACGCCGCTCGATCCCGAAGTTCATCTTCATCCTCTTCGTGCTCTTCTTCACCGCGACGAACTTCGAGTGGATGCCGGCGATGATCTTCATCGCCTACCTGCTCTACGGCATCGTCCGTCCGCTCATCTCGCACGCATGGCGCCGCGAAATCGAAGCGGAGATCGAGGAGGAAGAGGAAGCGCCGGAGAACGAGCGGATTTCCTGATCAGAACGGAATGTCGTCGTCGGCCGGCTCGGAGTCGCCGGATGCCGGCGCGCTCTTGGGCGGACGCGATCCGCCCGAGGAACGGGAACCGCCTCCGCCCTCCCCGCCCCCGTCACGAGAGCCGAGCAGCTGGAAGTTCTCGCAGACCACACGAAGCTTGGACCGCTTCTGGCCGGTCTGCTTGTCATCCCAAGTGTCGAGTTGCAGGCGTCCCTCGATGAAGACCGGTCGCCCCTTCTTGAGGTATTCCCCAGCAACCTCAGCCTGCCGTCCCCACATGGTCACATCGACGAAAGTTGTCTCCTCCCGCTTCTCCCCGTTGTCCGCGGTGTAAACGCGATTGACCGCCAGACCAAGATCGGTGACGGCGGTGCCTTTGGGCGTGTATTTGACCTCGGGATCGCGGGTGCAGTTGCCGAGGAGCATGACTTTGTTGTAGGAGGCCATGGCGGGGAGGTGTGGGGGGGGTTAGGCGGCCTGTGCGACCGGTTTGAGTTTCTGGCAATGCTGGAGATGCACCACCGGGTCAAGTTTCCACTTGGCCTGGAGCTCGGCGACGGCCGTCGGCGCGGCATGCACGACGAAATTCACGTAGTAACCCGAGGTCCGCTTCTGGCTCGCATACGCGAATTGGCGGTTCTCGAGGCGTTGCACCTGCTCAATTTCGATCTTGGCGGACTTGATCTGCTTCTCAAGCGATTCAATGAGGTCGTTGGCGGATTCTTCTTTGCCCTTCGTGTTCAGCACGAGCAGGAGTTCGTAGCGTCTGGTAGTCATAATCCTTCTTTATTGAATCCATTCATGGCGGCAGCAAGCCCGTTTTTCAAAATCGCGCGAATCGCCTCTGCAGCCCGCGTCAAAACTCCCGGCAATTCCGCCTCTTCCCCCGGGGGGAAGGCCCCGAGGACATGGTCATGGAGCGTCATTGGCGGCACCGGGGACCCCACCCCGATGCGGAGGCGCGGAACCGCCTCGGAGGAAAAATGCGCGAGCACGGATTCGAGACCATTGTGGCTCCCTGCACTGCCTGCGGGACGGATGCGCAGGCGGCCGAATGGCAGCGCCGCGTCATCAAGCACGACAAGCACCTGCTCGCGCGGGATTTTGTAGAAGTCCGCCAGCGCCCGAACGGCAACGCCGCTCAAATTCATGAAGGTTGACGGCTTCAGCAGCCAGGCGTCGTCTACGCGGGCCACCGCACCCTCGAATTTCGCCTCCTCTCGGAAAGGTTCCCCGCCGGCGAGCGCATCAAGCGCGAGCCAGCCGATGTTGTGACGCGTGCGCGCGTAGCGCGGCCCGGGATTTCCCAGCCCGGCGATCAGCCAATGCGAAGAAGCGGAGCCCACAGCCACGGATTCCGCGGGGGCGGCCTATTCCTTGCCGCCGTCCTTCGCGTCGCCCGAGCCTTCCTCGGTCTTCTTCTCGCGGAGAACCTCCGGCTCGGTCGGGCCACCCTCGGCCGCAGCACCGGCGGTCTCGTCGGCCACCTTGGGCTCGGAAACGAGGAACACCGTGACTTCAGCATCGGCAACGTATTTGACGCCGGGCAGGGCGGGCAAGCCGCTCACATGCAGCGCGTCGCCGAGGTTCAAGTCGCTCACGTCCACGCGGATGAGTTCCGGAAGGTCCTTGGGCAGACACTCGACTTCGATGGAACGCAGGCTCTGCTCGAGCAAGCCGCCGAAGTTCTTGACGCCGTTGGCCTCGCCGACGGGCTCGATGACAACCTCGGCCACCAGCGTCTCGGTGAGCGAAACCGCGTGGAAGTCGACGTGGAGCACCGACCGGCTGACCGGGTGGTGCTGCACCTCGTTGATCAACGCAAGACGGCTGCCGCTCTTTCCGCCGTCCTCGATCTCGAGGTTCACGAGGATATTTTCGCCGACGGCATGGGACAAAAGAGTGTCAATGGCGCGGCGCTCGACCTGCAGGGGCTGGGGCTCGATCCCGCTGCCATAAAGAATGGCGGGCACCGCCTGTGCGGCTTTCACTTTTTTCACCGCATTGCGGCCGATGGCGGAACGGCGCGAAGCTTTCAGACTGACTTGATTCGACATAGAACCGGGCAGACTAAGCGGGATGACCGTTGATTTCAAACAAAGAAGTCACGGATTCGTCGTCGTGGATGCGCTTGATCCCCTCGCCCAGCAGTTCCGCCACCGAGCATGTCGTGATGTGGCACCCCTCCAAGCGGGGCACCGGAACACTGTCCGTAGCCACCAACTCCTTGATTTCGGAATTCCGGAGACGCTCCCCTGCCATGGGCGTGAGAACCGCGTGGGAAACCATGGCATAAATGTCCCTGGCCCCCGCGGCACGCAGCATCTTGGCCGCCCCGGCAAGCGTTCCGGCCGTCTCGGTGAGATCGTCCACCAAGAGCACATTCCTGCCTTCGACCTCGCCGATCACATGTTGGGCTTCCGTCTCGGTTGCGCTGATGCGGCGTTTGACGACGATGGCCAACCCGGCGCGCAGCACCTGCGCGTAGGCTGACGCCATCTTGACGCCTCCGACGTCGGGCGAAACCACGACGAGATCGCTGATGTTCTTCGCCCGCACATAACGGAGGAGCACCGGCAACGCATAGAGATGATCCACGGGAATGTCGAAAAACCCCTGCAACTGCTGGGCATGGAGATCCATGGTGAGCAGGCGGTTCACGCCCGCCGCCACAAGCAGGTTGGCCACGAGCTTCGCGGTGATCGGCACCCGCGGCTGATCCTTGCGGTCCTGGCGCGCGTAGCCGAAGAACGGGATCACCGCGGTGATGCGCGCCGCGCTGGCCCGGCGCGCCGCATCCACCAGGATGAGGAGTTCCATCAGGTTCTGGTTCGTCGGGGGACAGGTTGGCTGGATGATGAAGACATCGCGGCCGCGGATGTTCTCGTTGATTTTGACGAACGTCTCACCATCCGGGAACGTGCTGACCGTGGCGTCACCCAAAGGCACGCCGATGTAATCGGCGATCGCCCTCGCCAATTGAGGGTGGGCGGTGCCTGTGAGAAGACGCATCTCTGCGTTGCCGCGATACATAAGCCCAGAGATTCGATGACGGGGGGCCGGTCTTGCAATTGCAAAACACGTCCCACCGGGGAACTATGGCGGGCGATGCATGCACCACTGACAGCATTGCCCCATCCCGCGGAGGTTCTCGCCCCGATCGGGCTGCCACTCACGCGCACCGTGGCCGCGTTCGCGCGTGACTTGGCGCCCGCGGATGACGCGCGGCTCGAGGAGATGGCCCGCCATTCGCAGGCCCTCACCCGCCGCCACTTCGGGCGTGCCGTGCGCATCTTCGCGCCGCTTTATCTCTCGAACGAATGCATCAACAGCTGCACCTATTGCGGCTTTTCCCGTGAAAACGGCATCCTGCGCGTGACGCTCAGTCCCGCCCAGGTCCAAGCCGAAGCGCGCCACCTCGCCGCGCAGGGATTCCGCAACATCCTCCTCGTGGCGGGGGAGCACCCGAAATTCGTATCGACCGGTTATCTCGGGCAAATTCTACGCCTCCTCGCGCCGGATGTCCCGGCCCTTTCGATCGAGGTCGCCCCGATGGAAACCCGGGACTACGCGCCCTTGGTCGAAGCTGGCGCCGAGGGCCTCGTCGTTTACCAGGAAACCTACCACCGCCCGACCTACACCACCCTGCACACGGCCGGACCGAAGAAGGATTACGACTGGCGTCTTGCCTGCCCCGAGCGCGGGCATGCCGCGGGATTCCGCCGCATCGGGATCGGCGTCCTCTTCGGCCTGTGGGATTGGCGCGAGGAGGCCATCGCCCTGGCCGCCCACCTTGACCATCTGCTGCGCACCTGCTGGAAATCCCACATCACTGTCAGCCTTCCACGCCTCCGCCCCGCCGCGGGCGGATTCCAGCCGTCCTTCCCGCTCGGAGACCGTGATTTTGTCCAGCTCCTCTGCGCCTTCCGCATCCACTTCCCTCGCGTGGGACTCGTGCTCAGCACAAGGGAACCCGCCGCGATGCGCGATGCCGTGGCTCCTCTCGCCATCACGCTCATGAGCGCCGGAAGCCACACCGAACCCGGAGGCTACACCGGCCTCGGGCGCGACGGCCTCCACCTCACCGTCCGCGGCAAGGCAATGCCGTGCGACACCGCACCGGACTCCCTCGCCACGGAGCAATTTTCCACTTCCGACCAGCGCTCGCCGCAACAGGTGGCAGCAAAACTGAAGGACCTCGGACTCGACCCCGTCTGGAAAGATTGGGACCGCGCCATCCTCGGGTCATGAAGCTCATCCTCAACGGAACCGAGCGCGATGTCCGCGCGACGCATGTCGAGGATTTGGTGGCGGAACTCGGCCTTCCCCTGGCCGCCGTGCTCGTCGAGCACAACGGCACGGCGCTCCTGCGCTCGGAATGGGCCGGCACGGGACTCAAGGACTCCGACCGGCTTGAAATCATCCGCATGGTCGCCGGAGGCTGATCCGAACCGGTCAGGCCTTCGCACGTTCGACCACCACCTCGCTGCCCTCGATCCGCAGCACCACAACCTCCTCCCCCGGCGGCAAAAATTCGCCCGCGGCCCGCGCATCAAAAATCCCGCCGCCGAATTCGGCGCGCCCGACCGGACGCAGCATGGACACCGACCTGCCTCGGTCCCCCGCACGCACCGGCAGACCGATCAGCCCCGGGCCGCCCTCGGGAAACGACTCACCGGCAGGCTGGCTCGCAGACAACACCAGCCTCCGCAGCCCCGGAATTTTCGGGAAGAACTGTGCGAGGAAGAAAATCGCGACGGCGGAGAGCAGCATCGCGATCCCGAGGTTGGCCAGCGGCTGCACAAACATCCCGAAGTCGGGCCACTGCGGCGCATTCGGGTAATAATCCACCATCGCCCACAACATCGAGCCGAGCATGAGCGCCGTGCCGCTGAGTGCCAGCACCACCACGCCGGGCATGAATATCAGTTCGAGAAGGACAAGAATCGCCCCGAGAACGAAAAACGCCACCACCTCCATCCCCGTCAGCCCGGCGATGTAGTGCCCCGCGAAAAACAGCAGGAAACAAATGCCCGCGATCACCCCCGGCACGCCGAACCCGGGGGACTTGAACTCGATGTAGGTGCCGATGATCCCTCCCAGCAGGAAAATCGGGGCGAACATGGTGATGACCAACGCGGCGCGCTCGAACCCGCTGGGCTCAGCCTCCACCACGGGTCCCTTCAAACCTGCATCCCTCACCAGCGCTGCCACGGAGGGCGCAATGCCGTCGGCCAACAGCGGCTTGCCGCCGAATTTCTCAACCGCCTCCTGGGCGCTCAGCGTGAGCAACTCGTCCTTGTCGCAGATGACTTTGTCGCCGATCTTCACCTCCTTGTCCTTGTTGATGAAGGCCTCGGCGATTTCCGGATTGTGTCCGTTGCTCTCCGCCGCACTCCGGAAGTAGCCGGAGTAGTAGGAGACGATCTTGGCATTGAGGGTCTCCGGGATTTCCTGCCCTGCGCTCATCACAGGCGCCGCGGCCCCGATCGCACTCACCGGGGCCATCCAGATATGCTTCGTGCCAAGCGCGATGAGCGCCCCGGCCGAGCCCGCATTCGGATTCACATAGGTGAAGGTCGGAGCATCCACCTTCTGCAATGCCTGCAGGATTTCCACCCCGGCCCCGAGTTCGCCTCCCGGGGTATCCATATCGAGGATGAAGGCCGATGCCTTGGCCGCTTCGCCCATCTTGATGATGCGCCGCAGGAAGAAAAACTGCGCTTGGGAAACCTCCCCCTTCAACGGGATCACCACCACCGCCCCCTCGGGCATCGCCCCGGAGAGTGGACTGACCACCGGCAAAGGCGCACCCCCAGCCGTCTCCTCATCCTCCGCCCGAAGGGAATTCCAGCCGGCGGCAACCAGCAGCAGCAAGGCAATGGCACGTCTCATCCTGTCCAATCTCCCCCGCACCCCGCACTCCCTCAAGCGGATTCGCGCCGCAAGAAATCCCGGGCACCGGTTTGCGCCCTCGGCTACACTCCGTCCCATGCCCCGCATCGCCGAGGAAAGCATCGAGCAGGTCGCCGCCGCGAACGACATCGTCGAGGTGATCGGCAGCTACTTTCCGCTCAAAAGGGCGGGCACGAGCTGGCGCGCCCTGTGCCCGTTCCACCGCGAGAAAAGCCCGTCCTTCCACGTCAGCCCGCAGAAGCAGGCCTACTACTGCTTCGGCTGCGGGGCCGGCGGCAGCATGTTCAAGTTCGTGATGGAATACGAACGCGTGGACTTCGTCACCGCCGTGCAGCGCCTCGCCCAGCGGGCCGGCATCACGATCATCGAGGAGGCATCGTCGCCCGAGGACGGACGCCGCCGCCAGTTGCGCGATCGCCTGCTCGATCTCCACCGCCTCGCCGCTGCGTGGTTCGCGCAGAATCTCCTCCGCTCCCCGGGCGGCTCGGGCGCACGGGACTACCTCAAGTCCCGCGCGATTTCCTCCGAGATCGCCCGCGAATGGCAGCTCGGATACGCCCCCGACAGCTGGGACGCATTCCTCGGCCACGCGCGTCAATCCGGCTTCCGCGACGAGGAGCTGCGGTCCAGCGGGCTCTTCTCCGGCGGTGGGGACGGACCGCTCCGGGATCGCTTCCGCCAGCGCCTGATGTTCCCCATCTGCAACGACTACGGCGAGGTCATCGCCTTCAGCGGACGCGTTCTTCCGCCCTCCGAGGATCCGGCAAAATACGTCAACTCGCCGGAAACCCCTCTCTTCACCAAGGGCCGCGCGCTCTTCGGCCTCCACAAGGCACGACGCCCGTTGGCGGAGGCCGGTGTGGCCATCGTGTGCGAGGGCCAGCTCGACCTGATCCGCATCTTCGAAAGCGGCATGCAAAATGTGGTCGCGCCGCAAGGCACCGCATTCACCCCGGCCCAAGCGCGCCTGCTCCGGCGCTACGCCGAAACTGCCATCCTCTGCTTCGACTCGGACCGCGCCGGGCGCACCGCCGTGGAGCGCTCGCTCCCCATCCTCCTCGCCGCCGGCTTCGGTGTCCGCGTCGCCGCCTTGGCGCCCGGCGACGACCCCGACTCGCTCATCCGTCGGGATGGAGCGGAAAGCTTCCGGACGATTGTCGACAAGGCCCCGGACTATTTCGATTTTGCCGTGGATGAGGCGAGCACTTCCGGCGCCATCGAGAGCGCGGCCGCCAAGACCGTGCTTGTGCGGAAGCTTGCCGGTTTCGCCGCCTCGCTCCCCGATGCCGTGGCCCGCGAATCCCTTGCGGCCCGGTTGGGGCCTCGATTCGCCATTTCCCCCCAAGCCTTTCTTGCCGCCGTCCCCAAGAAAGCCCCGGCAGAAACAGAACCTGTCGATGAACTTCCCGCATCCGAGCCGAGGACCAAAGAGCCAGACCCCGACGTTCTGCTTCTCATCCACACGGCGCTGGTTTCCTTGGAGGCACGGCAATGGCTGGCCGCACAGGACACAGCCGATGTCCTTGCCAACCTTCCCGGGCTGCCCCTGCTGCAACAGTGCCTAGCCTCCTCCTTTGACCCTTCCGACACAACAGCCACTCAGACTTTCATTGCGACCTTGGACCCCAGGGGGCAATCCGTGTTCGCCTCCCTTCTCATGGGGCGCCCACCAACCAACCCTGTAACCATCGCCCGAGAGACCATCCAAACCCTGCGCTGCCGTCCGCTCGAGGCCGAAAGGAAAGCCCTCACCGCGCAAATCCACCAAGCCGGACTCCTCCCCGAAACCATCGAGCGGCTCCAATCCCAAGTTATTGACATTAACCGCAGGATCGCGGAGATTGCCGGGTCGCAGTGATTTGACCGAAAACACGGGGGGCGCCCCCGCGTTCGGGCACCATTGCAGGGAAGCCGGCCCAGCACCCCGGCAACCAGACCGCACCCACCCTTGTATGGCCACCAAACCGAAGAAAAAGTCCGCCGTCCGCCCGTCCAAAAAGAAAAAGCAGCCAGCCAAGCCCGCACCCAAGAAACGCACCGCTGCGGCCAAGAAGCACAAGCCCGCCGCCAAAAAGCCAAAGCCGGTGGCGAAGAAAAAGGCGGCGCCGAAATCCGCGGGCTCTTCCAAGGCCCGAGACAAGAAGAAATCCAAGCCCGTCGTTCCCGCGAAGGGAAAGCGGTCAAAGCCGGTGGCCTCCACCAACGGCGTGAAGGAGCTGCTGGCCGAGCCCTCCCCGGTGGTCGACATCGACCGCTTCGTCGCCGACAAGACCCGCGAACTCATCAAGCTCTGCAAAGATCAGGGCTACCTCACATTTGACGACCTCGAGGAAAACCTCCCGTCCGCGGTCAATGACCCCGACGTCATCGACAAGATCATCACCCGCCTGCGCGAGGTGGAGATCGAGTTGATCGAGCAGAGTGATGTCGACACCGACAAGGCTCCCCGCAAGGAGGAGGAGAAGTCGGAGAAGGACGAGAAAACGGACGGACGCCTCGACATCCTCGACGACCCGGTCCGCATGTATCTCAAGCAAATGGGGCAGGTCCCCCTCCTTACCCGCGAACAGGAGGTTGAAATCTCCAAGCGCATCGAGGACGCCGAACTCAAGGTCCAGGACATCGTTTACCGCATGGGCTTCGTCGCCCGCGCCCACCTCGATCTGGCCCAGAAACTCCTCGACCAGCGCGAGCGATTCGACCGCGTCATCATGGACAAGAAAATCGAGAGCCGCGAACGCTACATGAAGTCGCTTCCGCGCCTCTGTGCAACCATCAAGACCCAGGCACAGAAGATCGACCGCTCCTTCGCCCAGCTGGCGAAGTTGAAAAAGCCCGCCGCCGCGCAGCTGAAGAATTTCGAGCGCGCCCTGACCAACATCCGCTCGCACTACCCGAAATTCTTCTACAAGCAGAAGATCACCGACGACTTCGTGCAGGCGGCGGAGGACACCCACCGCACCCTTTCCCACCTGCAGGGTGAGCACTCCAAGAGTTCCGCCCGCGCCGCCCGCAGCGCCGAGGCCAAGAAGCGCGCCCGCGAACTCCAAGTGCGCATCTCGGACATAAGCCTCCGGGCATGGATGACACCCGATGTCTACAGGCAGTCCTACACCGATCTGCGCCGCTGGCACCGGGCCGCGCACAAAGCCAAGACCGAGATGGTCGAGGCCAACCTGCGGCTCGTCATTTCCATCGCCAAGAAATACACGAACCGCGGCCTCTCCTTCCTCGACCTCATCCAGGAAGGCAACATGGGCCTCATGAAGGCGGTTGAAAAATTCGAATACCGCCGCGGCTACAAGTTCTCCACCTACGCCACATGGTGGATCCGCCAGGCGATCACCCGATCGATCGCCGACCAGGCACGCACCATCCGCATCCCGGTGCACATGATCGAGACGATCAACAAGCTCATCCGCGTCCAGAAGCAACTCGTGCAGGAATACGGGCGCGAACCCTCGCCGGACGAGATCGCCGACGAAATCCAGCTCCCCGTCGAGCGCGTGCGCGCCGTGCTGAAGATGGCACAGACGCCCATTTCCCTGCAGATGCCCGTCGGCGACAGCGACGACACCAGCTTCGGCGACTTCATCGAGGACAAATCCGCCGAGAACCCCGCCGACAGCGCGGCCATCATCCTGCTCAAGGACAAGATCAAGGACGTCCTTGAAACCCTCACCGACCGCGAGCGCTCCGTCCTCGAACAGCGCTTCGGATTGGTGGACGGCTACCCTCGCACCCTCGAGGAGGTTGGACGCCAGTTCAAGGTCACCCGCGAACGCATCCGCCAAATCGAGGCCAAGGCCCTCCGCAAAATGCGCCACCCCACCCGCTTGCGCCAACTCGAGGGCTACCTTGAGCCGCGTGACCTCTGACCGGACTCCTGCGTCGCAACCCGGGCCACCCACCGGGGTTCAACCTTTCATGTCGGACGATCAAAAGCTCTGGGATCTTCTGGGTCGCTCACCCCGGCCGGCTGCCCCGCCCTTTTTCGCATCGCGCGTGATGCGTGCCATCGGACCCCGCCGCCAGGAGGAACCGGTTTGGTTCCCGGCCCTGCTGCGATGGCTTGCTCCCGCCACCATCGCAGCCCTGCTCATCCTCGCCATCGCACCGCAGTCGGCGCAGGAGGACAACTCCGCTGTCGCCGACTCCGATCTCACCACGCTCGACCTTGTCGAAATGCTCAGCCCCGAGGACTACCAGATTCTGACCTCCGCCGGGTGGCCCTACGACAACACGCTTCTGACGGGCACCTTTTGACATGAAGAAAGCGCCGGGTTTGCCCGGCGCTTTGCATTCAAATCTGTCGAAAAGGCGATCCCGAATCTACGAGTGGCGGTAGCTCTCGAAACGATCCCGTGCGGGCGGACGAAGCCCCAGCACGCTCTTTGCGTCACGAAGCAGGCGTCGTCGAGCCGGCCACAGGAACATCCCCGCCAAGCCCAACGCCGCCACCATCGTCGAAGTCTCGGGGATCGCCGTGATCGTGAAAGTGCTTGAACCTCCGTCCCAGTTGTAGCTGAAAGCATTGCTGATGCTGAACAGGCTTCCGTTGTTGATCGTCGAGGTCAGGTCCGACTTGAAGGTGAGAACGTTGCCTTCCAGGAAATTGCTCACCGTCAGCAGGCTGCTGGGCGTATACGTCCCGAAGGACAGTGTTCCTGTGGAACCCGTGCCGAAGTCCAGCGTGGATGCCGTGGTGAGCGTCAGGTTCCCCATGGTCTCGGAAACGCCCGACCCGCGGCGGATCGTGCCGCCGGAAAGCGTGACATCGGCCGCATTGTTGATCTGCTCGTTTTGCGAAATGATCAAAGTGGCCCCGCTGTGAACTGCAACAGACGTGGTGGCCCCCGCCGCCGCCCCGCCTCCGGTCGTGTTGAGATTGAGCACGCCATTGCTGATCGTGGTGGCACCTCCATAGGTGTTGTTGGCACTGAAAGTCACAGTGCCAGCGCCGTTTTTCACCACGGCGTTTGTCGTTGCCCCGTTGTTGCCCACAACACCCGTGATGTCCTTGAATTCCGCGGTGTTGTTGCTGAAGTTCAGGTAGGAAGCGTTCGAAACCACGATGGGACCGAACAGTGCATCCATGTTCGCCCCGAGATTGTAGACAGCGAGACGCTGGATGGTGCCCCCCGAGCCGGCAAGGTCGCTCATGTTGTAGGTGAACTCGGTTGTCGAACTGGAATCCCCGTAGGAAATCGTGAACTGTTTGTCCGAAAGGATCGTGACGCGGTAATACTCCCCGTCCTTGAAGTCGGCAAAATCCGGGCCACCGAATGTGGATCCCCCAACAATCGCTGTGTTGGCGCCCCCTCCGACATACTCGACACGCAGCAAGCTGTCGCTCGTTACCCGGCCGAGTGCGTTGCTCGACCCGCCATTGTAGATGTCAGTTCCGCTGTAAAGGGCGAACCCGACGCGCCCGCCCGTCGTGATACCCGAGCGTCCACCCCCGGTCTGCCCGCCCATGTTGATGAGAAGCACCTGACCAACATTCAACGACTGTGCAGTGCCTCCCAAGGAGCCATCCGTCGTCAGCAAACGTCCATCCACTTGCCCGTTGTTCGTCGAACCGCCAAAACTGTATTCGGCAAAATTGTAGGGAGAAGCCGGCGTGAACGACCCGGAATCCTGGCTCCAGACATTGCTGTAACTTCCGCTGTAGGTCACTTGGGCGTGGGTGAAGCTCGGACAAAGCGCCGCAGCAACCGCGAACACAGCCATGGTCGATGTTTTCCAACCGTGAAAAATTCCAGGACAACCGCGCCGCGCGGAAAGCAATAACGTGTGTGCACTCATAATGATTACCAGCTTAGTTAATGTTAAATCAGCCTTCATCTCAACCAAAAAAAGCCGCGTCGTCAAGTTCAAAGGCGTATGGTTTTCATTGAGGCGTCTTGATTTTTGAGTCCATAACCCAATCCTCTCTTTATAAATAATATTACATCATCATTTCCCAATACATAGGCGACATTTCCTTGAAATCCAGTGAAGACCATCACCGGATTTTCTTTTTTCTCCATCGTGCTTCCGCCAACCTCCCGGCCCATGAAAGCCCGCGTCACCGTGCTGCCGAAGCCGTCTGTGTTGGATCCCCAGGGCGTTGCGACTGCCGATGCCATGAAGCACCTCGGCTGGGATCAGGCGGGACGCGTGCGGGTGGGAAAAATCATTGAAATCGATTTGCCCGGGGGACGTCCGGACGAGGAAAAGCTGCACGCCATCTGTCGCGATCTCCTCTCGAACCCCGTCATCGAGGACTACACTTTCGACATCGCCGAGTGATGAAGTTTGCCGTCCTGCGCTTCCCCGGCTCCAACTGCGACCAAGACTGCCTCCGCACCCTGCGCGACAACTTCGGCCAGGCGGCCGATCCTGTCTGGCACAAGGAAACCTCGGTCACCGGCTACGACGTCATCATCATCCCCGGCGGCTTTTCCTACGGGGATTACCTGCGCTGCGGTGCGTTCGCACGGTATTCACCCGTCATGGCTGCCGTCCGCGAAGCGGCCGGCCGCGGAACCCCGGTTCTCGGCATCTGCAACGGCTTCCAGATCCTGTGCGAGGCCGGAATGCTGCCCGGTGCCCTCGTTCGCAACCGCGGGCTGCACTTCATCTGCCGCCATGTGCATCTGCGCCTCGGACTGACAGCGTCGCCTTTCACCTCCTCGGGAACCGTCGGTCAGGTGCTCCGCATACCCATCGCCCACGGCGAAGGATGCTACTTCGCAGCACCGGATACCCTCGATCAACTTGAGGGCGACGGACGCATCGCCTTCCGCTATTGCACCCCCGACGGGGAAGTCTCCGCCGAAGCGAATCCGAACGGCTCGCTCGCCAACATCGCGGGCATTCTCAACAAACGCGGGAACGTCCTCGGCCTCATGCCGCACCCCGAGCGCGCCTGCGAACAACGGCTGGGAAGCACGGACGGGCGCCTTGTTTTTGACAGCATCATCCAGTCCGCCCTTTCCGCCGTGAAATGAAAGACCCTGTGATCACCCCGGAAATCGTCGAGCGACACGGGATAACCCCGGAGGAGTTCGCGCGCATCAAGAGCATCCTCGGCCGCGAACCCAACTTCACCGAACTCGGCATCTTCTCCGTCATGTGGAGCGAGCATTGCTCCTACAAGAACTCGCGCCCCGAGCTGAAAAAATTCCCGACGGCCGGTTCCCGCATCCTCGTCAAAGCGGGCGAGGAGAACGCCGGCGTGCTCGACGTCGGCGACGGTTGGGCGGTCGCCTTCAAGATCGAGAGCCACAACCACCCGAGCGCCATCGAGCCCTTCCAAGGCGCCGCCACCGGCGTCGGCGGCATCATCCGCGACATCTTCACAATGGGGGCACGCCCGGTCTTCCTCATGGACTCCCTGCGCTTCGGACCCATCGAACAAAACGCGCCCGGCGCCGCCGCCAACCGCCACATCCTTGCCGGCGTGGTGTCCGGCATCGCCCACTACGGAAACTGCATCGGACTCCCCACCATCGGCGGCGAAACTTGGTTTGATGAAACCTACGCGGGCAATCCGCTCGTCAATGTCTTCTGCCTCGGCGTCCTGCGGCACGACCAGATTGCACGCGGCGCCGCCCGCGGCATCGGCAACCCCGTCTTCTATGTCGGTGCCGAGACCGGTCGGGACGGTTTGGCCGGTGCGGCCTTCGCCTCGCGCGAACTCACCGAGGAATCGAAGCAGGACCGCCCCGCGGTGCAGGTGGGCGATCCCTTCCGCGAGAAGCTCCTGCTCGAAGCCTGCCTCGAACTCCTCGCAAGCGGCGCCGTTGCAGGCATCCAGGACATGGGCGCCGCCGGCCTCACCTGCTCGACCTGCGAGACGGCCAGCCGCGGAGGCAGCGGAATCGATGTGGACCTCGACCTTGTCCCAAAACGCGAGGAGGGCATGTCACCCTACGAGATCCTGCTCAGCGAATCGCAGGAGCGCATGCTGGTCATCGTCCACGAGGGGCAGGAGGACCGCGTCCGAGAAATCTTCGAAAAATGGGACCTCCCCCACGCATGCATCGGTCGCGTCACCGGCGACGGCCTCATGCGCATCCGCACCGGGGAAAGCATCGTCGCCGAAATCCCCGCGGCCTCACTCACCGACGAGGCGCCGGTTTGCCACCGCGAGGCGGCCCCGTGGACACCGCCCGCCGGGCTCGACATCCGCACCGTTCCGCCGGCCGACCTCACCGCCGTGCTTCCCCGCCTTCTCGCCCACCCGACGCTCGCCCGCAAACGCTGGATCTGGGAGCAATACGACCACATGGTCCGCAACGGCTCCGTCGTCGGCCCCGGCTCCGACGCCGCAGTGTTCCTCGCCCGCGAATGCGGAAAGCTCCTCGCCGCGTCGGTGGATGGCAACAGTCTCGTCACCCTGCTCGACCCCCGCGAAGGCGGGCGCCGTTGCGTGGCCGAGGCGGCACGGAACCTGGCCTGCACCGGCGCCGTTCCCCTCGGCGCGACCGACAACCTGAACTTCGGCAACCCCCACAAACCCGGAATTTTCCGCCAGCTCCGTGATTCGGTCGAAGGCATTTCCGAGGCCTGCCGCGCCTTCGACACCCCCGTCACCGGCGGCAATGTGAGCCTTTACAATGAAAACCCCTCCGGCCCCATCGACCCCACGCCGGTTGTCGCCATGGTCGGGTTGATCGAAGACGAAAGCCACATCACCCCGCAGGGATTCCGCGGCGCAGGGGACTCGATCTGGCTCCTCGGTGAGCGCTCCGCGGGACTCGATGCGTCCCAGTTCCTGCTCATCATCCACGGGCGCAAGGAGGGACGCCCCCCGCAAACCGACCTTCCGGGCGAGATCGCATTGCACCAGGCCCTGCGTGATGCGATCCGCGACGGCCTGATCCTCAGCGCCCACGATTGCGCCGAGGGGGGGCTCGCCATCGCCCTTGCCGAATGCTGCCTCTCGGGGCCCGGCCCTACGGGGGCAAAGATCGCCCTGGCCGACGACGGACGCCGGGACGATGAAACCCTGTTCCACGAGGCTCCCGGCCGCATCATTGCCTCCACCGATCCGGCGGATGACGAGGCCTTGGCCGACCTCTTTTCATTCTGCCGCATCCCGGCCCACAAGATCGGCGCCACCGGCGGCGAGGAACTCGTGATCGGCCTGCGCTCCAAGGTTTACCGCTGGCCCGTGGCCGGACTGTTCCACCATTGGGACACGTCCCTCGACCATATTCTCGGCACGGTTGCAGAACCGCTCGCGGCGCATTAGCTTGGCCTCGTCATGAAGCGTCTGCCCACCGCGGGGGATCTTTCCGGATCGCTGCTCGTCGCACACCCCATGATGCCCGACCCCAACTTCCGCCGCTCCATCCTCTATCTCTCGCACCACAGTGCGGAGGACGGCGCCTTGGGCTTCATCCTCAACCGCCCGCTCGGGCAGAAATTGGGGGATCTGGAAATCGGGACGCCTCTCGATCAGGTCGCCCATGTGCCGATCTTCGAGGGCGGCCCGGTGCAGAAAAACCAGGTGATCGTTGCGAGCCTCGAATGGGATGCCGCCGCCGGAACCTGCCGCTTCGAACCCATCGAGCGCCCCGAGGGCGACCTCTCACTCCCCTCGGACAAGGGCGACAAACTCCGCGTCTTTCTCGGCTACGCCGGCTGGTCGAAAAACCAGCTCGAGCGCGAGATCGCGCTCAACTCGTGGCTTGTCCTCCGCCCACATCCGGAACTGCTCCGGTCGGATGCCGATGACACGACATGGCGCCTCATCATGAACGGTCTCGGCCCGATGTATCGCGTCCTCGCCGACGCCCCCACGGATGCCACGCAAAATTGAGCCGGGGGAGGCATCCCCGCAGATTTCGCCGTTCGCGCGCCGCGTTTACGCGGCACTGATGAAGGTTCCCCCGGGACGCGTCATCACCTACGCCGCCCTCGGGCGGCGCATCGGCTGCCGCTCGCCCCGCGCGATCGGGCAGGCCCTCCGCTCCAACCCTTTCGCCCCGCGCGTCCCCTGTCACCGCGTCATCGCCTCCGACCTCGGCCCCGGCGGCTTTTCCGGACATACGTCCGGCCCCGAACTCGCCCGCAAACTCCGGCTCCTCGCCGCCGAGGGCGTGCATTTCAAAAAAGGACGCCTCGCCGACGAGCGCCAAGCGGTCCGTTAGTTCACAACCACCCCGCCAGCTTCTCCCGCAAATTTTGCCTGGCACGGAAAAGCAGGCTCTTGACCGCAGGAACCGTCGTTCCAAGGACCTCCGCGATGTCCTCGTAGGGCATCTCCTCGTAACGCCGGAGCACCACCGCCATCCGCTGATCCTCCGGCAATTCCGCCAGCGCCTGCTCGATCTCCCGGGCCAGTTCCGCCGCCGCGGCATCCAACGCCGGCGAATCCGCCGACACCGGTTCCCTCACATGTTCCTCGGGTGCCGGATCGTGGAACACGGCGCCTCGCCGCGAGCGTCCGCGCCGCTCGTTGAGCACCAGCCGGCGCGTGATGGAGAACATCCATGTCGTGAATTTTGCGGATGGCACATAGCGCTCCCTCGCCTGCCAGATCCGCAGATAAACCCTCTGCGCCAGATCCTCCGCGCCCTCGATTCCCCCGAGCATCTTCGCGATGGTGCCGAAAACGCGGTCCTCCGTCGCCTCGACCAATTCACGGAACGCCGTCTCGTCACCACGCTTCACCTCGAGCATCAGCGCGACGAGTTTGGCATCCTCCTCCGTGTCCGGCCCCACCGTGCCGAATCCCTCGTCCGGCGGTCTCATGTGTTGCCTCCGCGCACCGCCTTGAAACGCCACAACGGCAATCCCGCCTGCCGGAAGCGCTCCTCGAATTCCGTCCGCGGCCAATCCTCCGGCGTCTCCCAGCTCCCCGTGCTCCACTCCCCGCGGGACGCAAATGTCCTCCGCGCCGAGGCGCAATACTCCTCCGCGTCCGAGGCGAAGAAAAACTCCCCGCCCTGCTCCACCACGCGTTCCAGCACCGAGGCGAAATCCTCCTGCACCAACCGGCGCACGGAATGCCTCCGCTTCGGCCACGGATCGCTGAAGAGCAGATACACCCGCGCCGCGCACCCCGCCGGGAAGGAGCGCAGCAGTTCCGTGACCTCCCCGTGCAGCACCCGGGCGTTGCAAAGTTCCCGGACCCGACGCGCCGTTTGCGCCACACGATAGGCCTTTTTCTCGATGCCGAGGCAATTCGACTCCGCCTCGCGCGCGGCCAGTGCGGCCAGGAAGACACCGTTCCCGCACCCCAGATCGAGAACCAGCGGGGCAACCCGGCCGAAAAGCTCCCCGGGGTCGTTCAACGACGGGACGGCACAAGTCCCCGGTCCCATAAACTCAGGCCGCGTCCTTGTCCTGCTTCCTGCGGAGAAGCGGCGGCTTGCGTCCCTCCACGACGGAACGGTTGATCGTCACCTCGGCCACGTCCTCGCGGCTCGGGACGTCATACATCACGTCGAGCATGATCTTTTCCATCATCGAACGCAGCGCCCGTGCGCCGGTTCCCTTGCTCGAAGCCCGCTCGGCGAGGGCGCGCAGGCCGTCCTTGGTGATGTTCAACTCCACGCCCTCCATGGCCATCAGCTTGGTGTATTGCTTGATCATCGCGTTCTTCGGCTCGGTCAGAATCGTCACCAACTCGTCCTCGGTGAGCTGATCCAGCGCCGTGATGACCGGCAACCGTCCGATGAATTCCGGGATCATCCCGAATCCCAGAAGGTCCTCGGGCTCGGCCTGGTGGATCGTCGCCGTCGAAGCCGCCACGGGGGCCGGTTCCGTGCGGCGCTCCCGGGCGTGGAAACCCAGCACGCGGTTGCCCATGCGGCGCTGGATGATCTTGTCCAGCCCGACGAACGCGCCGCCGCAAATGAAAAGAATCTTGTCCGTGTTGACCTGGATGTATTCCTGATGCGGGTGCTTGCGACCGCCCTGCGGGGGCACGTTGCAGGTCGTCCCCTCGAGGATTTTCAGCAGCGCCTGCTGCACGCCTTCGCCGGAGACGTCGCGCGTGATGCTCACGTTGTCCGTCTTGCGCCCGATCTTGTCGATCTCGTCGATGTAAACGATGCCGATCTCCGCACGCTTCACGTCGTAGTCGGCCGCCTGCAGCAGGCGCAGGACGATGTTCTCCACATCCTCGCCGACATACCCCGCCTCCGTGAGCGTCGTGGCGTCGGCCATGCAGAACGGCACGTCGAGGATGCGCGCCAGCGTCCGCGCCAGCAGCGTCTTGCCCGAGCCGGTCGGACCGATGAGCAGGATGTTGCTTTTCTCCAGCTCGACATCGTCGTGCCCTGGCAGCGCGATCTCGCGCGACGTGGCGGCGTGGAGGATGCGCTTGTAGTGGTTGTGCACCGCCACCGAGAGCGTCTTCTTGGCCAAGTCCTGCCCGATGACGAATTGGTCGAGTTCCTGCTTGATCGCCGCGGGCTTCGGCACCCGGACCGTGGTGCCCCTCTTGCGCGTCTCATCCTTGAGTTCCTTGTCGAGGATGCCCTTGCACAGGCTCACGCAACTGTCGCAGATGTAAACACCCGGTCCCGCAATGAGCTTGCGCACCTCACTGTGGCTCTTTCCGCAGAAGGAGCACATGGTCAGGTTTGCGGCGCGGGCCATGGCGTCAGGAGGGCTGGGCGCCCGGGATTTCCTTGCGGGATTTGACCACCTCGTCCACGAGGCCGTATTCCTTCGCCTCTTCCGCGCTCATGTAGTAGTCGCGGTCCGCGTCCTTGTGCACCTGCTCGACCGGCTTGCCGGTGTGGTGCGCGATGATCGCCTCAAGCCGGCGCTTGAGTTTGAACATGAATTCGACCTGCCGCTCGACGTCGCTGGCCTGCCCCTGCGCCCCGCCGGACACCTGATGGATCATGATGTCCGAGTTCGGCAGCGCGAAACGCTTGCCCTTGGTCCCGGCGCAGAGGAGCACCGCCCCCATGCTGGCCGCCATGCCCATGCAATACGTGTTCACGTCGCAGGTGACGAACTGCATGGTGTCGTAGATCGCCAGACCCGCCGTGACCGAGCCGCCCGGCGAGTTGATGTAGATGTGCATGTCCTTCTTCGCGTCCTCCATCTGCAGGAAAAGCATCTGCGCGATGACAAGGTTGGCGATGTGGTCGTCGATCGGCGTGCCGATGAAGATGATGCGGTCCTTCAGCAGCCGCGAGTAGATGTCGTAGCTGCGCTCCCCGCGGCCGGTCTGCTCGACCACCATGGGGACAAGGATGGAGTTCCGTGTGGCGGAACCTCCGGAAAATTCGGGTTGGTTCATAAAAAATCGGCCGTGGCGCCGGGCTTCATGCCTTGGCCTCAGGCTGTTTGACCTTAACTTTGGAGGCAAGGAAATCAAGTGCCTTGTCCCTGAGGACGTCGCCCTCGACCGACCCCAGCGCCTCGCGCTTGATCAGCTGTTTCACGAGCTTGTCCATCGGCATGTTGAGCCTCTGTGCCAGCCGCGCAATGTGCTCGGCGAGCTCCTCGCGGGTCACCTCGATCTTCTCCCCGCGGGCCACCCGCGTGAGGATGAAGTCGGCCTTGACCCGGAACTGCGCGCCCATCTGCGCATGGCCGAAGATTTCGTCCTTCTTGCTCAGCAGTTCCTCGTCGCTCAGGCCGCGCATCTGCTCGGCCTCGACAATTTCCTTCACCACGCGCCGGGCTTCGCCCATGACCATCGACGCGGGCACCTCGAACTCCACGGTCTTGACCAGGTGCTCCATGATCGCCGCGCGTTTCTTGCGCTCGGTCTGCTCGGCGGCCGAGGCCACCAGGCGCTCGCGCAGGGTGTCGCGCAGCTCCTGCGCGCTGCGGCCAGCCACCTTCTGCGCCACTTCCTCGGTCAGCTCGGGGAGTTGCTTGGCCTTGATCCCCCTGACCTTCACGTTGTGGAGGATCTTCCTGCCGCGCAGCGCCTCGACTCCGAAATCTTCCGGCGCGGTCACCTCGACCACGCGCTCGTCGCCCTCCGCCGCTCCGGCCAACCCGGCGCAGAAACCGGGCCAGAGGCTGTCCTCGGCCATCACGAGCCACAATCCCTCTCCGCCCTTCATGGTCGAGGGCACCTCGGGACAGACTTCACCCAACGGGCGACCGTCCACCGCGGCGTCGTAGTCGAGCACCGCGTAGTCCCCCATCTGCAGCGGACGATCCTTGATGTCGGAAAACTCAGCCAGGCGCTCGAGGAGCATCTTGATGTTCCCCTCCACATGGCTGTCTGTCACCACCTCTTCCGGCACCTCAAGATCGAGGGCGTTGATGTCGGGCAACGTGAACTCCGGTTCCAGCGTCAATTGCACGGCCAGATCAAGATCGGCCGACCCGCTCACCTCGCCGTGCTTGAGGTCGAACGCATTGAGCACCGAGAGGTTGTTGTCCTTGGCCGCCTTGTCCACCGCCTCGCGCAGCAGGGTCTTGGCCGCCTCCTCCGCGATGGAATCCTTGTATTTGCGGGCGACCACGGCGAGCGGCGCCTTGCCCGGACGGAAGCCCGGGAGCTTCGCGGCCTTGCGGTATTCCCCGGCCAGTTTCTCCAGTTTTCCCTTCACCACTTCCGACGGCACGGTCGCGCGCAGGGTGGCCAGACAATTCGGCTGCTTTTCGACGAAGATTTCCATGATTGAAAAAAGAGCGGACAACTTAACCGCCGGTGCAGCGGCGGACAAACACAATCAAGCCGGCAAGGCTCGGATCAGGGTTTGTTGCGGTCGGGATGCCCCCACCAACTGTTCTTGCCCTGTCCGTCGTAGTGCTCTTCGAAGGCGCGCACGGCATCCTCCATGGTGCCGTCGGCCCTCGCCCATTTTTCCACATCGGGGAAATCCGTGCACACATTGCGGTTCTTGCACTCCTCGCAGAACCGGATCGGGCACCAGAATGACTCGACATTGCGCAGCATCTCGCTGCCCAGCGCCCACACCCCCGTCATCCAGTCGCAATACCAGCACCACACGAGGTCGTGTCCGACGAGGCCGTCGTATTTGTGACGCGAGAGGTTCACCCACTCCGAGGACCGGTAACGCGGCATCTTCGCCATCCATGCCATCGGCGGGTAGAAGATGATTTCCGCAAAACGGACGAGGAAGAACACCACCACCGCCGGCGTGGTCAGCAGCAGCGCCGCCTCGTTGCGCCACCAGCCCAGCATCTTCGCGTGCGCCGCCGCGAGCGTGCGCCCCTTCTTGCCGCGCAGCAGGCGGTCGTAGGCGCAGAAGGCGTGAAGGAAAACAAACTGTGCCAGGAGCGCCGAAAGCACCCCGCACCACCCCCCGAGCCACGCGCCGGCCACCCACGGCACCCATGTGAACAGGCTCACGAACAAATCAAGCAGAGGAGCGAACGTGACCCTCGCCGTCACGGCGTAGGCAAGACGCGTGAAAACGGCCGCCACCACCAACCCCGCAAAAACAATGCCGGCATGTTGCAGAAACATCATTCCTCCCTTTTCCCACACGCGGTGCGGGACAGGAATGCATTTTTGCGGGACTCAGCCGCGCGTCGCCAGCTTCAACAGTTCATCGAGTACCGCATCGTGCGCACGCACACGGGCCGTGAGGGAAAACTCCGACGGGGTCTCGAAGGTCAGGCTGCGCCGCGAGGGCCCGAAGGCGACGAAGAATGCCTCCGGATGCTCCGGCATCTCCCCGGGCGTGATCCGTGTGCGGATGAGACCCTTCCGGCAGGTGCGCCCCTCCACCTTTGCCCGCGGCTCGCATGGCACATGGCGCGCCCCGGCCGCCAGCAGCCTCTCGCCCCAGAACGGTTTCACGCTCGGCAGTTCGTAAAGATAGATCCCGTGGGCATCATAATCCTCATGCAGCATCAGCGCCGCGTCGAACGTGCGGCCCGCAACCAGGGCCTTCTGTGCCGTGATCACCGGAACATCCTCGCGCAGATACCCGCGGTTGAGATCGATGCCGACCGCATTGCGACGATTGTTGTTGAGCAGGCCCCACGGGTTCAGGCACGGGAAGATCAGGAACCTCACCCGCGCCAGCGCACGCGCCCGGCGCGCCGCCCAGCTGACGAGCGCCTCGGTGGCCGCCGGCTCGTCGCCGTGGATGCCCGCCGACAAATACAGGGCCGGGGCGTCATTCGCGGGGAGCCGCCGCGGTTCGACCGCATAGACCGGAAGGCCGTCGGCCTCGGCGAATTCCCCCATCTTCCACCGCTCGCGAGCCGCCAGTTTTTTCCACCGCGCCACCAGCCATGCATAGTCGTGCGCACGCAGGTGCGCGGAAGTTTCGGTTTGCCTTGTCACGGAACGTGGATATCGGAAAATGCCGCATGATCAAAACATCCATCTTCGTCGCCGCTTTCACCCTCGCCATCACGGCCCTCCCCGCGCACAGTGGCGAGTCCATGAAAGACATCCGCATCATCGTCAAGACCGACAAGGGGGAAATCGAGGGCGTCCTCTACCCGTCGAAGGCCCCGGTCACCGTCGCCAACTTCCTCAACCTCGCCAAGCGCGGCTATTACGACGGCCTCAAATTCCATCGCGTCATCCCCGACTTCATGATCCAAGGCGGTGACCCGACCGGCACCGGCAGCGGCGGACCCGGCTACCGCTTCGAGGACGAATGCACCCCTGAACTCAAGCACGACAAACCCGGCATCTTCTCGATGGCCAACGCCGGTCCCGGCACCAACGGCAGCCAGTTCTTCATCACCCATGTCCCCACCCCGTGGCTCGACGGCAAACATACCGTCTTCGGCAGCGTGACCAAGGGCCAGAGCGTCGTGGATGCCATCGCCGCCGGCGACAAGATCAAATCCATCGAGATCCTCGACCCCACCGACGACCTCTTCGCCGCACAGTCCAAGCGTATCGAGGAATGGAACGCGAAGCTCGAAAAGAATTAGGATCGGCGCCCGCCTCCGGACGACCTTGCGTCCGCACCTGAAGAATTGAACAATGCGCCCCGCCCCCTCCGGCGGGGCGCAGTCTTTTCCCACCATGAAGCCCTCCCCCCTCGTTGACGCGGACGTCCGCGCCGTGGTGCGCCTGCTCGGGGAAATCGCCACCTCACGCGACGACCTCACGGTGCGGAAGCGCCGCTTGATGGAAGGCCTTTGCGAACTCACAGGGGCCGATGCCTGGGCGTGGAGCCTCGGCTGCGGACTGGAGCCCGGACGGCAGCCCACTTACGTGTCGATGGCCCACGGCGGCTTCGACGAAGACCGCTTCGCCAAGCTGATCTGCGCGGCCGGGCACCCCGACATGGCGCGTCAGTCGGCATTTCTCCTCGGAGAAATGCAGCAGCGCAAATCCCACCTCACCCGGCGCCACCAGCAGTTCCTCGACAACACCGAGTATCGGGCCTCCGGCATCTATCCGCTCATGTGCGCGGCGGACCTCGGGCCGTTTCTCGCGTCCTTGCGCCCCATCGACGGGGATTCCTTCAGCACCATCGTCCTTTACCGCCGATGCGAAGCGCCGGACTTCACCGAGCGCGAGACCCGCATCGCCCATGTCGTTCTCACCGAGGTTCCCGGACTGCACGAACACGGCTGGCCCGAGGATCGCGGCGCCACCGTGCCGAGCCTCGCCCCGCGCGCCCGCGTGGTTTTGAACATGCTCCTCGACGGCCGCGCCCGCAAGGAAATCGCCCGGCACCTCGGCATCCGCGAGAGCACGGTCGCCGGATACCAGAAGAACATCTACCGCCACTTCGGGGTGAACTCCCACGCCGCCCTCATGCGCCGTTTCCAGATGGGCGACGGCGGGGACCGGTAGGATTTCGCCCGCCGGGGCACGATCAAGCGACCGTTGGATCTTTGAGGGAGGCTGCCACCCACAATTGTGGGGGTAGGCGCGAGGGGCGCCCGCTGATAAATGAACCGCTTCGATGGGTTTTATCCCGAACCACTCCGCCACAATCCGATGAAACCACCTCTTTTCCTTCCCCTCGCCTGCCTGCTGACCCTCACCGGTCCGCTCGCACACGCCGCGACCTACACCGTCACAAACCCTGCCGACGACGGCTCGGCGAACACCCTGCGCTGGGCCATCGAATGGGCCAACTCCAATCCCGGCAGCACAATCAACATCACGAACAACCTCGGCACAATCGTCTTCACAAACCAAACCCCGTTGATCACGGCCGCGGTGACGATCAACGGCGGCGTGGGCAACACGGTGAGCGGCAACGACGCCCACCGCATTTTCTTCATCGACACACCGAACGCCGGGGATGCGGTCGTCATCAACAACCTCACGCTAGCCGACGGCCGCGCCAAGGGCGGTGATGGAGGTCTCTATGGGGGCGGCGCGGGCCTTGGCGCGGGCGGAGCGATCTTTGTGAATCGTGGCGCGGTGACCGTCCAAAATGTCACCTTCACCAGCAACGTGGCGCAGGGCGGCAATGGCGGAAACGGTGCCAGCATCGCCAATGGTTTCGGCGGCGGCGGCGGTGGAGGATT
>JACSRX010000083.1 GCA_014879535.1 Chthoniobacterales bacterium
CCGGTATCCTCGGGGAGTGGGGGGTTGAGCGCGCCGACAACGAATACGAGGGCGAACTGACGGCGCGGGAGGCCATGGTGCAGGGCAAGAACGCGGCAGTGGTCCGGGTCGGTTTCCAGACCGGCCTCAACGCTCTTGGCAGGCTTGTGCAGGGGGCAGGCATCAACTCGCCCCTGCGGCCCTACGCGAATTCCTATCTCGGGACAAGCGAGATGACGCTGGAGGAGGTCACGCTCGCCTACACGATGTTTCCGGGGGGGGGCTCCCGCCCCGACCGAACCCACATCATCGACCGGATTGACAACGCGGATGGCGAGTTGGTCTACCAGCGGGAGAACCAGAGGGAAAACGTGGTCGGGGACGGCGCGGCGTGGCAGGTGCACAGCGTGTTGACCGATGCGCTCGACCGTGGAACCGGACGGAGGGCCATGACCGATTACGGATTGGCCGTGGCGGGGGCGGCGGGGAAAACGGGCACAGCCTACAATTTCACCGATGCCTGGTTCGTCGGTTACGATTCCGCCGTGACGTGCGGGGTCTGGATGGGCTTCGACCGTCCACAGCAGATTTTCCGTGGTGCGTTCGGCAAGGATCTGGCGCTGCCGGTGTGGGTGGATGTCATGAATGCCTCCCGCCAGGACTTCCCCTCCGCGCCGCTGAAGCCGCCCGTGACGGTGGAGACGGTGCAGATCTGCCGCATTTCCGGAGAGCTGGCCACCGACCGATGCGTGGAGAAGAGGCGGTTGCCCGACGGACAGGAGTCGGTGGAATCCACGGCCTACGCGGAATACGCCCGCATCGGACACGCCCCAAGGGTGCAGTGCAGCGTGCATTCGGGGGGGCTGCGGAGCTTTGTGAAGGAATTTTCGGAGGAGGAGTGGCCGCGCGCGGCGGTGGCGGTTGATTTGACCAAAATCCGTCCGGTCGACATTTCAAGCGCTCCGGTGATCGGTGGAGATCCCTACAACTCGGTGTCGCCGGCGACGATGAACAATTTCGGGGGCGATGTTCCCGTGGCCGAGGCCGTGGCGGTCAACATGGCGTCGATGCCTGCCGCCGTGGGTGGCGGCATGGAGTCGCCCGGCCAGCCGGAGGTGCGCCGTCCCGAGGCGGCGGGGATCGACGCCTCGCTTCCCAAGGAGTCGCCGGCGCTGAACATCGCGCCGCCCCCGCCGATCCGTTTTTAGTCCGCGGACAGGCGGCAAGAATGCGCGCTGAACCCGGCGCCGAAGGACGTGAGCCACCAATCCCCGCCGGCTGACGGGTTGTCATGGTGCAGGGCCTCCTCAAGGGCGAAGAGGACGGAGGGGCTGCTCATGTTTCCATGGCGTTGCAGGACGATCCGCGCCGGGGTCAGGTCGCATCCGGGCACCACAAGCTCAATGGCGGCCAGCACATCCTTTCCACCGGCGTGGGAGATCACGCGGGCCGGTGGCACCATTCCATTGGAACAGGTGCGGTCGTAAAGTTTGCGGACGGCATCCGCGGCGAGTGCGGGAACCGAAGGATGAAGAAGGTTGCGGAGTTTCCCGTCCTTCTGCTCGAAGCGTATGCGGTCGCGCTCAAGCGGGTCGTGGAGGGTGTCGAAATTGTGGCAGCGCAGATTGTTCGGGCCGGGGGTGCTGCGCCAGATGGAGGCTGCCGCACCGTCGCCGAAGAGGCAGGCGCTGATGATCACGCCGGGGTCGTTGTCCAAGTAGAACGCGGCGGAGCAGATTTCCACGGCGACGCAGGCCACGGTTGCGCGGGGGTTCGCGGCGAGCACGGCCTCCACCGTCCGGAGGGACGGAATCGCGGCACCGCATCCCAGACCGACGAGATCCTGCAGCCACGCATCGGTGCGCAGGCCGAGAAGTTCGGCCACGTAGCTGCTCACTCCGGGGCAGAGATAGCCGGTGCACGTGCAGACCACGAGTGCATCGAGTCCGGACGGAAGGACGCCGGCCGCATCCATTGCGGATTTCAGGGAGGTTGCGGCGAGTGCCGGGGCGGTGTGGCGGAATTCCTCGTTGAGGGCGTCGGCATCGCATGAAAAAAGGCGTCCGACATCGCGCACGGCGAATTGCCGCGTCTCCACCCCGGAGTCGCCTTGGAGGATGGTTGCGAGCATGAGTTGCGAGCGCCGGTCCAGCGACCCGAGCAGTTGCGGTGAGGAGCGTGCCAGGGCAAGGCATTCGCGCTGGGTGAAGGTGGCCGCGGGTGTCGCGGTGGCCAGTGCGTGGAGATACATGGCGGTCAATGCAACAGGCGGTAAAGCGGATCGAAGGGCAGCAGCCCGCAGCATCGGAGGCCATGGACGACGCGCCGCCGTCCGGGATCGAGCAGCCAAGGATGGAGCCACCGTCCCCAACCGATCCGCCGCCGGAACCGGCGATCGAGCTCCCGCTCCACGCGGGCCGATGTGTCGATCCACTCCATGGTGCCGTCGGCCCATGTTGCAAGATGCGGCACCGCGATTGCGGCGCTCTGCAGGGCGATTGTCATTCCATGGCCCGTGAAGGGAGGGGTGAGGCCGCGCCGGTCGCCGAGCATGATGGCCCCGGGTGCAGCAGGTTTGGCACCATAGTCGAGGCCGGCCACGGCACACGATGATCCCGGGACCGGTTGTGCGGAGGAGAGGCGGGTGGCCAGTCCAGGGAGGCCGCAGCCGCGGATGTGAGCGATCATGGTCCGGGGCGCACCGGAGCGCGGAAAAAGGCCGCAGACATTGACCGTCCTGTCGTCGATGAGGGTGAGTCCGACGTAGGCGCGGCGGCCGAGGTGGAGTTCGAGGTCATCAATCAATTCCAGTCCGTGGAAGTATTCCTTGCGTCCGATCCATGGGGAGGCCGTGTTTGCGCGGCGTCCGCAGGCCAGAACAAGGCCGGGGCGCGGGTCGGCTGGACTCCGGCTTCCGAGGCGGAGGTCACCGCCGGAGCGGACGAACGCCTCGGCCAGTTCCCGGTCCAGCCGGTGGCGGCTGAGGCAGAGGGCGGGCTGTGGAAGAGTCTGCCGTGCCGTGAGGCGGTCACCCTCATGCCACGTCACGCCACGGGCCGGGCGCGCCGCTGCAAGCGCCTCGTCGATCCCCGGGAGCCTCCGTGTCTCCGCATCAAGGCTTGTGATGAACTCCCCGCAGACGCGGTGTCTCGGATAAGTGCCGGCCTCGTGAATGGTGACCGGAACACCGCGCGCGCGAAGCCCGAGTCCCAAGGCCAGTCCGGCCAACCCGCCGCCGATGATCTCCACACTGCGCGGGCTGTGCGGCATGGGGAGGTGTCAGGTGCCCTCGCGTCGTTTGCCGCGAGCCGGATGGGCGAAGAGCGAGAAGGGCTCGAAGCACTGCTGGGCGCGGGCCCAGAAATACGCCGCGGTTTCCGTGCTGCCGTCGGGGATGCGCCGCCGGATGCCGATTTTCTCGATCTCGCGGGGGCGCGGTTTCATGACACCGGGCTTGAGCAGGACGCGGTAGAGGATGGTCACCGATCCCGAGCGCGGGCGGTCGAGGATGTCGAGCGGGGAGGCGGTGGCGATTTCCACTCCGATCTCCTCGCGCACTTCGCGCCGGAGGGCGTTGACGAGGGCCTCCCCGGTTTTGACCTTGCCGCCGGGCAGCGTCCAGCGCCGGCCGTCCTTGGCTTGCCGGACGAACACGACGCCGCCGAAGGCGTCTTCGATCCAGGCCATGACGGAGATGCGCTTGGCGAGCTTTGCGGAGGTGGAGGAAGGCATGGGGTCAACCGGCTTGGCGGCCGATGCAGAGGGTCGTGGATTTCGGTGGCAGGTTCAGGCGTTCTTGGTCATCAAGGCGCGGTTCTTCGCCGGGTTCGAAAATGTCACGGGGCGAATCGCACGCGGTGTCTGCAAGCAGATGCCAATGCCACCCCTCCGGCAAGGCCGGAAGTCCGAAAAGCAGCGGTTCGGTGTGCATGTTGAACGCGGCGTAGAAAAAATCGCCGGAGCCCCCTTCCGTGCGGTCGTGGTGTCCGCACAGCATGAACGCGAGCGAGTGGCTGGACTCCCCCCAGTCCGGCTTGTCCGGCTCGACGCCATGCCACGAGATGTCCGGGTAGCCGCCTCCGATCTCGTCCCTGCCGGTGAACCATTCGTTGCGGTGCAGGCTGGCGTGCCGCCGGCGGAAGGCCAGGAGGGTTTTCACGAAGCGGAAAAGAGCGGCGTTCGTGCCGGCCATGGTCCAGTCGAGCCAGTTCCATTCGGTGTCGTGGCAATACGCATTGTTGTTTCCTCGCTGGGTGCGTCCCATTTCATCGCCCATCGAGAGCATGGGCACGCCCTGGCTGACGAGCAGGAGGGCCATGGCATTCTTGGCGCAGCGCAGGCGCAGGGTGTTGATGTCGGGGTTGTTCGTCGGTCCCTCGACACCGCAGTTCCACGAAAGGCCGTTGTTGTCCCCGTCGTTGTTGTCCTCGCCGTTCTCCAAGTTCTGCTTCGCGCCGTAGGAGAACAGGTCTGCCAGGGTGAAGCCGTCGTGGCAGGTGATGAAGTTGACGGAGGCGGCCGGCTTGCGTCCGCTCGGCTGGTAGAGATCCGGCGACCCGAGGATGCGCTGCACCATTTCGCCGGCGGAATTGTCGTCGCCCCGGAGGAACCGCCGGGCTGCATCCCGGAATTTCCCGTTCCATTCCATCCAGCGCCCGTAGCTCGGGAAATTGCCGACTTGGTAGAGGCCGCCGGCATCCCACGCCTCGGCGATCAGCTCGCAATGGGCGAGGACGGGGTCATGGGCTATGGATTCGAGGAGAGGGGGGTTCGGCAGCGGGTTCCCCTGGGAGTCCCGGCCGAGGACCGAGGCGAGGTCGAAGCGGAAACCGTCAACGTGGTATTCGGCGGCCCAATAGCGCAGGCAATCGAGGACGAAGTCGCGCACGACCGGGTGGTTGCAGTCCAGGGTGTTGCCGCAGCCGCTGAAGTTGAGGTAATCGCCATTCGGCGCGAGGAGATAATAGGTCTTGTTGTCCAGACCGCGGAAGGAAATGACCGGGCCGTCGGCATCGCCTTCCGCCGTATGGTTGAAGACGACATCGAAAATGACCTGGATGCCGGCGCCGTGGAAGGCCTTGACGAGATCCTTCAGTTCGTCCACTTCGCGGCCGATCGGCCCCCGGGAGGCGTAACCGGTCTTGGGGGCCCGGAAGGCGAGCGTGCTGTAGCCCCAGTAATTCTTGAGGGGCTCGCCGGTCTCGGGGTTGGCGCGGGGGTTCTCGTGTTCGTTGAACTCGAAGACGGGCATGAGTTCCACGCAGTTGATCCCGAGATCGACCAGGTAGGGGATTTTCTCGCGAAGTCCGTCGAAAGTTCCGGGCTTGGCCACGCCCGAGGAGGGATGGCGCGTGAAGCCGCGGACGTGCAGTTCGTAGATCACGAGCTCCGGAACCGGCAAGTCGAGCGGGCGGTCGTGCTCCCAGTCGAAATTGTTCTCGGGGATGCGTCCTCGGTGCGGGTAGATGTCGTGTTCGCGGGGCTCCGCGCCGAAGATTTCGCGTCCCCCGACCGAGCGCGCGAAGGGATCGAGGAGGATGTGCCTCGGGTCGAAGCGGTGTCCGGCACCCGGCTTGAACGGGCCGTTCATGCGGTAGCCGTATTCGATGTTGCCGGCATCCAGGTCGAAGACAACCATGGCGAACACGTCGCCCATCCGGAACTCGGGCGGGAAGGGGATTTCCGCGAACGGACGCGGGGCGCCCTTTTCAAAGAGGACGAGCGTGCAGTCGGTGGCGTGGGAGCTGAAGACGGAGAAATTGATCCCGCCGGGGACGAGGCTTGCGCCGAACGGGAGCGGGTGACCGTAGCGCAGGCGGAAGACGCCGTGGTGGTGGGTGGGGTAGTGCTTGCTTGTCGCTTCGTGCATGCGGGCCTCTCAGCGCAGGGCGGCGGTCATTTCCATTTGATGCTGCAGCCCATGCCGGGGTGCTGCGGGGATGGCGCGGGTTCGCCGGCCAGGACGGCATCGAGTGCGCCCCGGAGATCGCTTCCGGTGCAGGGGACCTGATTGCCGGGGGTGCTGGCATCCATGCGCCCGTGGTAGAACAGCCGGTGCCCCCCGTCGTAAACGAAAAACTCCGGTGTGCATACGGCATGGAACGCGCGGGCGGTCGCCTGCGACCCGTCATGGACGACGGGAAAGGGGAAGTTCCGTTCGAGGACCATTTCCTTCAGCTTGTCCGGCGCATCGTCGGGGTATTTGGCGGCGTCGTTCGCGCTGATGCCGGCAAAGGAGACCTTCCGGGGGATGTAAAGCCCGGCGATCTCCAGCAGGGCGGGCAGGATGTGGACCACGTAGGGGCAATGGCGGCAGAGGAAGATGATGACGAGGGCTTTCGAGCCCGCAAACGTCGAGGGGGTGACCATCCCGCCACTTACCACGTCGGGCAACGCGAACTGCGGAAGGGGTGTGCCCGCAGCCCGGGTTTCACTTGATGTCAGCGCCATGGCGCGATGTTCGCCGCGGGGCGGGCGAAAATCAATCTCCCCCATAGGGTCCCTCCGCGGAGTTGGTGATTGACGAGCCTGCAAGATGCGGAAGAAACAAAGCGTGTGAAAATCCATCTCAATCGCGCAGGGCAAACCCTCGGCCAATTCACTCCGCACGAAGTCCGCTCGGGCTACCGCGAGGGCAGGTTCACGGGGACCGATCTGGCCTGGCACGACGGCATGCCGTCGTGGAGGCCGCTGGCCGAGGTGATCGACGAGATCGCCCCCGATGAGGACGGCGCCCCGCCGGTGGTGACGACCGCGGCGGAAAGCGGCCCTGCGTGGGAGCAGCGGGCGGAGTTGGGATTTTTCCCGGCGTTGGGGGAAACCATCCGCGGCGTGCTGTTGGAGCCGGGGAAGACATTCGTCTCCATGCGCCGCAGCGGGGGGCTGGGCGCACCGTTGTTCTTCTACGTGCTCCTCGGAACGTTGGGGGGGCTTGCCGGCGTGGTTTACCAGGAAGTTTTCAAGTCGTTCGAGTCGGGAGGAGGCGCCGAGCAACAGGCCTTGTCGGGCATGCCGGGATCCGCGGTGGTCATGGGGGCGACCATCATGCTTCTGCCGATCATCCTGGTCATCGGTGCTTTCGTCGGCAGCGGCATCATGCACCTCGCGCTGATGATTGTGGGCGGTGCGACGCGGCCGTTTGAGGCGACATTCCGTGTGCTTTGCTATGCGAACGGCGCGGCGGCAGTATTGCAGCTGCTTCCGGGATGCGGAGCGCTGATCGCGGCGGTCTGGACGATTGTGGTGGAGATCATCGGGTTGGCCGAAGTGCACAACATCGGCAAAGGACGGGCGGCTCTGGCCGTGTTTCTTCCCCTGATCGTCTGCTGCGGGTTCCTTCTGGCGTTGGGCGTGCTCGCGGTCTATCTCATCGGCGATGCAGCGGGCGGGATGTCCGCGATCCTCGAGAAACTGCGGCAGCAATGATTTCCGCCGCCGCTTTAGGGACGCCACCTCCGTTGCCCCGGCGGATAAGGACGAGGGTGGAGCAGAACATGGTGATTGTGGGCATCGCTGCAGCGGTCCTCGGGGTGTCCTGGTGCGCCGTGGTCATGGCGGTGCCCTCGTTCCATGTCTGCACTTGGAAGACGCTCACCGGGTTCCCCTGTGCGGGGTGCGGGGGCACCCGTGCGTTGCTGCTGCTTTTCGGCGGCCGGTGGTCCGATGCGCTGCTGATGAATCCGGGGGCGGTGCTGTCGGCGGTTGTTTGGGCGGTTTTGATGCTCTACGCCTCCTCGGTTCTGATCTTCCGCCTTGAGCCTTGGCGTCCTGCATGGCGCGGAGTCCGCATGTGGCGTTGGGTTTTCGCCGGGGCGGTGGCGGTGAATTGGCTCTACCTGCTGGCGGTCGGACGGGTGTAGCGGGCTTGTCTCCGCCGTTCCGCGGTGTTTGATGGCGGGGTGACGTCTCAAGCAAATGATCGTCCGGTGGTGGTCGTCGCCGGAGCCTCCGGCTTTGTCGGAACGGCCTTGCTGCCCGTGCTGGCGGAGAAGTTCGACGTGGTGGCCCTGAGCCGTTCGGTTTCGGCGTCCATTCCCGGAGTGCGCTGGCAGAGTTGCGACCTGTTCTCGCTGCTGCAGACGGAGCGGGCTTTGGCGGGGGCCTCCTATGCGATTTACCTGGTCCATTCGATGCTGCCGGCAAGGCTGACCCAGGCACGTTTCGAGGACATGGATTTCATTCTGGCCGACAACTTTGCGCGGTCGGCGGCGCGCGCCGGGGTGAAGCAGATCGTCTATCTCGGGGGAATCATTCCCGATGACGCCCGCCTGTCCCGGCATCTGGCCAGCCGGCTCGAGGTCGAGCGGGTGCTGGCGGCCCGCAATGTGCCGGTGACGGGCCTGCGGGCGGGATTGATCGTGGGGCCGCGAGGTTCGTCGTGCCGGATCATGGTGCGCCTGGTGCAGAGGTCGCCGGTGCTTTTGTGCCCGCATTGGACGCGGTCCATGACCCAGCCGGTGGGCCTGCGCGACGTGGTGCATCTGGTGAACTTCTGTCTCGGCCGGGAGGAGATGTTCGGACGGGCGTTCGATCTCGGCGGGGCGGATGTGATGAGTTACGTGGACCTGATGAAGCGCACGGCGCAGCGTCTCGGGAAGAAGCGGATGATTGTCGCGGTTCCCCTCGTGCCCACGCGGTTGGGGGTGATGGGAATACGCATGTTCACGGGGGCGCATCGCGAGTTGGTGGCTCCGCTGGTCGAGAGTCTCCGGCATGCGATGCTCGCCCACTCGCCGACCCTGCAGGAACGGGCGGGGATCGAGCCGCAATCGTTCGAGGAGGCTCTCGATATCGCGCTGGCCGGCGAGCAGGAGGCGGTGGAGGCCGACGAGCATCTTGCGCGTCGCGACCACCAGTCCGAGCACGGGAGGTATGTGTGTTCGATCCAGAGGTTGCCGCTGCCGCCGGGCCGGGATGCAATCTGGGTGGCTCAGGAATATGCGCGCTGGCTGCCTTCGTTTTTCAAATTCGTCCTGCGCGTGACGGTGGATGAGCGGCTCAATCTGGCGTTCCGGCTGAGCGGGGTGCGGCAACCACTGCTTGAACTGAGCTACTCTCGGGACCGGTCGTCCGCGGATCGTCCGCTTTACTACATCACCGGCGGCCTTCTGGCCGGGGAGGCCGAACTGGCCGATGGCCGTGCGCCTGCGCGGCTGGAGTTCCGGGAAAGCCCGGACCGCCGCAGCGTGCTGGCGGCGATCTTCAATTTCCGTCCTTCCCTGCCCTGGTGGTTTTACCGGCTGACCCAGGCACCCATCCACCTGATGGTGATGAAATTCTTCGCGTGGCATCTGGCGCGGCAGCAGCCGGTGGCGCGTCGGGCGCCCGAGGGGCGACCGGTCGGGGAGGCGTGATGGACGGCCCCCTCGACATTATGGGGCGGCCGCTGCGGGACCTGAGGATTTCCGTGACGGACCGGTGCAACATGCGCTGCCGGTATTGCATGCCGGCAGAGGTGTTCGGTCCGGATTACGCGTTTGTGCCCAGGGCGGACATCCTGACCTTCGAGGAAATTGCCAGGGTGGTCCGGGTGGTGGCGGGGTTCGGGTTGCGCAAGGTGCGGTTGACGGGAGGGGAACCGTTGTTGCGGCGCAATCTTCCGGAATTGGTTGGCATGGTGGCGGGGGGGATCGAGGATTTGGCGCTGACCACCAATGGTCTGCTGCTTGCGGGAGCGGCCGGCGCGTTGCGGCGTGCGGGGTTGAACCGTGTCACGGTGAGTCTTGATGCGTTGGACAACGGACTTTTTCAACGCATGGGCGGGACCAAGAGGCCGGTGGGGGATGTGCTTGCCGGGTTGGAGGCGGCGAGGGAGGCGGGGTTGAAAGTGAAGGTGAATTGCGTGGTGCAGCGGCGGGTCAACGAGAAGGAGGTGCTTCCGTTGGCGGAGTTCTGCCGGAGGGCTGTCTCTTATACACATCTCCGAGCCCACGAGAC
>JACSRX010000031.1 GCA_014879535.1 Chthoniobacterales bacterium
GTATAAATATCTCCCCCCTTGAGATAATACGCAAATTGCCCTGTTTGTGTATCAGGAGTTTTTAAGAAAAACTGGTGTCGATTGGGGGTGCGCCCCAAAACAACTTCCTCAACGAACAATGATCGAAAGGCACTTCCAACTTCCCTTTGTGGCGCGAATGGCGTTGGCAGAAAAGCAGATTCAGCAGAATTACCGTCCACTGATCGCCGTTCACAAGTGGTTTGCCCGGCGCCCGGGAACACTTTTTCGAGCACTGCTTCTTTCAGAGTTGGCTGATGCCCCGGTTGATCAGACTTATTTCAAAAGGCACGATTTTTCAGAAAAGCACATCCTTGACCCTTTCATGGGGGGAGGCACAACGGTTGTAGAGTCGAACAGACTTGGCTGTGCGATCACCGCAGCAGACATCAACCCGATGGCTTGGTGGATTGTGCGGCAGGAGATTCTAGATTTGGATCTGACGACCTACCAGCAGGCGGCCGACGACTTGCGGGCATACTTGACTAGGGAAATCGGCCATCTGTTTGAAACCCGGTGTCCGCGAACTGGGAAGACCGGACAAGTGAAGTATTTTTTATGGGTCAAAACGGTGGTATGCGGCTCATGCGGAAACTACCACGATTTATTCCCCAGCCATCTTGTTGCGCAAGACGTCCGGCACACAGCCAATGTCTTCGTGTGCGCCCACTGCGGCCATCTCTACGAATCGGCGCACCGCAAGAACCCTGGCTCATGTCCTGCTTGCGGAAAACATCCACCAGCAGAGCACACAGCAAAACGCAACTGCTCCCGCTGTCTACACTGCGAGGAAGAGGTCCGCTATCCAAGCGACACTCCACCCGAGCACAGGCTGTTCGCCATTGAATACCATCTGCCAAAGGCCCATGCGAATGGCAAGCGCAAGGGGCGGCTGTTCAAGGCTGCGGACGCAGAGGACCTTGCGAAGTTTACGGAAGCAGCAGAGCACCTTCGGAACATATGCCCGCGCTTTGTTCCCGAGGATGAGATTCCAAATGGAGACGAGACAGAGCGGCTGCACCGCTGGGGGTATGGCCGCTACCGAGATCTGTTCAACGCCCGTCAACTCCTTGGATTGGAACTCAGCTGCCGATGGATTGACGAGCACGCGAACCCAACCGTTCGAGAGGCGCTTGCAACCAATCTTTCCGACCTGTTGCGCTATCAAAACATGCTCTGTCGCTATGACATGATGGCGCTGAAATCGCTCGATGTCTTCTCAGTCCACGGGTTTCCCGTGGGCCTAATCCAATGCGAGTCAAACATTCTCGGAATCAAAGGCAAGCGCGGCCTGCCAGTGGGTAGCGGGGGCTGGCTCAACATCACCGAGAAATTCGCCAAGGCCAAAAGCTACTGCGCCCGTCCCTTCGAGATCCGCCACGAGGGAGGAAAAAAGATAGAGGTTCCCATCCCCGGCGAATGGATCGGAACCTTCCGCAATGGTGCGCGCCCACCAGAACGACGCACGGTGAATCTGATTTGCGGAGATTCGACACGCTTGGGCAGCGGAGCTCAATTTGATGCAGTTTTTACGGACCCTCCGTATTTCGGAAACGTCCAATACGCGGAGCTGATGGATTTCTGCTACGTTTGGCTGAGGAAACTTGTTGGCAAAGATCACCCGGAGTTCGCCAGTCCCTCGACACGCAACGCAGGAGAACTGACCGGCAATCTCAACATGGGCCGGGACCTCAGTCATTTCACCGAGGGCCTTTCGGCAGCTTTCCGCCGGGGGGCAGCACAACTCAAACCGGGCTCGCCACTTGCCTTCACCTATCACCACAACAAGCTTGATGCTTATGTGCCGCTTGCCGTTGCCATTTTGGATACCAGCCTCGTTTGCTCAGCTTCGCTTCCCTGCCCTGCGGAAATGGGCGCATCGATCCATATCAACGGGACCAACTCCTCTGTAATCGACACGGTTTTCGTTTGCCGCCGCACGGGACGCATCCCCCGAAACTGGATTGTGGACTCACCGGAAGGGGTAGCTTCAGTTATACGGGAGGAGATCAGCGCGTTGGCCCAAGCGGGCTTGAAGGCAACGCAAGGCGACATCCGTTGCATTGCGCATGGACATCTAACCCGACTTGCCGTCTGGAATCTGCGCGAGACGTGGAATGCAACCTCGCCAATAGCCGAACGTATGAACAAAGTTCGTGGATGGCTTGCGGACTTCGGAGGCGTGGAAGCCGTTCTCGGAGCTTTGGAGACTGACTTCCACAAGGCAGACCAAAAGCAGGTTTGGATGCTTGCGGAGTTGGTGCGAGAGACCCCGGAGAATATTGATGAAATACCCTTTTGAGGCCACAGCCGAAGAGGTGCTAGCTGCACCTGAAACCTTCATTGATGCCATTTTCTCCAGTTTGGCGTCTGAGTTTCTCGTAATGCCAAAGGGTGACGGATTTTTAGAATACTCAACCTTTGTGGCAGGTTACGAACAGTTGAAACAAGCCACTGACGGATTCCGCCACTTTAATCCGCCGAAAGTCCTCAATGCGGCCTTGGAGTCCCCGGTGATTCTCATTGTGCTGCGATCAATGCTGGGATTTACCCCGCCTGAGTGGGCCTACCTTGCGACAAGCCGGACCGGAATCGAAGTGCCCCAAGGGGCCGCAAGAACACTCGACCGCGACATCAGGATTCATCCGACCCTAACGCTCAAGCCTAGCGCAACGACATTGGCGAGAATCGGGGCTTTAGTCAAAACGGCTTGTGAACTGATCAGCACGGGATGCCCACCAGTCCCGCCGGACAAACTGCATCGCTTCAGCAAAGCTGATAGTCTTGAGGGGATTACCTCAGTGCAACAACTAGCCAACCTTGGCGCACCCTACGCAATGCTGCTTTACGAGCGTTTTCTCGGGCGGCCGTTCGCAGGACATCGGGATTCGGTGAGCGAGCTTGTCGGCGACGGGTTGGAGTCTGCGATTGAAGATGTCCTTGCCCGCGCAGGCATCACCTTCCGCAAGACAAAGCGCGCCGAGAGAATTGCCGGATTCGACCAAGCTCCAGACTTCATCATCCCCGACGAGTTCCATCCACGGGTCATCATCGAGGCCAAGCTGACCGAGGACGACGGAACGGCGAGGGATAAGGCGACAAGGATCATTCGCCTCTGCCAGATGGCGGAGGACCGCACCCGAGCCGGCCAGCAGGCTTATCAAGTTATCGCATGCCTGGCCGGTCGAGGCTTCGGTGTCCGCCGAGAAGACATGCGCCAGATGATATTCCATACCAAAGGCAAAATTTTCACCCCAAAGACCTTGGACCAACTTGTCGATTGCTCGGCACTTCACCGCTTTCGAACCAATCTTAAGCAACAGGAATCAAGCCAATAGGGGCCATTCATACCTCCCCAGTCGCCTGATTCCTCCCCACGCAACATCCTCCCGTCATCTTCACGCTTGAGGAGGCCACCATAGAGCCTACGATGCAGACATGCTCTACACCCTTGCGGTCATTCTGATTCTCCTGTGGCTTCTGGGGTTTGTTTCCTCCTACACCATGGGCGGGTTCATCCACATCCTGCTCGTCATCGCGATCATCGTCGTTCTGGTCCGCATCATCACCGGACGGAAACCGCTCTGAACGCTTCCGGCAAGAACCGAAGCATGCGATCTTCCGTGATCGGCCTTACTTCGACTTCGTGCGCTCGACACACGAACGCCGGAGCCACGCGGCGTAGTCGTTCGCCCCGGTGTCACCCGCGGCCAGCGCAAGCGTTTCGAGGACCGCCTCCTCCTCGGACGCTTGAAAAACGAAACCGTTCGATGCCAGAAACAGCGCGGCGGCAACGAAGCCGGTTCTTTTGTTGCCATCCAGAAACGGATGATTCTTCACGATTCCCTCGGCATAGAGGGCGGCGAGGTCGAACAAATCCGGCGCCCCGTAGGCAAATGCCTGTCGCGGGCGGTTGAGGGCGGAATCGAACAGCCCCTCATCCCTCAATCCATGCAAACCGCCAAACCTGGCGACCAACTCGGAATGAAGCGCCAAGCATTCGTCTGCCAAAAGCCAGTCGGGTTCCTTCACTTCGCCAGCTCTCTCAAGGCGTTGCGGTAGCGGTGCATGATGTCTTCCGCCAATTCCATCTTCTCCTTGAACCCCGGACGGTCGGGATTCATGAGCAGCGCGTCGTTGGGAGCCTCCGTCAGGTAGAGCGTGTCCCCCTCCGACACGCGCAGGCTCTGCAGGGCTTCCTTGGGCAGCACAATCCCGAGCGAATTGCCGATCTTGCGAACTTTGGTTTCAATGGGCATGGGAATAACATGCGTTATAACGATCGCTCGGTCAAGATGCCATCCGGCAGGAATCTGTTGCACTCATGGAATCTCGGAAAGCATGCTCCGTAAGAGGTATGCATCCCAATGCAGTTCAATCTTTGCCATCTACACATGGATTTTCTACCCCCCCCCAAACCTGATCTCACCGAGCCTTCGCCGTCTCACCCACGCTGGAACTTCCGCACCGCCCTCGCTCCGAGGATGGCAAATCCCAGAAGCACGAGTCCTTGGGTTATACCGAACGCCGGTTCCGCTTGCGTCGGGGCAAGGGCCTTGAGAGCCGGGGTTTTTGCGAAGAGTTGGGCGACCAGCACGAAAAAGTTGAGATACAAGGCCGTGGCTGCAGTGATCAGATACACCGCCTGCCAGCGTCCGGCGAGTTTGCGCCCGTAGAACGCGTAGGCGGCGATTGCCAGAAGCACAACCGAGATGCCGCCCACCGCGTAGGCGGGAGTGAACCCCTGAAACGGGAAAAAGAACCCCGAGAGGCTCGTGAGTGCGGTCGTCAGGAGGAAAAAATGCGTGAGACCGCGGTAATGCTTCGCGGCCAACCAGCCGCCGAGGACGACCAACCCGGAGAGGATTCCCGCCAAGCTGATGACGATGGGAATGAGGGTGAAGAGGTCGAGGCTCATCTCAATGGATGGATCAGGATTGAAGGAATTCGAGAAGGTCGGCGTTGAGCTGCTCCTTGCTTGTGTCTCCGAGACTGTGGGAACCGCCGGGATAGATTTTCAGGACCGCATTCGGGACAAGCTTCGCCGACAGCATCGCGGACGCGCCGATGGGCACGATCTGATCGTCATCGCCATGAATGATCAGCGTCGGCACATCGATTTTCCCCAAGTCCCCGGTGAAATCGGTTTCCGAAAACGCTTTGATGCAATCATACGCGTTCTTGAAGCCGGACTGCATCCCCTGCGCCCACCAGGATTGGATCAGTCCCTGCGAAATCTTCGCCCCGGGGCGGTTGAAGTTGAAAAACGGACCGCTGGCGACATCGAGGAAAAATTGCGACCGATCGGCAAGATAGGCTTTGCGGAAGCCGTCAAACACCTCCATCGGCAATCCGCCGGGGTTGGCCGGAGTTTTGACCATGATCGGAGGAACGGCACCCATCAGCACAACTTTCGCCACACGGCCGGTCCCGTGACGTCCAACATAGCGCGCCACCTCGCCGCCGCCGGTCGAGTGGCCGATCATCGCCGCCTCCCTCAGGTCGAGCACCTCAAAAAGCTCCGCAAGATCATCCGCATATTGATCCATGTGGTTGCCCTCCCACGGTTGGCTCGAGCGCCCGTGGCCGCGGCGGTCATGGCCGATGCAGCGGAACCCTTGGGAGGCGAGAAAGAACATCTGATTTTCCCACGCGTCGGAAGACAGCGGCCATCCGTGGCTGAACGTCACCGGCTGCCCGTCCTTCGGACCCCAGTCCTTGTAGTAAATCGTGGTCCCGTCCCGGGTCGTGAATGTGCTCATGCAGGGACTTTGAATTTCAGATCCGGGGAGCGCTTTCCATGCCAAAATCACGATGTTGGCTACAATCCAAGCATCGGCTCAAAGAAGCTGCCCGGTCGCGGTGAGGTTTTGGCCGTTCAGCCAGCGAGATTCGTCGGAGGCGAGAAAAACCACGACCGATGCAATCTCCTCGGGTTTGCCAACCGGCCCCAAGGGACTCACGGCATCCTCCGGACCCGCGACAAAGCCAACCGCGTGCGTGCCCTCCGTGGCAATGAGGCCCGGATTGACCGAGTTCACGCGGATCTTGCGCCCCGCCAGCTCCCGGGCGAACGCACGGGTCAGGGAATCCACCGCGCCTTTCGTCGCGCTGTAAACCGAGACTCCGGGCGGCGTCACCTGCGCGACAACCGAGCTGATGTTCACAATCGTTCCGCCCTCCGGACCGAAACGCTTCACAGCCTCCTGCGAGGCCAGAATCAAGCCGAGCACATTCAAATCAAAATGCTTGTGGAAGGCCGTCTCCGTGATCGACCCGATCGGCGTGACCTCGTAAATGCCGGCGTTGTTCACGAGGATATCGATCGTCCCGAAAGCCTCCGCCGCCGCATCGAACAAATGGGCGATCTCTCCCGGTTTTGCGAGGTTCGCCTTGATGGCTGCCGCCTTGCCGCCTTTCGCCGCAATCCCGGCGACGACTTTGTCGGCCGCATCCTTGCTTGAGGAATAGTTGACGACAACCGCCGCGCCTTCGGCCGCCAGCGCCTTGGCAATCGCGGCGCCGATCCCCTTCGATGCCCCCGTCACGAGGGCGGCCTTGCCTGCAAGTTTGTTGGTCATGGGAAGAATCAGGTTTAGATTGAAGGTGAAATCAGCAGGATAGATGACGATCATCATCTAACCTGTCAATCCCCAATCCGTTCATGAGAGTCACCCGTCAGCAGGCCCGTGAAAACCGCAGTCGTGTTCTGCGACTCGCCGCACAACGGTTCCGCGAGAAGGGATTGAACGGCTTGGGCGTGGCGGAGCTGATGCAGGAGGCCGGCCTGACGCATGGCGGGTTTTACAAGCAATTCTCCTCGAAGGACGAACTTGCCGCCGAAGCCTGCGCCGCGGCGATCGCCGACAATCTTGCCGCCTATCAGCAGTTGGCGAAGGAAGATCCGGAGAGCCTCGTCCCGCTTGTTTCCTCGCTGATCTCCGAACTGCACCGCAACACGCCCGGCGACGGGTGCCTGCTTGCATCTTTGGGCGCCGACATCGCCCGTTCGAAGAAATCCGTGCGCTCCAAAGTGACGGACGGTGTCCGGAAGATCGTGGACTGCTTGTCGGGATGGACGCCCGGGCGCTCGAAGACATTGGCCCGCCGCAAGGCCATCGCGACCTACACCACGGTGGTGGGCTCCCTCGTCGTGGCCCGCGCCGTGGACGACCCGGAATTCGCCCGTGAGATCCTGAAAGCCGCGCGGGAATCGCTGGCCGAATTGCATCAGGCGGGGTGACTGGAGCGGATTCTTGATCCGCCGTTTGACGGACCTCCTGCATCGTGGGAAATTTGGGTGGTTCGTTCAGCCCCATGAGCCGGATCCTCCGCACCGCGCTGCTGGCCATCCTGCCGGTCGTTGCCGGACAGGCGCCCGCCATCACGCCCAACGCGGAGGAATTGGCCATGGCGCAACTGATCCTCAATCACCCCGGGCAGGAGCGCCTGGAGTTGGTTTACGATCCCATTCTCCACATGGTCGCACGCGCAAAGGCCCACGATCTGGCCGGGCGGGCCTTTTTTAGCCATGCGGATCCGGACGGCTACGGGCCGAACAAGTCGGTGACTCTGGCCGGCTACGAACTGCCGGAATGGTGGGGCGACGACCTCGATGCCAACTTCATCGAGTCGCTGGTCGCCGGTTTCCTTGACACTGCCGGCGCCTTCAATGCCCTGATCAATTCCGCAGGACACCGCGACCATATTCTCGGAGAGGAACCGTTTTTCGCGGAGCAGACGCGCTATGGCATTGGCTATGCCCATGTCCCCGGGTCGCCGCACACGCGGTATTTCGTGATCGTGACCGCGCCGCCAATCCCCGGTGGGAACCCGCCTTTGGAGCCCTATGCGGAGTGGCTCTTCTCCCATTTCAAACCGAAGCAGATCGACCTCGAGGATGATGCCAGCGACACCAACAGCAACTCCATCCCGAGGATCATCGAGTTTGCGCTGGGATTCGATCCGGGCGCCCCGAACTCCCTTCCGTCCCCGGCATTCAACCACGCCGATCAGCGCCTCGAATGGACCCTGCCCGTCGTGCCCGACCTCGGCTCCGTCCAATTTGAAGTGCAGCACCGGGGCAACCTCCTCACATCGTCCTGGAGCGCAGCCAATGTGGAACGCAATGGACCCGTGTTCTCCAGCCCTCCGGGCACAAGCGGATTCCTGAGGATCAGCGCGGCGCGCGAATAGGAGGATGCGCCCCCGGCCTTTCAAGTCCGGAAGGCCACCGCAAGCGCACGCAGCTCTTCTTCCGCATCTCCGCCCTCCCCAAGGGTGTGGGTGATTTCCTCCTTCAAGAGCCTCCTGTAGGTGAGACGCAGACGGTGGACAGCCACCCGCAGAGCCACGGGGGAAAGCCCCAAAGCCTCCCCGGCCGCGGCATCCATTTCACCGGAAACCGTGAGGCACGGCTTCAGCAACGCAAACTGTTCAGACCGCCCCGCCTCCCGCCATTCCTTTTCCAATCGCCGAAGCACGGTTTCCAGCAAAGCCCGCGCCCACTCGCGATCGAAGCATTCCTCCGGCCCCGCCCCCTCCGGTCCGGCAAGCTGGAATCGGCGGTCTGCCGTCGTCCAATCGAACGAAAGATGGATGCACCCGCCCCCGCGCTTCGCCGCCGTGCGCCGATCATGATCATTGGCCAGAAAGTTCTTCAACGCTGCGAGAAGCCAGGCGCGGAACTTTCCGGCTTGCGGATCGGTGTCCCGGAAATCCCCGCGCTCCAGGAGGTTCCCAAGGAAGGCCTGTGTGAGATCCTCGGCATCCTCCCGGGAGTAACCGCGCCGCCGGATGTAGGCGTAAAGCGGATACCAGTAAACCGAGCACAATTCCTGCAATGCCCTCTCGCCACGCACATCATCACCCGCGGCCGCCCGCACCAAGCTCCAGCGTGTCGTCAGAAACGGATCGGATGCCGGCTCAGAAGCCATGTCATTGGATGAAATACCCCGCCGCGCGCCAAGAGCCGTCTCCTTGCTCGGAAAGCGTGAGAAGTTCACGTGCCCCCAATCGCGCCGCAAAGTTGGTTTCAAATTGCAGCACGGCGTAATGTCCCGGTGGTGCCTCGGGAAGCGTTGTCTCGTGCGACAAGCCGCGAAGGCGGCGCAATCTCACGGCCCCGAGCGGCGTTCTCACCTGGTTCAGCAAGATGCCCCATAATTGATTCGAGACAGACTCTTGGAAAAGCGGCGCGGCGGCCTCCCAACTCCGCGCATACTCGCCGCGATCCACAAGCCCCAACCATTCCTGCGCCGAGGCGGCAATCAATTTGTCTTCCGGGGTGAGTGGCACATCGGCCTCGAAGGTTTCCCCCGTGCCGAACACCCCCTTCCAATCCACACGCGGCACCGATGCAATATTGATGCCAAACAGGATCAGGAGAAACAGCAGAATCCCCAACATCGCACCCAGCGCCACAACCTTCCGGCTTGAAGCTCCCTTGGTTCCATCCGACGAAGCCCGCTGCCGCCACTGCAACCACGCCATGCAGCCGAACCACGGCACCAATGCCGTGAAAAGGATGCCCGAATTGATCCAAGGGAAACGAGAAAGCAGCCAAGGCGCCCATGGACGGAAAAACTCCACGGCCGCCGCGTCCTTGGCCGTCCCGCTCAGACAGTGCGCCCCATACGCCATCCCTCCCATCGCATAAAATCCCACGGCAAGGCCGCCGAGCGCAATCGGAGCGATGGCCAACCCGCCGAAGGCCGCCACCAACGCCAAAGCAAGCCCCCCGTAGGCCAGCAACCCGAGCGACAGTCCGCCCACCGCGAACACACCGGCCGCCAAACCCCCAAAAGCCAGAACCCCGCATGACATGCCGCCCATCGCCACCAGC
>JACSRX010000019.1 GCA_014879535.1 Chthoniobacterales bacterium
CCAACAAAACAGACCTGCTGCTCAACGCCTATTGACAACCCTCATAGGCGCTGCAGCGCATGGTTAGGCGTTGCGGTCATGGCAGAGAGAACCTCCGAACTACGGTGTAAATAAGTCCGACTCCGAACCCGAGAAGGCATGGCAAAGTGAGCCAGAGGATGCTCGCCTCGCGAATGCCTGGCGATATGCGGGTGTAGATAAAGGCGGCAAGCGGAAGACTGAGCAACGCCGCTGAGATGTCGAGAGTGCGTCGTAGCCACGGAGTCGCGCGGCGTGCCGGAATGAAAGTGCAGGCAACTCCGAAAGCAGCGAGATAAAGGCCTGCCATAAAAAGGAACAGAACCAGAACGAAAAGGACGCCTAGGTCGAGTGGAACACTGCTGGCGAGAATCAGACTCATCGATCACAGTGAGGTGTCCGGAATTGGTTTTGATGTATTCAGCCTTCGTTCAAAGGACGCGTGTAGCATCGCCGAACGTCAAAGCTCACCTATCCCGATCAGACCTTCAACTCTAAAACCGGTGTAATCGGCAGCACGATGGTCGAAATCGTGAACGCCCGAACTGCTAGGGATTAGGTGCAGCGCCTTGTTAGGCCTTCGCGCTTGGAAGCAACATCGGAATTCCGAACTGAATACGTGAAGTCGTGGAGCTTGTAGCATCAGAGCGTCCCTGAGAGCCCAAACCAATCGTGCCCACCATAATACCAATTCCTCCCTTGGTCTCTGTTTCCTCCGCAGCGTAAACAGCAACATCAAACTGAATAAGATGAACTGCAGGATTCATTTGTTGGTCTGTCTGAATATGGCCATACACCGTTGAGTTGTAGCTCGAATCACTCGGGAAGACATTTTCAGGATTGACCTTCGCTTTAGAGGCAGACAGCGCCGCATTGGCTTGGTCGATACCCGTGGCAATCTGAACCAGAGTCTCAGAAATAAAGTCGCTCAATTGCATGATTCTATTTATGGCCTAACTTGTTACTATGCGACTGGCAAAAATTTCCCAGTCGCATATTGCAGCATGGGTAGCCGGGGTGGTATTTGCGGTCAATGACGATTTCGGATGCCTTGAAGAACTTGGAGGATGCGGCCCGGTTGCGGCATTTGTCGCTGGCGACGGAGAGGGCTTACGCGAGGTGGCTTCGGTCGTATATTGAAGCCGTGAGGGCTGCAGCCGCTGAGGGATTGAGTCCAAGTTGAATGTGGGTTGATAAACCGCACACAAGCCGCTCAAAATGCGGCGCTAAAGCGGATTAAGAAATGTCATAGCCCATTTTCCCGCCGACAGTAGGGGCGGCTGGCCTCAGCCGACCTCGGGCGCGTGAGGCCACACGCCCCTACCAAACAGCTTTGTCGTCGGCCACAGTATTTCCTAAACCGCTTTACTTCACCACCGCCAGCAACGTGTCGGCGATGGTGCTCGGCGTCTCGGCCACGGCGATGCCGGCATCGCGCAGCGCTTCCTTCTTGGCGGAAGCGGTGCCCTTGCCGCCGGAGATGATCGCCCCGGCATGGCCCATGCGGCGCCCCGGAGGTGCCGTGGCACCGGCAATGAATCCGGCCACCGGTTTGTCGCAATTCTCCTTGAGCCAGGCGGCAGCCTCTTCCTCGGCCGACCCGCCGATTTCGCCGATGAGGATGATTCCGTGCGTGTCGGGATCGGCGGCGAACAATTGCACGGCGTCCAGAGTGGTCGTGCCGATGATCGGGTCTCCCCCGATGCCGATGCAGGTGGATTGACCGTGCCCGCGGCTGGTCAACTGCCACACGGCCTCGTAGGTCAGCGTGCCCGAGCGCGACACCACGCCGATGTTCCCCGGTTTGTGGATGTAGCCGGGCATGATGCCGATCTTGCACTGGCCGGGGGTGATGATGCCGGGACAGTTCGGCCCGATGAGGCGCGAGTTCGAGGCCTTGAGCATTTCCTTCACGCGCATCATGTCCATGACCGGGATGCCCTCGGTGATGCAGACGATCAATTCCACCCCGGCGTCGGCCGCCTCGAGGATGGCGTCCGCCGCGAATTCCGGCGGGACGAAGATCATGGTGGCATTGCAGCCGGTCTGCTCGCGGGCCTCGTGAACCGTGTCGAAAACGGGCACCTTGTCTTCGAAGACCTCGCCGCCGCGGGCCGGAGTCACGCCAGCCACGACGTTGGTTCCGTATTCCATGCAACTGCGCGTGTGGAAAGCCCCGGACTTCCCGGTGATGCCCTGGACGACAAGGCGTGTGTTTTTATCGACGAGAACGGACATAAAATTACTCCTTCGGGGCGAGTTTCACGATTTGCTCGGCGGCATCGTCGAGATCGGAAGCGGATGCGATGGGCAGCCCGGATTCCGCAAGCATCTTGCGTCCCAGCTCGACATTGGTGCCTTCGAGACGGACGACCAGCGGGATCCCCAGACGGACGGCCTTCACGGCATTCATGACGCCCTGCGCGATGATGTCGCATTTCATGATGCCGCCGAAGATGTTGACCAGGATGGCCTTCACCTTGGGGTCGGACAGCAGGATCTTGAAGGCCTCGGTGACCTGCTCCTCGGTGGCGCCGCCGCCGACATCGAGGAAGTTGGCCGGCTCGCCGCCGTGGTGCTTGATGATGTCCATCGTCGCCATGGCGAGCCCCGCGCCGTTGACCATGCAGCCGATGTTGCCGTCGAGCCCGATGTAGCTGAGGTGGTGCTTGGAGGCCTCGACTTCGCGCGGATCCTCCTCGCCCACGTCGCGAAGGGCCATGATGTCGGGGTGCCGGAACAGGGCGTTGTCGTCGAAGGAAAACTTGGCGTCGAGCGCGAGAACCTGCCCGCCCTTGGTCAGCACGAGCGGGTTGATCTCCACCATCGAGCAGTCGCAGTCGTGGAAGCAGCGGTAGAGCGCGGCGAAGAGTTTGCACGCCGCGCGCATCTGCTGCGGGGCGAAACCGAGTTCGCGCGCCAGCTTGCGCGTCTGGTAGGGCTGCAGGCCGAACGCCGGATCCACCGCCTCGCGGATGATCTTTTCCGGGCTCTTGGCCGCGACTTCCTCGATGTCCATGCCGCCCTCGCGGCTGGCCACGATGACCGGCGCCCCGGTGGCGCGGTCGAGCAGGACGGCAAAATAAAATTCCTTCTCGATCTCGACGGATTCCGCCACGAGCACATGGTTGACCACGCGGCCGGCGGGGCCGGTCTGGTGGGTGACAAGCGTCTGGCCGAGCATCTTCGCCGCGAGGTCGCGGGCCTGCCCGGCTGTCTTGCAGAGATGCACTCCGCCTTGGAAGCCGTTGGTGAACGTCCCCTTGCCCCGGCCACCGGCATGGATCTGGGATTTCACCACAAGCTGGTTGGTGCCGAGCTCGCGGGCGACCCGCTCGGCCTCGGCCGGGGTGCGCGCCACACCGCCGCGCGGTGTCTCCGCGCCGAAACGGTCGAGCAATTCTTTCGCCTGATATTCGTGGATGTTCATGGAAAGGGAATGGTCTGCGGAAAGGAAAATTCCCCCCTATCGACAGACTGTGCGATTCAAGCTTTGGCCTCGGCCTCCAGCGCCGCGATCGTGGCTTCCTCGATCTCCTTGTAGAGAGCCTCGTCAGCCTTGAGCGCCTCCTTGGCCGCATCGCGCCCTTGGGCAAGCTGGTTGCCCTTGAAGCTCAGCCACGAGCCGCGTTTCTCGAGGACGTTCTTTTCCAACGCGACATCGATGAGCGAGCCGACGGCGGAAATGCCCTCGTTATACATGATGTCGAACTCGGCCTCGGTGAACGGCGGCGCGACCTTGTTCTTCACGACCTTGACCCGCGTGCGGTTGCCCGTGACGGTGCCGTCGCCCTGCTTGATCGCACCGATGCGCCGGATGTCGCAGCGCACGCTGGAGTAGAACTTGAGCGCCTTGCCCCCCGGAGTGGTCTCCGGGTTGCCGAACATCACGCCGATCTTCTCGCGGATCTGGTTCGTGAAGATGCAGCACGTGCGCGCCTTGGAAATGAGCGCCGTCAACTTCCGCATGGCCGCGCTCATCAGGCGCGCCTGGGTGCCGACGGTGGAATCGCCGATCTCACCCTCCAGCTCCTGCTTGGTCACCAGCGCGGCGACCGAGTCGAGGACGATCACGTCAAGCGCGTTCGAGCGGACCAATGTCTCGCAGATGCGCAACGCTTCCTCGCCGGAGTTCGGCTGCGAGACCAGCAGATCGTCGAGGTTGACCCCGAGGCGCTGCGCGTATTTCGGATCGAGCGCGTGCTCGACGTCGATGAAGGCCGCAAGCCCCCCCCGCTTCTGCGCCTGCGCGATGACTGTGAGCGTGAGGGTCGTCTTGCCCGAGGATTCCGGCCCGAAGATCTCGACGATGCGCCCGCGCGGGAAACCGCCGACGCCGAGGGCGCGGTCGATGAGGATGTTGCCCGTGGGAATGACGTCGATGTCCGTGTGCGAATGGTCCCCGAGCCGCATGATGGCCCCGTCGCCGTAGTCCTTCGCGATCTGCTGGAGGGCGAGGTCGAGGTTCTTGCTGCGCTGGGCGGTGGCCTTGTCTTCGGCGGCTTCGGATTTGGTTTCGGCGTTTTTGGGAGGCATGGCTTAGATGTCGAGGTTGCGGACGTTGAGGGCGTTGTCCTCGATGAAATGCCGGCGCGGCTCGACCACGTCGCCCATGAGGACGGTGAACATCTTGTCGGCCTCGACGGCATTGGTTTCATCGAGCTTGACCCGCAGGAGGCGGCGCTTCTCAGGATCCATGGTTGTCTGGAAAAGCTCCTTGGCGTTCATTTCGCCGAGACCCTTGAATCGTTTGATCTGCACGCCGCGGCGTCCGATCTCCTTGACGAGTTCCAGGATGCGCGGAATGGCGAAGATGTCGTGTTTCACCTCGCGGTCCCCCTCGCCCTCGACGAGTTGGAAAATCGGGTTCTCCGTCGCCGTGTAGTGGTCGATGTCGAGCCCCTTCTTGGAAAGCTCGCCGGTCAGCTTCTCCGCAGCCACCGATTCGTGGATCTCGACGAGGCTCGCGCGGCGCTTGCGGCCCGCGGGCGCGGCCGGGGCAGCCTCCTTGGCCGGCGCACCCTCGCCGGTGGCGTCCTCGGACATCTCGCTCTCGTAAAGATTGAGGTCGGTGTTCTTCGCCGCGAAATCCTTCAGCTCATCCTCGTTGTGGAAATACTCCACGCTCTCCTCGTTGCCCGCGCGGATCTTCACCAGATACGTCGGCAACTTGCCGGTCTTGGAGTCGCGCGCCTCGAGGTAGGCCTCGAAATCGCCGCCGAGCCGCTTGATCGCATTGCTCGTCTTCGACAGCCGCTCAAGCAACTCGAGGATCTCCTTGAGCTGCGTCTCGCTGAAAACCTTCTTGTTCTTGAGGTGCACGAGGCGGATGTCCTCGGCCCCGAGGGAAATGAGGATGCGCGTGAGCTGCGCATCGTCGTCCACGTATTCCTCCCGCTTCTTCCGCTTGATCTGGTAGAGCGGCGGCTGGGCGATGAAAACGCACCCGCGGCGCACCAGCTCGGTCATCTGACGGTAGAAAAACGTGAGCAGCAGCGTGCGGATGTGCGAGCCGTCCACGTCGGCGTCGGTCATGATGATGATCCGTCCGTAGCGCAGCTTCTCGAAGTTGAAGGAACCTTCCTGGTCGCCGTCGCCGATGCCCGTGCCGACCGCGGTGATCATCGTCTGGATCTCGGTGTTCTGGAGCACCTTGTCCAGGCGCGCCTTCTCCACGTTGATGAGCTTTCCGCGGATGGGAAGGATCGCCTGGAAACGGCGGTCTCGCCCCTGTTTGGCCGAGCCGCCGGCCGAGTCGCCCTCGACGATGAACAACTCGGTCAGCGACGGGTCGCGCTCGGAACAATCGGCGAGCTTGCCGGGCAGACCGCCGCCGGTGAGCGCGCTCTTGCGCACGGTCTCGCGGGCCTTGCGGGCCGCTTCGCGCGCACGCGCCGCCGTGATCGCCTTCTCGAAAACCTTCTTCGCAACCCCGGGGTTGGTGTCGAAATAATCCATCAGCCCCTCGTAAACAACCGAGCTCACGATGCCGTCCACCTCGGGATTGACGAGTTTGACCTTGGTCTGGGACTCGAACTTCGGATCCGGGTGCTTGAGGCTGAGCACGCAGATGAGCCCCTCGCGCACGTCGTCGCCGGTGATCGGCGGGTCCTTCTCCTTCGCCAGATTGTTGGCCTTGGAATACTGGTTGATCGCGCGCGTCAGCGCCGAGCGGAACCCGGTCATGTGCGTCCCACCGTCCGGATTCGGGATCGAATTCGTGAAGCAGAGGATCTGGTCGGTGTAGGAGTCGTTGTATTGCAGCACGCACTCGACAAAAACGTCCTCGTCCTCGTCGCCGCCGTCCTTCTTGACCTTCGTTTTGCGCTGGCCGTGGATGTCGATGACCTTCGGGTGGATGACCTGCTTGCTCTCGCCGAGTTCCTTGACGAACTCCTCGATGCCCAGCTTGTAGAGATAGACGGCGACCTTCGGCTCGCCCTCGACGCGCTCGTCGATGAGGCGGATTTCCAGGCCGGAATTGAGGAACGCCAGCTCGCGCAGGCGCGCCCCGAGGCGCTCGAACACGAAGTCGGTCGTCGTGAAAATCTCCGCATCCGGGAAAAACGTGATCAGCGTCCCGGTCTGCTTCTTGTTCTTCAGCTCGCTGAGGACCGTGAGCTTCTGCGTCGTCTTGCCCTTGGCGAAGGACATGAAATAGACCTTCCCGTCGCGGTAAACCTCGGCCTTGAACCATTCGGAGAGCGCGTTGACGCACTTCGCGCCGACGCCGTGCAGGCCGCCGCTGAACTTGTAGGCCCCCTGCCCGAACTTGCCGCCGGCGTGCAGGTTGGTGAGCACGAGCTCGATCGCCGGGATCTTCCACTTCGGGTGCATGTCCACGGGGATGCCGCGGCCATTGTCGCGGATCGAGCACGAGCCGTCCGCGTGGATTGTCACGTCGATGCGCGTGCAGTGCCCGGCAAGATGCTCGTCGATCGAGTTGTCGAGGACCTCGTAAACGCAGTGGTGCAGGCCGCGTTCATCGGTGTATCCGATATACATCCCCGGCCGCTTGCGCACGGCCTCCAAGCCCTCAAGTTTGTCGATCTGGGCGGCGTCATACGCCTGCCCGACTTTGCCTGCCGTTGCTTTTTCCGCCATGTGATACGTGCCGATGAAAACAAGCGCCGTCGAACCGGCCGACACCCGGACTGCCCGGGGCGCGGGATGATTCCCCGGCGCATGAAAATTGCTTCATCAAGGCTACCCCACCCCCCCCGTCGCTCCAGTCTTTTTTGCTCCGGACGGACGGTTTTTGCGTCATAACTCGCGTCCGATGGGTCCGTCACGCACCTACAGCATCAAGGGGGTCGCCGCCACGTTGGCCGGCCTGGCGCTTCTTGCTGTGATTTTTGCCGCTTCCGTGACTTGGAACCACGCCCAAGTGATCGTTCCCCTGCAGGAAGGAGGGAGCCTCGTGGTGCTGGCCGATGGCGACTGCCAATCACGGATGCACAGGGCGGCCATGGTGGCGTCCCACCCGGGGACGATCGTCCGCGCGCATGATTTTGAAAACTTTCCCGAGGGCACCGTGCCGCACACCACGGCTCCGATGGATTACCTCATCGCGGGCCTCGCAATCGCGACTCCATCGTTCGACCTGGCCGGGGCGTGGATCTCGCCGTTGTTGGGACTGCTGACCGTGATCTTCCTGTGGTTCTGGTCCCGGCGGCTCGATCTGCGGCCGCGCTGGCCCATGCTGCTGCTCTTCTGCGTCTCGCCGGCACTCACGCATGCCTTCGCCCTCGGGCGACCGGATCATCAATCCCTGCTCGCGGCGCTCACCACCGTGGCCCTGACGGCGAACATGGCTTTCCTTCGCACGCAATCCGCATCATGGGCATGGACCTCGGGGGCGGCTTGGGGTCTGGCTTTATGGGTCTCCTGGTTCGAGCCGCTCATCCTCCTTGCCGCCCAAGAGATTGCCTGCGGCCTCGTTCTGCGCCGCGCCGCATGGCCGACCGCACGCCGCCGGGCGCTGCTGCTTGCGATCGTGTTCGCTCTGATTTCCTGGGCCTTGGAAGGCTTCCGCAGCCCGTGGCCATCCTCCGACGTGCGCGAGCTTTTCCCGCGATGGGCTTCCCTGCTCGGCGAGCTTCAACCCGCATCGCCGCGCGCACTTTTTGCATGGACCGGATGGCTGCTCGTCCCGGCACCGCTGCTGCTTGTGTGGGAATATCTCCGACGGCGCGATCCACTCGCGATGATCTGCCTGGTCCTGCTGGTCGTCGTGACCGCGCTGACCGGATGGCAGGCAAGGTGGAGTCCGTGGTTGGCTTCCGTCTTCTGCCTGTCACTGCCGTGGATCCTCCGGCCTTTGCAGCGGTCATGGATCATCTGGGCGGTTTTCAGCGCCAGCCTCTGGCCCGTGGCCGGCGAGTGGGAGGCGCGTCTCTTCCCCGAGGAATCCGAGCAGGCTCGCCGTTCCGGAAACATCGCGGAAGCCGCCATGCTGGAAGAGACCGCAGCATTCCTCCGCTCGCAACCGCCGGGTGGCGTGCTTGCCCCATGGTGGATTTCCCCCGCGCTGGCACGCCTCGGCAACCACCCGATGGTGGGCGGAACCTCGCACCAGAGCCTGCCGGGCTCCGCCGACACCGCGCGATTCTTCCTCACCGGGAATTGGGAAACCGCCGCAGCCATCCTTCGCGACAGGAAGGTGGATTACGTCGTGAGCGATGCACCCGAACGGATCCTTCCCACCTCCGCCGTGCTGCTCGGAATCGAAGCGCCGGAACATCCCGTGGCGGTTCGCCTGGCGCGCGGGAAGGATCTTCCGTCCTTCCTTCAGCCCGTGTTCGCCAACGCCTATTTCCGCGTCTATAAAGTGGACCATGAGCGACTTTGACTTCGTCGTCCTCGGGGGCGGCAGCGCCGGCTACGCCGCCGCGCGCACCGCGGCCGCCGAAGGACTGCGCACCGCCGTTCTCGACAGCTCCGAGGAATTGGGAGGGCTCTGCATCCTGCGGGGCTGCATGCCGAGCAAGACGCTCATCGAATCGGCCAATCGCATGCTGGAAATCAAGGAGGCGGGCGAGTTCGGAATTGCCACCTCCGGCGCAACCTGCGATGGCGCCAAGATCATCGGACGCAAACGCCGCCTCATCGGCGAGTTCGCCCGCCACCGCGCGGAACAGCTCGAGCACGGGCAATTCGAACTCATCCGCGGTCACGGAAGCTTCGCCGGACCGGATGACATCAAGATCCGGCTGCGGACCGGCGGGGAACAAAGCATCCGCGCCCGCACCGTTCTTATCTCCACCGGCTCGGTCATCCGCCATCCGGACATCCCGGGTCTGACCGGGGCCGCACCGTTGACCAGTGACGTCGTGCTTGACAATCCCCGTCCACCGAAATCCCTCCTCGTTCTGGGCGCCGGCCCCGTCGCACTGGAAATGGCGCACTATCACGCCGCGCTCGGGTCGGATGTCACCGTCGTCCAGCGCAGCCCTCAGGTCCTCAGCTCGATGGACCGCGATGTGGCGGATGCGGTGCAACACGGCATGGAGCGCCACGGCACAAAGTTCGTCCTCGGCTGCAAAATTCTCTCAGCCGGACGCAGTCCGCGGGGCAAATGGGTCCGTGTCGCCCACGACGACCGAGAGGAAACGCTCGAAGCGGAGGAGATCCTTCTCGCTCTCGGCCGCGATCCCGCCACAGCCGGGCTCGGGTTGGGTGCGGCCGGGTTCGACACGGCTCCGGGCGCAGCCTTGGCCACAAGCGACACGCAGCAGACCTCCGTCCCCCACATCTTCGGAGCCGGGGATGTGACGGGGGAACTGGAAATCGTCCACATCGCCATCGAGCAGGGCGAAATTGCGGCGCGCAATGCGGCGCGTCTCCTGAGGGGCGGCGGCGAACCCCTGGAAACCATCGACTACCGTCTGCGCCTGTTCGCAGTATTCACCCAACCGGAAGCGGCCATGGTCGGCCTGACCGAGCGAGAAGCGTCGGCCCTGGGCATGGACGCCGCCTCCGCCACCCACCCCTTCGACGACCATGGCAAATCCCTCGTGCAGGGCAAGATCGACGGCTTCGTGAAGCTCATTGCCGACCGCGCCACAGGGGAACTCGTCGGAGGGGCGGTGGTCGGACCCCACGCTTCCGAACTCATCCATGAAGTTGTCGTCGCCATGCGTTACCGGGCCACAGCGGCCGAATTCCTGAAAATCCCCCACTACCACCCCACCCTCAGCGAAATCTGGACCTACCCCGCCGAGGAGCTGGCCGGGTGACCGGCCCTCGCGACACCCCGGAATCCGCCGAGGTTTCGTTTTGACACCCCCTGCTGAAACCTTAAGTTGGTGCCTCCATCAAACAATGAATCTCAGCAATTTTGTGAATCCCATGAGCGACCCAACCACCGCCGGCACCAACCGCAACCACCTTTCCAGCGACGTCGAAATCAAAGGCACCCTCAAGTTCCAGAACGACCTCGTTTTCGACGGCAAGATCGAAGGTGAAATCGTCTCGAATGCCACCCTCACCGTCGGCAAGAGCGCCCACGTCCAAGGCGAGGTGAAGTCGAAATCCGTCATCATCCTCGGCTCCGTCCAAGGCAACATCGATGCCGCCGAGCGCGTCGAGCTCAAGGCGACCGCCCAGCTCATCGGCGACCTGCGCGCCGGGCGCATCGTCATCGAGGATGGCGCCACCTTCGTCGGCAAGTCGGAAGTCAGCCCGAACAAATCCGCGCTCCAACGCGCGGAAAGTTCCCGCCCGGCCGGCCCCAGCACGACGGAGCAGCCGAAAAAAGGCCTGATCTGAAGCGGTGCCCGCCATGCCGGCGCGCATTGCTAAGAAATCGGTCACGTGCCCCGCATGCGGGTCTTCCCAGCAGGAAGCCGCGGGGGTCATCAGCACGTTCTGCCGTTCGTGCGGCCAGCACTTCGAGGCCCGCGAGCAGTCCGCGGCCCAGACAAGGCCGCAGCCCGCGCCGGCCCCGTCCCGAGCGGGCGCCCTCGCGGTGCAAATCGGCAGGGTCAAGGCGCGGCTCAAAGTCGTTTTCGAACCGTGGATCCTCCGCTACCAGCCGCAGATCGAAAGCGTCCGCGCGCTGGTCCGGCGCTGGCGACCGCCTCAATTCCGCCGCGTCCGTTGCCACGAATGCGCGCGCATCCACGAGGCGCCTTACACCGCCGCCTCCACCGCGTGCCCGAACTGCAACGCGCACATCGACCTCGCCGACTACCTCGTGGACAAGCGCGTGAGCCGTGTCATCCGCACACGCGGCACGCTCGTCATCAGGAAATTCGGCTACCTCAACAACCAGCTCACGATCTGCGGTGACGCCGACATCGGCGGGGGCGCGGCCGGCAAGCTGTTCTGCGACGGCGAGACAAAGATCCGCACGGCCGGTCGCCTCAACTGCGAAATCGGGTCACGACGCGTGCGTGTGGAGAAGGGCGCCGACGTCGTCGTCGCACACCCGATCCGCGTCCATGACATGGTTGTCCGCGGGAAACTGACCGCACGCGTCTATTGCAACGGCACCCTGCGCATCCTCAAGCGCGGGTTCCTCAAGGGTGAAGTCCACGCCCGCTCGATCACGGTGGACAAGGGGGGCCTCCTGCAGGCCGAGCTGAACATCGGGCACTTCGACGAGACCGACCCCGACATCCTCGGAACCCTGCAGGAACGCACCTGCTACATGGCCATCGAGGACGCTGTTCCCGACGCGAAACAGGCGGCACTTCCAATCTGAGCACCTCGCGGGGTGACCCGTTTCCTCCTTCTCAACCGCCGGGAGGCGCGGCACACTGCGCCGAATGGCTGAAGACGCCCCGATTTTGCCGGAGACACATCCCCCGCAGGGCCATCCCCTGTCCCCCGCGGTGATTCTCGCGGTCCTGGGCGCATCCGCGGCCGTGGCGGGATTCGCCATCAGCACCCAGAGCTATTGGATCGACGAGGCGCTTTCCCTCATCGTCGCCATGGCTCCCAATCCTTCCGAGGCTTGGCGTTATGCGCAGGCGGTCAGCGGCTCCACCCTGCAGATGCCGCTTTACCAGATCTATCTTTTCCTCTGGCACAAGGTCTTCGGCGGAAACGAATGGGCCATGAGGGCCTCGAACATTCCTTGGTTCTTCCTCGGCCAACTCGCCTTCCTCGTGCTCCTGCGCCAGCGCCCGAGGCTTGCGCTCACCACCTGCCTGCTTGCAGCCGTCAGCCCGATCCTCTGGATCTACCTCGACGAAACGCGGCCCTACATCATGCAATACGCCGCCGGTTGCTGGCTCGCTGCTGCCGTCGTCCGCCTCTCGTGTCCCGCGGACACCGCAGGCGTTCGCCTGCCGACCGTCGTCCTCGGAGCCTCACTCGTCATCCTCTTCGGATCCAGCCTGCTCGGCCTCGTGTGGAGCGCCGGGTTTCTCGCCGCGCTTCTGTGGCTGGGACGCCCGGAACTGCAAACTTCGCGGCCCGGCGCCCCCGCGCGCCCGTTCCTTTCCGCCGGAATATTCCTCGCACTCATCGCAACGCTTGCCGCCTATTACGTTTGGACATGGGATGCCGCCGGTCGCGGCTACCATCGTTCCGGCGCCTCCGTGCTGAGTCTCCCGTTTCTGGCCTATGAGTTTCTCGGCTTCTCGGGTTTCGGTCCCGGAAAACTCCAGATGCGCATGGAGCCCGTCCGCTCGGTGCTGAGAAGCCTGCCCACACTCCTGCCGTTGGCCGCGACCATCGGAATGCTCGGCATTTTCGCCATGCTCCAATTCGCGCGCCGGGCCCCCGACCGCCGCACCATTGTCGCATGGACGATCGCCTTGGGGGCCCCTGCGGCGGTCGTTTTCGTGTCCCTCTTCCTGTTCGACCACAGGCCCCTTCCCCGCCATTTCATCCCCGCCCTGCCCGCCACCATCCTCGGCTTGGCGGCGCTCATCGACGTGGCCTTCAGGCAGAAGTTCGTCCTCTGGCGCGCGGTCGCCGTGCTGCTCCCGCTTCTCTGGCTCGGGTCATCCCTCAACTTCCGTTGGCAACCCGTCCACGCGAAGGACAACTACCGCGAGGCCTCCGCGATCGCCGCCGCCGCGCTGCGCGACAACAAGGAAGTATGGTGGGCCGCCGACCCGGCGGCCGCCTTCATCTATTTCACGCCGGTCGCGCTCGAGGAGGCTCCGGGACGCGCGTGGGCCATGCAGGCACCATCGTGGGACGACATCCGGTTCAAGTTCCCGCCGCGCGTCATCATCATCAGCAAACCGGACATCCATGATCCCCAGGGAGCCGTCGCCCGTTACGCCGCGGAGAACCAGTTCTCACCCTCGATCAAGCTCCAAGCCTTCACCATCTTCACTCGGCACGGCGAACCTCTCCCGTCCCCCAGGCCCTGAGCACCCACGGACACGACGTCATGCCCACGGCTTCCAGCCCCGAGCCCCTGCGACTGCTGACCATCGTGATTCCCGCGCGCGACGAGGAGGGATGCATCGCCTCGACCGTGGAACACCTCCACCTCGAACTCGAACTGCGCGGCGTGCCGCATGAGATCATCGTGGTGGATGACGGATCGACGGACCGCACATGGGCCATCCTCGAGGAGATCCAAGCCAAGCTCCCTCCACTCAGATCCGTCAAGAACCCGGGACCGCACGGCTTCGGGCGCGCCATCGTGAGAGGTCTCGATGCCATGACAGGCGACGCCGCCGTCATCTTCATGGCCGACGAGTCGGACGACTGCCGCGACGTCGTGCGCTATTGGGAGAAGCTCAACGAAGGGTTCGACTGCGTGTTCGGCAGCCGGTTCATGAAGGGCGGTGGCACCATCGACTATCCTCCGATCAAGCTCTTCCTCAACCGCATCGCCAACGCCTTCGTGCGCCTCCTTTTCCGACACGGTCTCAACGACACGACAAATGCCTTCAAGGCCTACCGCAAGACCGTGATCGACGGGGTGCGTCCGATTTTGTCACCCCATTTCAACATCACCGTCGAACTCCCGCTCAAGGCCATCATCCGCGGTTACAGCTTCAGCGTGATCCCCATCACCTGGCGCAACCGCCGCCACGGCACCGCCAAGCTCAAGATCAAGGAAATGGGCAGCCGCTACCTCTTCATCGTCCTCTACGTGTGGCTCGAGAAATATTTCTCCCGCGGCGACTATCGAAAGTCTGCATAGAGCAGCCACATGCGATCCGTCCGACACCGGCGCCTTTCCTACTCAACCATGACACCCCCTCACGACGAATCTGATCTCAGCAGAATCTATACCCAACGGTTCACGCCCAATCAGGAGTATCGCCGAGAGGTTTGGCGAACACTGACATCGGAGTTCTTCCAGCGCTTGCTCCCGCTGTCCGCAACGGTTCTGGACCTTGGCTGCGGCTACGGAGAGTTCATCAACCATATCCATGCAGCAAGGAAGCTTGCCATGGACCTCAACCCGGATGCTCTCCGCCACCTTGCAAACAATGTGGAGTTCGTGCACCAAGATTGCGCGCAACCATGGCCGATTTCTGCGGGGAGTTTGGATGCCGTCTTCACAAGCAACTTCTTCGAGCATCTCCCGGACAAAGCCGCACTTGGACGGACACTCGATCACATACGCGTTGCATTGAAGCCCGGAGGGCGTCTCATCGCGATGGGGCCGAATATCAAGCATGTGCCCGGATCTTATTGGGATTTCTGGGACCACTACATCCCGCTCACAGAGCAATCGCTGGCCGAAGCATTGTGCAACCGTGGCTTTGAAATCGAATGTGCGCGGGACCGCTTCATGCCCTATACCATGACGAATCAATGGCGCGCCCCAATCTCCTTAATCCGCATCTACCTGCAGCTTCCAGCGGTCTGGAAATTTTTTGGAAGACAATTTCTTGTGATCGGTTCCAAACCCTGAAATGCGCAAAATCGCTGCAACGGCGCCTCATCCCCTCCTGTTTGCTGGATCTTTGTTGGCGGCATGGGTTCTGTCCTCCTTCCTCGCCGCCTCGGCCTGCGCCGACAGCTTCGTGCTCGCCACCTTCAACAACGGCGAGCAGAAGCTCCGCATCCTCCACTCGACGAATGCCGCGGAATTCCTCGGCCACGCCCAGGGCACGGTTTACACGCCGCCGCCCGGCAACAACCTGCGCGACCCATCCATCACCCATCACCGCGGACGGTATTACCTCTGCCACACGGCGGGGAATTTCGGGGCCGTGGACTTTTTTTCGATCCTTGTCTCGGACAATCTCTGGGACTGGTCGCACCTCACCGACGTCAGCATGGCGGCCGTCGGCGATGTCCTCTGGACATGGGCGCCCGAATGGTTCCTCGACGATGACGGTTCCCTGCATGTCTTCGTCAGCGCTTCGACCACCCCGCAGATCAGCATCAAGCACAAGATCTACGAGCTTCATCCCCTCGACCCGGACGTCCTGACGGAATGGTCGGTGCCTGCCGAGGTCACGGGCCCCGAGGCTTTCCCCCCGTGGACCGAGGATGAAACCTATGTGGGCGCCTACGACCCCTATGTCGTGAAGCGCGACGGCACCTATTGGATGTTTTTCTACAACACGCGCTCATGGCACATCGAGCTGGCCCGGTCCACCAACGGGCTCACGGGGCCCTACGAGCCGTCACGCACCAACAACTGGCAGGGAATCGGCGCCTTCAAGGAAGGCCCCACCGTGATGTATCTCGGAGGCGGCCGATGGCGCATGATTTACGCGGACGTGATCTACTCCTTCCTCAGCTACATCGACTCGACAAACAACTGGGCGACATGGAGCGCGCCCCAACCGGTCACGCTTCCCGGCGCACCCACAAATTTCACCGTCAACCACGGCACCCTCATCGTCCCGCCGGGCGGACTCGATCTGGACGCCCGCATCGCCACCGCCGGGGCCGGCCATGTTCAAATCGCCTTCCAAGCCACCGAGGGGGACCACTACCGTCTCTCCACCAGCACCAATCTCTCCGCGTGGACAACAGCAGAAATCATCCCGCCCGCAGCCAGCAACCCGGTGATCCGGACGCTGCCGACATCCGGAAGCGAGCGCCAATTCTGGCGCCTCGAGCGCCTGCTTCCCTGAACGATTGGGTGGACGCCCCGCGCACCTCGATTGGCAGACGCGAGGCATTCCCATGAATTTTTCCGAGCTTCGATTCTGGATCTACCTCACCGTCGCCCTCGCGGTCGTCGCTCTCATCCGTCCCCTCGTCCTGCACGCATCAGGACACCGCAATGAGGCCGCGTCCATCTACGACAGGACGGCCATCCTCGGCATCGGTCTTTTTCTGCTCGGATGCGTGAGCCCGACCACGCTCGGCATTTTTCTCTTTGTCTGCGCGATCACCTATCTCGGGCTTGCGCTCTTCCTGCGAAGGGCCGGTGCTCATCGTTACCTGTTTCTCGTCATCCTCGTCCCGCTCCAACTCCTTCCGCTGCTCTATTACAAATACGGGGATTTTTTCGCCAACGGGATCCTGCGCCAGGACATCCCGGGACTCTCGGGACTCATCATCCCCGTGGGACTTTCGTTCTACACCTTCCAGGTCGTCGGCTTCGTCATCGACACCGTGATCCACAAGCATCCGCTGCCAACATTTCTGGATTTCATGAACTTCGCGGGCTTCTTCCCGCAGATCGTCGCGGGTCCGATCGAGCGCCGGGAAAGCCTCCTCCCGCAAATGCAGGCATTCCGGTTCCGGTGGGACGCGGCAGCCATCGACAGCGGGGCGCCTTGGATCGTCCTCGGGCTCTTCTTCAAAGTCTGCCTCGCCGACAATCTGGCGGTGCATTTCGATCCGCGTTCCGCGGACAATCCCTTCTCCATCTGGCTCAACAACCTGATTTTCGGTTTCCGCATTTACTACGATTTCGCCGGTTACAGCTTCGTCGCCCTCGGGATTGCGCGCTGCTTCGGCATCAATTTGACGCTCAACTTTGCCAGCCCCTACGTCTCCACGAACTCCCAGGAATTCTGGCGCCGCTGGCACATCACGCTCAGCACGTGGTTCCGCGACTATGTCTATCTGCCTCTCGGTGGCAGCCGGACGAAGCTTTGGGGACTCACGATCCTGCTTGTCTTCATCGTCTCCGGCATCTGGCACGGGGCCGGTTGGAATTTCATCATGTGGGGTGCGCTCTGGGGCCTGATGCTGCTCGGTTTCCACGCTTTCAAAAGGCTGCGGCTCCCTGCGATGGCGGGATGGGCGCTCACGATGCTCGGTGCATTTTTTGCATGGCTCTGCTTCTACGAGACACGAACACCGGTCCTGCTCACCAAGATCGCAACGCTGCTGACTCCCGCAAGTTACACGGCGGAGAATCTCCACGCAGCCGCGCGAATGCTCGAGCCGGGCAATGCCTTCGTCCTCGGCGTCTTCCTCCTCCTTGCGTGCCTCACTTTGGCTGTCGAATGGTGGTCTCTGCGCCGGTTCGATGAGCCCTATGCGATCTTCATGCGACCGGCGGTTCTCTGCATTCTCGTCGTCCTGACCGTGCTTCTTGCGCCCTCCGAGAAGAACGATTTCATCTATTTCGCCTTCTGAACATGCCGTCCCCACGAATTCCCCGCATGGCCTTGGCACTTCTGGCTGTCGCCATGGCCTCGGTCATTGCCGGGGCGACCTACGGCATTTGGTGGAATCCGGACCTCGGATTCTGGAAGGAAATGGCCCGCCGCAAATTCGCCTGGGTCGAGAAATTGCACGGGAAACATGACCGTGCGATCGGGGTGGTCGGAGGCTCGACCACGCTCTTCGCCATCGATGCGGGGATGCTGGAGGAGAAATACGGACTCCCCGTGGCAAACTTGGGGATGGCGGCAAGCCTCGGTCCCGATGTTTGCGCGGGATTCGGGTTCTCGGCACTTCGACGCGGGGATTTTCTCATCGTCAGCCTCGAGCCCGCCATGCTCACGGACCAGACCGCCCCGACGGCAAGCGGAACGCAGCTCGCGATCGCCCTCGGCAGGCCTGAACTGCTGACGTGGGGAAATGGTCCGGGGCTCTTCCTGCGCCTGGTCAATCCTGCCACCATACTCCCGGGCGGCTATCATGTGGTCACTCTCCTCGGAAAACTCGCCCTCGGACAACGCCTCTCACGCTACAAACTCGAGGACAGCCGGCCCGGGGGATTCTTGATCACCAACGAAAGGCAGCCGTTCGCCGAGGCCCTCAAATCCGGGGGAACCGGCCCGCTGCAACTTTCGGCGGATGGAAGGACCCTGCTCGAGCGCATGCGCACCGAGGCGGACGCCCGGGGAATCCAGATTGCCTATGTGTTGCCTTGGGCCTTCTGCCCGGAGCCCGCCGCCGCGGCGCGTAGGGCGGCTTACCGGCCTCTGCTCCACCAGATCGGACAGATCATGCCCGTTCTTGACGAGCCACAACTCGGCGTCCACACGGTCCTCGCCGATTTCTCCGATTCGGCTCAGCACCTCACGGAAGAGGCGGCCCGGCACCGATCCGAAGTGTTCGCCGAGACTTTGCGGATGCATCTCGATGCCAACCCGGCGCATTGACCTGTTCTGCGGGGTGAATGATAGATAGGACGAACCGATGGAACCTTCCGAGCCGCAACGCCGATACGTCGCCCCCGCGGTTCTGGCGACGGCTTCGTTGCTCGGCATCTTCGCCTTCCACCTGTTCTACGCGTGGCAGGGATTTCCGATCTTCCGCGACCAGCATTTGGGGGCAGCCTTGATTTATGCGCGCGACGGGATCGACCTGCTGCGCCCTGTCATCGTCGGATTCAATGCAAACAACGCACCGACGCCGCAGGAATTTCCGCTCTGGCAGGCCGCAGCCTCATTGCCGCTGCGGTGGTTCGGCGGATGGTTCGGCTGGGCGAACATCGTCTCCATCCTGCTTTTCTGCACCGCGCTTTACCCGGCCTACCGCCTCGGCGCCGAACTCGGCGGCCGCGCCGCAGGGTGGTGGACGGTTGCACTCCTCCTGATCCAGCCCTTGGTTTGGACGCAGGGAGGTCAGGCTGGAACCGACAGCACATGCATCGCCGCGGCCATCTGGTTCTTCTACTGCGGCCACCGCGCACTCCGGACTCCCCGCAAGGTCATGTGGACTCTGGCCACGGCGGTGACCGGCGCCTTGGCCGCGACACTCAAGCTGCCGTTCATGATGGCTGCCGGTCTGGCCCTCGGCATCCTCCTGCTTCTCAACCACCGCAAAAATCCGTCCGCATGGGTGTCCCTCGGAATCGCGGGCGCCTTCGCCGCCGGCGTGTTCGCTGTTTGGACGCACCATACCGATGCCTGCATCGCGCAGGCGGAATTTCCCTACGTCGATCTTCGCTTGTCCCACAACCCGGAGATGGTCTGGTGGTATTTCGGGGACTGGAACTACCGCCTCAACCCGGCCAACTGGATCAAGGGAGGATGGCGCGCCCTGAACGGACTCTTCGGCAGCTTTGCCTTGGTGGCGCTCCCGGCGGCCGCGTTGGGACTGCGTCGCGCTCCCTCAACCGCCGTGGCGCTGCTTGCGGGAGCCTTCGCCGTGACATGCATTTTCTCCCATCTGGTCCTGCACCATCACCAATATTTCCTCATGTATTCGCTGCCCGTGGCGCTGCTCATCACCCCGGTCGTTTCCGGGGGATGGGCAAGGCTGGAAAGCGTTTGGCGGTGGCCGAAATTCCTCCTCGTCGCAGCCCTGCTCGTCGTCGGTCTTCTCGGCGTCCTCCAAGGGATCATCGGTCTGGAAACCATCCATCAGGACCCCTACCCCGACACGATCACCCGCCGCATCAAGGAGCACACGTCACCGCAGGACAAGCTGCTGATTGTCGGAGGCGGATGGGGTGGAGATTACCTTTTCCTGAGCGACCGCGAAGGGCTCTCCATATGGAGCGCCGGATTCCTCGACGAGAATGACAACCTCCGACGCCTGCGCGACCTCGGCTACACCAAACTCGTCCTGATCGGCGAGTCCCCCCTCGCCGCAGCACTGCAAATGACCAATCCGGGAGGCGCCGATTACCAGCGGCGAACCTATGAGCCTGCGCTCAGTCCGGCCAGCCGGGAATGGACGACAGTGCATCAGGATGCCGATCTGATCATCAAACAACTGCCCGTTGGCGGCAGTCCGAACCCATGAGCCCTCTGAAAAAATGGACCAAATCCCTTGTTCTCGCGAACCCGCGTTTCGCCGAGCGCTTCTACGGGATGCTCACCATCCTGCGGGCGAAACGCGCCGCGCGGGATGGCGCATCGTTCGGCCAGAGCGGCGAGGACGCATGGCTCGTCCGGCAGCTTGCAGACAGCAACATCCCCTGGGCCGCGTCCGGATTCTACATCGACATCGGGGCGAACCACCCCGTCGTGCTCAGCTCCACATACCTGCTCTACCGCCATGGCTGGAGGGGCCTCACGGTCGAGCCGATCCCCTCGTTGTGTGCTCTTCACCGCCGGATGCGTCCGCGGGACATCTGCCTCAACGCGGGCGTCGGCGCCCGCGCGGAGGAACGCGCATTCTGGGAAACGGCCCCGGATGTCTTCTCTTCGTTCTCCCGGGAGGCTCCGCTCGAGGCCGAGGCCAATGGATGGTGCCGCGTTCTCCGCGAATCCCGTGTGCGTGTCGTCACCCCGGACGACATCCTGCATCACGTTCCGGAAGGCATCGCGGTCAACCACCTCTCGATCGACACCGAGGGACTGGATGTCGAGATTCTTGCAAACTGGCCATGGGAGCGCTCCCGGCCGGATCTGATTTCGTGCGAAGCTTCGGCAACCCGTGACCACCGATCCGAAGCCAACCGCCTGCTGACGGCTGCGGGCTACCAACCGGTCAAGGAATTCGCCGTCACCGCATTTTGGAAATCCGCGACTCTCGGCGGGGATTTCGGCTGACCTCAAGCTGCCCTCGTTGCTCCGGTGATCGCCCTGTAGATGTCGCGGATTTGCCCCCCCACCTCGAGCCACGTGGGCGGACGCACGGGAAGGGGAAGACGGGGGGCCGCCTCGTAAAACTCCCGCAAAGCGCGGGCCATGCCTCCGGCATCGGTGGCACCGCAGTAGGTCGCATCGGCTCCGAATGTGTCTCGTGCCCACGGCAGATCCGAAAGAAGCAGCGGACACCCCGCCGCCACCGCCTCGAGGGCCGACGCGCTCAGGCTCTCCATCGTGCTGAGCAGCACGAATCCCCGGGCCTTCCGATAAGCCTCCGCGAGATCGGCGCGCGCGGGGAGAAACCCGACGTAGGTCAGCCGCCCCGGATTCTCCGCAACCAGCTTCCGGAACTCCATGAAGTAGGGATCATCCTCCGAATAGGGCTTCCCGGTGAAAACCATGGAAACACCGGCCGTCAATGCGGCCCGGGCCGTTTCCAGATTCCGCTTGCGGGGATGAATCGTGGCCGTGCTGATGAGGTAGTCCCCGCATGCCTCCGGGCGGTCCGCAAAGAACAACTCGTCAATGCCGACCGTGACGACATGGAGGCGGGCGGGATCGGCGCGGAACAGCTGGCGCATCAATTTCGCCTCGTAAGGCGTGACGGCGAGAACCGCATCAGCCTCGCGGTAGGACGACCAGCGCGGCATGTCGCGGAACACCGGGGGCATCAGTGTCTCGAAACACCGGTTGAGCGCCGCTTGGAGCCGCAACAGCGATGCCGGACGGGACCCCTGTCCCGTGAGCAGGTCGCTCATCACGTATTTCATCCCCTTGCCCTGTGCGAAGCGGATGTGCGATGGCGCTGCACGGCCGAAAAAATGGATGATGTCACCCCGCTGATCCTCGTCGAACCACCGCAGGTATTCGACCTCGACACCATGATGCTCAAGCGCGGCCTTGGTTCTCTCGATCTGTATCTGCAGCCCCCCGTGGGCGAGCAGGAACGGCAGGTTGTGGTCGATCAATACCTTCACTGTCATGCACGAGTAGCAGGCGCGCGCGCCATGCGTCCATTCCCTTTGTGCTTTAACGGCGCGGGGGCTTCTTGAACTATCACCCGGCACATGGAACCGGTCGCTTCGCCGCTCAGCAATCGCGCCCCGCAGCACGTGCGCGACCTGCCGGCGGCTTTCATCCGCTCAGCCCTGCACGAATACTATGCGGAAGCTCCGCCCGCCGGTGTCTGTGACACCGACTACTCCCTCTGGGAATGCCCGGAAACCGGGCTGCAGTTCGCCGCGCCACCCCTCCAGGGCAATGCCGCTTTCTACCGATGGGTCGGGAAGTTTGCATCCTACTACCCAGGACTCCGTTGGGATTACACGAAGGTCCGGGAAGTCGTCGCAGGGCTGGCATCCTGGCAGGGACCCCTTCTCGATGTCGGCGCGGGGCGGGGCGATTTCCTGGCCTATTTCGACCTGCTCGCACCCGGGTGCAAACTCGGCCTCGACCTCAACGCGGATGCCGTCCGCGACTGTGCCGAACGGGGATTCGGGGCATTTTGCGGAACGGTGGACGAGGCAATTTCCTCGGGCTTCGTAAAGCCGGGCGGATGTGGAATCGTGACCGCCTTCCATGTCCTCGAGCATGTCGAGGATCCTGTCGGTTTCGCCGCGTCGCTGGTGTCGCTCGCCGCCCCAACCGGGCGCGTCTTCCTCAGCACGCCGAACTCCCCGATGTCGTTCGAGGGTCAGTGGTTCGACATCCTCAATCACCCGCCGCACCATCTCACAAGATGGAATCCCCGCGCCTACGCCAAACTCGCCTCGATCCTCGGCTGCCGCATCCGCATGTTCCATCCGCCGTCTTCCCTCCTGCGCGATACGTTCAAGTTGTTCCAGCTTCTCCGGCACGGAACCGAGACCGTGTCGCGCTCCGGGAAGATCAAGGATGCGTTGGTCCATCCCGCCGCTTTCGCGCGATGTTTCGCCGCCCAACTCCGGCACCGGCGACAGCATCCTCCACCGCATTCCGACGTGATTCTGGTGGAACTGACCAAGCAATAGCCACGCCATGAGGATTGCTCTGCTCACCACCGACGCGCGGGAGCCCAAGAAGGAATACGACAAGCCCGCACCCTACTTCGGCACCGCGCCCGAGGCATTGCTCGAGGGGTTCAAGGCTCTCGGCCCGGAAGTTGAGATTCATGTGATCTCGTGCCTGCAGAAGCACCCCGTCTCCTCACCGGGGAAACTGGCGGACAACATCCATTTCCACGCGCTCCATGTGCCGAAATTTGGATGGCTTCGCACGGGATACCAGGGATGCATCCGGGCCGCGCGACGCAGGCTGCGCGAGATCAATCCGGATATCGTCCACGGCCAGGGCACCGAGAGGGACTGCGCCATCAGCGCCGTCCTTTCCGGATTTCCCAACGTGCTGACCATCCACGGGAACATGCGGATGATCGCCGCACTCAACAACGCCCGTCCGTTCAGTTTCTACTGGTGGGCCGCAAAGCTCGAACGGTTCGCCCTCGCGCGCACGGCGGGCGTGGTGGCGATCAGCACATACACCCGGGACAATGTGGCGGCGCTCACCCCGCAGACATGGCTGGTTCCCAATGCCGTGCACCCGTCCTTCTTCGACATCCAGCCTTTGCCGTCCGCCCCCCCGAGGGTTCTCTGCGTGGCCAACGTGGATGCCCGCAAGAACCAGTTGCAGTTGATCGGGGCCCTTGATGCGCTGCAGCCATCCACCGGACTCCGGCTTGTCTTTGCAGGGAGCGGACATGCCGACAATCCTTACTTCGTGCGCTTCCTCGAGGAGGTGCGGAAGCGTCCATGGTGCTCCCATGCCGGCGGCTTGGGACGCGCCGAACTGCGCGAAGCCTTGGCGCATGCTTCCGCTGCCGTTCTGCCCTCGCTGGAAGACAACTGTCCCATGGTCGTGCTCGAAGCCGCCGCGGCCGGGGTGCCGGTGGCCGCATCCATGGTTGGTGGAATCCCCGACCTCATACGGCATGGGGAAACCGGGTTGCTTTTCGACCCCGGCAACGCCGGCGAAATCCGGGATGCCATCGCGTCCCTCTTGAGTTCCCCGGACACCTCCCGGCGTCTCGCCACGAGGGCCCGAGCGGAAGCTCATGCACGCTTTGCGCCGACCGTCGTTGCACGTCGGCATCTGGAAATCTACCATGAGGTCCTGGCCCGCACCTGACGATTTCCCTCGCCCATGACAGCCGCTGCGCCCATCCGTCATCTTCCGTATGCCATCGATGAATCGAAGGACCGGAACCATTTCTTCGAGAACCACTGGAAACGCGTCGCGCTCGAATTGCTGCAGCGCCATGCGGGGGACATCCGCGGCTGGTCGCTTCTCGACTATGGCTGCGGCCGCGGCGAGACGATGGAATACGCGGCGAACCTCGGCATGGTCCCCTCCGGGCTCGACACCGATTCCGAATGCGTGCGACTGGCCGCCCGGTTCGGACAGGCCGACCTCCTCGACCCGTCGGACCCGCAGGGTTCCGTCGGCAAGGACACCTTCGACGTGGTCGCCTGTTTCCACGTGCTCGAACATGTGGACAATCCGAAGGAGACCCTCCGCGCTCTCGCCCGCGGAGCCCGGCGCTACGTGCTCACCGCCGTTCCCAACCTCCAGAAAATCCCGAATCTGCGGAAGCCGCGCGCCACCCCCGCGCCAACCAACGAGGGGCACCTGCAATCCTGGGACCATGCGCATTTCCGGAACTTGGCGGAAATGCACTGCGGCCTGCGTCTCGTCTCGTGGGGATTCGACGCGACCCAGGTTCCGGTGCTGAGCGAGTTGGTCAACCGGACCCTCGGGCCTCGCGCCGCCATCAAGCTGGAGACCGGGGTTTTCCGGCGCATGTTCCCCTACTGGGGCATCTCGGTCATCGCCCTTCTGGAACCCGTGCACCATTGAGCCGCTTCGGCAGTTTTGTCCGCGGAGTCTCCGCATCATGGTTGGCCACGCTGGTCACGGTGGTCTATTCGCTGCTGAGCGTCCCGATCGCCCTGCGATTCCTGTCGGTGGATGAGTTCGGACTGCTGATGCTCCTGCTCCAGGTTGCCGCCTATCTCAATCTTGTGGACCTCGGCATGGCGGCTGCCACGGCTCGCATTCTCATCGACCACAAGGACAACCCGCGCGGGGGCGGTTACGCCTCCTTCATCCTTGCCGGAGGAGCGGTATGCCTCCTCCAGGGCATGATCATTCTCGTGGCGGGCTGGTTCGGCTCCCCCTACGTGATCCGGGCATTCGCCATCGCTCCGGATCACGCGGAGATTGCCGTTTTCCTCCTGCGCTGGCTTGCAGCGACATTCGCCATCGGCGCAACCCTGCGGATCTTCGGTTCGATCCTCTACGCCAACAAACGCGTCGATCTGGTCGTGTTGTTCATGAGCTTGGTCCCGCTGCTTGGTCTCGTCCTGATGTGGACGGTTCTTTCCGCCGGCATGGGCATGAGGGGCATGGCTTGGGCCTTCATCATTCCAGCCGTCATCGCCGGCTCGGGAACCGCCGCCGCGGTCATCACGCTGAGGCTGCTTCCCGGAAGAACAGACTGGCGCCGTCCCTCATGGGAGCAGTTCAAGGAAATGTTTGTCCTCGGCAAGGACATGTTTCTCATCAATGCGGGGAGTCAGATTCTCGACGCGTCCCAACTCATGATCGTGACGCGGACGATGGGGTTGGGTGCTGCGGCCATCTGGTCGGTGAGCACGAAACTTTTCACCTTGGTTTACCAGCTTGTCACCAAGGTCGAGGGGACAGCGATCGTGTTCTTCTCGGAGATGATGGTCCGGGGTGAACGCCCCCTGCTCGCCTTGCGTTTCCGGCAGGTTTACCAGCTCACCGCCGGTCTTTCCGTCGCGGCGGTGGCTGTTGTCGCCGGCGTCAATCCGTTCTTTGTCGCCGTCTGGGCCGAACCGGGTCTCGCCTGGGCGCCGGCGCTGGGGCTGTTGCTCGGTGTTGTCACCTACCTCAACTGCGTGACCCGATGCCACGTGGATCTCATCATGCACTCCAAGCAGATCAGGGGGCTGCGGTATGTGTTCTTTTTCGAGGCCATCGGTTTCGTGATGCTCGCCGTCTTCGCAAGCTCCCTCGTCGGTTTCACCGGCGTGCTCGCCGCGGCCATCGTCTGTGCGGTCTGCTTCCGCGGCATCTACACGGTCCATCGCACAGCCGCATATTTCCATGTGCCCGTCTCCACGGTCTCATGGGTTTGGCTGCGACGTTCGATCCTTACCTTTGCCGGCCTTCTGCCCTTCGTGATGTCCGCATCGAACGTGGCGGAATTGGTCCCGCATCCATGGACAAAACTTGCAGTGGCCACGCTCTGGACCGGCATCCCGGCAGCCGTGGCCTTTCTCACCGTGGCTTTGCCGGGTGATGTGCGCCGCGAGATGCGGGGCCGGTTCCTGCAAATCCTGCGTTGATGCCGCTTCTGGCCATCTGCGGAACCGGCGGCACGGAAGACGCAACCTGCGGTGATGAAACGGTTTTGATGCTGCGCGCATCAACCCGGTCGAGGTAGTTGTTCGCCATGTTCAGCAAGCCGGCCCAGTAGAGCGCTTGCGCCAACGCGCCATCAAACCCGCCGAACACGAAGATGTAATTGAACGGCTCATAGATCATGGGGATGCCTATGAACAGGGCGAAGGGAAAGAGGGGGGTTCCGCTGGCACGCCGGCACAGCCGCCACGCCGCGAGGGCCACATAGAACATGAGCGGAAGGAAGAGCGCGAACCCCACGGCCCCGACATACCGTATTGCGGACACCGGCCCGTTGTGGAAGGACCCGGTGAGCATGAAGTTCTCCCGATCGGATCCCCCGATGAACATTCCGCCTTGCTGCCCGGACAGCAGGGCGCTGGCGATGATGTTCATGTCCTCGATGCTGATGCCGAAGCCCTGGCCCCAGATTTTGTCCTTGATGATGCGCGAGTCATTCCACGCCCAAACCACCATCTGGTAGCGCCAGTCCGAGGAGCCCTGGGCATCCACCTTGGCTTCCTCGCTCCAGTCGCCGGGAAGCCATGAAAGCGTCCTCTGCACCGTCTTGGGAAGTTCCAACACGGTTCCCTGAACCGAGATGAGGAGGATGATGCCCAAAGCCACGGCACCCATGCCGATCCAGATGTCCCTGAGACGATTGCGCAACACTGCGGAAAGAAACAGGGTGGCCATGACAAAAAGAAACGCACTGCGGAAACCTGAAAGAAAAATCGCGACAAAGCATGCCGCCATCAGGCTGAAGAGCATCGGATGAAGAGGCGAAATCAACTTCACGGGACTGTGTCTGGCACAGAGGGCAAGCATCCCGATGACACCCACCTCCTTCATCGCCGTGAAGCGCGTCTCGCCCAACTGGGCCTCCTCACTGACGACGGAAGCAAGAGGCCCCTGTCCTGCCACTCCGGAATACAGGTAGCTGATCGGCTGGGCGACCGTCGGCGCAAGCCGCGCCAGCATCTCCAGTCCGGCGAGGATGATTGATGGAACAAGATAAAACCAGGGGAAGATGCGCGCGATGAAAGGAGTCAGCGTCGCACGGCTGAGAATGACGAAGGCGCCGAACGCCATGAGGATGTCGAAATAGGGCCGTCCCCCGACCATCTGGGACTGGAACGCCCATGCCCCGACGGGATTCCGGAAATACACGGTGACCAGATAGCCGAGGTTGATGAAAATCAGATAGTCGAGCGTGCCGAGTTTCCGCTTCCATGGCACGACGCGCAGGGCAAAAAACAGCGTGAAGGCAAAGGCGGCCATCAGCATGCACATATCCCGGACCGTGAAGGGGATCGGCAGAAAGGGCAGTCTTCCCCCCACATACCATCCGAGAGGGATGAGCACCCAGATGTGTGTCTTCAAATTGATCAGGACCAACGCAACAGGGATCAATGCCAGCATTACCGCGATGAACCGGATATCCGAACTGCCGACGGCACTGCCCAAGACAGCCGCCAGCAGCAGCCCCCCGAGCAGAACGGCCCAAAGCGTGAGTTGGTTGATGGTGATGTTGGGCGTGCCCATGCCTGCTGAACGCGTGACAGGCTACCAATAGGCGCACGCCGGTTCCTAGTCCAGCACGCCCCCTCTTCCTTGCTCCGCCGCATGCCATCCCCTAACCTCGACCCTCACCGTGCGCGTTCTCCTCTCCGCCATCGCATGCCAGCCTGACAGGGGGTCGGAAGCCAAGGTCGGCTGGGATGCGGCCGTCGCAATCTCCGAACGGCACGAGTGCCATGTGATCACCCATGTGGCCGCAAGGGGCCCCATCGAGGCGAAGCAATCACAGGGAGTGGCGACTGATGTGAAGTTCCACTACTTCGGCGAAGACTTCACATGGCACCCGAGCCGGTTCGTCGCGCGAATCCAAAGCTGGATCATTTTCAGCAAATGGCAGGCCCGGCTCCTGCCGTTTGCGGAGGAATTGCACCGGCGTCACCGCTTCGATCTGGCCCATCATTTGACATATGTCACGTGGCGCGTGCCTTCACCGCTCTGGAAGCTGCCTGTGCCGCTGCTGTGGGGACCGATTGGCGGAACGGCGATGATACCCCGCTCCTTCCTCGGCATCCTGAGTCCCTCCGCCGCCCTGTTCGAGGCCGCGCGCTATGCCTCCAATGCGGTGGCCACCCGTTCCAAGGCATTCCGCGACTGCGCGCAGAAGACCACGCTCGTCGTGGCGGCGAACGAGGAGACCGAAGCTTTCTTCCGCCGCTTCCGGCCATCCCGCCCGATCGCCCGGTTGTGGCCGGTGTTCTTCACGCCGGAGCAGGTGGCCGCCCTGCGCGGTCCGTCACGGCCTCGGACGGCGGAACCTGGGCCCCTGAAGTTGTTCGCCGGCGGCAATCTCGAAGGGCGGAAGGGCGTCGCCCTCGCCCTGGAAACGATCGCCCTGCTCAAAAAACGCGGCATCGACGTCACCTACACCTTCGCCGGCTGGGGCCCGGAGCTCGCACCCATGCAGAACCTCGCCAGGCGTCTCGGCATCGACAGGCAGGTGGAATTCCACCGGGGATTCGAGCGCGGCCCCTACATCGACAAACTCAAGGACTCGGATGTCTATTTCCTCCCGAGCTTCCGGGAAACCTCGCCGATCACCCTGCTTGAGGCGGCTCTGGCCGGTTGCTATCCGGTGGTCGCGGACAGCAGCGGCGCCGGGGAAATCGTCCGCCGGATCGGCGGATCCGCCGTGCCAGCCAAGGACCGCGCGCAGCTTGTGGCGGATCTTGCCGGCAAACTCGAGTGGTGTCATCGAAACCGCGCAGAGATCCAGTCGGCCGGGGAACAGGCCTCACTCAATGTCGCCGGGGAGTTCGGGCAGGCCCATTATCTGCAGACGATCGAGCACCTCTATTCCGGGGTTACAGGACGGGGCACTTGATGTCCTCCCACGGGCCGCCCCACAGAATGGAAAAGCAAGTCATCGTGCGGATCTGCTCCGGTCTGGGCAACCAGATGTTCCAGATGGCCTGCGGCATGGCCACGGCGGCGAAACTCGGCGCCACCTTGGCATGCGACACAACGTGGTATCCCTTGGTGTCCGGATTCCACCGGCCGGTCAGGCAGTTCCGTCTTGGCCACCTGCTGCTGCCGACCGGTGAGGCGTTCCGCGGGGTGCGACGATTGGCTGTGGGCCTGATGTCCGCCCTCTATGACCGCACGGGCCGCGGGGGGGGGCTTCTTCAGCAGGCAGGAAACATGGTCCTGATCCAGGAACGGCAGGCCATGAGGAGCCAACGGCTCGATTGCCCGGACGATGCACGACGGATTTACCTCAACGGATATTGGCAGACCGCCGATCATTTCCTCGCCATCCGTGAGCCTCTCCTCCCGCTGCTGGCTCCGCGGAATGGGATTTCCGGGGAGGCACGGCATTGGGTGGACCGGATTCAATCGCGCCAGACCTGCTTCGTCCATGTCCGGCGCGGCGACTACGCCGAATTGGTCGGCGACTCCGGACTGCTTCCGGTGGAATACTACCGCCGCGCAGCAGCGACGGTGACGGATCGTCTCGGGGAAGATGTGCAGTGGATCGTCTTCGCCGAAGACCACGCTTGGGCCCGGCAGAACATGGGGTTTCTTCCCGGCTGGCAACTGGTGGACTATGCGTCCGACCAGCGCGACATCGAGGATCTTCAACTCATGGCAGCGTGCGACGCGGGCATCATCGCAAACAGTTCCTACTCGTGGTGGGGCGCCGCAATGGGCGACCGGGCAGGACGACTCATCATTGCGCCGGACAGGTATTGGAACCGCGGGGGGGCGGACACCACGGCATGGCGCCTGCCAAGCTGGCAGGCAGTTACGGCTTGGCCTGATCCGGCGTGATTTTCGCGGACTTCGGACGCCACAGCTCCCACAAAAAGGGATACCGCCACGCCAATTCGTGGGTCTCGCGGAGCTTGTGCTCTATCGCGCTGTATCGAGCCGCGGCATCGGGAGCCCCGGAATGGAACTGGATGAGCAGCGATCCGACGCGATCCCGGAGGTCGCTCCAAAGCAAGCCCTCAAGAAGCTCATATTCCGCTCCCTCGATGTTCATTTTCATCAATGCCACCCGGTGCCCGTGCTTCCTGAGAAATTCACACACATCCACCAGGCGAACTTCCACGATCCGTCCCTCGCGCGGGGTCACAATGGAACTTCCCTCGGCGTCTGACGAAAGAGCCACGCATCCATTGCCCCGGCCGAGGGCGAACTCGTGGAGATGCACTTCCGGACAACCCGGAAACCGGGATTCCAGTTCCTTGAAAGCCTCCGGATGCGGCTCGAACACATGGTATTCGCACGGGTGCTTCTCCCGCATGGCCGCGGTCCAATCTCCAAGGTAACCGCCCACGTCGTAAATCACCGATCCTGGTGCGACGGGATGATCATGGAGAAGCCTGTCACACCGGAAGAGCCGCCACCGCATCAGGGAACGGGCGTTCGCATCGCCACCGAGAGCCAGACAGATCAGCGAGAACTTCTGCCGCAGTGTCATAGGCATCGGGGTTAGACAAGCTGGGAGACGAGCAGCTTGCTGCCGTCGATCTCCAGCACGGAACCCACCGCGTTCACATTCCTGTCCCGGCCCCTCACGGAGAGGACCATTTCAATGGTGCCATGGGGCGTTCCCTCGAAATAGCCGAGATATGTCTCGATCGATTTTCCCCGGTGGTCGGGATGGGAGAAAAGGGAGAAGAACGTCGAGTCCTTCGCCTCCTGCAGACTGCACCCGAGCAATTCGCAGCATGCGCGGTTGGCAAACGTGATGTTCCCATCGCGGTCGGAAACGACGATCGGCGTGCGCAGGCTGTCGAAAAGTGACATGAGACTCCGGATCTGCTTTTCGGACCTCTCCCGGTAGCGGCTCACCCCGAACGCCATGATCACGACCACGACGTAGGCGGCGGACCTCAGGATGACCACCGGCAACTGCTCGGGAACCCCGGCGTTCGGGATCAGGAGCAGGGTGCCGAGCACGGGCACGAAAAACACCGCCGCCCAGAAGATGATCTGGCGAGGAGGCAGCATGAGCGACAGCAACGCCAGACCGATGGTCAGTGCTGACGGACTGACGCGGTAACCGGACGTCAGACCCTCGAAGACGAAAACGACGAGCAAGACGACCACAGGAAAGAGACGCGTCCAATGCGCGCGCCCCCGCAGGCCCTGACCGGACGGTGCAGGGATAATGGTGGAATCCGTCGGCCTGTTCATGGAGGAAGAATGGCATCGTAAACGCGGTTGATGCGCCCGATCCAGAGATCCTTCGAGTAGTGCGTCGCCAGCTTGAGCCGGCCCATCTCCGCCATGGCGGTGCGCACCGTGGCATCGGACAACATCCGCGTGATGGCGCGGGCCAGCTCCGCGGCATCTCCAAGGGGAACCTTCAGGCCATCCACGCCCTGTTCCACAATGTCGGACAAACCCCCTGCATCCGACACCACCGCGGGGCGTCCGCGCTCCCAAGCCTCGAAAACGACCGTGGGCAGAGGGTCCTGCCAGATCGAAGGCACGACGGAAAATGCCGCCCGGCGCCAGAGCTCCTCCTGCCGATCCCTGGAAACGAACCCGAGGAACTCGACCCGCGGGATTCCCTCGGCGGCAACCTTCGCCCGCAAAGCATCGCCCTCCGGTCCGTCGCCCGCCAGCAGCAGGCGCGCCTGCCCCGTCTCCGCCGCTTTCCAGGCATCCAGCAGCACCGAAGCCCCCTTTTCCTTGGACAATCGGCCGAGAAAAAGGACATCGCGCCCCGGCTCGGCGATGCGGAGTTCCTCCGCGGGCTCGAAGAAATGGGGAACAATATGGATGCGGTCGGCGGGAATCCCCATGCGCACATGGAGATCCTTCTGGGCCCGGCTGAGGGCAACCCATGCCGAGACCTTCCGGAACACCCCGAGTGCCCGCAGGCGCATGAGCACCAGACCCATCCATCCGCTGGCCGCCCGGCTGTCACGCCAGCATCCGGTCACGGCGGCCTTCGTGAAATTTCCGCGGATGCAGGACGTGCATGTCTCCCCGTGGTTGAGGAAATAGCCGTTCGTGCAGGACATGCGGTAATTGTGGAGATACTGCACAACGGGAATTCCACGGCGGAAGGCGGCCGCGTAAACCGAGGGCGACATGGCAGGGAACACGTTGTGGATCTGCCACAGGTCAAAGCGCCCGACGGCCTGGTAGCGTGCGAGCCGTCGCGTGATCACCGGGTTGTGCATGCTCATCGCCGCAGCTGCCGCCATGTCCTCGATGCCGCGTTTCCCCAGAAGATCCTCGCTCGATGTGGTGAAATACTCCACATCGGCCACCTGCTGCAGGGTGTCTCCGATCCGGAAGACGCTTCCCTGCTCACCGCCGTATTCGAGATAGCGGTTGAAAATCTGCAGGACTTTCCGGCGCGGCTTCACGGGACCGGGGGGACTCCGAATTTTCCGGCGAACCAGGACCGTTTGGCCTCCGGCACCCGCGCTCCGGGTTGCAGCCACGGAAACATCTCATGCGGCAGATCCGGCTTGCGCACGACCGCGGCCAGATTGTTGCTGGTCACGGGGCCGAACATGTCGAGCAACCGCAGCAAGGGGGCGGCCAGCATGACGAGCATCAAGGGCAGCCTGTTGCGCCTCGCGCGCAATTGCCGCCACGGAATGCGCGTGCGGTAATAAAAATTGAAAGTGTGCGGTCCGAATGGCGCGGCGCAGTTGATGGTCTGCCGGATCTCCTGGGCCGTGAAACGATACACCCAGTTCGGAACCGAAGTGTTGCGCCAACCGGCGCACCGCAGCCCGTTGTCCGCCACGGCGGCGAACTCGTAGGTCTGCCCGATGCCCAAGCGGCGCCCCGTGCGCGTCACAAAATTGTCCGCCGGTTCGAACAGGATGATGCATTTTGAGGCCACCCTGTGCATCTCCAGCAACCCCCGGTGCGGCGACGCGCAATGGTGCAGCCCCGAGTGGACGATCACCGCATCGAATGATCCGTCCGCATGCGCCAAGTTCTCCACGTCCACGGCGACATCGCCGCTGATGTTCGACATTTCGAAGTTCGTCAGCCCCGCCCGGCGAAGCGAGGCATCGTCCTTGGGTCCGCCGCATACGACCAGCACGCGGTCATCGGGACGCAGCGCACCGTCGCGAAGCGCCGACTGCAGCACGGAGACGTAGAAGGCGTCGCTCCCGGCTTGGGACTGTTCAGACCGGGGCATGGGGTTTCGCGGTCGAGGGCCATGTCCATCCCAGACGGGGCGCCTCGAAGTGCCGCCGTTGCAGCGGATCGGACAGCGTGAAGAGGCTGTAGATCATCCTGCGCCGAACATAGGCGCCGGAGGCCAGTTTGCGAGCCCCGTGGAGGCATCGGGCGGCCAACCGGCCAGACGGCGATTGCATCCTGCGCGTCCGTTCGAATTCATGGTCCGCCGTGGAACTGGCACCGAGGTTGTCGCCCAGGAAGGTGAAGGCCGCAAGGGGCCGCCGCAGGCAATGCATGCGCCTCTTCCCTTCCAGCAAGCGGCGGATCCACAGGAGGTCGCCGACCACTTTCCATTCGGGATCGAACAAGATGCCGTCCTCGACAATGGACCGGCGGAAAAACGTGCTGCAGGAAAGCGTGTTCAATGTGGCCCCGGAAAGATGGCGCAATGTCGGCACATAAGGACGCCAATAGCACATGGCATTCCCCTCGCGATCAACCACAAGGGCATCTCCGAAGACAACCTCGCATGCAACCTCCCTGCGGAAATGCCCCGCCACGCCCTCCAAGGCACCCGGAAGCAACTGCTCGTCGCAGTTCAGGTAGGAGCAGACGCCGCCGGTCGCGACATGCAGCCCTTTGTTGATTGCATCATACATCCCCTTGTCCGGCCCGACCTCGAAGCGCAGGCGGTAGCCCGGACAGTCGGGAAAGCGATGGCGCATTGCCCGGACAAACTCCTCCATGCCGGAGGAGCCTCCGTCGCACACGATGTGCTCGACGCCGCCCTCCACCGTTTGGTCGGCCACCGAGGCGATGCAGAGCTCCAGCCAGGACAATTGGCCGAAGCTCGGCGTAACCACACTGAATGCAGGGAATCCGGACATTCGGTGATCTCAGGATCGCACAGCGGAATCGGCAACGCCGACAACCAACTCTTTCATCGGGAAATTCTGCCCCGGGCGACCACCGAGGTCGAGCGCGCGGCGGCAGTCCGGGACTAACGGGCCGGGAGCGCCCCCGGGAAGACCGGTTCGAGGGCGGAGGTGCGCACCCAACCATCCACACCGATCGGCAGACGAACCAGCGACCAATCCTCGCGGGCGGCAATGACGCGAACCGGCGTGCCGGGGGGAAGGTCGGCCAGCTTCTGTGCATTGTCCGCGGGTGTGCTCCGGGCGTCCGCGGCATCCCCGATGACCATCGCGGTCTGGGCGAGGGCGATGCGTGAATCTCCGGCCCAGGAAATCGCCGCCGCCGTCGCGCCGGCAATCGCCACCAGCGCGCCGAGGACAGCCACCCCCGGGCGGCGGCGGGCCGAAAACACCGCGAAAACAACCAGGCCGAGACCGATCCAGAACAAGATGCTGCCAAGCAGGGCCAGAAGATCGAAGGAAATGTATTGGCCCACAATCTCGGCCGCTCCGAGCCCCGGTGCCGGGACGCCCAACTTGTCAAAGGTATGTTCGAGGCTGCTGCGCGCCGCCGTGTTGCCGGGATCGAGGGCGAGCGCCCGGCGGTAGCTTATGGCGGCCGGGACATGGCGCCCCATGCGGAACTCGGCGTGCCCGAGGTTCAAATACACGGAAGGGTCGCGCGACCCGGCCTTGACCAGTTGCTCGTAGCCGTCGCGCGCCGCCTCATACGAGCCGTCGGCATACTCGCGGTTGGCCCGATCAAAGATCTCCTCTTCCGTCAGGTCCGGCTCCTGCGCAGACACGCCCGCGCAAACCAGACCCGCAACAATCGCAATGATGAATGCTCTAACCATGATTCGAGGCGAATTTTTCCAGCAATGCAGATACCCTGTGCTTCTCATCCCGGTCCAGCGGCCCGGCGCCCCCACCGCCGTATTTCAATTCATCGCGCCGAGCGAGAACCGATTGCAACTCGAGCCTCTCGACGGGGTCGGTGACCCTTCGCTCCAGCGCCTCGACGGGATCGACGAGGGCCGCCGGACGATCATCAAGCAGGGCGAGGCGCGCCTGCACGAATTGCGCCGCGGCATGGTAGAAGTCGGCGCGGTCTGCCGCCTGCTGCCATGCGGCCCGTGTTTGTCTCAGCACCGACTCCAACTCCGCGGTGCGCGCACTTTTCCGGGCCCGCCGCCGTTGCCAGATCAGGAGCGGGACGAAAACCAGCAACACAAGAAGCATGGCCGCCTGAAGGAACAGGAACCAACCTGCGCCAAGCCACGGCGCGAAGTCCCCCTTCGCCCCCGCCAGCACGGATGCGGAAAGCGCAATATCGTCCGCACGCCCGGTCGGCGCCGCCGGTGTTCCTGATGGCCGTCCCTGCTGGGATGACGGACCGGTTGACACATTCTGCGCCGAAGCGGCTGCTCCCGAACCGGCTGCCGTCACCGCCACGGGGTCGGCGGTCAGTGTGAAATATTCCTTCTTCAACGGATCGAAGTAGGAGAACTCGGCCCCCGGTGTCGCCGAACGCTCGGTCTTCGCCACCATGCTGAAATCGAACGTCTTCGTTCCCCCGTAGCCGATGGCGTCCGCCGCCGCGAATTTTTCCTTCGGCGCGTAGGTCCGCCAGTCGTCCTCATCAATCAACACGGGAGGACTGATCGCATCGAAGTTGCCGCGCCCCTCGAGGGAGAGCTGGAGGGTGACAGGCTCCCCCGCCTTGGCGGATTTCGGACTGGCGGAAGCCTGCATGGTGAACTGCCCGATCGCCCCCGCGAAGTTTTCGGGACGTCCCTCTCTGGGGAGGGGATTGACCTGCAGCGAACGCGAAGTCGTTCTGGCCTCGACATTCTCGACACGCCCCATTCCCGGCATCGGGAAGTTCTGGAAAAACTGGTCGAAGAACGGGTCGATTCCCGCAGGCGCCCCCGGCGCGATCATCCGCCCCTCCATCGTGGCCACCGGAATCTCGATCTCGCCGGTCTTCACCGGGGTGATCGCGCTGCGGAACGTGACGACATTGTAGGGCACATCGTCGATGTATTGCTCGGTCTGCTCGGGCTCGGTGAGGGAGGCCGCCGTGAAGCCGTCGCCCCCGAATGTCGGGCGCTGCAGGTTGTCAAACTGGATATCCGCACGAAAATGGAAACGCAGTTCGACCGGCACAACCTCGCCGACGTAGGCCGATTTCGCGCCCATCACAAGTTCCCCGAAATACGGCGCGGGCTCGCCATTGCCGGTTCTCGGCGGTGCGGAACGTCCGGGCGCCTGCTGCCGCTGCGGTGCGCGCGAAGGCGGAATGACCTGCTGCGGGATCACCTGCCGGGGCACACCCGCGGGAGGCGGCATGTAGCCGCCTGCGCCGCTCACCTGCAGTTCTGCGGGCTGCGTGCGCACCTGCCTTCCCCCGGCCTGCACGGCGAATCCGGGGATGGTGAAATTTCCCGGGCGGTTGGGGATGACCGTGTAAGCATAGATCATCGCCGACGCCGTCTGGAGGTTGACGATCTCGACGCGGCGCGAAGTTCCGCTCAACCGGATATCCAGGCCGTCCACCATGATCGACCGCGGCATGTCCTTCGGCGTGTCGGTGTTGATGAATTGGTATTGCAACTGCACGGGCATGCCGACCTGCGCCGTGGGCGAACTCAGGCTGGTCACCACCTCGGCCCGAACCGCACCCGCGGCGAGCACACCCCAGGCGGCAATGATTGAAAACACCCGCAGGGGGAAATTCATCCTCATGGCTGTCTTACCAGTCTCTCGAGACATCTTGCAAATTTCTCCGTTCAAGCAGATTCACCTGTTCCTCCTCACTCTGCAAGGCGCGCAACAAAGCGCGCGCCTGCGAAGAACTCATCCGGCCATCCTGCTCCTCTTCGGCTTCGCCTGCGGCGACCGCTTCATCTCCCGGGCCTTCGCCTTGATTGTCCGGCTGTGCTCCGCGGAGTTCGCCTTCCTTCTTTTCCCCGGACTGCTCCGGAACCGGTTCCGGCTCGTCCCCGGATTGGCCGGATTGCGGGTTGGCATTCGAAGGACGCCCGTCTTGGCGGGGTTCGGGTTTCCGCTCGTTCTCACCCTGTTGTTCCTCCCCCTTGCCTTCTTCGGACTCATTTCCTTTCTGTTCTTCCGGGCCCTCCTGAGGCTGTTGATCCTTTCCGCCGGATGGCCCTTCCTTTTGCTGCTCCTTCGGTTGTCCGCCTTCTCCTTCTTTCTGCTGGTCCTGCGGCTGTTGCTGACCCTGACCATCCTGCTTTTGGTCTTTCTGCTCTTGCGATTGGTCCCCCTTCTGCCCGTCCTGTTTGCCACCCTCGGATTGCTGCTGCTGATCCTTGGACTGCCCGTTCTGCTGATCCTGCTTCTCATCCTGACCACCACCGGACGGCTGTTGCTCCTGCTTGTCGCCGCCCTTGTCTTTGTCCTGATCCCCCTTTTGCTGGTCCTTCTGTTTGTCCTGCTGCCCGCCTCCGGATTGCTGCTGCTGGTTTTGGTCCTGCTTCTGATCCTGCTTCTGCTGGTCTTGTTGCTGATCTTGCTTTTTTTCCTCTTCCTGCTGCTTTTCCAGTTCCTTGAGCAGCTTCTCCACATGCTCCTTGTTTTCCTTGGCATCGGTGTAGCCGGGGCGTGTCTTCATCGCCGCCTCATACTTGGCGATGGCGTCCTTCCAATCGGTGATCTTTTTGGCTTTGTCCTGCTGACCTTCCCCCTGACGGAACAGCGTGTTTCCGAGATTGAACTCGGCGGCTGAACGCAACGCGGGATCCTCCGCGAGCATCGCGCGGGAAAAATACTCCGAGGCCTTGTTGTAATCCTTGAGACGGTAGGCGGCCGTGCCGGCGTTGAGTTGGAGGCCCGGCGCATTCGGTTCCATCTTGAGCCGCTGCTCGAATGCCGCGCGCGCTGCCTCGTAGTTCCCCTGCTCGTAAGCGGACACGCCATCCGCAGACGCCCATGCCGGGGGAATGGAGAAGAGCCACAGGGCCAATGCACCCGCCGCGACCACCGGACGCCGCCGTCGCTCCCCCACCAGCGCCTGCAGGAAAAGAAGGCCGATCGCAACCCCGAGCGGCCACTGGTAGCGTTCGATCGGACGCCGCGAACTGTTCGTTGTGATGTCCGATTCGGACAATTTGCCGATGCCGTCCACCGAAAGCCTCCGCGCCGCATTCTCGTCCAATGGCGCGTAAAATCCTCCCGCGGCCTCGGCGATCTCCGCCATGCGCGTTTCGTCGAGTCGCGACTGCACGACTTTCCCGGAGGCGTCGCGCACGAACTCGCCGCCACCGATCGGGATCTCCGACCCCTCGGCGGATCCCACACCAACCGTGAATATCCGGATGCCGGCCTCGCCGGCACTTCTTGCCGCGGCGATGCCGTCCGCATCGAGTTCCTCGCCGTCGGAAATGATGATCAGCGCCCGCGAGAAGCCCTCCGCCTTCCCGAAAGCCTCCTCCGCCATCCGGATGGCCGCCGCGATGTTGGTGCCTCCCTTGGGGATCACCGTGGTGTCCAACTCGTCGAGCGCGGCCAGCACCGCGCCATGATCAAGCGTAAGCGGCGCCTGCAGGAATGCCGAACCCGCGAAGGCGACCAACCCCACGCGGTCGGAACCCAGTTCGCCGATCAAATCCTCGGCAAGCAGTTTCGCGCGTTGCAGCCGGGACGGAGCCACGTCGGGCGCCAGCATGGAACGAGAAACATCCATCGCGATGATCACATCGCGGCCGCGGTGCGGAACTTCCAGCGTGTCGTAGCCAAGGCGCGGGCCGGCCAGCGTGACAACCAGCAATCCGAGCGCCAGCAGCACGCAGGCCCCGCGGAACAGGCGGCGTCCCGGGCTGGTGCTGCCCGCGAGCAGGACGCGCAGTTTCGGCGCGACGATCCGGCCGATCAGGGCGCGTCGCCGCCGCTCCGCCCACCAGAAGAGCGCAACCACCAAGGGCAGCAGCCACAAGGCGTTCAACAGCGCAGGGCGCGCGAAACTCAGGGCAGACGTCTCCATATCGTTTGACCAAGCAGGGTTTCAACGGCGAGCAGGACGGTCCCTGCCATCACGAACCACGGGAAAAGATCTCGGTATTGTTCGACCTTCTGGACCTCGACCTGTGATTTTTCCAACTCGTCGATCTCCGAGAAAATCGACTGCAGGGACTGCGTGTCCGTGGCGCGGAAATAGGACCCGCCGGTCATGGCTGCGATCTGCTTCAGGATGTCCTCGTCGAACTCGACCGGAATCTGCCGGTAAACCGTGCGGCCGAATTGATCGACAAAGGGGAAAGGCGCGTTTCCGCGCGTTCCCGATCCGATGGTGTAGACCTTGATTCCCAGCGCCTTCGCCGCCTCGGCCGCCGTGATCGGAGTCACGCGCCCCGCGTTGTTGTCACCATCGGTCAAGAGAACAACCAGCTTGGACTTCGCCTCCTTGTCCTTGAGGCGGTTCGACGCGGCGGCGAGGGCGGAGCCGATCGCCGTGCCGTCCTCAACCAGCCCGATGCGCGTGCGGTCGAGGTTGCTGATGAGCCAGTCGTGGTCGAGTGTGAGCGGGCTCACAAGGTAGGGACGCCCCGCGAATGCCACGATGCCGATGCGGTCGTTCGGCCGTTCCTGGATGAACTGCTCGGTCACGCGCTTGACCGCCTCGAGACGGTTCGCCCGCTGGCCCCCGATGGTGAAATCCTCCGCAAGCATCGAGCGGGACACATCGATGACGAGCATGATGTCCACACCGCTCGCCTGCGTGCGTGTGATGGTTTTTCCAAGCTGCGGCCGCGCCAGCGCCACGATCAGGAGGATCAACGCGAGATACAGCAGGCCGGTCAGGAAGTCCCCCGCGCGCGATCGGCGGCGCCCGCCGATCTTCGCAACGGTGCGCGTGGTGGAAAATTTGACGCCGGGAGTGCCGCCGAATCTCCCCTTCAGCCAGGAGAGCGCAGGAATGAGCAGCAGCAGCCAGAGAAAATTCGGCTGCAGGAATGACATGGCGGAGAAATCAGGCAGCAACGGCATCGGCCTCCCTCCCCCTCACAAGATTCTCCGCAAGATCCGTCAGCTCGGCATTGTCGTCACTGGTGGCTTCCGCGCGGGCGAACTTGATCGCGTCAGCCTTGTCGAGAAAACGCGTGAGCCGCCCGAACCGGTCGTCGTTGAACACCCCGCTCACGCGCGCGGTCTGCAGGAACTCATACGATGTCTGGGTCGTGGCCGGGAGCCTGTGCTCGCGCCCGAGGAACGTCCGCAGCACGTCGCAGACCATGATGCTGAAATCGTAGGGCGGCGTGGACTGCGCCGCGGCCCGCGCGCGGGCCAGCTCGGACAACGCCTGCTCGCGCGCCGTGGGCGGGCGGCGGTTTGCGCGGCGGCGCCACGCCACGAAGGCCCAGATGCCCGCACCGAGGAGAAGGACGGAAATCGCCGCTGCCGCAATCATCACGGGCAACGGATAGGGCAGATACCAGACCGGCCCCGCGATTTCGTGGGGCAGCAGATCGGCATTGGGATCAACGGGCGGCATGGAATCAGGCGCTGAGCTGGCGCTGCTCGCGCCGGTCGAAGAAGGCGCGCAGCACGTGCAGGTAATCCTCGTTGGTGTGAAGCGGGATCATGTCGATGCCCAGCTTGCGGAATTCCTGGTCGATGGCCTTCTTCCGCCGCTCTTCGAGGGCGAGGTAGGCCCCGCGCAGCGCCCGGCTCGACGTGTTGACGTCGATCTGCTCGCCGGTTTCCGGATCCTCCAGCGTCACGATGCCCACATCGGGAAGATCCTCCTCGCCCGGATCGACCACCGGAATCGCGATGAGGTCGTGCCGGCGGCTGGTCACGGCCAGAGGACGAGAGTAACCCTCGTCGAGGAAGTCGGAGATGAGGAAGACCACCGCGCGGCGCGTGACCACCTTGTTCAGGTATTCCAGCGCGGCGGTGAGGTTGGTTCCGCGTCGCTTCGGCTGGAAATAGAGCATCTCGCGGATCAGGCGCAGGGTGTGCAGGCGCCCCTTCTTCGGATGGATGAAAAGTTCCACCTCGTCGGTGAAAAGCAGGAGGCCCACCTTGTCATTGTTCTGGATGGCGCTGAAGGCGAGGATCGAGGCCACCTCGGCGGCCAGTTCCCGCTTGCTCGAGCTGACGCTTCCGAAATCGCCCGAGGCACTGACATCCACGACGAGCATCACGGTCAATTCGCGCTCCTCGGTGAATTTCTTCACGAACGGCGCGTTCATGCGCGCGGTCACGTTCCAGTCGATCGACCGGATCTCGTCGCCGGGGTTGTATTCGCGCACCTCCTCGAAGTTCATCCCGCGCCCCTTGAACACGCTGTGGTAGGAGCCGGCGAACATCGAGTCCACCAGCCTCCGCGTGCGCAATTCCAAGCGCCGGATCTTTTTGAGGATTTCCCGGGTTTCCTGCATGGCGGGGAAGTGGTCAGTGTTCAGTTTTCAGTCCTGGGTTGAGCGTCCTGCGCCGTGGTCGCGCGACTGAATACTGAAGGCTTGCTCACGGCACGGGCAGACCGGCGAAGATCTGCTCAATGATCATCTCGCTCTTCATCTCCTCGGCCTCCGCCTCGTAGCTCACCGCGATGCGGTGGCGAAGCACGTCGGGACCGACCGACTTCACGTCCTGCGGGGTGACATACCCGCGGCTGTTGAGGAAGGCGTGCGCCTTCGCGGCGAGGGTGAGGTAGATCGTGGCCCGCGGTGAAGCCCCGTAGCGGATCATTCCGTCGAGCTTGAGGCCGTAGGTCTCCGGTTGGCGCGTGGCCCAGACGATGTCCACGATGTAGTCCTTCACCCGGTCGTCCACGTAGATCTCGTTGACGAGGGAGCGCGAGGCGATGATGTCCTCGGCGCTCACGAGGGTGTTGACCTCGAGTTTGGGGGCGGATGTGGACATGGCATCGAGGATGGAACGCTCCTCGGTGCGGGTCGGGTAACCGACATGGACCTTGAACATGAAGCGGTCGAGCTGGGCTTCCGGAAGTTGGTAGGTCCCCTCCTGCTCGAGCGGATTCTGTGTCGCCAGCACGAGGAACGGGTCGGGCAGCTTGTAGGTCTTGTCGCTGATTGTGACCTGCCGCTCCTGCATCGCCTCGAGCAGGGCACTCTGCACCTTGGCCGGGGCGCGGTTGATCTCGTCGGCCAGGATCAGGTTCGAGAAAATCGGCCCGAGCTTGGTGGTGAAGTCGCCGTCACGCGGGTTGTAGATCAGCGTGCCGATGAGGTCGGCAGGCAAAAGGTCGGGGGTGAACTGCAGTCGCTGGAAACCCGTGTGAAGACAGGCCGCCAGCGTCCGCACGGTGAGGGTCTTGGCCAGCCCCGGCACACCCTCGAGCAGGACGTGGCCGTTGGTCAAAAGACCCATGACCAGCCTCTCGACGAGAAGCTTCTGCCCCACCACCACTTTGCCCACTTCGGAGAACAGAGGCTGCACCCATTGGCTGCTCTGTTGCACCTGTTCGTTCAGTTCATGCGTTGTTCGGCTCATAGAAATTGAATCTCCGGCGCTGCAATGATGCATCCGCCACGTTACAGAGACACTCCGAACGGAAATATGTTCGATTTCAGTGGGTGGGAATCACGTAATAATCATCCCCGACCTTGACCTCGTCATAGACCGTGCGGTCCACCCAGACATTGAACACGCGCGTCGCGTCGGGGGTCTCCACCTGCAGCATGTATTCCCCGGCAACTTCGGTGCTCCGGAGTCCGCCTGCCCCCACCGTGATCTCCTGCGCCGGGGCCGGGGTGAACTCCTTGGCGATGATCTTCCCGGTGAAGGCCCCGGTGCTTTTCATCGTGCGGTTCAGCGAAACCGTGGCCAGCACGATGGCCCCCAGGACGACGAGGGCCACGATGATGCCGGTCCAGAGGATGCGTCCCCGGTGCGGATCTCGGTAAATCTTGGGTTCCATGGGCCGACCCGACACTACTCCCCGGGATCGCCGTCCGCACGCCGAAAGAGACGATCCGCGGCGGCATCGGCCGCGCGCAACGCTTCCTCGACGGACGGCTTGAGCACGCAGAAGTGGCCCATCTTCCGCCGCGGAAGCGCTTCGCTTTTTCCGTAGAGATGGAGTTTCACGTCCGGATCGGAAAGCAGCGCCGCCCAATCCGGTTCGCCCCCGACCCAGGCATCGCCCAGCACGTTGACCATCACGACAGGCGAAAGAAGGCGCGGCGAGCCGAGGGCCAACCCGCACACGGCCCGCAACTGCTGCTCGAACTGGCTGGTCGCGCAGGCGTCAAAGGTGAAATGCCCCGAGTTGTGGGGGCGCGGCGCCAGCTCGTTGACAAGCAGCGAACCGTCGCGACGGACGAAAAATTCCACCGCCAGCAATCCCACGACATCGAGAGCACGCGCCAGATCCACAGCCAGCCTCTGCGCCTCGCGGGCGATGCCCGGATCCACCCGTGCAGGAACGACGGACCTTTCGAGGATGTGGTCCCGGTGGAGGTTTTCGCTCACGGGAAACGTCTCCACCTTTCCGGACAGATCGCGCGCGCAGACCACCGAGATTTCACAGCGGAAGTCCACCCACTCTTCGATCACGGCCGCCGGAGCGTCGAGCCGTTCCCATGCCTCGGCGGCCTCGGCGGCGCTGCGCAGCTTGGCTTGCCCCTTGCCATCGTAACCGAAATCCGCCGACTTCAACACGGCGGGAAATCCCATCATCGCCGCGGATGCGGCGGCTTCGGCGGCCGACTTGACCAATGAATGACGCGCGCACGGGAACCCTTTCCGGGTGAGAAATTCCTTCTCCCGGGCACGGTTCTGGCAGATGCGCAGCACCTCGGGCCGCGGGTGGACCGGACGGAGATTTTCCACCAGTTCCAACGAAGCCGACGGGATGTTTTCAAACTCGAAGGTGACCACATCCACATCCTGCGCGAATTCCGCCAGCCGATCGAGGTCTTCATAGGGGGCACTCACCTCCACATCGCTGATCTGCCCGGCGGGACTGTCCGAAGACGGGGCGAACGTGTGCACACGGTAACCGAGCCGCCGCGCCGCAATGCCAAACATGCGCCCCAACTGGCCGCCGCCCAGCAGTCCCACGCTCCCACCGGGCAGCACCGGACGAAATCCTTCCGCCCCCGCGTGACCGCGGTTAACTTGCTGTGCTGCCGTCATGGATTATCTGGTTTATCTGCTGGTGCTCGGTCTGCTTGCCGTGCTCGGGCGCCTGCCCCTCGATGTCGTCTTCCGTCTGGGATCATTCCTCGGCCTGCTCGCATGGGCCATATTGCCAAAATACCGGCGGCTGGCACGCCACAATATCGGAATCGCCTTCGGCCACACCATGTCGGCCCAGGAAATCCGGCGAACCGTCCGGCGGCACTTCCAAGTCCTCGGCGCCAACATTCTCAGTTCCCCGCGTCTGGCCCGGATGCCCGAGGCGGATGTCCAGGCCCGTGTGGAGATGGTCGGGTTCGGGAACCTGCGCGGCGCCCTGGACCGCGGGAAAGGCGTGGTCATGGCCATCAACCACATCGGGAACTGGGAACTCTACGCCCAGCTGATCGGCCGCGTGAAGGATGTGCAGGTCGGCACGATCTTCCAGTCGCAGCGGAACAAATATCTCAACAGGCTCATCGACCGCGACCGGCGGCGGCTCGGACTTCACACATTCGACCGCCGCAAGGGCTACCTTGACGCGGTCAATCTCGTCGAGCGCGGCGGCATTCTTGCCGTGCTGATCGATCAGCACGCCGGCGACGGCGGCCTGTGGACCTCGCTTTTCCGGCGCCTCGCCTCCACGTCACCACTCGCCGGCATCCTTTCCCAGCGCACGGGTGCCCCGCTCATCTCGGTGGCGATTCACACCACCGGCACCGCCCGCTGGCGATGCGAGATCGAACCGCCCACCGAGCCGGCGAACCGCACCGCCGAGGAACTCACCCTCCAACTCAATAGAATCCTTGAAAAACAGATCACCGGGTCGCCCGCCGACTGGTTCTGGGTTCACAACCGCTGGAAAACGCCGGCCGCGTTCCTGCTCGGAAAAACGCGGCGGGGCTTCCACTTCGCACCCGACGAACCTGCATCCTCCCTTCAGCACTTCCGCCTGCTCATCCGGTCGAGCAACTGGCTCGGGGACGCCGTGATGAACATCCCCGCCGTGCGCGCCTGCAAACAGGGACGCCCCGACCTTCACTTGACGGTGCTGACACCCGCCAAGCTGGCGGCACTCTGGCGCCGGGTCCCGGAAGTGGACGAGGTCGTGGAAATCCTGGCGGGTGAATCACCTTCGCGGCTCGGGCGGCGCGTGCGGCAGACATGGGATGCCGCGATCCTTTTCCCCAACTCGCTGCGGTCGGCGCTGGAGGCCCGGGCCCTCGGCATACCGCGCATCGTGGGATTTCCCGGCCACCATCGGCGCCGGTTGTTGGAACGCGTGCCGAAATTCACCCCGGATTCCTGCGGACACCACGCAAACCGCTACCTGCGCCTCGTCCGGTTCTTCGGGGCGCCCGGCGACAGGGAGCCCGCGACGTTCTCGGGCGGAATGGCTGTGCATACCCCGGAACGACAGCCGCGCATCGCCGTGTGCCCCGGTGCGGAATACGGCCCGGCAAAGCGATGGCCCGCGGAGCGCTTTGCAGCGGCCATGCGCATCTTCCATGAGGGGACTCCCGCCGAATGGATTCTTTTCGGCATGGCAGCCGACCAGCCGGTGGGCGAGGAGATTGCCAAACTCTGTCCTTTCACCGTGGAAAACCGCCTCGGGAAGACATCGATGGATCAACTCATCGACGAGCTGGGCGCCTGCGACATCCTGCTGACCAACGACACCGGCACGATGCATCTGGCGGCGTTTCTCGGCGTCCCCACGGTTGCCATCTTCGGCTCCACCGAGCCCTCCCTCACCTCCCCGTTGGGCGACTTCCACGAGGTGCTCCGCCACAAGGTCGATTGCAGCCCGTGCTTCCGGCGCACATGCCCGATCGATTTCCGGTGCATGACACGCATCGACCCCGCCGAGGCGGCCGCGGCGCTGCACCGGGCGTGGTCACGGACCGGCTCCCCGGCTACGGCTTGAGGATCGCGTAGGTTTTCTTGCCGGCGCGCTCGACCAGCAGCACAGCCGCCGAGGCATCATCGATGTTCGCCAGAGCCGTCAGGAACGATTCCGTGTCCCGCACCGTGTTCGGTCCCACCGCGGTGATCACATCCCTCGGCTCCAGCCCCGCCAAAGCCGCAGGACTCCCCGTTTCGACATGTGTCACGACAACCCCGGCGGACACTCCCATCCGGGAGGCCGGTTCCTCCGGCAAATCCTGCACCTGCAATCCCAGCGTCCCGGATGCTTCCCCGGTGTCCCCGCTGTTGCCCGGTGGCGGCCGGAACGGGGGCACCCTCCCCGTTCCGGAGGCGATGACGGGCGCCTGCGGCAACTCTTCCGTGGTCACGGCGATGGTCCGGTAGGCACCGTCACGCACCCCGCGCCTCCAGATCTTCAACTGCACAGCCTGCCCGACCTCCTTTCGCAAAATCGATTGCTGCAGTTCGCGCGCCGTGGAGACCTGCTCCCCGTCCACCGCCACGATCACATCCGCGGGTTGCAACCCGCTGCGTGCGGCCGGGGCGTCGGGCTCGATCGTGCGCACGAGCACGCCCTGCTCCAACCCCATCATCTGCTGCAATGGCGGGTTTTCGCCGAGGGTCTCGATGCGGATGCCCAGCCAGGGACGGACCACGCGCCCGGAGGCGATGAGCTCGTCGCTGACCGCACGCGCGATCTTGGAGGGGATGGCGAAGCCGAGACCGCGGCTGAGTCCGTTGATCAACGTGTTCACGCCGACAACCCGGCCGTCCAGGTCGCAGAGCGGACCGCCGCTGTTGCCCGGATTGATCGCCGCGTCGGTCTGGATGTAATCTTCATAGACCGTGCTCGTGAGGTTGCTGCGCCCCTTGGCGCTGACCACTCCGACCGTCAGCGTGTAATCCAGCTCGAACGGCGCTCCGATGCCGCCCACGAATTCCCCCACGCGCACGGCATCGCTGTCCCCCCACTCCACCGCCGGCAATCTCCCGGCCTCGGCCTTGAGCACGGCCAGATCCGTCTTGTCGTCCACCCCGACCACCCGGAGTGGCAGCCGCGTGCCGTCCTTCAACCGTGCAACCACGCCGCGCTGGGGGTCCGCGCCCTCGATGACATGGGCATTCGTGAGGATGTGGCCATCCTCGCGGATGATGATCCCCGATCCCTCGCTTTCCTCCACGCGCGGGCGGCGGTTGGGCGTTTGCTGGTCGCGGAAAAGAAATTCCCAAGCCAAGGCGTCGGCCCCGTTTTCCCCGTCCTTCGCCACCTCCAACACAACCACGCTCGGGGCCACCTTGTCGTAAACCCCCGCAAAGGCTCCGCCAAGCGCCCGCGCGGCCGATACCTGCGGGTCGGCCTGGGCTGCGGCCCCGCATGCCATCAGGGCAAGCAGGAGACCGGGATGCAGCAGGCGGAGCTTCATGGGTGGAATCCTACCACAAGCGGACGCAGCGGCAAACGGGTCCCCGGGATGCCGCAAGGAATTCCTTCGCGTTTCACTTGAACTTCCCGCCGCACAGGATGATTGTGGCAGACTTTCTCATGGATCTGTCGGATCCCAAATTCTACATCAACCGCGAGCTGAGCTGGCTCGAGTTCAACCAGAGGGTGCTGGATCAGGCCAAGGACAACACCGTCCCGCTGCTCGAGCGCCTGAAGTTTCTCTCGATCGTCTCGTCGAATCTCGACGAGTTCTTCGAGGTGCGGGTGGCCGGCCTCAAGCAGGTGCTGCAATCCGGCGCGCAGGTGCCCGGGCCGGACAAGATGTCGGCATCCCAGCAGCTCGCCGCGGTTTCAAAACGGGTGCGGCAACTCGTGAACGAGCAATACGCGTGCTGGCGCACCGAGATCCAGCCGCAGCTCGCCGCCAAGGGCGTGCGGTTCCTCCGCTATGCGGAGCTCGACCCGGAGGAGCGGAGGCATTTCGACGACTACTTCGAGCAGCAGGTTTTCCCCGTGCTCACCCCGCTGGCCATCGATCCCGCCCATCCCTTCCCGCAGCTTCTCAACAAGAGCCTCAACCTCATCGTCGAACTCGAGGGCGACGATCTCACGACCGACCTCGCCGTGGTGCAGATCCCGCGCATCCTCCCGCGGATCCTTCCCTCCCCGAAGAAGCGTGACGACGGCGAGGATTTCTTCTTTCTCGGCAGCCTCATCCAGGAGCACGTCGGCCGCCTCTTCCACGGGGTCAAGGTCCGCGGCGCCTACATGTTCCGCATCACGCGCAACAGCAACCTCTACGTGGACGAGGAGGAAGCCCGCAACCTGCTGCGCGCCATCGAGGACGAGCTGCGCAAGCTCAACCGCGGCAACGCCGTCCGCCTCGAGGTGCAGGATTGCCCCGAGGAGCTGACGACCCGCCTGTGCGACATCTTCAACCTCGAAAAGGACGATGTTTACCGCGTCGAATGGCCGTTGAATCTCGTGCGGCTCATGCCCGTGGCCACGGAACTCGACCGCCCGGATCTCAAGTTCAAGCGCTTCACCCCCGTCACGGTCGTCGGCCTCGGGCAGGAACACGACATCTTCTTCCACATCCGCAAGGGCGACATCCTCCTCCACCATCCCTACGACAGCTTCCAGACCGTCCTCGATTTCATCGGTCAGGCCGCCGAGGACCCGCACGTTCTCGCGATCAAGCAGACGCTCTACCGGACCAGCTCCGACTCGCCGCTCATCCCGCTCCTCATCCAAGCCTCGCGGCAGGGCAAGCAGGTGGTCGTCGTCATCGAGCTGAAGGCCCGCTTCGACGAGGCCGCCAACATCAAATGGGCGCGCCAGCTCCGCGAGGCCGGGGTCGATGTGGTTTACGGCGTCTCCGGCCTGAAGACCCACGCCAAGATGGCCATGGTCGTGCGTCAGGAATACGACGGCATCCGCCGCTACGTCCACCTCGGCACCGGCAACTACCACCCGTCCACCGCCAAGCTCTACACCGACCTCAGCTATTTCACCGCGCGCCCCGACATCACCGAGGACGTGGCCAATCTCTTCAACACCGTGACCGGCGTCTCGCAACTCCCGCCCCCGCGCAAACTCCTCGTTGCACCGTGGCACCTGCACCGCAGGATCCTCGAACTCATCGACCGCGAGATCGCCAATGCGCGGGCCGGCAAACCCGCGGCCATCTTCGCCAAGCTGAACTCCCTGGTGCAGGAGGAGATCATCGAGGCCCTCTACCGCGCCTCGCGCGCCGGCGTGAAGATCCGACTGCTCGTCCGCGGCATCTGCGCCCTCCGCCCGGGGCTTCCGGACGTGAGCGAAAACATCGAGGTGCGCAGCATCGTCGGCCGCTTCCTCGAACACAGCAGGATCTACCGCTTCGAGAACGCCGGCGAGCCGGAATACTACCTCGGCAGCGCCGACTGGATGGAGCGCAACTTCTTCCACCGCGTCGAGGCCGTCTTCCCCATCGAGGGTTCCGGGGCACGCGAGCACGTGCAGGAAATCATCGACTGCTTCCTGCGCGACAACGTCAAGGCGAAGGTCCTGCAGCCCGACGGGACTTCCCTCCCCGCTCCGGCGGACGCCCCCCCGTGGGACGCCCAGGAGGAATTCCTTGCAGAGGCCGCCCGGCGCCGGCGCCGCCATGCCGAAGCGGCTGAGGGCTGATTTTGACAAAACCCCGGTCCAGTCCGAGATTCCGGCATGCTCGTCCGCCTGTTCGCCCTGCTTGCACTGGCTGCGGCAACTTCCGCCGCGGAGCCGGATTCCGTGAACGTCTGCCTCGTTGACGCCGAAGGACACACCCTCCCCCCGCGACCTATGGAGAAAGTGATCAAAACCGACGCCGAATGGCGCGCCCAGCTCGGGGATGAGGTTTACGCCGTCGCGCGCGGCAAGGGCACCGAGAGGCCGTTCTGCGGCATCTTCCACGACCACAAGCAGGCGGGCATCTACGAATGCGTCTGCTGCAACCTCCCGCTCTTCCGCTCCGACGCGAAGTTCGATTCCGGCACCGGTTGGCCGAGTTTCTTCGTCCCGGTCGCACCCGAAAATGTCGTCACCACCAAGGATTTCAGCCACGGCATGGTCCGCGAGGAAATCCTCTGCGCCCGCTGCGACGCCCACCTCGGGCATGTCTTCCACGACGGACCGCCCCCGACCGGGCTGCGCTACTGCGTCAATTCCGTGTCGCTCAAGTTCGTCCCGCAGAAGGACGGCGAATGAAAACCGCGCTGCTGGCCGCACTCGCCATGGTCGCCATCGTGCGCGCCGAAGATTCACCCATGAACACCCAAACAGCCACCCTCGGCGGAGGATGCTTCTGGTGCGTGGAGGCCGTTTACGAACGCCTCCCCGGCGTCCTCTCCGTCACCTCCGGCTACGCCGGCGGGCACACCCCCAACCCGACCTACGAACAGGTCTGCAGCGGCGACACCGGTCACGCCGAAGTCGTGCGGATCGAGTTCGACCCCGCCACGGTTTCCTACGGGAAGCTCATCGACCTGTTCTGGGACGCGCACGATCCGACGACCCTCAACCGACAGGGCGCCGACACCGGCACGCAATACCGCTCCATCATCCTGACGGAAAACGACGAGCAGGCCCGCATCGCGCGCGAATCGAAGGACCGCGCGCAGTCCAAGTTCAAATCCCCCATCGTCACCGAAATCGTCCCCTTGGACAAATTTCACCCCGCCGAGCAGAAGCATCAGAACTTCTACCGCCAGAACCCGTCCCACCCCTACAACCAGGCCGTCATCGCCCCGAAACTCCGGAAGCTGGAGCTGAAAGAGCCCGGTCAATAGGACGACCTCCGAGAGGTAGGGACGGTCCGACAGCCGACGGGTCCGGCCGTCCGGGAACATGATCAATTCCAAAGGGCATCACACCTGCGCCGGGCGGGACTTCCGCAAGTTCGATGTCTTCGCCTCCCTTCGCCATTGAACCGCCCCACGCGGACCGCCACACTGGCGCGCATGACGCCCGACCAGTTCGCCGCCAAGTGGTCGAAGGTGTCCCTTTCCGAGCGCTCATCCTACCAGCAGCATTTCCTCGATCTCTGCGAGTTGGTTGACCACCCGAAACCCGCCGAGGCCGACCCGACCGGCGACTGGTTCTGCTTTGAACGTGGCGCGGAGAAACATGGCGGCGGCGACGGTTGGGCCGACGTGTGGAAACGCGGCCACTTCGCCTTCGAATACAAGGGTCGCCACGCCAACCTCGCCAAGGCCTACGACCAGCTCCTTCGCTACCGCGCCTCGCTGGAAAACCCGCCGCTGCTCGTCGTCTGCGACACGGATGTCGTCGAAATCCACACGAACTTCACCGGCACGGCCGAAGTCGTGCACCGGTTCGCCACCGCCGACATCGGCGAACCCCGCAACCTCGGCCTTCTCCGCGCCCTCTTCCACGCGCCGGACAAACTCCACCCCGTCCGCACCGCGGAAGCCATCACCGCCGAGGCGGCGTCCTCCCTTGCCGCGCTTGCCGGACGCCTCCGCGCGCGCCATCAGGATCCCGAGGCGGCGGCGCGCTTTCTCGACCGCATCGTCTTCTGCCTGTTCGCCGAGGATGTCGGACTGCTCCCCGGCGGACTTTTCTCGGAGTTGCTCGCCAACACGAAGGACCATCCCGAGAGGTTCGCCCGCTACACCGCCGAGCTCTTCGCTGCCATGGCGACCGGCGGCGAATTCCAATACAAGACCATCGACCACTTCAACGGCGGACTCTTCGCCGACCCTGTCGTCCTTGACCTCTCGGCCGATGAAATCGCCGCCATCCACGCCGCCTCGCAGCTCGACTGGGGCGCGGTGGACCCCTCCATCTTCGGCACGCTGTTCCAGCGCGGACTCGACCCTTCCACCCGCGCCGCCCTCGGCGCGGAATACACCAGCCGCCGCGACATCGAGGACCTCATCGAGCCCGTCCTCCTCGCCCCGCTCCGCCGCGAGTGGAACGAAGTCCGCACCACGCTCGACAACCTCGTCCGCACCGGCCAGAAGCGCCCCAAGCCCGGCGCCAAGCAGCCCGCCGGCCCCGCCTTGAAGAAGGCCCTCGGCGAAGCCGCCCGCCTGAAGGACGCCTTCCTCCAGCGCCTCTCGCGCATCCATGTTCTCGACCCCGCCTGCGGCTCCGGCAACTTCCTCTACGTCGCCCTCCAGAAGCTCAAGGACCTCGAAAAGGAAGTCATCCTCCATGGCGGCAAGGACGGCCTCAGCACCGACTTCTTCCCCGTCATCGGTCCGTGGCAGTTCCACGGACTCGAGATCAACCCCTACGCCTTCGAGTTGGCGCAGCTCACCCTCTGGATCGGCTACCTCCAATGGCACCGCGGCAACGGCTACCCGCTCACCGACAAGCCCATCCTCAAGACGCTCGACAACTTCCGCCTCATGGACGCGCTGCTCGACCTGTCCGACCCCGACGAGCCCAAGGAAGCCGTGTGGCCCGCCGTCCGCTCCGATCAGGAACTCATCATCGTCGGCAACCCGCCGTTCCTCGGGGACAAAATCATGCGCCGCGAACTCGGCGATGCCTATGTGGACTCCCTCCGTTCCGTCTTCGCCGGCCGCATCCCCGGCCAGTCCGACCTTTGCTGCTATTGGTTCGAGAAGGCCCGCGCCCTCATCGCCGACGGCAAAGTCTCCCGCGCCGGACTCCTCGCCACCCAAGGCATCCGCGGCGGCGCCAACCGCGAAGTCCTCAAACGCATCAAGGACTCCGGCGACATCTTCTTCGCCGTCAGCGACCGCGATTGGATTCTCGACGGGGCCAATGTCCACATCTCCATGGTCGGCTTCTGTGGGAAGGAGAAACGGCCCGAAGGAACGGTTTTGGATGGCTGCGAGGTCGGGGAGGTTAATGCCAATCTTACAACCGGTTCGAACAGTGGGCGTCTTCAGCTACAGACGCAAAATGCGGGCGTCGGCTGGATTGGTGTTTCTATGCACGGGCCGTTTGACTTCAACGAACAGGCAGCAGTGGTCCTGCTAAACACGGGTGGCAACCCCACGGGAAAATTGAACTCCGATGTAGTCCGCCCAATCTTGAACGCACTTGAGATTACGCGGCGGGCTGAGTCGCGCTGGGTGGTTGCTTTCACTCCAGAAACCTCACAGACAGAAGCTGCACTTTACGAAGCGCCCTTTGAGTTTGTTGCAAAGACGGTGCGTCCCGTTCGCGAGCAGAATCGCCGGGCAACGTATCGAGACCGCTGGTGGCTTCATGGGGAAGGACGCCCCGCGATGCTTGAACAGCTACGACCGCTGCCCCGTTTTATCGCGACACCTCGCGTCAGTAAACACAGGGTATTCGTATGGGTTGGACCGCATGTGATTCCTTCAGACGCCACTACCGTCTTCGCCCGCAGCGACGATTTTTTCTTCGGCGTGCTGCATTCCCGCATCCACGAAGTCTGGTCTTTGGCGCAGGGGACGCAGTTGCGCGAGAAGGAATCCGGCTTCCGCTACACTCCGACCACCTGTTTCGAGACCTTCCCGTTCCCGTGGGACCACCGGTTGCCGCTTGAGAAGTTGACCGACGAGCAACGCGCCTACCATGCCGCCATTTCCGAAGCGGCCCTCAACTTGGACGAACTCCGCGCCCGCTGGCTCAACCCGCCCGAATGGACCCGCGAAGAAATCCTCGAATTCCCCGCCACCGAAGGCGGCCCATGGACCCGCTTCATCCAACCCGGCACGACCAACGCCCGCTACCCCCGCCTCATCCCCCGCGATGCCGAATGCGCCAAGCAATTGTCCACCCGCACCCTCACCAAACTCTACAACACCCGCCCCACCTGGCTCACCGACGCCCACACCCAACTGGACCAAGCCGTCGCCGCGGCGTATGGCTGTTCGCCAAGCCGCGAAAGCGCGGCTATCCTCGCTCATCTATTATCAATGTCAGATTAAATCGGAGCATCCACAGATTTACTGACGATGGAAACTTCTCCAAACGGCATCACGGCTTCTCCTCAGCACCTTGCGGAGCTTCGACGGCAATGCTTGCACCACAATGTGTTCCCGATCTTCCTTCCAAATACATTTTATGGCGAGGCGCCTGCCCCTGTGTTCAAGGTTCTCTCGAAACTGGTGGCAGGTATTGCAGACCAGTTAGAATGCCTTGACGATCGGGAGTTGCAGGGAGAGGTCGACAGGCTTCCATCACAGCTTCAAATGCTACTCGGTGAAATGCCTGCCAGACCGTGGAGAAGAGACCAACACGAAAGGATTGCCCTGTATCAGATCGTCTGGATGGCAAGTGAAAGCTACTCTGATTTCCCTGACGCTCTCGTTCCGTTCAGCTTATCGTCCGAGGTTGGCCAAGCCTTTCCTGAACTCGCAGATCACATCGACGAGGAGGGCTTGCTTCGACTTGGACCCAATTTCGTCTTGCACGATGGAGGCATCAACTACAAACAGCACGTTCTGCATTTTCACCAATGTCTGCGCCGCAATTTTTCTTCGAATCCTAACTTCAACTTTACTGCAAGGTTTTGTGCGTATTATCGAGAGTATGGCACAACTGCAGCATTCAGAATAGCCATCGATCCACGGAGGTTTATGCATCAGTCGCAGTATCAACAAATGATGGAGTTTGACGCGTGGCATGGGCCTATGTTCGATCCGTCGCGTTTGGACGACCTTGATTGCTGCGGTTTAACCCTGGTCGAAAGAGAACGCCCATCTCTTTTTGATTTCTCAAACAAGCTTGATCGCACTGAATTCTACTGGGCTGCAGACCGAAGCACTCGCATAAAGAGTTTTGAGATTGAGGAGTTGCCCGCGGAGGATACCACCTACGGACCGTTTCGCATTTCGCGTTATGTCCACTCAGAGAGAGACACAAACCAGCGGTGTATTCGGCATTTGGATGGAGCTGTAAAGGTTTACGAATCGCTTGGTGCGTATCGCGCCAGATATGCATCCCAACTGCCTAAAGAACCGCGAGCTTATCAAAAGCACAAACTCTTTCGCATAGATGGACAGATTCCAATAGATGCTTGGATTGACTTGATTGCCATGTTCTACAACGGAAACGAAATGGTGCTTCGATATTTTGACAGTAATCGTTATGAAGCTTCATTTCGCGATCAGATTCAGCAAGTCCAAGAACTGCTTCTTGAGCGCAAGAGGCGCAGCTAACAACTCTGTTGGGATTTTTGCTTTATCCGCACGGAAACATTTTGTAGCCCCGCACCGTCAGTTTAGCGAGAACAACACTCTAACGCACCGCCAGCATCAGTATGAACACCGCAATCGAATGGTGCAACAGCAACCAAGGTATCCTCATGGTTCTGCTAACCTTCCTGTATGTCTTTGCCACGTTCATTCTTGTATATATGGCACATCGAGGGAATATCCTCACAGAGAAGAGTATCAGGGATCTTGCCAAGCTTGAGCAAGAGCGGCTACGGCCGCTAGTTGAGGTCCGGGTTGAGTTGGACTCTCCAGTGCTTGTTGTGCACGTGACCAACCAAGGCCAGACGCCAGCCTATGGCATTCGGATACAAACTCAACCGGTTATCCGATCACTTTGGGGTGGTAAGGGCTGCTATCCCGAGGCCAAGACAGAACGGGATATCGGCTTTATTGTCCACGGGCTTGCGTCATTGGGTGCGGGATGCACTGTGTCCGCGGTCCTCGGGACGTTCCCAAGAGTCGAGGAGGTCTGCCCGGACTTGCGTTTTTCCGGCACTGTTGCCTTCCGAAGTGCGACAGGAACCGAGCATTGCTCGCCTGTGGATATCGACCTTCGCTACTTGAAAGCCACGCGTAGGATTAGCCGTAAATCCATACACGACGTGGCCAATCAGCTTGAGCAGATTAGCAGGGAATTGGGGCATCTGGGGAGCGGGTTTCGTAAGCCCCATGTGATCATACAAAGTATTGCAGACAAAAGAGCGGAGGACGAGGCTGCCATGAGCGAAGCTCTTGAGCGGCTCGAGCAGACAGCAATAGATCAAGAAACCCAGAAAGACGGAGGAGTCAGCCCGCCTGATCTTGGCACTTCCGGCGTTTCGGACTCGGAGCATCCTCGGAAACCAGAGTCAGGCGCTGATTCCTGACCTCGGACTGGCAGTAGGACGCTCGAGATGACTTTTCGCATCCAACAAATTGTTGACTACGGCACAGCCCATCCAGCCGTTGCTCGTCTCACTGTGCAGATGGCCGAGTTGATGAGGTTTTATTCTGTTGCTAGCTCAGTCCAAGATAGCGTTTATCGCACGATTTGCTCGGAGGTTCTTCCGAGACTCATGACCTGCTATCGGACGCATGAGCGAATTTCTTCAGATGTCGAGAAGGTGAAGGAGCAAATCAGATCACGGGGTTTAGATGCACAAGCGAACGGTAGAGCCTACACCATTCCGAGTGTATGCAATCTAAAGGCAGACTCAGAATCCTACTTGTATCACGCTAAATCAGCGCTGAGAGACTTTACGATCGTCTTCAACACTTTGTTCAACACCACCTTTAGCAGGCAAGCAAGATACGGAGAGATCGTGAGCTGGGCGAAGGGCAAGTTCGGAGACGATAGCCCGCTCGCGTTAATGCTTGATAATGACTTCCGCGGTTGGATAAGTCCTCTTGTGCGCATGCGCAATGCTGTGGAACATCCTGGCGGTCATTCTGGAACTCTTCACATTCACGACTTTAGGGCGGTGGAGTCTGATGGTGTCATTATCCTCTCGGAGCCAACGTGGCACTTGAATGAAGATACACCAGCTCCGCTAGCCAGTGGAATGCAAGTCTTCAACTCAAATATGCTTACATTCTTTGAAGAATCGCTGCTTCTCTGTTTAGAGACGTTCCCGAAACCGCCATTTATTCGATTAATCGAGATTCCTGAGCATGAGCGCCGCCCTGAATGCCCTTGTCGCTTCGAGATGGGTTTACAACCCTAAGGAGTATCCTACGCCATGCTGACGCTTTCCAGCCGATCAGAAGCCTCTGGGGGGCCAAAGGGGTCGGTCATGGTTTATTGCACTCGGGGTGCGAGGCAGGGTGTGGAAGGGGGGTGCTCACCGTCCCTGCCTTTTCGTTTGACCATCCGCCGGGCGGGAACCACGGTTCCGGCATGGGGCAGAACTCCATTCCGCCGATCATAAACCTGATCATTCCGGGATCATGGCAACTCACGAACGGCCATATACGCCGGGGGTTTGCATGGATGGTCGCCATCATTTTGACCGCCCCCTTTGTCCTCCCCTGCATCGTCCTGTGGTTCGTCTGCTTGTCCGAGGCTTTCTCACTTGAGCGCAGAAGCCGTATTTGATCGCGGCGCGGACGTAGAAAAGAAGGAGGTTTCGGCCTTGAATTCACGAGCGCCACAAGAAAGCGCCGCTCCGCGTAGCTACGGCCCAAGTATCACCCCGCCTCGGTCCTGCACCTTGGCGGGGTTTTGCTGCATCCTGGCTCAGCCTCTCGACTGGATGGCGTGCCAGTCCACCGGGGACATACCCATGGCGTAGGCAATGGCATAGAGCCCCGCTATCCCCACCGCGAAGATCAACGGAGCCAAGAGGATCACCACCGGCAAAGCGAAAAGCCCCAGAAGAATTCCTTTCACACCGTCAGCTTACCGGGGCCTGCCCATCGGTCAAATTCCGAAACCGGTGGCTGTATCTTGCCGGAATCGCCACTCCCCGGAGTCGGACCGTATTTTAAAGGGGGCGGTCATGGTTTATAGCTCTCGGGATGCGAGGCGAAAGAGAGCGGTCGTTCGGGTGGGCGCATGTATTGAACCCAACGGCAAAGACGCGTAGGATTCCAACATGTCCACTGTGACCGAGATCGAGGAGGCTGCCGCCAAGCTCCCGCCTGCGGATTTGGCGCGGCTTTTGGAGGATTTGCGAGACCTGCAGATTGCACGCACCGCCTTGGCTGAGGTCGTCTCGGGAGAGGAGACGACCGTTTCACTGGACAGACTGGAGTCGGAACTGAACGCGTGACTTACCGCGTCGAAGTCGTTCGCAAGGCGGCCAAGTTCTTGGCGTCCCTCCGCGACACGGCTCTCCGGCGACGCTTGCTTGAGGTGCTACGCGAACTCGAGACCTCACCACGGCCGCCCGGTTGCGTGAAACTCACAGGCAGCTCCGATGTGTTCCGAATCCGGGTGGGTGACCATCGGATCGTTTACCAAGTTCAAGACAAGGTGCTCTTGGTGCTGGTCATCGACATAGGTCATCGCCGGGAGATTTACCGCTGATCCAGCGAAGAGGCATCCTGCACAGACTCCCGTAAAACAGGCTGAACCCGTCCCCAGAAATGTTGGTTTTCAGGCCCATGAAGTAGCAGGGGCCGCAGGATTGCTCCCGCGGCCCCGCGCCCCTCGCCCGAAGGCTCGGGGGGGATATCCCTTGCCAATAGGGAGCATGAACAACGATTCAAGCCATTTTCCAGCCAATGGGGTCAGTCAACAAATCTCAATACAGTCCCAAGATTTTGCCATCCACAGACCAGAACGGCCACATGATTGCTGTTCTTATCCTCCGACCACCACCGCGCAGCAACTAGGACAACACATGATCGTTCCGCCCACTCCAACGCGACCGGAACAGCAGTGTTCCCCGGACGGCCCGGAGATCGGTCCCCAAATTTCGGAGGAGACGCGGGCGCGTTCGCTTGTGGTGATTTTGACTTTCATGCCCGGAGCCGACACATTGCCCGCATGTTCGGCGTGATTTCCACGGGCGACACGGGCACGACGTGGACGTGCTGAACCACAGCGACCCCATGACTCACGGCTCCTTGCGATTCCTCATTCTCCTCACCGCGGGACTTTGTTCCTGCGGGAGGCCCGACGCGCAGAAGTCCGCAGCCGCGCCGCCGGCCCCCGTGGAGGTCGCCGTCGCGGAGAAACGCACGATGCCGGTGCAGATGAAATCCATCGGCGCCGTCGAACCGATCGCCAGCGTGCAGATCAAATCGAAGGTGCAGGGCGAGATCCTGAAGGTTCACTTTGCCGACGGGGCCTCGGTCAAGGCGGGCGACCTGCTTTTCAGCATCGACCCGCGGGCATTCGAAGCCGCCCTCAAACGTGCACAGGCCAACCTTGCCATGTCCCAGGCCACGGCGGACAACGCCTCCGAGCAGGCCGAGCGGTATGCCACGCTGATCAAGCGCGGCGCCGCCTCCAAGGAGCAGACCGCCCAGTTCCTCGCCACGGCCATTTCGCAGAAATCCGAATTGGCCGCCCGCCAGGCCGATGTGGACGAAGCGCAGCTGTCGCTCGACTGGACGCAGGTGCGCGCGCCGATTTCCGGGCGCGCAGGCGCCGCCCTGCTCAAGGCGGGGAACATCGTGCAGGCCAACGGGGAGAGCCTTGCGATCATCAACCAGATGCAGCCGATCTATGTGGCCTTCGCGCTGCCGGAGAATTCGCTGGACGAACTCCGCCAATGGCTGGACCACGGCCCTCCCGTCGTCACCGCCTACGCTCCCGACACCGGGCGGCTCCTCGACACCGGCGAGCTCAGCTTCATCGACAATGCCGTGGACCGCGGTTCCGGCATGATCGCCTTCAAGGCCACGTTTCCCAACGCGGAGGAAAAGCTCTGGCCCGGGCTGTTCGTGGACGTGACGGTGAAGCTCACGGAAGAGCCCGATGTGACCGTCATTCCTGCCGTCGCCATCATGGAGGGCCAGCAGGGCTCCCAAGTCTTCGTCGTCGAGGGGGACACGGCCATCCTCCGCAAAATCGAGGTCGAGCGCACCGTGGACGGGTTGGCCATCATCGCGGGCGGCCTCCAACCCGGGGAAACGGTCATCACCACGGGGCAGCTGCGGGTCAGCGCGGACGGAAAAGTCATCGTCAAGAACAGCGAGGCGTCACCACCCGCGCCATGAGCCTGACCGATCCCTTCGTCCGGCGCCCCATCATGACGACCCTCGTCATGGTGAGCATCCTCGGCTGCGGGTTGTTCGCCTACATCCACCTGCCGGTCAGCGATCTTCCGGACGTCGATTTCCCCACGATCAACGTCTCCGCGAGCCTCCCCGGCGCCAGTTCCGAGACGATGGCCTCCTCCGTCGCCCTGCCGCTGGAAAAGAAATTCTCCACCATCGCCGGGATCGAGTCGATGACGTCCACCAGCTCGCTCGGCTCCTCCAGCATCACGATCCAGTTCAATCTTTCGCGCGACATCGACGCCGCCGCGCAGGACGTGCAGGCCGCCATTTCCCAAGCCCAGCGCGATCTGCCGGTGGACATGCCCTCGCCGCCCTCCTTCCGCAAGGTCAATCCCGCCGAGCAGCCGATCCTTCTTCTTGCCGCCCACTCGGACACGCTGGCCTACAGCCAGGTGAACGAATACGCCGACACGCTCATCGCGCAGAGGCTCTCCACCGTGCTCGGCGTGGCGCAGGTCGATCTCTTCGGATCCCAGAAATACGCCGTCCGGGTGAAGATCGATCCTCGCGAACTCGCAGCCCGCGGCATCGGCATCGACGAGGTGGAGTCCGCCATCCGCGAGGCCAACTCGAATGCCGCCACCGGCGAGCTGGATACCGGCGCCAAGTCCCGGACCATCAAGGCAACCGGCCAGCTTGAGGACGCTGCCGCCTTCCGCGAACTCATCGTCAGCTACCGCAATGGCTTCCCGGTCCGCCTGCGGGAGATTGCCACCGTCATCGATGGCGTCGAGGACGAGAAGAATCTCGGCTGGTATAACCTCACTCGCGGCGTGGTCCTGGCCATCCAGCGCCAACCGGGGGCGAACACGGTGGACGTGATCGACCGCATTCTGGAACTGCTCCCGGCCTATCAGGCCCAGCTCCCGGGCGGAATCAAGCTCGACATCCTCTACGACCGGTCCGCCTCGATCCGGGAATCCCTGCACGACGTCAAATTCACCCTGGGCCTTGCCATCGCCCTCGTCATCCTCGTCATCTTCATCTTCCTCCGCAACGTCCGCGCGACGCTCATTCCCAGCGCCGCAATCCCCCTGTCCATCATCGGCACGTTCGGCGTCATGTATCTTCTGGGATTCAGCGTGAACAATTTCTCGCTCATGGCCCTGATCCTCGCCGTGGGGTTCGTGGTCGATGACGCCATCGTCGTCCTGGAGAACATCATCCGCCACATCGAGAAGGGGGAAACGCCCATGCAGGCCGCGATCAAGGGCGGCCGCGAGATCGGCTTCACCATCCTGTCGATGACCCTGTCGCTCGCCGCGGTGTTCATCCCGGTCCTGTTCATGGGCGGGATCCTCGGACGCCTGCTCAACGAATTTGCCGTGACCATCGCCGTGGCCATTCTCATCTCGGGATTCATCTCATTGTCCCTCACCCCGATGCTCAGCAGCCGCTTCCTCAGGCAGGCCCACAGCGCGAGCAACAACATTGTCTTCCGGTGGTCGGAAGCCATCTTCGCGGGTTTCCTGTCAGCGTATGAAAGGACGCTCCGTGTCGCCATCAGGCACCATGTTCTCGTTTCCCTTGCCGCGGTGGCCATGGCCGCCGCCACCGCGTGGCTCTTCATCATCGTGCCCAAGGGGTTTCTTCCCAACGAGGACGCCAACCGCATCATTGTCAGCACCGAGGCTGAGCAGGGCGTCGCCTTCGAGAAACTCGTCGAACTCCAGCAGCAGGCTGCGGAAATCGTCTCCCGCAACCCCAATGTCGAGGGATTCGTCTCGCGCATCGGCGGGGGGCAGGGTGCGCGCCTGGGCAACACCGGACGCCTGATCATAACGCTCAAGCCTCGCAGTGAGCGCTCCCCGATCGACGAAGTCGTCCGCGAACTGCGGCGTGATCTCAGCGGCATCCCGGGCCTCAAGGTCTTCCCGCAGAATCCCCCCACCATCCGCATCGGCGGCATGCTCACCAAGAGCCTCTACCAGTTCACCCTGTTCGGTCCGAACCTCGACCAGCTCTACGAGGCCGCGGGAACGATGGAGGAGGCGATGCGCGGCGTTCCCGGGCTGATCGATGTCACCTCGGATCTCCAGGTCACCAATCCCGAGGTTCTGGTCGATATCAACCGCGACAAGGCCTCCGCCCTCGGCGTGAGCGCCGCCCAGATCGAACGGGCGCTCGGAGCCGCCTACTCGACGCGCCAGATCTCCACCATCTACACCCCGAACAACCAATACCGCATCATCATCGAGGCCAGCGACAACTTCAAACGCGAGGCCGCCGACCTTTCCCGCCTCTACGTCCGCTCCTCGACCACCGGCCGCCTCATCGCGCTCGACGCCATCGCGAAGTTCAAGACCCAGACCGGCCCCCTCACCGTCCAGCACCTCGGTCAACTTCCCGCCGTCACCCTCTCCTTCGATCTCGCCCCCGGCTATTCGTTGAGCGATGTCGTGCCGGTCATCCAGCGCCTCGCCGACTCCCAGGTGGGCGAAGGCATCAGCTCCCAATTCCAAGGCACTGCCCAGGCCTTCCAAGCCTCCCTCAACAACCTCGGCCTCCTTCTCATCATGGCCATCCTCGTCATCTACATCATCCTCGGCATCCTCTACGAGAGCTTCACCCACCCGCTCACCATCCTGTCCGGTCTGCCTTCGGCCGGATTCGGCGCCCTGCTGACCCTTCTCCTCTTCGGGAAAGAACTCAACGTTTACGGCTTCGTCGGACTCCTCATGCTCATCGGCATCGTGAAGAAGAACGCCATCATGATGATCGACTTCGCTCTCGACGCCCAACGCCGGCACAATGTGCCGCCATCCCGCGCGATTTTCGATGCATGCCTCATCCGGTTCCGGCCGATCATGATGACCACCATGGCGGCGATGATGGGCACGCTTCCCATCGCCTTGGGTTTCGGCGCCGGTGGCGACGTGCGGCAACCCCTCGGACTCGCCGTGGTCGGCGGCCTCATCATCTCGCAGATCGTCACCCTCTACATCACGCCCATCATCTACCTCTACTTCGAGCGGATCGAGGGACTCTTCCGCAAGGACCGCGTGCTTCCCAAACCCGCCCACGGCGCGTCCCTTCCGGCCGCCGGCTGAGAGCCCGCGACGCCAACCCGCCCCTGTCCATCATGGCACCGGTGCCCCGGCCGATTGCCAGGCCTTGATGGCCTCGACGGGGTGGAGAAGCATGATGATATTGAGCGTGAGGTTGTCGCGGATCCAGAGAGCGCAGCCGATTTCCATGACGAGGACGGCCGTGACGGTCGCCCAGACCGGGAGGCGCCATGCGAGGAGGAACCCGAGGGACATCATGAGCAGGTCGCTCGCGGAATTCAGGATGCTGTCGCCGCTGTAGCCGAGGGCCATCGTGGCTTCGCGGTAGCGATTGATGATGAGGGGGGAGTTTTCCAGAAGTTCCCAGCCCGCCTCGATGATCACGGCGATGAGGTAGCGGGCGGAAAGGGGAAGCCGGCGGGCGAAGAGCCAGAGGAGGCCGTAGAAGGCCATGCCGTGGATGATGTGGGAAAAGGCGTAGGCGTCGGCAACGCGCTGGGAACATTCGGGACCCCAGATGTTCGAAGTCCACCAGCCGAATGCGCCGTCAGGGCCGAGCGGGGAGCGCCCCATGGTCCACTCGATGAGGGCGAGCAGGGGAAAAATGGCGAAGGCGAGGACGAGCCAGAGGCGCCCGTGGTCTGCCGGTGCGGAAGGTTGCGGGTTGATGGCTCGCAAAGATTGTCCTCTCCAAAACGATCGCTCAGCTCTCCACCACCCCGCGCCTGCTACCCGAGCTTCTTGGCGATGAGGCCCTCGAGTTTGACAATGTCCTCGGAGAATTTTCGGATCCCCTCCGCCAGCTTCTCGGTGCCCATGGCATCCTCGTTGAGCATCCAGCGGAAGGTCTTTTCATCGAGATCGATCTTCTCCGCACCCGACGCCCTGGCTTCCTCCACCGAAAGCCTGCGCTCCACGGGACCGTCGGATCCCTGGAGCTCGCCCAGCAATTCGGGACTGATGGTGAGCAGGTCGCATCCCGCCAAGGCGAGGATCTGCGAGACGTTGCGGAAGCTCGCACCCATGACCTGCGTCTCGTAGCCGAACTTCTTGAAATAATTGTAGATGGTGTCCACGGACTGCACGCCGGGATCATCCGCCCCCGAGTATTCCTTCCCGGTCTTGGCCTTATACCAGTCGTAAATGCGGCCGACGAACGGCGAGATGAGCCTCACGCGCGCCTCGGCACAGGCGATGGCCTGGGGCAGCGAGAACAGCAGCGTGAGGTTGCAGTTGATCCCTTCCTTCTGCAGCACCTCGGCGGCTCGCGCCCCCTCCCATGTGGAGGCGATCTTGATCAGGATCCGCTCCCGCGGCACGTTGCGCGAAGCGTAAAGACCGATCAGCTTCCGCGCCTTCTCGATGGTGGCCGGCGTGTCGAAGGACAAGCGCGCATCGACCTCGGTCGAGACACGCCCCGGAACGATCTGCAGGATCTTCTCTCCGAAAATGGTGAGCAGGTCGTCGATGATGTCGCGGATGAGCTGTTCCCGGGGCAGCCCGGACCCCTTCCGCTCGGCCACCGCCTGGTCGAGCAGCGGCGCGTATTCGGGATGACCCACGGCCTTGTAGATGAGGGTCGGATTGGTCGTGGCGTCCTGCGGCGCGAACTGGCGGATGCTTTCGAAGTCCCCCGTGTCGGCGACGACGGTGGTGAATTGCTTGAGCTGGTCGAGCTGGTTCATGGAACTCATGGCCCGAGGGTAACGGCCGGGGCCGGACTTAGCAAACGTGCGTCAGGCTCGCCGCGACGAATCCTCGGAAAAGCGGATGCGGGGCCCGGGGACGGGAGCGGAACTCCGGGTGGAACTGGCACGCGACGAACCACGGGTGGTTCCGCAGCTCGACCACCTCGGCAAGGGTCTCGTCCGGCGAGGTCCCGGAGACGACCAGCCCCTGCTTCTCGAGGGTGCCCCGGTATTCCATGTTGAACTCGTAGCGGTGGCGGTGCCGCTCGGCAATTTCGGCCGCCCCGTAAAGTTGGTGGGCCAGGGTGTTCTTGCGGAGCATGCAGGTGTAGGAACCGAGCCGCATCGTTGCGCCCTTCTCGGTGACATCCCTCTGATCCTCCATCAGGTAGATCACCGGATGCGGCGTCTCGGGATCGAACTCGGTGCTGTCCGCCCCGGCGAGGCCGCAGACATTGCGGGCGAATTCCACCACGGCCACCTGCATCCCGAGGCAGATGCCGAGATAAGGCGTGCCGGTTTCCCGGGCGTAACGTGCCGCCGCAATCTTGCCCTCGACCCCTCGGTCGCCGAAGCCGCCGGGCACGAGGATGCCGGCCACGCCGCGCAGGAGGCGCGCCGGGCCGCCTTCGGCCTCGAGATCCTCCGCATCCACCAGCACGAGGTCGATCCCGCAGTCGTGCGCCGCCCCGGCATGCGTGAGCGACTCGTAGATGCTCTTGTAGGCATCCTGCAGCTCGATGTATTTGCCGACGACCGCGATCGACACGCGCTTGCGCGGACGCACCACGCGCTCGACGAACTTGGCCCAGTCGTCCATCCGCGCCGGCGGTGTCTCCAGGTGCAGGGCCTCGCATACGACGGCATCCAGCCCCTCGGCCTGCAACATCAACGGCAGCTCGTAGATCGTGTGATCCACGTCGCGCGCCTCGATCACCGAACGCTTGGGGACATTGCAGAACAGCGACAATTTTTCCCTCACGTCGTCATCAAGCGCATATTCCGTGCGGGCGATCACGACCTTGGGCTGCAAACCGATCTCGCGCAGCTTGGCCACGCTCTGCTGCGTCGGCTTCGTCTTCAGTTCGCCGGCCGCCTTGATGAACGGCACCAGCGTCACATGGATGAGCATCGCATTGCCCTCGCCGGCCTCGAGGAGGTATTGGCGGATCGATTCGAGGAATGGGAGTCCCTCGATGTCGCCGGTGGTGCCCCCGATCTCGATGATGGCCACGTCCGCGTCGCCCTGCGCGGCGAGTTCGCGGATGCGCGACTTGATCTCGTCGGTGACGTGCGGGATCACCTGCACCGTCTTGCCGAGGTAGTCGCCGCGCCGCTCGCGCGCCAGCACCGTCTCGTAAACCTGCCCGCTGGTGAGGTTGTTGCGGCGCCCGAGGACGCAGTTCGTGAAGCGCTCGTAGTGGCCGAGGTCGAGGTCGGTCTCCGCCCCGTCGTTGAGCACATAGACTTCGCCGTGCTGGTAGGGGCTCATCGTTCCCGGGTCGACGTTCAGGTAGGGATCGAGCTTCTGCATGGTCACGCGAAGACCCCGGCTTTCCAGCAGCGTGCCGAGCGACGCGGCCGCCAGTCCCTTGCCGAGCGAACTCACCACGCCGCCTGTGACGAAAATTGTCTTCATGATTCCGATTTGCCGCGCAACGCCCTTTCGGCCCTCGCCAAGTCCTCCGGGGCATCCACCCCGACCGAACCGCGGCGCACCATGATAACACCGATGGAAACCCCGTGCTCGAGGGCGCGCAGTTGCTCGAGTTTTTCGGCCCGCTCGAGCGGCGTCGGCTTCCAGCCCACGAAGTCGAGCAGGACCCTGCGACGGTAACCGTAAATCCCCTGATGGCGCAGATAACGGATGCCCCCGCGCCCGTCGCGGTCGTGAGGGATCACGCTGCGCGAAAAATACAGCGCGCGACCGTCCGCGTCGGTCACGACCTTGACCACATTGGGGTTCCCGATGTCTCCGGTGTCGGTGATGGGGTTGGCCGCCGTGACCATCCCGAGCCGCGGGTCGCCCTGCAGGGCCGCCGCCAGACGGTCGATCGTGGACGGCGCGATATCCGGCTCGTCGCCCTGCACGTTGAGGATGATCCGGGCCTGTTTCAATTTGGCCGCCACCTCGGCCAACCGGTCGGTGCCGGTGGGGTGACGCGGCGACGTGAGCGCCACCTCCGCCCCGAAGTTGAAAGCTGCCTCGGCGATGCGCATGTCATCCGTGGCGACAATCACGCGGTCCACGCGCTTCGCACGGCATGCCCGCTCCCACACGTGCCGGATGAGCGGCTTGCCGCGCAGGTCCACCAAGGGCTTGCCGGGAAAGCGGGTGGATGCCCAGCGCGCGGGGATGATGGCGGTCACCGCGGACATGATGCCTCCTGCAGGATCCAATCCGCCGCAAAACCGATGTCGGGAACGACGGCATCGGCACCGCAGTCCAGATGATCCCGGCCGTAACCGGTCTCCACAAGCACCGTGCGCAAGCCGGCGTTTTTCCCGCATTCAATGTCCGCGCGCCGGTCGCCCACGAAATACGACCTCGACAGGTCCAGACCGTGGTCGCGGGCGGCTTCCTCGACCATTCCCGGGGACGGCTTGCGACGGTCGCTCGGGTTGTCCGGCGTGCTGTCATCGAAATAGGCAGCCGTGATCTCCGCGGGTTTCAGTTGCCACAGCACTTCCTCATGCACAAGGCGGTAGTCATCGTGCGTGAAATACCCCCGCCCGATGCCGCTCTGGTTGGTGATGATGACGAGGGCGAATCCCGCCGCGGACAGCCGCAACAGCGCCTCCGGCGCACCCGGGATCACCTTCACCTGCGACGCGTCCGAGCAGAAATGCACCTCACGGATGAGCGTTCCGTCGCGGTCGAAAAACACGGCGGGACGTTCAGATGGCATGGTGCTTCTCGAAGCTCTCCAAAAGCTCGGCGGGGGCGAGCGTCGCGGTGCCGAGCTTCCCGACCACCACGCCGCTGGCATGGTTGGCGATTTCCGAGGCCTCCACCGGCGAAGCCCCCGCGCAGAGCGCCAGCGTGTGGAGGGCGATGGCCGTGTCGCCCGCGCCCGAGACATCGAACACTTCGCGCGCGCGCGTCGGCGTGTGGTAACGCCCCCCTTCTCGGGTGAAAAGAAGCATCCCCAGTTCGCTCAATGTGATGAGCAGCTGGTCGGCATCCCATTCGGCGAGCAAAGTTTCCCCGACCGCGAGCAAGGGGGCGTCCTCCAAGGGATGTGCCGCAGGCTCGCTCCATGTCCGCCCCGCCGCGGCGAACGCTTCGTGGCGGTTCGGTTTGACCACCGTGGCTCCTTTCCAGGGCAGGGGGTTGCCCGCGTTGGGATCCACCGCCACCACGCATCCGGCGGCGCGGGAGCGGCGGATGATTTCCGCCGCCAGCTCCGCATCGAGAAGGCCCTTGCCGTAATCCTCCAATATCACGCCGTCCGCCCGTGGAAGCATCGCATCCAGCGCCGCCAACAATGACTCTCGCTCGGCCGGGCGCACCGGATCGGCGAGTTCCCGATCGACGCGCACCACCTGCTGCATGCGGGCGATGATCCTGGTCTTCACGATGGTCGGGGCACCCGCGCGCGTGATCACGCCATCGGTCTCGATCCCCCCGGCCGCCAGCAACTCCCGCAGCCGTTCGCCGGGCCGGTCATCCCCGGCCAGCCCGAGCACCGCCGCATGTCTGGCGAACTGGCGCAGATTGCGGGCCACATTTGCCGCGCCGCCGGGATAGGAAGTCTCCCGGTCCACCGCCACGACCGGCACCGGAGCCTCTGGCGAAATGCGCGACACCTTCCCCCAGATGAACTCGTCGAGCATCAGGTCGCCCGCCACCAGCACACGGCGTCCGGCCATCGCCTCCATGATTTCCTGCACGCGCTCGGCGCTTGGCACTTGTTCCACGGGGGGCTTTTTATGCTTTATCTTGCCATTCCCCCAAGTGAAATATCCTCTTATTCCATCCGTGCGACCCTCTCTGGCCATTCTGCTGTTCTTCGCCTGCGCGGCATCTCTTGCCGCCCAGCGACCTGCGAAGAAGATCGATTTGGGGCAATTCCCCGCGGAGACCGTGGACAATGTCGTGGTCCCGGTGCCCAGCGAGGTGTTCGGGGTCCTCGACAAGCTCGGCAATCCGAACTGGCGCGACGAACTCGGGGCCGCCCGCACCTTCTCCCCCACCGGCAACCGCGCCCAGGACGCGCTCCTCCTCGGCAGCGTCATCGCAGACGGCTTCATCGCCGTGGAGGCGGAGGACAGCGAGCGCGTCAAGGAGATCGGCCGCAATGTCCTCACCCTTGCGGAGGCCATCAACGTCCGCAAATCCGTCGTCGCCCGCAGCAACAGCATCATCGAAAAGGCCGACGCCCGCGACTGGAACGGCGTCCGCCGCGAGTTCGACGGGGCGCTGCACGACGTCAACAAGGCCATGGCCGAGCTCAATGACGAGCAACTGGCGCAGCTCGTGAGCGTCGGCGGCTGGCTCCGCGGCACCCAGACCCTGACCTCCATCGTGAAGGGCAAGTATTCCCGCGACCGGGCCGAGCTGCTCTACCAGCCGCTGCTCATAAATTATTTCAACAAGCAGCTCGACACCATGAACCCGCGCCTCAAGCGCAACCAGCTCGTCGGGGAAATCCGCATCGCGCTCGGGCGCATCGGGCCGCTCATCGAAAAATCCCCCGACCGCGACATCTCGGCCGAGACGGTCACCGAGATCAACGGCATCACCACCCAGATGGTGGAACTCATCCGCACCAAGGCCGGTTGACCATGAGCGCCCTCCCCAGACTTGCAAAGTGGTCCGTGCTGGCTGCCATTGCCCTCCTTCTCGGCACGCCCCCCGTGCACGCCTTCGTGGACGACGCCCTCTCCTTCGCCTACGAGGCCGCGGATCCCTATGCCAAGCAGGGATGGATCATCCGCGAGGATGCCTGGGGCGGCGACCTTGGTGCCGGCGACAAGAAAGCCGTCACCGCCCAGCTGTTCCGCGGCAACAGCTACATGTTCTTCCTCGCGACAGACGTGGATGGCGCCACTTTGCGCGTCAACATCTACGACTCGGAAGGCAACCTCGCGGAATCCAAATCGTGGCAGCGCGGGCGTTTCGCCTACGCCGAGATCAAGCCCCGGGCCTCCGGGACCTATTTTGCGATCGTGGAGATCCTCTCCTCCCCCGAGGAACGCACCGGGTGGGCTCTTGTTTACGGGTTCCGCAAATGACCGCTTGATGGAGAGCACCACGCTCCATTTCGACAATGCGCGGGCAGCCACCGCGCTCTACCAGAACGACGAGCGCCTGCTCCGCGAAATGGAGCGCCGCCTCGGCGTGCAGGTCACCGCCCGCGAGGGCTGGATCCGCCTCGACGGGACCAAGGAGCAGACGGATCGCGCCGCCCAGGTGTTCACGCAGCTCGACGAGGCCCGACGCGGCGGTGCCGTCATCGGCAAACAGGAATTCCGCTACGCCCTCGAATCCGCCGAGACAGGTCAGACCAACGGCAACATCACCGAGCTCGCCGCCGACCGCATCATCTGCGCCCCGCGCAAGGCGCCCGTGATCCCGAAAACCCCGGGCCAGCGCGACTATGTCCGGGCCATCCGGGAACATGACATTGTCTTCGGGGTGGGGCCGGCCGGCACGGGCAAGACCTACCTCGCCATGGCCATGGCCGTGGCCGCGCTGAAGAAGGAACAGGTCAGCCGCATCGTCCTGACCCGCCCCGCGGTCGAGGCCGGGGAAGCCCTGGGCTTCCTGCCCGGAGCCCTCGAGGAGAAAATCCTCCCCTACCTGCGTCCGCTCTACGACGCGCTCTACGACATGCTGGAAACCGAGGAGATCCAGAAATTCATGGATCGCGGCATCATCGAGATCGCCCCCCTGGCCTACATGCGCGGCCGCACGCTCAACCATTCGTTCGTCGTGCTCGACGAGGCGCAGAACACGACGGCCGAGCAGATGTTCATGTTCCTCACGCGCCTCGGCAACGAGTCGAAATGCGTCATCACCGGCGACCGCACGCAGATCGACCTCCCGCGCAACAAGCGCTCCGGGCTCCTCGAGGCGCTCGATGTCCTGGACGATGTGGAAGGCATCGCCATCCGGGCCCTCACCCAGCGCGACGTCGTCCGCCATCCTCTCGTGCAGGCCATCATCAACGCCTACGAGCACCACCGCGAGAAGAGCACCGCCAAAGGCGCCTGAAATGCCGTCCCTCCTCGTTCTCGCCGCAGGCATGGGAAGCCGCTACGGCGGACTCAAGCAGCTCGACCCGGTCGGCCCGGGTGGAGAGACGCTGCTCGACTACTCGGTCCATGACGCCATCCGCGCCGGTTTCGACCGGGTTGTGTTCCTCATCCGCCGGGACATCGAGAAGGAGTTCCGCGAGAAGATTGTCAGCCGCTACGGAGGGAAGGTCGCCACGGACTGCGTGTTCCAGCAGCTCACCGATCTTCCCGGCGGTGTCGCCCCCCCGCCATTCCGCACCAAGCCTTGGGGAACGGCCCATGCCGTATGGTGTGCCCGCGGGGCGATCTCCGGCCCCTTCGCCTCGATCAACGCCGACGATTTTTACGGCGCCGACGCATTCCGGATCATGGGGGCGTATCTGCGCCAGCCCCCGGACCCCGCCTCGTTCGCCATGGTCGGCTACCGCCTCGACAAGACCCTCAGCGAGCATGGAAGCGTGGCCCGCGGAATTTGTGCAGTGGATGCGAACGGCCTGCTGCAAGGGATCGAGGAGTTGACCGACATCGCCGCGCGCGGCGACGGAACCATCGGATGCGGCCCGCGCAATCTGGCTCCCGACACGCCGGTGTCGATGAACTTCTGGGGATTCACCCCGCGGATCTTCCCCCTGCTGGAACAGGCTCTCAGCCGTTTTCTCTCGGCCCATGCCGGCAGCGGAAAGACCGAGTGTTACCTTCCCACAGCTGTCGCGGAGATGATCGCCGGGGAGGAGGCCACCGTGCGCGTGCTGCCGAGTTCCTCGGACTGGTTCGGGGTCACTTACAAGGATGATCGCCCGCGCGTGACCGACAGCATCCGCCGGTTGGTGGCGAACGGCGACTATCCCTCGGCTTTGTAGCGGCCCCCGTGTGCAGGCTTGCCCCGCCGATTGCGGCAAGGCATTGTCTTCGGTTCACGAATTATGGGTATTCCAGGCATTTCCGAGCGCCGTTTCGAAAACAGAGAAACCCGCATCAACCGCCGTGAGGAGCGCAACCTGTTCCGGCGCAAGCTCATCCCTGTCGCATGGGCCATCTCAGCCGTCGGGCTGACCGGCCTCCTCGTGCTCGGAACCTACTACATGCTTTACGGGGATTGGCTGCACCAATTCTCCGGCCTCTTCGTCGCCTTGGCCATCCTGCCGGTGGTGCTCTCCGTGGTGGGTTGGCTCCGCGGCCATTCCAACCCCGATCTCGAGGAGCCTTGAGCCTATGACGCGGCGCCGCGCGGCGCCCCATCCGGCGGCTCCTGCAACGGTCCGGGCACCACGAGCTCCCCTGCGGGAGTGGAGACTTTCCCGCCCCTTTTCACACGGGTTTTGCGCTCCACAAGACCGTGCTTGACCAGATAGTCGTGCACGGCGGCGGCAATCACCTTCCCGGTCCGGCGGCCATCCTGCGAAACCCCCTTCATGCCGCGGCCGACGACTGTCGAGGCCACCCCCCCGGCCATGGCCGCCATGGTCGGCAGGGTCAGCGGACCCGGGACAACCGCACCGACCAAACCCGGCTCCACATTGCTGCCGCCCGAGGTTTTGAAAATGAGCCACGGATCGTCGGCGGATTTCTCGAGGTTATACACCCTGACCGTCGTATCCATGCGCGAACGTCCGGCGCCGAAACCCAGAATCAGACGAAGGGCTCTGCTGCCCTGCCGCACCCGGGTGAATTTCCCGTCCACGAGAAGACCGCTCGACGGGAGCGCGTCGCCGTCGGAAAGCTTGCTCGGAGACGCAACCCATTTCCCCGCGTTGGAAGAGATGCCATCGGCCACGAAGCCGGCAACGCGATCCTCGGGTGATCCGCTATCCCGGGGCGCGGCCACGTCGAACTCGACGCCCCTTGGCACCTTGAAGTTCCGCACATGGAGCACCGACGGCGGCGCCTTCGGAGCCAGCGATGCGTTCTCCGATTCCCTGGTCACGCTCACGGAGGCGCATCCCGCAAGGCACGAAGCACCGATCAGAAGAACCGATGCCCTCAACATGGTCGCCGCCTCGCGCACATTCCCGATCCTGTGCATTTCAAAAACATGCCGGACGATGCCACCCCACCCCGTTCCCTGCAACGGTGTATTCGCCACCTTTCCGCCTGACAAAGCGCCGATCCACGCTACCGTTGTCCGTGTCGCACGGGGCGTAGCTTAGCTTGGTAGAGCGCCTGGTTTGGGACCAGGAGGTCGCAGGTTCAAATCCTGTCGCCCCGATTTGTCCATCTCGAGGAGGTGGTGCACGGTGACGAACTCGAATTTCTTGGCCGTCAATTGGTCGAGCGTGGAAGGCACCGCCGCAATCGTCGTGGGATGGATGTCGTGGGCCAGCAGCACGGCCCCCGGCGAGGCGCCGACGACCAGTTCGCGCGTGACCCGGACGGTGTTGCGGTATTTCCAATCGAGGGGATCGACGGACCACATGATGGTGCCGTAGCCGTGCTTGTCGAAGGCGATCTGCCGCACGCGGTCGTTGCTTGCACCGTAGGGTGGGCGCAGGCCGGTGATCCGGTAGCCGGTCACGGCGAACACTTCCTCGTGCGTCCGGCGCAGTTCCTCGGCAATGCGCTCGTCGGACAGCTTGGAAAGCGCCGGATGCGTCCACGTGTGGTTGGCGATCTCATGCCCCTCGGAAACGATGCGGCGGGCGATCTCCGGGTGGGCCTCCACATTGCGCCCGATCACGTAGAAGGTCGCCTTGATGTCACGCTCTGCCAGCATGTCGAGGAGACGCGGCGTGAGAGTCGGATGAGGACCGTCGTCGAACGTCATGGCGATGTGGGGCGTTGCAATCTTCGCCGAGTGGAAGGCCGGCTCCATGACCGCGGGTGCCGGCGGCGGAACGGCGGTGAGCGGTCCGGGGGGCACGGTTCCCATCGGGGTTTCGGGATGCAGCCCGAAGGATTCACCCATGCGGGCCATGGAACGCGCCAACGGAAACGCACAGGCACCGAGGGTCAGTGCACGCAGGAAACCGCGGCGGGAAATGATCGATCTTTCAGCCATTCCGGAAGCAATAAATACGCCCAAAATCCCCCCGTTTGCAACCCGCGGCGGCGCAATCCCCGCCCTTACAGCGTCGTGGCCGGCGGCTTGGCCCGCGCAATATCCTCCTTGGAAACGATGATCCGGACCGGCCGATGGTCACTGGTTTCTTCGGGAACCTCGACCAGCTCCGCCTGCGGCTGCCCGAGGCCCTTGGTGAAGATATGATCGAAGGTGGTCGGGGAGAGTTTCTTCGTGCCGCGCCAAGTCTCGCGCTGCTCGCGCGGTGTGTCCCCCCACGTGTGATGGAACCCCGCCTCCTTCATCAGCTCGATGACCTTGTCGTCGAACTGGCCGTCATGGTTGGTGTTGAAGTCTCCCCCGACAACCACCCCGACGATGCCGCCCTTGAAGACATTCTGCTCCATCTCGCGGACGTGTTCCAAGAGCTGGCGGATGCTCTCGTCGCGATCACGGAAGTTTGTCTGGGTCTCCTCCTCGGATTCCGAAAGGTTGCTCTTCAGATGCAGCGAATACACCAGGAGATAACGCGGGGATCCGGCCCCGGGCAGGCGAACCACGGCCGCACTGAATCCACGCGGCGGCTGGAGGTCATCGTGCTGCTGCCACGGCTGGGACCATGCCGCCATGACGGGAAGCTTGGAACCGATGGCCACCTGCTGGCGCCAGTATTCGCCGGTCTTGCGGCTGGGAAATGCAGACACCACCGCAGGGCGGAATCCGGGGAGCACATCGCAAAGGCGCGCGAAGGACTCCCAATCGCGGATCTCCTGAGCGAGGAGGATGTCGGGATTCAGTTCCGCAATCACTTCGGACACCACCTGCGCGTGCTTCTTCATGGCGTCACTGCGGGCGAAGTTCTTCTTTCCCGGAAACCATTCGATGTTCCAGGAGATGATGCTGAGGTCACCCTGGCTCTCGGGCGCCTCGGTTTGCGCCATCGCGGCGGGCATCGCGACGAATACCACCAAGGCGAGGGAAGCGGCCAGAAAGCGGCGCAGCCACCGGCCAAGAGCCAGCACTGCGGGGGAAAACTGGAATTTCATGATCGGGTCGGAAGCGGCGCCTCAGGCAGCGGGAGCATGAGGGACTCCGGGATCGGCGCACAATGGGGGGTGTCTTCTCCACGGAGGCTACACTCCATCCGGGAATGGCGCAAACGATTCCGCCGCCACAACTCAGCGCATCCCGTGCAGGGCCGCAGCCAGACCGGCGGCCTTGTGGAGGGTTTCCTCGTATTCGAGGGCGGGATCGGAGTCGGCCACGATGCCCGCCCCCACCCCGTAAGTCGCGCCACCTCCGCGCACCACGAGGGTTCGGATGGCGATGTTGAATACCGCTCCTCCGTCGCACCCGAAAAACCCCAGGGCCCCCGTGTAAATGCCGCGGGGCACGGGCTCGAGTTCGGCGATGATCTCCCGGGCGCGCTTCTTCGGTGCGCCCGTGATCGACCCTCCCGGATAGCAGGCACGCACGGCCTGGATCGCGGACACCCCGGGACGCAACCGGCCCTCCACGGTCGAGACGAGATGATGGACCTGTGCGAATGTCTCCAACTCGCACAGCCCGGTGACGCACACGGTGCCGTAGTCGCAGACTTGGCCGAGGTCGTTGCGCTCCAGATCGGTGATCATGACCAACTCCGCCCGCTCCTTGGCGGAGGTCATCAGCTCATGCGCCGCCGCCGCATCATCACCAACCCGCGGACGCGTGCCCTTGATCGGTCGCGTCACGACACGCCGCCCCCCGATGCGGAGAAAGCACTCCGGCGACGAACTGAGCACCTCGGTGTCGCCGAGCCGCAGGAAGCAGGAATACGGCGCGGGACTTGCCGCACAGAGTCGCGGGTAAAACCCCAGCGGATCGGCCGTCCACGGCGCGGTCAGGGTGTGCGTGAGATTGACCTGGTAGATGTCGCCGGCCGCGATGTATTCGCGGGCGCGCCGGACGAGTGCCATCCATTGGGGCCGCTCCAGTCCCGGCAGGAAATCCGGCGCCGGCGCCGGGAGCGCTCCGTCGAGTCCGCCTGGACCATCCTCGGTCCATGCGGGGAACACCCCGAAACGGAATCCGCCGGAGTAGTCGAACCATCCGGCCAGCCCCCCGGACGCCCCCGCCCTCTGGAGGCGCATCAGGGCATCCTCCAACAACCCCCAGTCATCCCATCCCCCTTCCACGATTTGCTCCGGACCGATCCCGACCCGCGGTTCCGGTCCGAAGCCGGCGCCGTCGAAACACACATACCCCCCCGCGCTTTCCCTCCCGGCGGAGGGACGGTCGCGTGCAAGTGCGGAACGGAGGGACATAGCGACCCGATGTGACTCGGAAAGCCTTTCCATTTCAAGAGGTGCCGTCCTAAAATGCGCGCCATGTCGATTCGCGGGATCTTCCTTGCTGCAGCCGCGGCGTTGCTTGCGCCGGCCTCCCTCCTGCCTCTCCACGCGCAGGAGGAAGCTTCGACCGATGCCCCCGCGATGACGAATGCCCCCGCCACGGCCGAGGCTCCGAGCGCGGAATTGATCATCGACGCCGAGGAGGCCGTCATCTCCGAGCCGGCCCTTGCACCCGGCGAGGAACCGCTGCCACCCATGGATGCGCCGTTCCCCGGAGAGGACAACATTTTCGGCAACGACCTGTTCGGAACGCAGGATACCTACACCCCGCCACCGGCCATGCCCGAGCGTCCGCCGCTGCTGGAAGACCCCCAGGAATCCGAACGGAAGATGCGCGTGCAGTTGCGCAGACTCAAGGCCGTCCTCGACCGCGATCCCCAGTTGTTTGAACTGCAGGAGATGGCCGACCGCGCCACCACGCCGGAGGACCGCCGCGCCGCACGCCGCGCCTACTACGCGCTTTTCTTCGACAAGGTCCGCAAGGCGAATCCCAAGCTCACCGACTACGCGGACAAGCTCGAGAAAGCCTCGTTGAACAACCTTTACCAGACGCGCATCGAACCCACGCTCGCCCTGAATCCTCCCCCGCTTCCGCAACCGCAGGTCCGATTCATCCCGAAGCGGCAGTTCGAGGATTACGTCCCCGCGGACGAGGAACCGGTTCCCGTGCCCTGAAGGACCAGCGGCGGCAGTTCGGCCAGCGAGCGGATGGTGAAATCCGGTTCGACCAATCCGACCGGTTCATCCTCCCCTTCCAAGGCAAGCCAGCAGGTTGCCATGCCCGCGCACCGGCCCCCGACGATGTCGCGGGAGAGGGAGTTCCCGACCATGAGGGCGTCGCCGGACTGCACGCCGAGAATCTCCAGCAGATGATGGAAAATGGCGGGGTCGGGTTTCCCGGTGCCGAGCTCCCCGGAGACCACGGCCGCATCGAAAAGCATCCCCAGTCCGGAAGCCTCGATCTTTTCCCACTGCAAGTCGGGTGCCCCGTTCGTCAACAGGCCGATCTTCAACCCGGCTTCACGCAGGACGTGCAGCACCACGGCGGCACCCGGAAGGGGGTCCTGCAACTCCCGGCGCCGACGCTGGAACAGGGCGCCCAGTTCCTCCGCCAACACTTCGTCCTGGATCCCCTCGGCCGCCAGAGCCCTGCGCCAGATCTCCGTGCGGAAACCCGGCACCCACTCGCGAAGGTGCCTCAGATAGTCGTCCTCTCCGTGGAAGAATCCCCACATTCCCTCGAAGGCGACAATGCCCAGGGCATCGCAGCGCTCGACCGGCGCATGCGCGTGCCACAGCTCCTCCGCGACCCGCTTGGCCTCCGCCGCCAAGCGCCCTGTATCGGCCCCGGTGCGGGCCGAAGCCTCCGCCGCGGCCTCCATGAGCGCCTGCCGCGAAATCCGTTCGTCCCACACCAGCGTGTCGTCCAGGTCGAAGACCACGGCCTTGTATTTCATGCCACCATGCCTACGCCCTCTGCCGCCCCAACCGCAAGGCGTTCCCGATGACTGACACGGAACTCAGGCTCATCGCCAGCCCCGCGATCATGGGGTTGAGCAGCCATCCTGTGAACGGATAAAGAACACCGGCCGCCAACGGAATACCCAGCGTGTTGTAGGCGAATGCGAGGAAAAGATTCTGCCGGATGTTGCGCATGATGGCGCGGCCGAGCATGAACGTCCGGAGAATCCCCTCGAGCGACCCGTGCACGAGGATGAAATCCGCCGTCTCCTTGGCCACGTCGCTCCCCGTGCCCATGGCGATCCCCGTCTCCGCCTCCGCAAGCGCCGGTGCATCGTTGACCCCGTCGCCCGCCATGCAGACGCGGCGTCCCTCCGCCTGCATTGAACGCACGACTGCGGCCTTGTCCGCGGGACTCATCCCCGCATGGAATTCCGTGATGCCGAGTTCCCCGGCCACGCGACGTGCCACCGGCTCACGGTCGCCGGTGAGCATGACGATGCGCAGCCCGAGTCCCCGCAATTCGTCCAGCACAGCATGCGCCGACGGCTTCGCCGCATCCTCGAGGAAGAATGTGCCGAGCCACCGGCCATCCTCCGACACATCGACACGCGAGCGGCCGGAATCATCCGCCGGCGCTTCGCCCGACACCCGGGCGAAATCCGGAGTGCCCGCCCTCACCGCCATGCCCGCCACCACACCGGATACGCCGCCCCCGGCGGTCGAGGTGAATTCGGCGGCCTCAGGCAACTCCAATCCCCGTTCGCGGGCCGACCGGACGATGGCCGCCCCGAGGGGATGCTCGCTGCGCGACTCCAGCGCCGCGGCGACGCTCCACACACGTTCCTCGTCCGCACCCGGCGCCCGGGCCACCCGCACGACCTCCGGACGGCCGCAGGTCAATGTGCCGGTCTTGTCGAGGCACAGCGTGTCGGTCTTCTCGAGCCTTTCGAGGGCCGACGGATTGCGGACGAGCACCCCCGAGCGCGCGGCACGTCCCACGCCGACCATCACGGACATCGGGACGGCCAGGCCGATGGCGCACGGGCACGCGATGATGAGCACCGACACTGCGGCGGTCACGGCGGCCGGCGCCGAGCCGGCCGCCACCATCCATGCGATGAACGCCAGCACCGCGCAGCCGATCACGGCGGGCACGAACACCGCGGCGACACGATCGGCGAGATCCTGGACCGGTGCACGCCCGCGCTGCGCCTGCGCCACCATGTCCACAATCTGGGCGAGCACGGTGCCCGAGCCCACCGCCTCGGCCCGCAGGTCGAAGCTTCCCGCGCCGTTGATCGTCCCGGCCCGAACCTTCGAGCCGGGGCGCACCCCGACGGGCAGGGATTCTCCGGTCAGCATTGATTCGTCCACGGCGCTTTCCCCGGCCGTCGCAACGCCGTCCACGGGCACTTTCCCTCCCGGAAACACGCGCAGCAGATCGCCGGGCTGGACACGATCGAGTGTCACCTCACGCACCGGTGCATCGGGCAGGATTTGCCACGCCGTCGCCGGGGCCAGATCCATCAGGGCGCGGAGCGCATTCCCCGTGCGCCGCCGCGCGTGCAGTTCCATGACCTGTCCGGCCAGCACGAGCGTGATGATCACCGCGGTGGATTCGAAATAGACACCGCTGCTCCCGAACCATGCGGGATGCAGCATCACCGCCATGCTGAAACCCCACGCCGCGAGCGTGCCCGCGGCGATGAGCGTGAACATGTTCGCCGAGCGGTGGACCAGCGATTGCCACGCGCGCCTCAGGAACGGCCAGCCGCCCCAGAAAAGCACCGGCGTGGTCAGGAGCGCCTGCAACCATCGCGAGGCCGTGCCGCCGCTCCAATGGCCCCATGCGGTTCCGTGCGCCAGATGCCCCATGCCCATCGCCACCACCGGCACGGAAAGCGCCCCGCAGACCGCCAAGCGCACCACCAGGGTGTGAAGTTCGTGCCGGTCCGCATCCTCGACAGGAACGCCCATGGGCTCCAGGGCCATGCCGCACTTCGGACAATCCCCCGGGCCGTCCCGCACCACCTCGGGATGCATCGGGCAAGTGTAGGGCGTCCCGGGAGGCGCCTCCCGGGGCGCCGTTCCGGCCTTGCCATGACAACAATCCGCCATGGGTGGAGTCAAACGCGCTTGAACAGCCGGAGCAACTCCCGGTCTTCGCGACCGGCGAATGTCGGGACGCCCCGGCGCTCCCCGAGAAGGCGGAATCCATCCTTGAAAAGTTCGTCCAGTTCCTGCGCCGTGCAGCCGAAGGGCGGTCCGTCCCCGCCGTTGTCCGGCTCGGTGTAAAACACGGCCAGCAGGCGCCCGCCGGGCTTCAGGGTCGAGGCGACCGCCGAGGCATAGTCCGCACGCCGCGCCGGATCGATCGCGCAAAAGCATGTGTGCTCGAACACACCGTCGAATGCGCCCTTGAACTCCGCGGGCAACCCGAACAAATCTCCGTGCACGTAGGTCTCCCGCGCCACCGGCGGATGCGCCAGTGCGCGCCCGATGGCCAACGGCGCCACATCCAAGCCCGTGACCTCGAGACCGCCGAGGGCAAGCTCCCTCACATCGTGCCCCGTCCCGCAGCCCGGCACCAAGACCCGTCCTTCAAGCATCCCGCGGACCAGCGGTTCGCGCAGCACCGGATGCGCAAGGCCCTTGTCCCACGGCGTGTCCCCCTCCGCATAGCGAATGTTCCAGTCCATGGGGCCATTATGCGCAGGCCATCGGCAACGGCACCCCAAAATCCGCGCCGAGGGATGCGCCCGCGCAACTTGGCTTTTGCCCCCCGGCGGTTTATGACCATCGGGGCAGATGCCGGAAACAAGCGCCCAGTTTCCCCTCCGCCTCCGCCAGGTTCCGGCGGGGCTTTTTGCGCTGACATTCACCCCGGACGGCAAGCCTCACCTTCTTTATACCAATGAAAAATGGCGGGAGATGCTCGACCTGCCTTCGTCCGATATGCAAGCCGACGCGGATCTCGCCTTGAGCCGGCTGCACCCGGAGGACCGGGAGGCGCTGTTCCGCCTGCGCGACCAGCAGAACGGAAGCTTCGAATGGATTGGACGCGTGAAGGTGCGGGGGGAAACACGATGGCTCCAGATCGAGGCATTCGCCGCACCGGACTCCGGCAACAGAGGGATATGGCACGGCGTGATGACGGACATCACGACGCAGAAGCAGTCCGAGGAGGAATTGCGGAACATCCTGGAGAACCTGCCGATCCCCATCATCGCGGGGGAGTTCGTGAACTTTGAAATTCCCCGGCATGAGGCGAAGATCACGCTGCTCAACCGGCGGTTCGTCGAGACGTTCGGATACACTTTGGATGAGGTTCCGACCGTCGCATGCCTGCGCGACGCGCTTTTCCCCGACCCGGATCTGTGCGAGGAGATCCGTTCATGGTGGAGGTCGGCCGTGACACGCGTGCCCGGAGGGAGCGGTCCGGTCGAGATGCGCGAAATGCGCATGTGCTGCAAGGACGGCACCATGCGCGACGTGCTCGTGAATGCCACGCTGTCGGACGGAGGGCCGGTGGTCGCGATCCAGGACATCACGGAGCTCAAGGCGACCCATCTCGCATTGCAGGACAGCAACCGCATGATGCAGCTTGCCGCCAAGGCGGCCATGATCGGGTTCTGGGAAACCGACCTGCGGACCGGCACACGCTATTGGGATGACCGGATGATGGAGATTTACGGGATCCGGCGGGAGGATTTCGACGGCAACTGGGACGGCTACGTCCATCCGGAGGACCTGCAGGGGGCCGAAGACCGCGCCCGGAGTGCGATCGAAACAGGCGAATCCTCCTTCGAGCAGGAATTCCGCATCATCCGCCCCGACGGGGAGACCCGCCATATCAAGGCTTACGGCACACTGACCAAGGACGGAAACGGCCGCTCGATCCTGCTCACCGGGGTGAACTACGACATCACCCGGGAACGGAATGCGGAGGAGTCGCTGCGCCAAGCCCATGAGAGGGAGAAGGGCGCCGAACTGGAGCACCGCAAAGATCTCGAGCGCAAGCTCCGGACCAGCCTCGTCGCCGGTGCGGTCGCCCACGAGATCAAGCAGCCCCTCAGCGCCCTGCTGCTCCAGGGCAACATGACCATGGAGAGCATCACGAGGTGCAGTTCCCAGGAGGATTGCCGCACCTACATGAGCTCGACCCTCGCCAATGCCGAGCGCATCCTCAAGACCGCCGACAAGATCCAGGCGCTCCTGCACTCGGTGCAGACCGAACATCAAACGGTCCGGCTCGCCGAGGTGGTGCAGAGCGCCATCCGCTACTCGAAGGTTGAATTGGAGGCCGTGGGAGCGGTGCTCTCGCAGGCAGGCACGCAGGACCAGACGATTTGCGTGTGCGGTGATGAGGGGCAGTTGCTTCTGGCCGTGAGCAACCTCCTCCGCAACGCCTGCCATGCCGTGCAGGAATGCCCCGCCGGGGAGCGCAGGATCCGCGTCTCCCTGCACAGGAATGGCGGCACGGTCGAACTGGATGTCGCCGACAGCGGCCCCGGCTTGCCCGAGAAAATCCTGTCAAAGATCCCCCTCCACACCACCAAGCCGGAAGGCTCGGGGCTCGGACTGTTCATTGTCCAAGCCGTGGCGGAGAACCACGAGGCACGGCTGGAGGCAGGCCGATCATCACTCGGCGGCGCCAAGTTGAAGCTCCTATTCCCGGCATCCGGGTGCCATGCGGGGTGAAGATGCCGGCCGCCGCCACGCGGGGAATCCGCTGCCTCGTCACCCTCGGCCTCATCATCCATTCCGCCTGCAGCGCGGTGCATGCCGAGGAGCCGGTCCATGACCCGTGGTTGGAATGGGACTATGCGACGGGCGACTGGGACGGCAACCGAAGGCACTGGTCGAAACACGGGGTCGATATCCTCGCGACCTACACGGCGCAGGTCTGGGGGAATCCCGTGGGCGGCCTTGACCCCGGCACCGCCTATGTCGGGTTGCTGCAATTCGGGGTCAACGCGGATCTCGAAAAGGCCTTGGGATGGAATGGCGGATCGTTCCGGACGACATGGCTCTGGATGAGCGGCGGAGAACCGTCCGTGTCCAACGTCGGCTCCATCTTCGCGGTCAGCCCGATCGAGGCCCCGCCCTCGTTCCGTGCGTTGGACATCTGGTTGCAGCAGGAGTTCCGGGACGGCGCACTCGCCCTGCGGGCAGGCCTGTTCAATGCGGATGCCGAGTTCACCGTTTCCAGCAATGCCGCCTTGTTCCAATACAGCGGGTTCGGATGGCCCACGTTCTACGGCGGCACATTGGGCGGGGCGCCGGTGTATCCGTTCGCCGCACCGGGAATCTTCATGGCGGTGGCGCCGGGCGGCGGATGGAAATGGATCTCGTCGGTGATGCAGGGCGATGCCGGCAGCCAGGCGGACAATCCCTCGAATTTCTACTGGAGGTTCAACCGCGCAACCGGATGCCTCATTCTCAACGAGATCCAGCACAGCCGGACCGGCGGCCGCCTTCCCGGCACGGCGAAGATGGGCGCCATCTTCAACACCGCGGAGACGAGCGACATCGCCGGCAACGCCTCGTCATGGAGCGGCGGCTTCGTTTACGGGATCCTCGACCAGATGATCTGGCGGGAAGATGCCGCCGGGGCCCCGCAGGGTGCAAGTTGGTTTGCGCGCGGGGGATATTCGGTGCTGGAGGACAGCCAGCTCTATTCGCTGTTCAACACCGGTTTCACCTGCACCGGGCTCATTCCCGGACGCGACGACGACACCGCGGGCGTCGCCTTGAGCTGGGCGCAGTTCTCCCCGGGGATCTGGAAGGTGGAAACAGGGGGCTCGAGATGGCGGTGGAATGGACCTACCAGGCACAGCTCACACCGTGGTTCACCCTGCAGCCCGACCTGCAATTCATCATCCAGCCCGGGGGCAGCACCGCACTCGGCAATGCTCTGGTCATCGGCCTGAGCGCCTCGGTGGCGTTCTGATCCGCTTTTCCGTTGAGGTTGTCCGCGCGGCCGCCGATGCTTTCCCCGATCGCTTCCCCGGCATGATCAAGCAATACAACGACCACGCCGCCAACGAGCGGACCTATCTGGCTTGGTTGCGCACCGGCATCGCCGTGATCGCATTCGGATTCGTCCTCGAGCGCTTCAGCATTTTCCTCGACACCATCACGCAATCGCTCGGCCGCACACCGGGGGAAAAGATCCCTCACAGCGGCTACGAGGCCGGTGTCGTCCTCGTCGCGGCCGGACTCATCACGATCGCCGCGGCCATCGTCCGCTACGCCGTGACCGCGCGGAGGATATCCAGCGCCGAGACCACCGACTACAGCCCGCGCAGCGCGTTCTGGCTCGGCGCCCTGATCATGGGCCTCGGCATTTTCATCTTCATCTACGTGGCGCGCATCGTGTCCCCGGGGAACTGACGCACCGCACGCCCCCTGCGCCCGAGCCATCATGAAACCGGAACTCATCATCAAGCACGCCCGCCGCTTCGCCACGCCGTTCCGCGTGACCGACGGGAAAAAATTCCGCCTCAGGGACCATGATCCTGCGGACACCCTGGATTTCACCGAGAAGGACAAACCGCGCGCCAAGGAGGCGCTGGCCACCGGCGTCGAGGCCCTCGCGGAATTGCAGGACAAGCTCTACGCGCAGGACCAGTGGGCCGTGCTTCTCATCTTCCAGGCCATGGATGCCGCGGGCAAGGACGGGGCGATCAAGCACGTCATGTCCGGCATCAATCCGCAGGGATGCGAGGTCCATTCCTTCAAGGCCCCGACCAGCGAGGAACTCGACCACGATTTCCTGTGGCGATGCAGCAAGCGCGTCCCCGAGCGCGGACGCATCGGGATTTTCAACCGCAGCTACTACGAGGAGACCCTCGTGGTCCGCGTGCACCCGAAGATCCTGGAAAACCAGAAGGTGCCGCGTGAACTCCTGACCAGGCGCCTGTGGAAGGAGCGGCACGAGGACATCCGCGGCTTCGAGCGCTACCTGCACCGCAACGGGGTCCTGGTGCGGAAATTCTTCCTCAACGTCTCCAAGGAGGAGCAGAAGCGCCGCTTCCTCGCGCGCATCGACACGCCCGAGAAGAATTGGAAGTTCTCCGCCGCCGACTCGCGCGAGCGGGCTTTCTGGGACGACTACCAGCACGCGTATGAGGAAACGATCCGCCACACCGCGACCGAGGAGGCGCCATGGTATGTGGTGCCGGCCGACCACAAATGGTTCTCCCGCGTGGTCGTCGCGGCCGCGGTGATCGACGCTCTCACCTCGCTCAACCTCGCCTACCCCGAAGTCGGCGAGAAACAGAAGGCCGAACTTGCGGCCGCGAAGGCCCAGCTGCTCGCGGAAAAATAGGCCGCCCGCCTACGGCATCATCCTCATCGTGCTGCGCCGGAGGAAGAGATATTCCTCCTTGGTCAGCAGGTCGGGGTTCAACCCGCGGACCGAGGCGACGGCCGCCGGCATCTCGCCGGTGGCGGCGAAGATGGCGGCGGCGATCACGCGGTGCGTGGGTGAAAGCCGGTAAACGAAGACATCGATGTCATCGAACACCGCCCGCGCATCATGGCTGCGACCCGCGAGCAGCAGGGCGAGCGCATGCGTCATGCGGTAGTCGGTGCTCCCAGGATCCTCCTCCACCGCCGCCGCGGTGTCTTCAAGGTTCACCGGACGCCCTGCCAGCAGGTCGAGATACCTCGCATAGTCCTTCACGGATGCAACCTGCGTCGCCTGCGAGGCGGCGAGGGTGAAGGCTTGGTCCAACGAGTGGAATTGCCCCCGGCGGCTGAAGCGGTCCCTCGCCAGCGGAAAGACCTTGTTCAGGTCGCCGGCCTGCCCGCAGAGCTCGATGAGGACCTCGTCGGCCACGGCATTCTCATTCATCGCATCGACCGCCCGGAGGCACTCGGCCAGCGTGCCCTCCCGCAGCGCGGAGCGAAGCGCATCCTGCACGGCCTTTTTGCATTCCCCCGGGCGCCCGAGATTCTTGGCGGCCAGGGCGCGCGTGAGCGCGCGGAGCGACGCCGGCGCGTTCGTGGCCTCCTCGGCCATGGTCAGCATCACCGGCCAGCGTTTGATCGCGGTGAGGGCATCGGCCCTCACGACGAAGGTGGCGGGATCCTGGGCCGCGTCCTTCGCCGACACCACTGCAAGCGCGCGCTGCGGCCATCCGTTGGACAACAGCCATCCCGCAAACGCGGCGCGTTCCGGGACGGAGGCGTTCTTGAAGACGGGATGCAGCCGGTCCTTCATCTCCTCGGGTGTGAAATCGCCGAGTTTGACCAGCACCGCCGCGGCGGTGAGAAGCGCCGGGTTCGACGGCGAAGGATCACGCCACGCGGCGAGCGCCCATGCGCGGGCCTTTTCGGCACGCACCGGAACCTTGGCGAGCCCGAGTGCGCGGGCCGCCCCCTCCTGCGGTGTCCCCTCGAGGGCCTCGATCAGGCCGACGATTTCCTCCACGACGGCGATCTGCTCCGGCGTCATGCGCGCGGCCGGCGTGGCGGCCGGTCCGTAGCGCCAGACAAGCAGCCGTGCGAGGGCCAGCTTGTGCTCCGGATTGTCGCCGTCGGCCACGGCCTTGCGGGCCTCGATGATGGCGCGGCTGAGGTTGCCGTAGGTGGTGAACTTTTCCGCCCGCAAACCGGAAGCGTCCGCCAGCATCCCGACGCGGTCCAGTTGCTCCAGCGCCTTTCGGTGCTGCTCGGTCGATCCGAAACGCGACAGGGTCTTGGCACGCTGCCTGAACTCGTCGCGGCTCAGGAATGTTCCGGGAGGAAGCTCCTCCCATGCCTCGGGGGCCGAGGGATTGCCGACAAGGCTTTCCACCATGGCACGGGCGAGAAGCACGTGGGGATCGCGGGAACGCAACGTGTAGGCCGAGGACGCCTGCAGGCGGGCGAGATGCCAATGCCCCTCTTCAACGCTGCGCAGGGCGCGCGCCGCGAAGTCCCGCGCCCTCCACCCGGCGTAACGATGAAGCGCCATGGCGCCCGCCAGAATGAACACGATGGCGAGGAACGGCGCCCAGATTTTGACGCGGCGCCGAAGGCAACTCGACAGGGGTTCGATGTTCGGGTCGTAATCCAAGGGACCCGTCGCCTGCTTCCACCACAGGATGAAATTCTCCCTCACGGTTGACGGAAACGTGAGGAAGATGAACTCCACGAGCAGCCGCATGCCCGACGGGCGATCATCCCGGCCCCAGTCCGCCGGCGTCCGCGCCCTCCGCCACAGGTCCTTCACGGTGCGCCGCAGGCGCGACGGAATGAGCAATCTGAATGCGTTGAGGGCATGCATGAACCACCGGCGGTGGAACCCGGGGCCGAACAAGCCCTGAGGATCATCCCACCACCAGCGCAGAACATCGGTCTCACAGTCGGAGACCTTCCCGAAGATTTCGGATTTCCTGTTTTTCAACATCGCGCGGGCCAACATCTATACACAGGCTCCGTCTCCGCGCCACCCCGAGGAGACAGAGCTATCAATTCCCCCGCGCTGTTTCGGGCTCGCCGGAGCCGGGCGGCGATCCAAGGAGCGCCGCCCGGATTCTCCACCCCGCACCCCTCTCAGGGGACGTCGGTGCGGGTCATGTCGCCGATGTAGAGGTTGTAGCCCGAACCCGCTCCGCCGTTGTTGTTTTCCACAACGAGCCTTGAAACGGCCCCGCCGGGCGCCAAGGTCCCGCTGATCGCGGTCCCACCGACCGTGAGGCTGTATTCGGATTCCGAAAGCAGCGTAAACGTGACAGCAAGGCCGGCGTCGGTCCATGGAACGCCGGTGTTGCGCCCGGTCACGGCATCGGTGATGCGGTAGGTTGCTTCGCCGCCCACAAAGTAGAACCGGACCCGGACTGCTCCGCTCGAGTCGGTGAGTGCAAATCCGACCTGCGATCCGCTCGCGATGAAGCTGTTGTCGAAGCGCAGGGTGAAGACGTCCCCCATGCCGAGCGGGGTTGAGAACAGGCGCGACGCCGTGGCGACACCGCTGTTGTTGGCAAACAGACCGAAGGCTTTCGATGAACCGGCGTTGATGTTGGCAAGGCTCGCCGTGTCGGCGAGGAAATGGCCGGCACTGCCCGCCGTCGCCAGCACCCATGCGCCGAAGCCCGTGCCGCCGGACGAGCCGTCGGACCATGACGCGTAGTTGAGCGCCGAGTCCGAGGAAAGCGTGCCGGATGCCGGAGAGTAAACGATGCGGTAGAACGCCCGACCTTGCATTGGAATGGTCGTCGAGAAGCTGCCGTCAGCGTCGGAAATCATCGTCCCGACCGTGGACCACGCGGAAAGATCCTGCGAAGTCTGCAGCGAGTAGAGCAGTCCGGGCGCGGCCTGCGCGGCCAGCGTGGCGCTTCCATTGCCGTTGTCCGTGAGCGCCAGCGCGGACTTCGGAAGGATGATGAAATCGATCTCACCCGCTGCGTTGAAGGGATTCGACCAGCGCGCATCGGTGTAGACCGCCGTGCCGGTGAGGGTGGCGAGAAACGCGACGATGTCCGCCTGCTGCTGCGGCGTGAGGTTGAGGTTCTGCACGCCGCCGGGACGGCGAAGGCGCGGATCGAGGTTCGCATTGTCGCCGGGAATGACATTGTAGTGGGCAATGACGGCCCCCAGCGTGGCGAAGGCCGCCGTGTGCATGAACCCGCCGTTGGGTTGGCCGTTCGGTTTGACAAGGTCGCGCAACGAGGGCGACCGCGTGTTGGCAAGATCGACTCCGCCTCCGAGGGCATTGGTCACGCCGTTGTTGAGGCTGGCCGGGTCGATGTCGAACTCGGGCGGACGGTGGCATCCGGCGCACCCGGCCCCGCCGGGCGGCGGGCCCAGGAAAATCTGCTTCCCGCGGTTCTCGGCGGCGGTGAAGTTCGCGAAGTTCTGGTTGTCCGGCGTCGTGGCGCGGCCGACATCGTATTTCGAGTCGAACGACTGGATGCTGCGGACGAATTGCGCAAGCGAACGCTGGATGCGCTCCTCGTTGATGAGGAAGTCGCCGAACGTCGCGGCGAAGAGCACGCGGTATTCCTCGATGGCCGAGAGCTTGGTCACGAGGTCCGGAAAGCCGGGGTCGCCGCCCGTCCCGCCGAAACCCATCTCGACATGGTCCTGGATCGGCTGCGTCGTCTGGGCCTCGAGGCTCTGGGCCCGCTCGTTCCAGAAAAACCGCGGCTCCGCGCCGAACCGGGCGTTGACCAGCCGCATGGAATGGCGCCCGGTCGTGCCGTTGACGCCGACGCTGGCCGTCGCGGGATCGCTGAAGGCATGCTCCTGGCGGTGGCAGGAACTGCAGCTGACCGTGTTGTTGCGCGAAAGCCGCTTGTCGTAAAAGAGCACGCGCCCCAGCGTCGCCCCGGCATCCGTGACCGGATTGTCCGCCGGCGTGTTGCTCCGGGTGATGTAGGCGGGAACCGGCTGGTCCGCATAATTGTCGAGGTCGGTGAGGTCGAGGACACCCGACTGCGCCCGGACGCGCCCCGGCAGCATGGACACCAGAATGAGGACGACCGGGACGGCGGGGAAAATTTTCATGGCTGGGATTTTGTCGGTCCTGGGCGCCGGTTATATGACGCCTCTTTTTCCATTCCCGCCTCCGGAACATTTTCCCGTCATACAAACCATTCGCCAAAGCGACAAAGATGAGAGATGAGGGGGACACACCAACTTGGACCCGGCCGATGGATGAAGCGGAATTGCGCACCCAGCTTGAACTGCACCACGAGGCGGCCTTCGGCTGGGCGCTCGGCTGCAGCGCCGCCGATCCCGACAGCGCAAGGGACACGCTGCACAATGCCTACCGGAAAATCCTCGACGGACGCGCCCGCTTCAAAGGCGGCTCCTCGTTCAAGACATGGCTGTTCGCGGTCATCCGCAACACGGCCGCCGAGGAACGCCGTCTCCGGTGGCTGCGGCACCTCCGCCTCGGGAGCTACGCGGAGGAGCAGAGGGACATCGTGCAGTCGGCCGACCGCGGTTGTTCCATGGAGAAGGACGAATCCACCGCCGCCCTGCGCCAGGCCTTGGCCCGGCTCCCGCGCCGCCAGCAGGAAATTCTCCACCTTGTTTTCTACCAGGAACTCACCATCGAGGCCGCGGCAGGCGTCATGGGCGTCTCCCTCGGGTCGGCCCGCACGCATTATGACCGCGGCAAGAAACAGCTCGGAAAACTTTTGAAGCAATCGGATCACTCCCATGGACGCTGACGAAAACAGATTCCGCGAACTGTTCGCGGCGGTGCGCCGTGATGACGCCGCCGCTGCGCCTCCGTTCCACAGTTCCATCCGACCCCGCGTTTCCCAGCCGGAAAGCGTCCGCCACCCGGCATGGCCATGGATCGCCGCAGGGGCGTTCGCCTCGATCGTCGCGGTATTTTTCCTCGTCGGACACCCCGCGGAGAACGGAGCGACGTTCACCAACGCAGAAGACTGGTCCGTCATTTGCGAATGGAGCGCCCCATCCGACACTTTCCTCACCATGAGCACCACCTCGTGGAACACGCCGACTTGGACCGATCAATGGCTTTCGGACCCCGGCATGGAGGCCACCGAAAACCAAGCCACCAGCCTATGAAAACGCCGACACTGATCCTCACGCTGTGCATTTCGCTCGCCGCGATTGCACAATCCCAACCCCAAGGCGGTCCGCCTCCCGGCGGCCCCCCGCCGCCCGGCCAGATCGGCGGCAACATGGGTCCGCTGGGCAACCTCCTGTTCCCTCCGGACCTTGTCATGAGGCACCAGCGCACCATCAATCTGAGCCGGGAACAGCAGGATTCCATCCGAGAGGAAATGCGGCGGACCTCCTCGGAATTCACTGACCTGCAATGGCAATTGAGCGCGGAACAGGAGGCCCTGGCGTCCTTGGTGCGGGAGCCGGAGCCCGACCCGGACGCCGTGCAGACCCAGTTCGACAAGTTGCTCTCCCTCGAGAACCAGATGAAGAAGCTGCAACTCGGCATGATGATCGCCATCAAGAACATCCTGACCAAAGACCAGCAGGACAAATTGCGCGAACTCACCAAGGGCGACCGACCGGACCGACTGCAGCCGGGCGGCCCTCCACCCCACGACGAGTGAACCCCGAAATGCCTCACTTTGGAAAATCCCGCCCGGATCGGGCTCCGGTGATGCAGGCGTAGAGTCTGCACTGCCGGCGCAATCCGGAAGCGGGCGGAAGGTCTTTCCAAGGTAGGGCGCGGCGTCCCCGACGCGCCGGGAGCATCCTCTGTCTCAAGCGACACGGCCGGCTGACATTGCCGTCCATTGAAAATATGCCGTTACCTTTCGCAAATCATCCCAAGGCTTTTGACATTCCCCCCCGATCGACGAGTTTCCCTCTCCATGAATTTGCGGAAGCTGTTTGAGGAACAGGTCGGGACGCTGGTCTCGAAGGGTTACCCGGAACAAGCCGGATGGACCGAGGCCGTATTCCGCAGGCGCTTGGCGCCGCTGCGGCAGCATGTGGAAAATCTCAAGTCGGACACCTGCGATTACGGGAAGGGTCGGCTGCCGTTCGTGATCGTGATCACCCGCGATCTCGTTCCTGTGGATGTGGCGATGTCCATCGTTCAGCGGCAGGGCAAGTCCGGGCATGTCGCCATGGAGCCCGTGCGCCCGGAGGATTTCGAGCCGATCCTCAAGGTTCCGACGGGCGGCGTTTATCTGCTGGTGGGCATCGACCGCGGGGAGGAATCGCTCAATGTGCGCCCCGAGGATGCGCTGAAGATGATCCGGAAAAAGCGCCGGTCGCCGCTGACGATCGAGGAAGACATCGCCCTCGTGACGCATCACCCGGACTTTCTCCGGAAGAACCATTGCTTCTCGCTCCTCGCCTCGCGTCGATCCGACCAGCGGGTTCCGGCCATCTGGATCGACGGCGCCAAACGTCCGAAACTCGGATGGTGCTGGGACCGGAATCCCCACACATGGCTCGGCTCGGCCTCCTGTCGGCGACGGATCGGGGTGTGAGCGCTCAGGAAATTCGGCGATCATCCGTCCATCTCAACGCACGCCCAGCGCAGACGGCGTCAAAAAAGCTTTCATACAAACCGATGCTGGTTCAGAAAGCTTCCTTGGAGCGATGAACTTGCCGGACCTCCAGACCCAAGCCGTCCAATACCCACGCTTGGACGGCCCCGCCGCTTCCCGCACCAGAACCAGCCGCTCCTGCCAATCCACTGCCCCGCCGCGCCTCCGTTTGGAGCCCTCATGGAGTACCATTATTGCATTGAACAACCGTGTTGTTCAATTCCATTATTTTACACGGTTGTATAATATACGTTAGCAGAGAATATGAAGACCCTTTCCGAGAACGACATCTTGAGTTTGGTCGGGGCCAGACCGGACGATAGGCATCCTCTGGAGATCATTGGTTACGATTTCACCAGCGAAGGTGTCCGACGCTTCCGCGAGGAGAAGCCAAACTTCCTCCCACAGATGAAGAAGCATATTCAGGAATCGCTCTTGGCGAGCGGCATATTCCCGCAGGACACGAATCCAGAAGATCCCGGTTGGAGAGCCTTCATCCAAAGATCAGGAAGTCAATATAAGATGAGTTGGGTGGCGGAAGTAGGAACCAGCCGTTTTGACCGTTTCAGCACCGACCACAAGAGCATAGACGCTGCAATTCATGATTATCTGTTGGAAGTCTGCAATCCCGACTACGTGCCGATTGACAAGAAGCAAAATGCTAACGAGCCAGTCCACCTAATCCCGTCCCTTCGGGACTTCTGGCATTTCGCCTGCGGAGCAGGCTCGGATGCCAGAAGCAAGCGGGATAGGTGACTGGGGACGT
>JACSRX010000007.1 GCA_014879535.1 Chthoniobacterales bacterium
CGGAGTGGAGGGCGTTGTTTCTTGACTCGTGACGGCCGGTGCCGGGGCCGATGCAAGTGTGGGGGCGGTTTCGGTGTAAACCTGGTTCGACCCGCTGTCGCGCACCGGGTAGGTGAAGCGGAACCCGGCGTCGTTGGTTCCGCTGTTTCCGGGGTTCGCGGCTTGGGCCACCAGATTTTCCGGCGACGGCGGGGTTTCCTCCCCGATTCCCCCCACAGGGAGGAACGCAGCGCCACTGAGAGTCAGGATGGCAATGTGTCGGGAAAGCTTCACGGGAGGGTGGAATGGCAAAGCGCGAATTTTGGCGAATTCATCGCCGTGAGGACAGCATAAAATGCCATGCTGGAATTGTCATGGCACATGGCCTCAAGAGTTGTCCGCGATGACCGCAGCATGCAGTTCCTCGAAAAACTCCGGGAGCGCGGATTCCACGCGGTTCCAATTCGGAATAAGTGGCTCTCCCAATGGATCTTGCATGAACTCACGGGCCGCGGTCCGGATGCTGCGGACAAACGTGTTCACGGCGAGTTCCTCCTGATGCCGGTCGAAGGCCAGCCCGTTGATTTCCGCATCAGCGTGGTAAAAGCGGATGGTGTCCTCGGCCTTGCGCAGGTAGGCGCTCAGCAGCGTATCGAACAGGCCGCTGTCCATCCGGATCCCCTCGGCGGCCACCGTGCGGAAGATGCACCGGGCGATGTCGGTGGCCATCTTGTTGAGCCCCCTTCCGGCGTCGCGCGGCGAGAGTTCCTGGTGTTTGTGGTCGAAGCGGTCCCCGATTTCGACCTGACAGATCGCCTTGGGTGATGTGACCCTGAAAACCTCGGCCAGCATGCCGACCTCCACTCCCCAGTCGGCGGGCATGCGCGTGCGTCGGACGACGTCCAAGTCCACGCAGATCTCGCCCGAGAGCGGATAGCGGAAGGTGTCCATGTAGGTGAGGAAGGGGTGTGTGCCGATGATGCTTTCCAGCGAGCGGATGAGGGGTGTGAACATGAGGCGCATCACGCGGCCGTTGAGTTTGTGCGTGAAGCGCGCGGTGTATCCCTTGCAGAAGTCGAAGCCGAGGCTGTCGTTGGCCACGGGATAGCACAGCCGGGCGAGAAGTTCCCTGTCGTAGGTCAGGATGTCGCAGTCGTGGGCGGCGATCACTTTCGCCTCCGCCGAGGCCAGCACGTAGCCGTAGCAGAGCCACATGTTGCGGCCCTTCCCCGTGCTTCCCGGGTCGAGATCCGCCGCCGCCAGTTTGCGGATGAGGCGGCGCATCCGCGGGCCGTCGTTCCACAGCAGGGTGGGGTGCCGGGGGGACCGCGCGAAAAATTCGCGCGCCTTGCGCCAACCGGAAGCGGTGGCCCCGTCGATGCCGACGACGACCTGCCGGAGGTAGTCGACCTCGTCGAGCGCGTTGAGGATGCCGCGGAGGGCGGGAGTTCCGATCTCGCTGACGTGGCACGGGAGGACGAGTGCGATGGGCATGTCCTCGACGAATTGGCGCAGCTGCGCCTCAAGCCTGTCCACACCGGGTTCGCCGAGGCGGTGCAGGGTGGCCATGGCGCCGGTTTGGAAGAAATCCGCCATTGGGTTTGGATTGTCGCCGCGTATGTGGGCATCATCAACCCCCAATGAACACGGGTGCCTTCACCGGCCGATGATGACGAAGCTGCCCCGGCATCTCGTGGTTGCGCACTACCACCTGCGGCCGGGCGGCGTGCGGCGGGTGATCGAGACCGCGCTGCCCGCCATGGCCCGGGACATCGAACTGTCCTCGGTGACGCTGGCGACCGGCGAGGAACCGGATGAGGCGTGGCTCGCACGGCTCCGGGCGTCGCTTGGCGGCCTGACGTTGCATGTCGAGGTGCGGCGTGAGTTTCGTTACTGGTCGGAGCTTGCGCCGCCGTCATCCGGATTTGACGCGGCCCTCGTGCGATCCTGCACCGAATTGCTCGCGCATCACGGAGGAGAGGATGCCGTTCTCTGGGCGCACAATCTCGCACTCGGCCGCAATGCGCCGCTCGCCGCGGCATGGACGCGTGCCGTGGCGGCCACCGGCGCGGTTTTCGTGTCGCACCACCACGATTTCTTCTTCGACAACCGCTGGGGTCGCTGGTCGGAGATGGAGAAGTCGGGCTTGGATGTTCCCGCCTCCGCGGCGCGGGTGGTTTTCCCTGCGGGGGCCCGCACCGTGCATCTCGCCATCAACAGGGCGGATCATGAACTGCTGTCCACCGGATTCGGGGAGAGGGCCCTCTGGGTGCCCGATCCCGTGGTCTCTCCCGTCCGACATGCGGGCCGGAATGAAGCGGCGGGGGCGTGGCTGGCATCGCGCACGGGACACGCAAGTCCTTACTGGCTGCTGCCCTGCCGCCTGCTGCGCCGCAAAAACATCGCCGAAGCGCTGCTTCTCGCCCGCTGGCTGCGTCCCGATGTCCGCGTGGTCACCACCGGCGCGCCGACCTCGGTCGATGAAATGCCCTACAACGCGCGCCTGCTTGAGGGAGCGCACCGCGGGGGATGGCCGTTGGATTTGTCCGTCTTGGCCGGGGCGCCGGATCCTCCCCCGGTGTCCGCGCTCATCGGCGGGGCCGATGCCGTCCTGCTCACGTCGCTGCAGGAGGGTTTCGGTCTGCCCTACGTCGAGGCTGCGGTGGCGGAGCGGCCGTTGGTCGCCCGATCATTGCCGAATGTGCTGCCGGACCTTGTCTCGCTTGGATTGCGTGTCCCGGTCACTTACGACGAGATCCGCGTTCCGTGCGATCTGTTCAATGCGCGCCGGGAGAGGGAGCACCAGCGCCGGTTGTGGGAGGCGTGGAGGAGGACGCTGCCCGGCGAGGTCCGGTCGCTTGCAGGCGAACCGTTCTTCGTGACCGGAACGCATGATTCGGTTCCGTTCAGCCGCCTTACCATGACGGCCCACCTCGAAATTCTGGGCCGCTCCCCGGACGAACTTGCGGCTGCGCTCGCCCCCGCCAACCCGGAACTGGCGGAGTGGTGCGGGAGCGGGCTTCCCTCCGCAGGGTTCGATGGGCAGGCGGCTTCGGCCCTGTCGCCGGAGCGATTCGCGGAGCATTTCCGTGAGGCTGTCGTGAAAGCGCTCGCGGTTGGTGGTGCGCCGGATGACGCGCCGGAGCGTGTTCTGCACCGCTTCCTCGTGGACCGCCTCCGCAGCGGCAACCTTTATCCGATGGTTTTCGCCCCCGAGACTTGAAGCCTGGTCACGACCAGCGGACCTCGTAGGGGGCGAGCCGGATTCCTTCATGCTCCTGGCTGCGGCCGGCGATCTCGTGGAGGCACAGCACGCGGTCCGCGCCCTCGCCGCGTTCCACGGCGAAGATGCCCGCTCCCGCGTCGAGGATGCGCTGCGGGGAGGAGGGGGCGAACGCCCGGTGGCCGCGGCGCTGTCGGAGGAGCCCGGCGATGTTTTCAAAGATGCGCCGCCGGAGCGAGCCGGGGCGTTCCAATTCGCTTTCGAGGGTGTCGCGGCGGAACTTTTCGCGGTTGATCCGCCGCGGGATGCCGGAACTCCGGGCGCCGTCTGCATCGCCGCGCGAGCCGAAGAGCGAGTGGAAGTAGATTCCGGGAACCCCGGCCAGGGCAAACGCGATCGCATGGGCCGCGGTGAAGCGCCGGACGGCTGTTTCCTCGTCCACGCCCGCAGCAAGCGCGTCGAAATAAGACACGTTCAACTCGTAGGGCGCCACGGTGCCGTCCGGCAGGGACTTCATGCCCACGAATCCCCCCGCCGTGCGGGCGAGATCCACCAGGTTTCCGATCTGCGCATCGGACAGGATTCCGCGCGCGGGGTTCAGGCCGATGCCGTCGTGCGAGGCGAGGAAGTTGAAGAATGTGGTTCCATCCGACGGCGTCTGCAGCCCCGCGGCCCAGCGTGTGAGAGCCGTGGCGTCGCCGGTGCATATCGTGTGCAGGACAAGCGGCGGCAGGGCGAAGTTGTAAACCATCTGGGCCTCGTCCCTCCCGTTGCCGAAATACGAGATGTTGTCCGCGTGGGGGACATTCGTCTCGGTGACGATGCGCGCACCGGGTGCGGCCCCGTCGGTCAACGCCCGCCAGGCACGCACGAGTGCATGGGCCTGCGGTAGGTGCAGGCAGGTGGTGCCGGGCTCTTTCCAGATGAATCCGACGGCATCTAGCCGGATGTAGCGTGCTCCCTGGCGCAGGTAGAGGAGCAGTGCCTCGCTCACGGCCAGCATGACGCGCGGGTTGTGGAAGTTGAGGTCTGCTTGGTCGGCGCTGAAGGTGGTCCAGACCTTGCGTGTCCCCTCCGGGGTTGGAAACCCGGTCAGCAGGGGCAGCGCGCGCGGACGGATGACACGCGACAAATCCGGGTTGCCCGTGACGGTGACAAAAAAATCCCCGAAATCCCCGGTGCCGCGGAGGAATTTTGCGAACCAATCGCCCTGCACGGAGGCATGGTTGAAGACCGCATCGGCCATCAGGTCGAAATCTGCACCGAGTGCGCGGATGTCGTCCCATGTTCCCAGCACCGGATCGACGGCATGGAAGTCTTTGACTGAGAATCCGTCATCCGAGGACCATGGAAAGAACGGGAGCACGTGCACGCCGCTGACGAGTCCGGTGGCATGGCGCCCGAGGAATTCGCGTAGCGTCGCCAGCGGGCATTGTCCCGGGGCGGAGACTTGGTCGCCGTAGGTGATGAGTATCGCCTCGCCGGGATCGTCGAAGCCCGGCGACCGGGGAAGGCGGGCGTCCGCCCGCGCGCGGGCGCACAGCTCCCGTGCGAGCGGCGGCGCGTCGGCGCCGTAGAGGAATGCCAACTCGCGGTGCAGTCTTTCTTCCCAATCCACGGCATCCACGTTTAACTGCCAAGGCCGCCCGTGCAATGCGGCAATCGGCACCGTGAGGACGACTTTCCCGCTTACCAGCCACATTCCGAGGCGCATCGGATTCGTCTCGACCCGGTTTCACGGCACCGACGGGGTGACCCTGGAGGCGGGCAAATGGGCGGAGGTGTTCACGGCGGCGGGAGCCGAATGCTGCTGGATGGGCGGGTTGCTCGACACGCCCCAGGAAGCGAGCCGGCACGTCCCGCTGGCCTTCTTCGGCCATCCGGACATCCTTGAGGCGCAGGAGGAAATATTCGGGCGGACCACGCGGTCGCCGGGCACCACCGCGCGCATCCACGAGCTGAAGGAAAAGCTCAAGGCGGAGCTGTATGCGTTCGTGGCGGAGTTCGGCATCAAGCTGCTGGTTCCGCAGAACATCCTCGCCATCCCGATGAACATCCCGCTCGGGCTCGCGACGACCGAGTTCATCGCGGAGACAGGCATCCCCACCATCGCGCACCACCATGACTTCTCGTGGGAAAGGGAACGCTTCACGGTGTCGTCCGGCGCCGATTATCTCATGGCGGCCTTTCCTCCGTCGCTTCCGAACATCGAGCATGTCGTCATCAATTCCATGGCGCAGAAGGAGCTGGCCCGGCGCTACGGACTGTCGTCCGCGCTCATCCCCAACGTTCTCGACTTCGAGACATCGCCGCCCGGCATCAACGACTACAACCGCGATTTTCGCCGCGACATCGGGGCGGCCGAGGACGACATCCTCGTGCTCCAGCCGACGCGCGTGGTGCCGCGCAAGGGGATCGAGCACGCCATCGATCTGCTGCGGCAGCTGCGCGACCCGAAGGCCAAGCTCATCCTTTCCCATCCCTCCGGCGACGAGGGCAACGACTACATGCACCAGGTCAACGAGCGGATTGCGGACGCCGGCATCACGGCCATCGACATCGCGGACCGTGTGGGCGAACGCGGAGGGGTCAACAGGGAGGGACGCAAGACCTACACGCTTTACGACGTCTATCCGCACGCCGATCTCGTCACCTACCCGAGCTACTACGAGGGCTTCGGGAACGCGTTCCTCGAGGCGGTTTACTTCGGCAGGCCCGTGCTGGTGAACAAATACGCCGTCTATGCCCGCGACATCGATCCGCTGGGGTTCCGGACCATCGAGATGTCCCAGATCGTGACCCGTGATGTCGTGGCGCAGGCGCGGCGAATCCTGGAAGACGGCGATCTCCGGGCCGAATGGGCGGCGGGGAACTTCGAGTTGGGCAGGAGGCATTTCTCCTACGCCGTGTTGCGCCGCAAGCTCGGGGCGCGGCTGGCGTCCCTGTTCGGGGAGTGAGTCAGACCCGCCGCATGACGGTGTCGTGGAGGAGGCGCTCGTCCGTCTGCGGATAATCGAGGGTGTAGTGCAGCCCCCGGCTTTCCTTGCGGCTGAGCGCACAATCCACGATGAGCGCGGCGACGGTGACGAGGTTGCGCAGCTCGAGGAGGTCGGTGGTGACCTTGAAGTTCCAGTAGAACTCCTGCACCTCCTTCTGCAGGTTGCGCAGCCGCGCGGCGGCGCGCTGGAGGCGCTTGTCGGTGCGGACGATGCCCACGTAGTCCCACATGAGGCGCCGGATTTCGTCCCAGTTGTGGTAGATGACGACCAGTTCGTCCACATCGGTGACGCTGCCCGGGCGCCACTCGGGGATCCGGATTTCGCCGGGGGCGCGCTGGTTCCTGGTCGCCTTGACGAAGGCGTTGTGGGCGAAGACCAGCGCCTCGAGGAGGGAATTGCTGGCGAGCCGGTTGGCGCCGTGCAGTCCGGTGCAGGCGGCTTCCCCGATGGCGAAGAGTCCGCGGAGGCTGGTTTCGCCGTGCTCGTTGGTCTTCACGCCGCCGCACTGGTAGTGCGCGGCGGGCACGACGGGAATGGGCTGCGCTGCGATGTCGATGCCGAGGCGGGCGCAGGTCTCGTGGATTTTCGGGAACCGCTCCTCCAGGAATCCGCGCGGTTTGCCCGTGATGTCGAGGAAGACGCACTTGGCCCCCGTGCGCTTCATCTCCGCGTCGATGGCGCGGGCCACGATGTCGCGCGGGGCGAGGCTTTTCAGCGGATGGTAGCGGTCCATGAAAGGCTGCCCGCTGCTGTTGACGAGCACGCCCCCCTCGCCGCGGACGGCCTCGCTGATGAGGAAGGATTTCGCTTCGGGGTGGAAGAGGCAGGTCGGGTGGAACTGGACGAATTCCATGTTGCTGACCGCCGCGCCGGCCCGCCACGCCATGGCCACGCCGTCGCCGGAGGCGATGTCCGGGTTGGTCGTGTAGAGGTAAACTTTGCCGCAGCCTCCGGTGGCAAGCACGATGCGGTCGCTGCGCAGGGTGTTCACCGTGCCGGATTTCTCGTCGAGGACGTAGAGGCCCACCACGCGGTCCTCCGTGGCGTAGCCGAGCTTGCCGGTGGTGATGAGGTCCACGGCCATGTGGTCCTCGAACACGCGGATCGAGCCGTGCTTCTCCACCGCGGCGAGGAGGGTGTTTTCGATTTCCAGCCCCGTGAAATCGTGGGCGTGCAGGATGCGGCGCTTGGAGTGTCCGCCCTCGCGTCCGAGGTCCAGCTCCGTCGTCCCTTCCGGGGTTTCGCGCAGGTCGAAGGACATTCCGAGGGCGATCAGTTCCCGGATGCGTCCGGGGCCGTCGCGCACCACCATCTCGACGATGTCCTCGTGGCAGAGGCCCGCCCCGGCATCGAGGGTGTCCTTGGCGTGGAGTTCGAAGGAATCCTCCGGGCTGGTCACGCAGGCGATGCCTCCCTGGGCCCATGCCGTGTTGGTCGTGGCGCGTCCGCGCTTGGTCACGATGGCGACCGAGCCGGTCTCCGCGGCCTTGAGCGCGTAGGTCAGCCCGGCAATGCCGGAGCCGACGACGATATGGTCATACTTTTCCATCCGGCGGGTTGAGGCGCAGGTTGTCGATGAGGCGTGTTTCGCCGATCCGCACGGCGGCGGCAAGCACGGCGCTCCGGTCGAGCCGGGTCAGGGGCTGGAGGCTCTCCGCATCGACCAGTTCCACGTATTCGGGGGCGCTCCCGGTCCCCGCGGTGATGCCATCCCGTGCGGTGGCGGTGATTTTCGACACGGAGGTCTCGCCCTGTTCCGCGAGGGCGCGTGCGTTCTGCAGCGCCGCGGGGAAATGGCGGGCACGCTCCCGCCCGTCGGCGTCGAGGTAGCGGTTGCGGGAGCTGAGGGCCAGACCGTCGGAGTCGCGCACCGTGGGGTGCGCCATGATCTCGACGGGCAGGAAAAGGTCGCGCGTCATGCGGCGGATGACCGCGAGTTGCTGGTAGTCCTTTTCGCCGAAGACGGCGGTGTGCGGCCGGAGGATGTTGAAAAGCTTGGCGACCACGGTGCAGACGCCCCGGAAATGTCCCGGCCGGGCGGCGCCGCACAGGCCGCGCGCGAGTTCCGTTTCCTCCACGATGGTGGAGTCGCCGGGGGGGTAGATTTCTTCCGCCGACGGGATGAACACGGCATCGGCGCCGTGCCTGAGGCACACGTCCATGTCCTTTTCGAGGGTCCGCGGATACCGCGCCAGATCCTCCCCGGGGGCGAACTGCGACGGATTGACGAAGATGCTCACCACGACGGTTCCCTCCCGTCCCGCGCGCATGCGCGCGGCATCGATCAAGGCTGCATGGCCGTCATGCAGGGCGCCCATGGTGGGCACGAGAACGAGCGGTGATGCCGCCGTCGTCCGGAATCCCGCCGCCTCCCCGACGGTGCCGAGTGTGCGCATGGCGGGCGCGGGTGGAAAATCAATCGGCCGCGGGCTGGGAGGGGGTGCCCTCCTGCGCAGATTGTCCTGCCGGTGCAGCGGCAGGCTGCTCCTCCACGACGGTCACGGCCTCCACTCCGCCGGACGGTTCCGCGGTGATGGCAATGGCCTCCGGTTTCGCCGGTGCCGCTTCATCCGCGGCGGCGGGCGCAGCACTTGCAGCCGGGATGGGCTGGGCCAGCAGTTCCTTCTGGATGGCGGTTTCGCCGGTGCCGCTCTTGGCGTAAATGATGGCCAGCAGCAGGGTCAGCGCGAAAAACACGATCCCGAGCCACACGGTGAACTTTTGGAGCACGTGGGTGGTCTGTGCGCCGAAGATGTTTTCCGTCATCCCCCCGCCGAATGCCGCGCCCAAGCCTTCATTTTTCGGGCGCTGCATCAGAACGACGCCGATCATGAGAAGGCAGACAAGCACATGGAATGTGATGAGGATGGGGATGAGAACCGACATGAACCAAGCAATATGGCAGGGCCCGAATGGCTTGTAAAGAACAGGGGCACGGTGTCCCCCGCTGTCCGGTCCGGCACCCCGGGATGCATTCCGCGTTGATCTTTCACCTTGGAACCCCCTAACTCTCTCGCCTGTGAATGTGACCGACCTCAGGGAAATCCTGCAATACGTCCCGCGTTTCCGCGAAAAGATCTTCGTGGTGGCGGTGGACGGGGAAATCGCGTCCTCGCCAAACTTCGCGAATATCCTGCTCGATCTCGCGGTTTTGCGGTCGTTGAGCATCCGGATCGTCCTCGTCCACGGGGCCAGCCATCAGGTGCAGGTCGCGGCGGCCAAGGCCGGCATCCTGCCGAGCAACACCGATGGCACCGGGATCACGGATGAAGCGACCCTCGAGGTCAGCATCGATGCCGCCATGCGGCTGACCCACGAGATCCTCGAGGGTCTGGCCTCGGTGGATCTGCGGGCGGCGTATGCCAATGCGGTCATTGCACACCCGGCCGGCATCCTCGGCGGTGTGGACCAGGGGCACACGGGCCGGATCGAACGGGTGGACGTCAAGTGCCTGCATATGCTCCTTCACGAGGGGATCATCCCGGTGGTTCCGCCCATGGGCTTCGACGGCGAGGGGCACACCTACCGGGTCAACTCGGACCACGCCGCGGCGGAACTTGCCGAGGCGGTGCAGGCGGCCAAGGTGATCTACCTTTCCGCGGACACGAAGCTTCCGGGGGGCGAGCCGCTTCCGCGGCAACTCGGAATGGCCGAGGCCGAGGACATCTGCAAAAAGCGCAAGGGGGCGGAGGGCGCCAATCTTTTCTCCAAACTCGACTACGGCGCGAAGGCGTGCCGGCAGGGCGTCCCGCGCATCCACATCCTCGACGGCCGGATCAACGAGGCCCTGCTCGACGAGGTGTTCAGCAACGAGGGCATCGGCACGATGATCTACTCGAACGAATACCAGCAGATCCGGAAAATTTTCAAAAAGGACATCCGGGCGATCATGTCCCTGATCCGGCAGTCGATGGAAAGCGAGGAACTCGTGCGGCGGACGCGGGCCGACATCATCGAACGCATGCAGGATTACTGGGTGCTGGAGATCGACGGCAAGCTGATGGGCTGCGTCGCGCTCCACATCCACGACGATGCCGGCGAGCTCGCCTGCCTTTACGTGCGCAAGGACCATGAGAACGAGGGCCATGGACGGAAGCTCATGGCCTTCACCGAGAATCTCGCGCGGGAGAAAGGACTCAAACGGCTCCTCGCCCTCAGCACGCAGGCCTACAAATACCTGCAGATCAAGGGTGGTTTCTGCGAGGCCGGTCCGGACGATCTGCCTCCGGCCCGGCGGAAGAAATACGAAACCGACGGACGCCAATCCAAGGTGCTCGTGAAGAATCTCGCCTGAGGCACCCCGCATGGAAGGTGTCCATACCCAGTTCCTGTGGATCGACTGGACGGTCCTCGGGCTTTACCTCCTCGCCACCACATGGATCGGTCACGCGCTCCGAGGCAAGCAGTCCACCATGCAGGACTTTTTCCTCGCGGGGCGGTCGCTTCCGTGGCCGGCGGTGTGCGGATCGATCGTGGCCACCGAGATCAGCGCGATCACCTTCGTGGGGGTCCCGGGCATGGTTTTCGCGGCGGGGGGCGATTTCACCTACCTCCAGTGGGGCATCGGCTCCCTGATGGCGCGTGTGATCGTGGGGATCTGGTTCGTTCGGGTTTTCTACGAGCGCGGCATCTTCAGCCCGTATGACTACATGCAGGCGCGCCTTGGCGCCGGGGCGCGGGCGTTCACGACGGCGTTGTTTTTTGTCGGCTCGGTGCTGGGGCAGGGGGTCCGCCTGCTGGTGACGGCGCTGATTTTGTGGACGGTGACCGGCCTGTCCTTCGAGTGGTGCATTGTGATCATCGGGGTCTTCGCCATCGGGTGGACGCTGATGGGCGGCATGACGACGGTGATCTGGACCGATGTGATCCAATTTTTCGTCTTCATCGGCGGCGGGGCGCTCGCCTTTGCCGTGCTGATGTTCGACATCGACGGCGGATTTTCGGCCTTCCTGTCCGAGGCGGCCGCTGCGGGCAAGCTGCGGCTTCTGGACCTTTCGACTGATCCGAATGTGCAGTTCACCCTCTGGGTCGGGCTGATCGCGATGCCTTTCCAGAACGTCGCGGCCTTCGGCACGGACCAACTCAACGCGCAGCGGATGTTCTGTTGCCGCAATGCCCGGGATGCCTCCAAGGCGGTGATTGCCAGCAGCATCTCGCTCCTCGTCACCGTGCTCATGCTGGCGGTGGGGGCGGCTCTGTATGTTTACTACGCGCAGCATGCACCGACGCCCGCCGAGGCGGCCTTGTTCGCCAAGGATGCCGATTCCGTGTTCCCTGTGTGGATCACCACCGTGCTGCCGCCGGGGTTGAGCGGTTTGATTTTGGCGGGTGCCTTTGCCGCGGCGATCTCCAGCCTCGACTCCGCCCTGGCCGCGCTCGCGCAAACGTCCATGGCGCTCTGGCACGGTCGTGACGGCCTTGAGGCCGCGGACCAACCGCGCCTGGTGCGCCAGTCGCGATACGCGGTTGTGGGGTGGGGTGTTGCATTGATACTCGTGGCCATCGGCCTGCAGGCGATCCGGGGACAGATCAACCTGCTCAGCCTGGCTTTCGGGATGGTGTCCTACACCTACGGTCCGATGCTGGGGGCGTTTCTCCTCGCCCTCAGTCCCGTGCGCCGGGATATCCGCGGCATCGTGATCGGCTCCGTCCTGTCGATCCTGCTCGTGTTGTGGGTGCGCCCGGACGTTTACAACATCCTCGCCGCATTCGACGTCATCACGCCCGAACAAGCGGCGGCCGCGCGTCCGAAAATCAATTTTGCGTGGCTTTATCCGGTCACTTGTTTGATCACACTCGGCTGCGGAGTCGTCTTTGGCCGCAAAACACAAGCCCCGCGCGCCGAGTGATTGGGTCAAGCGATTTTGACAAAAAGTTTGCACGCCCAGCAAAAATCTTGAGCGGTGTTTTTGGCGCCGATACGCTCGCGGCTGTGACGCCGAGGGAAAGCCAAAACGCTTGTGAACAACATGTGAACAGGTGGCCTTCCCGCAACACCGCTTCCATCCGTCCCCGATTTTCAAAATCGTCCCTTTCAGGATCGGCAGCTGTTGGAGCGATTCCGCGTCACATCTGCCGCAACCGGCAGATTGGAAGTCTTTAACAGAATAATTTCATGCCCCGTTCGATCTCCCCACGCTCGAAGAGTCGCGCCCCCACAAACGGCGCGCCGACCCGGCAGGCTCCCCCGGGAGGGCGCGTCGGCCCGTCGAAGGCGGGTTCCGCCCAAACGGTGAATAACTCCGCGTCCGGCGAGGGCCTTGAAGCGCTGTGGAGCCAGATTTCATCGGCCTTGAAGGCCGAGTTGGGCGACGGGATTTTCGACCGGTGGTTTTCCACATTGCGTCCGTCGGTCCTGGATGCGCACCAGATCGTGCTTCCCATTCCGAACAGCATCTATCAGGTCTGGATCGAGAGCAATTACGCCCCCCAAGTCCAGGCCGCCCTGCTCTCCGTGCTCGGCGGCAAGCGCAAGCTGGTCTTCAAGGTGGAGAACGGAGTCGTGGATGAGAAGACGCGGACCAAGGAGCCGGTCGCCATGGAGGAACCCGTGGAGGCGGTCGAGGCGCCCGGGCTCAAGGGGCTGAACCCGCACTACCTGTTCGAGACGTTCGTTGTCGGAACGAACAGCGAGTTCGCACACGCCGCGGCACTGGCGGTGGCCAAGTCCCCCGCGCTCACCTACAATCCGCTTTTCATCCACGGTGGTGTCGGCCTCGGCAAGACGCACCTTCTGCAGGCCATCGGTCATCATCTGGCCGCATCGCGCTCCGGAACAAAGGTCGCCTACGTGCGGAGCGAGACGTTCACCAACGAATTCATCAATGCGATCCAGACCAATTCCCTGGTCAAGTTCCGCCGCCGTTACCGGCAGGCGGACATCCTGCTCATCGACGACATCCAGTTCCTGGCCGGCAAGGAGCGCTCGCAGGAGGAGTTTTTCCACACCTTCAATTCGCTTTTCGAGGGGCGCAAACAGATCGTCCTCTCCAGCGACCAGCCGCCGAGCGAGATTTCGCAGCTCGAGCAGCGCCTTGTTTCGCGTTTCGAGTGGGGGTTGACCGCCGAATTGCAGCCCCCGGACATGGAGACGCGGCTGGCGATTCTGCGCAAGAAGGCCGCCGGGCTGGACGTGAAGCTCCCGGCGCATGTCCTCGATTACCTGGCGCACCGCATCAAATCGAACGTCCGGCGGCTCGAGGGAGCCCTGCTCCGGGTCGCCTCGTTCTCGTCGCTCAGCGGGCGTCCCCTCACGGACGAATCCATCGAGCATCTCCTGCGCGACATCCTGCAGGAGGAGGCGCGACGCGTGGTCACCGTCGATCAGGTGCAGCGCAAGGTGGCCGAGCACTATGATGTGCGGATTGCCGACATGACGGGCAAGCGGCGTCCGGCCCATATCGCCTTCGCCCGCCAGGTGGCCATGTTCATTTCCCGCCGACAGACCAAGAATTCCCTTCAGGACATCGGCGAGGCCTTCGGGGGCAGGGACCATGGAACCGTCATCCACGCATGCAAGACCGTGCAGGCGCGCATGGAAAAGGAGGAAAGTCTGCGGCAGGTGATCGGGTTCCTGGAGTCCTCTCTGCAGCGCGGATGAGCCCCTTTGGTTTTGACAGCAAGGCCGAATTTTCCGACATAAAGCGGCTTGCCGCCCATGCCGGCGGGAAACAGATCAACCCATGAAATTCACCATCTCGCAGGAAGCCTTCTCCGACGGCCTGCAAAACGCCGTCAGTGCCGTCAATCCCCGCAGCACCCTGCCGATCCTTTCCAACGTCCTTCTGCAGGCCTCCGGCGACGAACTCGTCCTCACCGCGACCGATCTCGACTTCACCGTGCGCACCCGGGTCACCGCCAAAGTCGGCAAATCCGGCACGACCACGCTGCCGGCCCGCCGTTTGGGCACCCTGGTCAAGGATCTCCCCAAGACGGACATCGAAGTCGAGGTGGATGCCAAAAGCATGGCGACCCTGCGCAGCGGTGCGGGCGTTTACAAAATTTTCGGGTTGCCCGAGGCGGAATTCCCCGGACTGCCCGCGTTCGAGGGGGCGGTGGAGTTCCGGTTGAAGTCCGCCGACCTCAAGGGCGCCCTGCGCAAGACGCACTATGCCATTTCGCTGGACGAGACGCGTTTCGTGCTCAACGGCATTTTCTTCTCCTTCAAGGGCGACAAGCTCACCCTGGTGGCCACCGACGGGCGCCGTCTCGCCCTTGCCGAGGTCGGCGACCTTGAAATTCCGCCCAGCCAGGAACGCGACTTCATTGTGCGCACCAAGGCGATCCTCGAGGTCATGCGGGCTCTCAAGGATGATGAGGATGTGGTGGTGCGCCTTGCCCAGAACCTCGTGCAATTCGACTGCGGCTCGACCACGCTGATCTCCAAGCTGGTCGAGGGCAATTACCCGAACTACCTGCAGGTCATCCCGACCAAGGTCAACGAGCGCGTCACGGTCGAGCGCGAGGCCCTGCTCAATGCCGTGCGCCGCGTCTCCCTGCTCAACAGCGAGAAAAGCGCCTCCGTGCGGCTCAACTTCACCAAGGGCAGCATCGAGATCACTTCCAACGCACCCGAGGTTGGCGAAGCCCGCGAATCCCTCGCCGTGTCCTACAAGGGCTCGGACATCTCGATCGCCTTCAATCCCGAGTTCCTCATGGCCCCGCTTCGCAACTTGCAGGAGGATGAGGTGCATTTCGAACTGATCGACGACATCAGCCCGGGAGTGATCAAGATCAACGCCCCCTTCGTCTACGTGCTGATGCCGATGCGTGTCGGGGCCTGACGAAAGGCACCGGGTGATTGCGACCCTCCTCCGCCCGGGTGCCGTCCTTGCGACTGCGGTGCTGCTGACCGTGCCCTCGGGTGGCTTGGCGACCGGGGAGGTGAAGGTCAGTGCGTCCGAGGCCGACAGCATCGGCAGGAAAATCTGGCGCAACGAGTGTGCGGGCACGAGGGACGGCCTGACGTCGTGGAACAAGGGCGAAAACTTCGCGTCGCTGGGGATCGGCCATTTCATCTGGTATCCCGCCGGGAAGCGGGGGCCGTTCAAGGAAAGCTTCCCGGCCCTGCGCGATTACCTGCAGGCGCAGGGGATCAAGCTGCCGGGCTGGCTGGCGTCGGCCAAGGCATGCCCGTGGCCGGAGCGCGCGGCGTTCATGGCGGATTTCCGTTCACCGAAGATGGAGGAACTCCGTTCGCTGCTGGTTTCCACCGTCGGCCTGCAGGCGCGGTTTGCCGCATTGCGGCTGGAGCAGTCCCTTCCCGCCATGCTGGCATCCGCGCCGGCAGCGGAACGGGAGAGAATCCGGAGCAGTTTCTACCGCGTGGCTGATGCGCCGGGGGGGCTTTACGCGTTGATGGACTATGTGAATTTCAAAGGCGAGGGGACATCGCCGTCCGAGCGTTACAAGGGGGAGGGATGGGGTCTGCTGCAGGTGCTGGCGGGGATGTCCGACAGCGGTTCGCCGACGGCGGCCTTCTCCCGCAGTGCCGACCGCGTGCTGACGCGCCGGGTGGAGTTGTCGCCCGCGGATCGCGGGGAAAAGCGATGGCTGCCCGGCTGGCGCAACCGGGTCTCCACCTACGCGCCCTGAAATGTCCGTTCCTTCCCGCGATCAGGTTGTCGAGATCCTCGAACGCATCGCGTTGCTGCTCGAACTCCGCGGCGAAAACCCGTTCAAGGTGCGAGCCTACCGCAACGGAGCCCGCGCCCTTGAACTCCTGGAGGGCGATCTCCCTTCGCTCGTTCGCGAGACCGGGCTTGAGGGCATTCCCGGCATCGGCGAAGCCCTGCGCGAGAAAATAGGCACGTTGGTGCAGACCGGCAAACTGCCCTACTACGAGGAATTGCGCGCCCATTTTCCTCCGACGCTTTTCGAGCTATTCGATGTGCCCGGCCTCGGACCCAAGAAGATCAAGGCGCTTTACGAGCAGTTGGGCGTCGCCTCCGCGGACGACCTCGAGGCGGCATGCCGCTCCGGCCGCGTGGCGGATCTTGAGGGATTTGGAGCCAAGACGCAGGAGAAGCTTCTCCATGCGCTCGACCTGCTCAAGCAGGGGACGGGCCGTCACCTCGCCTCGGCCGCGGCAACCGCCGCCACCGCACTTTACGATGCCCTGCGCGCGCATCCCGACACGATCCGTCTCTCCGTGGGGGGGAGCACCCGCCGCCGCAATGACACGGTCCATGACATCGATCTCATCGTGTCCACCCGCCAGCCTGCGGAAATCTCCCGTGCCTTCCTCGGGCATCCGCTGGTGACCGCGGTTCTTGCCGCGGGCGATACCAAGTCGAGCGTGGTGCTCCAGGACGGATTGCAGGCGGATCTGCGCGTGGTGACGGATGCCGAGTATCCCTTCGCGCTCAACTATTTCACCGGCAGCAAGGAGCACAACATCGTGCTGCGCGGGCTGGCCCAGGAGCGCGGCTGGACCCTCAACGAATACCGGCTCGCCCCGGCGAGGAAGGGGGCGCCGGAAATTCCGAAGATCCGCGAGGAAAGCGATCTCTACCGTCTCTTCGGATTCGATTACATCGAGCCCGAGCTGCGGGAAAACCGCGGCGAGTTCGAGGCGGCAGCCGAGGGGCGTCTTCCGGATCTGGTCAGGCTGGAGAACATACGCGGCACATTCCATTGCCACACCACGGCGAGCGATGGACGCAGTTCCCTGGCCGAGATGGCGTCCGCCGCCCGTGAACTCGGATTGCAATACCTCGGCATCGCGGACCACAGCAAGGCGTCGGTCCAGGCCAACGGCCTCGATGCGGCGCGGCTGAAAAGGCAGGTTGGCGAGATCGCCGCGCTCAACAGCGATCAGGACGGCTTCCGTGTTTTCAGCGGGACGGAATGCGACATCCTGAAGGACGGAACGCTGGATTTTCCGGACAAGGTGCTCAAGCAACTCGACTATGTCGTGGCCAGCATCCATTCGTCGTTCACCATGGATGAGGCCGCGATGACCAAGCGCATCATCCGGGCCATGACCAACCCGCACGTCACGATGCTCGGCCATCTCACGGGACGCCTTCTCCTGCGCCGCGAGCCCTACGCCGTCAACATCCCCGCCGTCCTCGAGGCGGCCGCAGAGACCGGCACGCTGGTCGAACTCAATGCCGACCCGCACCGCCTCGACCTCGACTGGCGCTGGTGGCGGCTCGCCAGGGAGAAGGGTGTCCGCTGCGTGATCAACCCCGACGCCCATTCGGTGGCCGGCCTGCAAAACCTCTACTTCGGGATCGGCTCCGCCCGGAAGGGCTGGCTGACCAAGGCCGATGTCGTCAATTGCCTGCCGCTGTCGAAAATCACCGGCGTTCTCTCGGCCAAGCGCGAAGGGAGGAAGCCATGACAGCCTCCGAACTCGCGCGCTGGATCAGGCCGGTCCGGCGCGATGTTGAAAAGGCGCTGAAGGCTTGCGTTCCGCCCGCCCGTGTCAAACCGGCCACCATCCACCGCGCCATGCGTTACAGTCTCCTCGCCGGGGGCAAACGCCTCCGGCCTCTGCTCTGCTGTGCGGCCGCGGAAGCTTGCGGGGGAACGGTCCGGCAGGCGATGCCAGCGGCCTGCGCCGTCGAGTTGGTGCATGCCTATTCGCTCATCCACGACGACCTGCCCTGCATGGACGACGACGACCTGCGCCGCGGGAAGCCGACATCGCACCGCGTCTTCGGCGAGGGCATCGCGGTCCTGGCTGGTGATGCCCTCCTCACCGAGGCCTTTGCCGTCCTCGCCCGTGCCCGCCCCGCCGCTCGCCACACGGGCGCCGATCTCGTCGCCGTGCTGGCCGAGGCGTCGGGATCGCGCGGTCTCATCGCCGGGCAGGTTGCCGATTTGGAGGCGGAGGGCAAAAAGCCGTCCGAGCCCGCGCTGTATTTCGTCCATGCCGCCAAGACCGGCATGCTGCTGCGCGCGGCCCTCAAGCTCGGCGGCATGTGCACCGGTGGCAGCGCGAGCAGAATTGCCACCCTCGACCGCTTCGGATTCGCGCTCGGTCTGGCCTTCCAGATCCAGGACGACATCCTCGACGAGACCCAGAGTGTGGCGAAACTCGGGAAAACCGCGGGCAAGGACGCTGCCGCCGGGAAGATGACGTTCCCCGCGCTTTACGGGCTGCCGCGATCGCGTGAGATGGCGGCGCGTTGGACGAGGGAGGCTGTCCATCACCTGAGGCCATTCGGCTCAAAAGGTGATGTCTTGCGGGCGCTGACGGAAAGGCTATTGCACCGCGACCATTAGACGGCTGTTTTCCGGCTGGATGATCCCGCCGCCGGACAGCACGTCGTCGCAGGCTGCAAGAACACGGTCCGAGGGAATCTCCCGCATGAGATTCTCCGGGGGAATGGCGAGAGCAGCCTCCTCGCCGAGCCAATCGTGGGGCCGGACTGTCCTGTGCCGGACCCGCCACGGATACCACTCGAAGATTTTGGAGCCGCCGAAAAGGGCGACTGTGGGGCAATTGCACGCGGCGGCCAGATGCATCGCGGCAGTGTCCACCCCGACGAAGAGCTTGGCGCGGTGGAGGAGGCCCGCAAGCTGCGCCCAGTTGGTTTGTCCGTCCGTCGAGACGGCCGCAGGTCCAAGAGCCTCCCGCAACCTCGCCGCCAAAGCCCGTTCCGCGGGATCGGGCCCGCAACTGAGGATCACGCGGGGAACGTGCTTGAGGAGCTTCCGGCCCGTCTCGATCCAGCGATCTTCCAGCCATGCCTTGTTTCCCCGCCGTGTTCCTGCGTGGATGACCGCGTAGTCCGTGAAAGATTCCGCCGGCTCCCAAGGCTGCACGGCGGTGGGATCGAAACGCAGGGGGGGGATTTCCTCCGGAAGGGGCAGGATGTCGGCGACGGCGATGTAGTCGCGCTGCACTTCGTGGAACCCGTAACGGCGTGTCAGGGACGGCCGGTTGAACCCCGGCTTCCAGAATCTCGGGAAACGGCGAGCCACCGTGTTCGTGGTTCGTCCCCGCGCACCACTCAATGCGACGAGCCAGCGCCCCCGGTCGCCGCCGCCGAGTTCGAACGCGTGCTCGAACCGAGCGGTGCGCAATTGCCGGAGCAGGCTGGCATCCGCCCCACGGTGGGCATCGCGCGCCGTGCCGTGCTCCGGGATCATGGCGGTGCGCAGTTGGTCGATGTGCGGACAACCTGCCAGAATTCCCTCCGATCCACGCCGCACGACCACCCAGATTTCCGCACGGGGGAGGGCCTGTTTCACCGCCGCCAAGGTCGGAGTGAGCAGCAGCGCGTCCCCGATGTGCCGGAGTTTGACGAAAAGCAACCGCATCATCCGGCCGGGCAACGCCCCTTGATGCTACCAGAGGCGGATTCCGAAAATGATGAAGCCTTTCGGTTTTCCGGGGTCATTCGGATCCCACGAGGTGAGATAACGTCCGTCCCCGTATCCCTTCGCCGCCATGGGGTTGATCAATTGCCACGGCTGCTTCGTCTGGAATGCCGCCGCCACGATGCCTTCCACGCGGGAATCGGGGTCCAAGGGCGTGACCGGTTGCGGGGGCGGTGTGACGACGCGGCGCGGTTGGCGCGGGGCGACGAAATCCTGTGCAAGACACGACCCGGCGGCAAAGAGCGAGATGAGAATGACCGGCATCAGGCGCATGGGCGGGATTTTAGGACTCCTTCCACCGGCGGCAATCATGAAAATCACTCTCGCCTTGGGCCGGAGATGCCGGAATCATCCCGTGAACGATGGATTATCTGTCCAAAGCCAGCCGCGTCATCCTGATCGAGGCGGATGAATTGCGCCGTTTGGCGGAACGGCTCGATGGGGAGGCCTTCCGGCGCGCCGTGGAAATCCTTCTCGAGTGCCTTGAGAACCGCGGAAAGATCGTGGTTTGCGGGGTGGGGAAATCCGGCCACATCGGCGAAAAGATCGCGGCGACCCTCACCAGCACCGGTTCCACCGCCGTGGTGCTCAATTCCCTCAACGCCCTCCACGGCGACCTCGGGTTGGTTGCCGACGGCGATGTTGTCGTGGCCCTCAGCTACGGCGGCGAGACCGCGGAACTGCTCAACATCCTGCCGCCGCTGGCCCGCTTCAACGTCAAGCTGATCGCCATCACCGGCAACCCGCAATCCACCCTCGCGCAGGCGGCCGACGTGTGCCTCGACGTGCAGGTGGCCCAGGAGGCGTGCCCGCTGAACCTCGCCCCCACCTCCAGCACCACGGCCATGCTGGCCTTGGGTGACGCCTTGGCCATGGTGCTGCTCGAGGCCCGCGGATTCCGGCAGGAGGACTTCGCGCGGTTTCACCCGGGGGGGAGCCTTGGGCGCGTGCTGCTCTTCCGCGTGAACCAGATCATGCGCAAATCCACGCAGTTGGCGGTGGCCGTGCCGGACGACACCGTCCTTGACGTGCTCAAGAAAATGACGAAATGCCGCACGGGTGCGGCGGCTGTCGTCGATGTCGGGGGCCAGCTTTGCGGTGTCTTCACCCACGGGGACCTCGCCCGCCACTACCAGAAGCACCCCGACCTCGGCTCCCTCCCGGTGGGGCGCTTCATGACCAAGACGCCGATCACGGTCGGGGGTGACAGGCTTGCCGCCGAGGCATTGCACGTGCTAAAGACCCACCGCATCGACGATCTCATCGTGGTTGATCCGGAGAACCGGCCGATCGGCATCGTCGATTCCCAGGACCTCTCCCGCCTCCAAGGCGTGTGATGAGGTCCGTTCAGAACCCGCTTTATTATGCCAGCAGCCAACGACATCCGCAAAGGAATGGCCATCAAATACAACAACGATACGTATGTTGTTCTCGAGGTCCATCACCGCACCCCGGGCAACCTTCGTGCCTTCGTGCAAGCCATCATCCGAAGCATCAAGACCGGGAAATCCAGCGACGTGCGCTTCAGCTCGACCGAGAAGGTCGAACTCGTGGATTTGCAGCGCCGCCCGCTCGAATTCAGCTACAAGGACCATGAGGGCTACCATTTCATGGATCCCGAGAGCTACGAGACGCTCGAGCTGGACGAGGTTCTGCTGGCGGGTGCGAAAGATTACCTCGTGGAAAACCTCAAGGTCGATGTCCTTTACGCCGAGGGGCGGGCCGTCGAGGTCGAATTGCCGGCCTCGGTGACGCTCAAGGTCATCGAATCCCCGGAGGGGCTGCGCGGTGACACCGCCAGCAATGTGCAGAAACCCGCAACCCTCGAAACCGGCCTGATCATCAACGTCCCCCTCTTCATCAAGGAGGGCGAGATGGTGAAGATCGACACGCGCAACGGCGCCTACATGGGGCGCGCCTGACGCGTCCTTCCCGCGCCATGGCCAGACGCGCCCGCCGCCCGGTTGCCAAGCCGCGGCGCGAGCGTCTCAACACGTCGTTCGCCGCGGCATCCGAACCGGTCGTGGTTCCGGTGCGCTGGGTCAAGTCCGTCGTCGGGGTCTTCCTGCTGCCGCCGTGCTACATCGTCACGGCGTCGTTTTTCAGCGCCCTGACCCATGCCGCGGAGAAGAACGTCTGGTTCACGCCGGAGTTCTGGTTTTTCGGGCTCGGCGTGGTGCTCTGGCTCATCGCGTATTTCGGGTTGCCGCGGCCGTTGTTGATCTATGTTTTCGGCCACGAGCTGACCCATGCGCTGGTCGTGCTGCTGATGGGAGGGAGGGTGTCCCGGTTCAGCGTCAGCCGGGACGGCGGCCACATCATCTCGAGCAAGATCAACACATGGATCGCGCTGGCTCCGTATTTCATCCCGATCTACAGCGTCATCGTCATCGGTCTCTACGGCCTGGGCTCGTGCTTCTACGACCTCGAGCCCTACCGGTCCCTGCTCTATGCCCTGATCGGGGTGACATGGGCGTTCCACGCGACCTTCACGCTGTCCATGATCCCCCGGGGGCAGACCGATCTCACCTACGGCGGGACCTTCTTCTCGCTCACCGTCATCTACCTGATGAACCTGCTGCTGCTGTCCCTGCTCCTGATCGTGGCCACCCCCTACGTCAGCTTCCGGAGTTTCGGCGGCGAATTGCAGGGGCACGCGACGGCGTTCGCGTCGCATGCTGCGTGGGTTTTCGAGGTGTTTGCGCGCTCGCTGTCCGGACGGTCCTGAGGCGCGCCCCGCCTTCCCCCGGCGGTTCTTATCTGCTTGTCTTGGCGCATGAGCAAAACGGCGTGGAGGAAGATCAGGGACTACACGGATTTGAAGTTCGAGTGCACGGACGACGGGATCGCGAAGATCACGATCAACCGTCCCGAAGTGCGCAACGCCTTCCGTCCGCAGACGGTCGAGGAAATGCGCGATGCCTTCGACCGCTGCCGGGACGATTCCTCCATCGGGGTGGTGATTCTCACCGGCGAGGGAACCAAGGCCTTCTGCTCCGGGGGCGACCAGAAGGTCCGCGGCCACGGGGGGTATGTCGGGGAAGACGGCGTTCCTCGGCTCAACATCCTCGATGTGCAGAAGCAGATCCGGGGTTTGCCGAAGCCCGTGGTCGCCATGGTGGCGGGTTACGCCATCGGCGGGGGCCATGTGCTGCATGTGGTCTGCGATCTCACGATCGCGGCGGACAACGCGCGGTTCGGTCAGACCGGCCCGCGGGTGGGATCGTTCGACGGCGGCCTCGGCTCCAGCTACCTCTCGCGCATTGTGGGGCAGAAAAAGGCCCGTGAAATCTGGTTCCTCTGCCGGCAATACGATGCGCGGCAGGCGCTTGAGATGGGGCTGGTCAACACCGTCGTCCCATTGGACAAGCTTGAGGAGGAGACGCTCAAGTGGTGCCGGGAGATGCTGGAACTTTCGCCGATGGCGCTCCGCTGCCTCAAGGCCGCGCTCAATGCCGACTGTGACGGCCAGATGGGCCTGCTCGACCTCGCGGGCAACGCGACCCTGCTCTATTACCTGAGCGAGGAGGCCAAGGAGGGGAAACAGGCCTTCGTCGAGAAGCGGAAGCCGGATTTTTCCAAGTATCCTCGCTTCCCCTGAAGCGGCGGCTATAATGGCCGACCATGTCGAGCAGCACCGGCCAGCTTTTCCGCATCGCGACCTGGGGCGAGTCCCACGGTGGCGGCGTGGGTGTCGTCATTGACGGCTGCCTTCCGCAGTTGGAGCTGTCGGAGGCCGACATCCAAGCCGAACTCGACCGGCGCCGCCCGGGCCAGAGCGACATCGTCACACCGCGCAAGGAAGCCGACCGTTGCGAGATTCTGTCCGGCGTGTTCCAAGGCCGGACCTTGGGAACGCCCATTGCGATTCTCGTGCGCAACGAGGATGCGCGCCCCGAGGCCTATCGCGAGATGGAGACGGCCTTCCGGCCGTCGCATGCGGACTTCACCTACCAGGCGAAATACGGCATCCGCAACTGGCAGGGGGGGGGACGTTCCTCGGCCCGCGAAACCATCGGCCGCGTTGCCGCCGGCGTCGTGGCCCGCAAGGTGCTGGCCGTGCTGCATCCGGGCATCGAGGTGGTGGCTTGGGTGAGCCGCGTCCACCAGGTCGAATCTTCCGTCGATCCCGCGACCGTCTCGGCCTCCGCCATCGAGGCCAATGCGGTGCGCTGCCCGGATGCCGCCGCCGCGGAGCGCATGATCGCGCGGATCAAGGAGGCGCGGTCGGACGGCGATTCCGTGGGCGGCCTCCTCGAATGCGTGGTGCGGGGATGCCCCGCCGGACTCGGCGAACCGGTCTTCGACAAGCTGGAGGCCGATCTGGCCAAGGCCATGCTCAGCCTGCCGGCAACCAAGGGGTTCGAGATCGGTTCCGGTTTCGAGGGGACCAAGCTGACGGGCCACGAGCACAACGACGCCTTTGAAATGCGCGGAGGGCGCACCCGCACGGTCACGAACCGATCCGGAGGCGTGCAGGGCGGCATCAGCAACGGCGAGGACATCGTCTTCCGCGTGGCTTTCAAGCCGACGGCGACGATCGCCAAGGTCCAGCGCACGGTCACCGCGGACGGCGAGAACACCGAACTTGCGGCACGCGGGCGTCACGATCCGTGCGTGCTGCCGCGGGCGGTGCCGATTGTGGAGGCGATGGTGTGGCTTGTTCTCTGCGATCATGCCCTGCGTCAGCGGGCACAGGGGGCCGTCGCTTCCTGACATGTTTCCGGGCGTCCTTTCCAGCTGGTCCTCGTGGCTTCCGTTGGCGGCCGGTCTTTACCTTCTTTTTGAAATCTGGCGCGGCTGGCGGCGCGGTGTGGTGCGGCATGGCGTCAGTGTTTTCGCGCTCGTGGCCGCGGGTGGCGTCGGCTGGCTGTTCGCCTGGATGACGGGCCCGATTTCCGACCGCATCATGCCGTTCCCCGTGCCCGTCGGACGCGTCATGTTCGGGTGCGCGGCCGGCTTGGCGTTCTATGTGGCCGCGGTGGTCCTGTCGTCGTTGCTGTTCAAAAAGACATCCCAGCAAAGCGCGGGGATTGTCCGCCTCATTTACGGGATCGGGGGGGGGCTGTTCGGCCTGGTGTTCGGCCTGCTCATTCTCTGGGGCGGCATTTCACTGGTCCGCATGATGGGGGCGGTGGAGGAGGGCCGGGAAACGGGTGCCGGAAGCGCACAAATGGCGTCGATGAAGGAAACCCTCGAGAAGGGCAGGGCCGGGCAGATGGTGGACAAAATCGACCCGGTTCCCGCCAATGTTTACAGCCTGATCACCAAATTCATCCGGGTGACACAGTCTCCCGAGGCCACAGCGCGGCTTTTCGCCGATCCCGGGGTGCAAAGGCTCCTCGCACAGCCCAAACTGGATTCGCTGTTCGCGGATCCGGGCATTGCCTCGGCTGCGTCACGGGGCAACCATTTCGCATTGCTGACCAGTCCGAAACTCTTCGAAGCGGCCAGCGATCCCGAAGTGCAGAAATCTTTCGCCGAATTTGATTTCGAAAAAGCGCTCGACTATGCGCTCCAGTCCCCGCCAACTTCGCCCGCTCCATGACCATGGAATACATCGCCACCATAGGCCTCGAGGTCCACGTTCAGCTCAAAACACGCAGCAAGATGTTCTGTGCCTGCGCCGTGGAATATGGCGCTGCGCCGAACACTCACACTTGTCCTGTCTGTCTCGGCCTCCCCGGCGCCCTGCCGGTGATGAACGAGGAGGCGCTGCGCCTCACCATCCTCACCGGACTGATGCTCGGCTGCAAAATCGCCGACGTCTGCAAGTTCGACCGCAAGAGCTACTACTACCCGGACATGCCGAAGAACTACCAGATTTCGCAGTATGACATGCCGCTCTGCCTCGGCGGCGGTGTGCCGCTGCACGATCTGGCGTATCCCAAGGATGCCCAGAAGAGCATCGCCACGCCGGACAAGGTCGTGCGCCTGACCCGCATCCATCTGGAGGAGGACGTGGCGAAGAGTTTCCACCTCGAAAACTCGTCGGGCATCGATTTCAACCGTGCCGGCACGCCATTGATGGAAATCGTGTCCGAGGCGGACATCGCCGGTCCCGAGGAGGCCTTCGCCTACCTGACTTCGCTCAAGCAGCATCTCATCTACGCCGACGTGAGCGATGCCGACATGGAGAAGGGGCAGATGCGCTGTGATGTGAACGTCTCCGTCCGCCCGGTTGGAACCGAAAAATTCGGCACCAAGATCGAGTTGAAGAATTTGAACACGGTCAGCGGTGTCCGTCGCGCCCTCGCCTTCGAGATCGGGCGCCAGATCGAAGTGCTCCGCGGCGGAGGCACCCTGCAGCAGGAGACGCGCCGGTGGGACGACGACCTCGGGGAAACGCAACTCATGCGCATCAAGGAATCCGCGCACGATTACCGTTATTTTCCGGATCCCGACCTCATGCCGGTGCGCACGGGGGATCTGCTGGCGGCGGCCAAGGCCGATCTTCCGGAGACCCCGGCCCAGAAGCGGGCGCGCTACGAGAAAGATTTTGGCGTGAGCGGCTACGATGCCGCCGTCCTTGCGGACAATCTCGAGCTCGGGGCCTATTTCGAGCAGGCGGCGGCCGGTTCCCCGCGTGGAAAGCAGATCGCCAACTGGGTGCTCAATGACCTGCAGAGCGCGCTCGGCGCGGCGGACAAGACCATCGCGGAGTGCCCGGTGAAGCCCTCGCAGCTCGATGCGCTGGTGGCGCTCGTCGCCGGCGGCCAGATCAACGGCAAGCAGGCCAAGGAAGTGTTCACCGACATGTTCGCCGGCGGGCGCGACCCCGCCATGATCGTCGAGGAGAAGGGACTCAAGCAGGAGAGCGATGCCGGGGCGATCGGCGGTCTTTGCGACGAGGTCATCGCGGCCCATTCCCAGTCCGTGGCCGACTACAAGGCGGGCAAGGCCGCCGCGCTCAATTTCCTCAAGGGACAGGTCATGAAACTCTCCAAGGGCAAGGCCAACCCGGCCATGGTCGGCGACCTGCTCGCGCAGAAACTCGGGTGATCATGAAATTCTGCGGCCGTTGGTTTGTCGGGTTCGGCGTGTTTTTGTTCGCCTGCGGGGTGGCCGGTTTCGCCTCCAATCCCGTGGCGGCCAAGACGGCCCTCATTTCGGGAAGCGTGTTCGGGGGGCTGTCCGCGTTCTGGGGCATCCTGATGCTGCGAAGGCATGCATGGGCGCGGTTCGGGGCCATGGCGAGCACCCTGCTCCTCACCGCAGCGTTTGCATGGAGAGCCTGGGCCGGTTGGTCCGCCGTGGCGCAGGGGGAGCCCAAGATTTTCGCTTCGGTGCTGATTTCCATGATGCTGGTGGCGTCGCTGGCATCGTTGGTGGCATTGCAACGCAGCAGGCTGCATGGCGCGTCCTGAAGTGATCCTTGGCGCGGCGAGGCCTTTCGCACGCGGCGGATGCCGCCTGATCTACCGCGATCCGCGTGACGATTGGCGCGCCGTGAAGATCACTGTCTCGGGCGGTGGGGAGGGGGCGAAGAAGCGCGCCGAGGCGGGCTGGATCCGCTACCTGCACCGGCACGACTATTACGATGAGAACAACCGCCAGTGGCGCGAGCACCGCAAACTGGCGCGGCGGATGGGATTGCCCTGGCCCCGCCATCTTTCGCGATGCTACGGGCTCGTGAGGACGGATGTGGGCGTCGGCTTGGTTGTCGAGAGGGTTGCCAATGCCGACGGGACGCCGGCGCTGAACATGGAGGAATATCTGCGCTTGCGCGGCTTGGATGCGCGTTGCCGCCGCGCCTTGAAGGAATTGCGCCGGTTCCTCCTCGGGCGCCGTGTTCTTCTGCGTGATGCCGCGGCCAGCAACATCGTGCTGCGGGAGCAGGGGGACGGCACGCTGCTCCCCGTGATCGTGGACGGGTTGGGAAATTCGGAGTTCATCCCCGTGAGCGGCTGGATTCCCTGCGCGGGGCGGCGCAAGATCGGCAAACGGTGGAGGGCGCTCCTGGGCAACGTCCGAAAACTGGCACGACAAGCGGGGAGCCGGGGTGCAACCCAAGCGGGGAAATTGTCCGGCAAGGGCCTCGTGTGAGGCGGCGACACCCCTACAAATCCTCGTCCGCCGCACCCTTCTTGTAGGTGAGTCCGCGGAGCTTGCCGTGGATGAAGGCGTCGAGGTCGCCGTCCATGACGCCCTGCACGTCGCTGGTCTGCACGCCGGTGCGCAGGTCCTTGACCATCTGGTAGGGCTGGAAGACGTAGGAACGGATCTGGTTGCCCCAGGCGATGTCGCCCTTCTCGCCGTATTGGCGCTCGACCTCGGCGCGCTTCTTGTCCTGCTCGATCTGGTAGAGCTTCGCCTTCAGCAGCTTCATCGCGAGGTTGCGGTTCTTGAGCTGGCTGCGCTCGGCCTGGCACGCCACCACGATGCCCGAGGGCATGTGGGTGATGCGGACGGCGGTCTCGACCTTGTTGACGTTCTGGCCTCCCTTGCCGCCGCTGCGGTAGGTGTCGATCCTGAGGTCGCGCTCCTCGACTTCGATCGGGGCATCCTCGGGGATCTCGGGGGTCGCATCGACGCTGGCGAAGGACGTGTGGCGGCGTTTGTTGCTGTCGAACGGCGAAATGCGGACGAGCCGGTGCACTCCGCGCTCGGTCTGGAGATGGCCGTAGGCGTATTCGCCGGTGACCTTGAGGGTGGCCCACTTGATGCCGGTTTCGTCGCCGGGCTGGATGTCGAGGATCTCGGAGGCCAGTCCGTGGCGCTCGATCCAGCGCTGATACATGCGCAGCAGCATGTCCGCCCAGTCGCAGGCCTCGGTGCCCCCGGCCCCGGAGTGGATGGTGAGGTAGGCCGCGTTGCGGTCGAACTCGCCGCCGAGGAGGCAGCGGATCTCGAATTCGTCGAGGTTCTGCCCGATGTCCCGGAATTCCTTGAGCACTTCCTGCTCCGCGAGGGTGCGGGCGTCGCCGGCGGGCTCCTCCTCCGCGAGCTCGCGCAGCACTCCGAGGTCGGCGATGCGGACCTCCAGTCCCCTGAACGGCTCGAGGAGCCCGCGCAGGCGCGAGACGCGTTCGACATCGGCCTGGGCTTTTTCCTTGTTGTCCCAGAACCCCGGCTGCGCCATGCGGTCCTCGACGCCGGTCAACTCAAGCGAGAGCTTGTCGTAGTCAAAGAAACCTCCGCAGCTGCGTCAATCGCGACGCAAGCCCGGAGGTGTCGATGTTGTCGAATTCAGGGGTGGACACCGGTGGCAACGGGTGGGAGTTCGACGCGGAAGACGGTTTCACCCGGCTTCATGAGATTGAGGCGGTCGCGGGCGATGGTCTCGACGTATTCCGCATCCGTGCGGAGAAGGTCGAGTTGCCGCTGGGTCCTGCGCAGTTCGGCGGTCTTGACGGTGCGTTCGTGTTCGAGGGTGGACAGGGTCGTCCGCATGTCCCGCTGTTTCTGCCAGACGGGGTAGAACATGACGCCGATGGTGAGGAGGAAGCCGCCGATGACCAGCAGCCCGACGAGCTTGTTGAGCCGGTGCCAGAAATCCGGTTCCGGGCGCCGTCTCCGGCGGGGGGCGAATTCTTCCTCCTCGTAGAATTTCATGCGTGCATCTTGCCGCCGTAAACGGCGTCGGGCCCGAGCCGTTCCTCGATGCGGAGGAGCTGGTTGTATTTGGCGATCCGGTCGGTGCGGGAAAGCGATCCGGTCTTGATCTGGCCGGAGTTGGTGGCCACGGCGATGTCGGCGATGGTGGTGTCCTCCGTCTCGCCGGAGCGGTGGCTGATGACCGCGGTGTAGCGGTTTTCTCGGGCGAGTTCGATGGCGTCGAATGTCTCGGTGAGGGAGCCGATCTGGTTGACCTTGACGAGGATCGAGTTGCCCACGCCCTGGTCGATGCCCCTGCGGAGGAAGTCCACGTTGGTCACGAAGAGATCGTCGCCGACGAGCTGCACGTCACCGCCCAGCGCCTCGGTGAGCTTTTTCCAGCCGGCCCAGTCGTTCTCGGCGCAGCCGTCCTCGATGGAGATGATGGGGTAGGCGGCGCAGAGCTTCTTGTAGTAGGCGACGAGGTCCCCGGCGGAGCGGACGCTCTTGTCCGACTTCTTGAACACATAGGCCTTCTTGGTCTTGTCGTAGAACTCGCTGGAGGCGCAGTCGAGGGCGATGAAGACCTGCTTGCCGAACTTGTAGCCGGCCTTCTTGACGGCGGAGGCGATGGTGTCGAGGGCGTCCTCGGCGGAGGCGAAGTTCGGGGCGAAGCCGCCCTCGTCGCCGACGCTGGTCGAAAGGCCGCGGCCCTTGAGCACGGATTTCAACGCGTGGAAAATCTCGGCGCCGCAGCGCAGGGCCTCGCGGAAGGTGGGGAGTCCGCGCGGCATGACCATGAATTCCTGGAAGTCGATGGGGGCGTCCGAGTGCGCACCGCCGTTGACGATGTTCATCATCGGGACGGGGAGCACCTTGGCGTTGGGGCCGCCGAGGTATTTGAAGAGCGGCTGGCCGAGCTGCGCCGCGGCGGCGTGTGCGGTGGCCATGGAGGCGCCGAGGATGGCGTTGGCCCCCAGCTTCTTCTTGTTCGCGGTGCCGTCGAGCTTGCGCATGATGCGGTCCACACCGACCTGATCGAGCGCATCCAGGCCGGTGATGGCGCCCGCGATGGCCTTGTTGACGTTGGCCACGGCCTTGGAGACGCCCTTGCCGAGGTAACGGGAGGCTTCCCCGTCGCGGAGCTCCCACGCCTCGTGTTCGCCGGTGCTGGCGCCGCTCGGCACGATGGCACGCCCGACCGCCCCCCCCTGCAGGCTGATTTCGACTTCGACAGTGGGGTTGCCCCGCGAGTCGATGACCTCGCGGGCGCGGACGGATTTGATGGCGGTGGATGACATGGGAAAAATGGCGCGAACGAGTCGCGGTCAGCGAGAATGGGCTCCCCGGTCAGAGGATTTCAAGATTTTTGAAAGCGGTGACGGAGAGGATGTCCACCTCGCGTTCCCCGGATTCCGAGGGCATGCGGACAGTTTCCCCGGCGGCATGGCCGATGAGTGCGGTGGCGGCGGCGGCGAGGTAGGAGACGATGTTCTTTGCGGAGTCGCCGTCCCACGCGCCGAGGATGTGCAGTTCCTCCTCCGCGCCGGAGTCCTTGTCGCGCAGGCGCACCGTGGTGCCGATGCCGGCGCGCGAGGTGTCGGGGTTCTCGAAATTCGTGCCGCGGCAGTTGGCCAGCATCTGCTCGAGTTCCGCCTTCTGACGGAGGAGCACCCCCTGCTGTTCCTTGGCGAACTTGAAGCCGGCGTTCTCGCGCAGGTCGCCCTGCTCGCGGGCGACCTGGATGTCGCGGCTGTTGGCAGGGATGCGCACGTTGACCAGGTCGTCGTAATCCTTCTTGCGGCGTTCCAAGCTCGTCCACGAAACCGTGAGGATCTTGGCGGCGGGTGCCGCGGCGGGGGTCTTCTCCTCGCCGGCCTCGAGAAGTTCCTGCAGTTCGGGGCGCGCCTTGATGGCGCGCGCGAGAAGGGACCGTTTGTCCGTGGCCTCGAAGACGGGTGTGCGCATGATCTTGCGAACGAGGTCGCGCGCCGCCTCCCCGTCGGCGGACGCCAGCGCGGTTCCCATGAGGGTCTTGTCGTCGGCGAGGACCTTGTGGAGCCTGACGGCGCGCTTGCTGTCCTTGATGGCTTCGCGTTCGACAACCGTGATGGCGGCTTCAAGGGTCTCGGGGGTGATCAACCCTGCGAGACCCGCAGGACGCTTGGACAGGAGCCATGCAAGCAACTCGGGGTTGGTGTTGCGCTCGGAAATGGTGCGGCGGAGATTGTCGCGCAGGGGCTCGAGGTGTCCCTTGTCGAGAAGGAGCCGGGTGGCTTCCGTGATCACCTTGCTGTCGCCCTCGGAGAGGACATCGATCAGCAGGTTGTCGCCGGCGGCTCCCCCGAGGGCCGCGCCGGCCTCGAGGGCGTGGCGGATGCGGGCGGCGGGGAGCGGTGCAATCAGGGCGGCGAGATGCGCGGGAGGGTGGGAGAGAAAACTGGTCAGGGTGAGCGCACCACCGGGCAGCGGCGCCTTGCTGCGATCGATGATTTCATCCCGGATGCACAGCAGGTGGATCGCGTGGGCGGGCGAGCGGCGCTGGTGGTCGGCGGCGGCCTTGTCAAGCAGGCCGAGCACGCGGGCAAGTTCGTCGGGGGCGCGGTCGAATTTCGCGAGGCCGCGGAGCAGCGTTTCGGCTGCGGCAGCCTGCTCCTTGGGCTGGCGGGCCTTCTCGAAGGCATCGACGATGTCGAGGTGCGGGGCTTCGGGGCGCTCGCGCACCAGGATGAACTCGTTCTTTTTGGACGGGATGATGAAGCGTCCGTCAGTCTTCAGCTTGGTGCGCAGGGAGGTCCACCATCTCTTGAACGGCTCCTTGCCGCCTTCGGGGAAAGCCGCATCCGGGAGAGCGGACCGCAGGTAGTCGGAGAGTCCGTCGAGGGTGAGGCGCGAATTGAAGTCGGTGATGACATTGTGGACGAATTCCACCGGGTTTCCCAGCGCCTCGCGGCGGACGCCCTCGGCGTCGCCCATCCTGCGTGCCTCGATATGGGTGTCCGGAATGGGGGTGAGGGCTGCGGCAGCAAAGCCGATCTGCATGGTCTGGCGGCGGCCGCCGAGAAATTCGAGTTCAAGCTGGCCGAGCATGAAATCGGCGCCTGCGACGCGGGCGCAACCCCAGCTCTTGTGCAGGGCGAAAGCGCCGGGGGCGAGTTGGTCGAGTATGTTTGCCTGTTGCTGGGAGATTTTACCTTCTTCGACGGCCTTCAGTAATTCCGAATGCATATATTACCGCCAAGGTTAACGATGACGTCATCTCGCGGCGATTGAAAATTTGCCGGGGCGTGCAAAGCCGTTATCCTGACGGGCCAATGAGCTGCACACCGGAAGCTCCGCAGGGGGCATCTGCGGGAATCGCCCCCGAGCGGCGTCTGAGCGAGGAGTTGGAAAGCCTGCTTCTGTTGGCGCCGGGGCGTCCGCTGGCGTTGCGGACGGTGGTTGAGCACCTGCACTTCCGAGGTTTGCCTGCGCTGGTCGTGCTGCTGTGCGTTCCGTTTCTTTTTCCCGTGGCGATTCCCGGACTTTCGCTGCCATTCGGCGCCGCCATCGCGCTGTGCGGTCTGCGGTTGGGCATCGGGAGCGGATTGTGGATGCCGGATTTCATCCTGCGGCGGGAAGTTTCGCCGGACTTGCTGGCCAAGCTTGTCGGGGGGGCGGTCCGTTTCTACCGGCAGGTCGAGCGGTTGGTGCGGCCGAGGATGCACTTCCTGCAGCGGTGGCCCGGGATGATCAACATGCTGGGATTCATGATCATGACCGGCGGCATCCTGCTCAGCCTGCCAATCCCGCCGCCGTTTCCGCTGACCAACACCATCCCGGCCTTGGCTGTCATATTCATGGCACTCGGTCTCATGGAGCGCGACGGGGTCAGCATCCTGCTGGGCTACTGCTTTACCCTTGTGGGCGTCTGCTACGTGGGATTGATATTTTTCCTGGGGACGGCCGGGGTGCGCGGCCTCTGGAACTGGTGGACAGCCTAAGTCTCCGGGGGGGGCGCGCGCCTTGAGGAGGTTTCGCGGTGGGCGCCGCTGGCGCGCAATTTTTCCATCGTTCCGCGCACGGTGTCCGCAAGGGTGTGCCGGTCGAGGATGTTGGCGATGGAGTTTCGGACGTCGAGCATGAGCGCGCGCAGTCCGCAGTTGGCCTCATCGGGGCACGAGCACTTCGTGTAGCTGACCTGGCTCACGCAGCGGATCGGGGCGAGGGGGCCGTCGATCAGCCTGACGATCTGGCCGATCGTGATGCTGTCCATCGGTTTGCTCAGGAAGTAGCCCCCGTGTTTCCCGCGCTTTGTTCCGACGTAACCCGCCTTGCGCAGTTGCATGAGGATCTGGTCGAGGAAGCCCTTGGGCAGGTTTTCGCGGGCCACGATTTCCTGCGCGCGGAGCAGGGGTTCGCCCGATTCGCGGGCGATCCCAAGGTCTATGAGCGCGCGCAGCGCGTATTCCCCACGTTTGGACAGCTTCATGGTCTGCGGGATTGTAGGCGACTCCGGCGGCTCGGCAAGCCCGGCAAGCCTTCACCCGGCATTGCCAGCACGGGTGCGGCACTGTAGGAAACGGGCCGATGAAAATTGTCTGTGCTTATTCGGGCGGACTCGACACCTCGGTCCTGCTGCAATGGTTGAAGGAGACTTACGGGGCGGAGGTCATCGCGTTCTGTGCGAACATCGGACAGGAGGAGGAACTGGACGGATTGGAAGAGAAGGCGCTGGGCACCGGGGCTTCCAAATGCTTCGTCGATGACCTTCAGGAAGAGTTCGCGCGCGACTTCATCTTCCCGATGCTGCGTGCGGGGGCGATTTACGAAGGCCAGTATTTTCTGGGCACGAGCATTGCGCGTCCGCTCATCGCGAGGCGTATGGTCGAGATCGCGCGGGCGGAGGGGGCCGGAGCGGTGGCTCACGGGGCGACGGGCAAGGGCAACGACCAGGTGAGGTTCGAACTCGCGGCCGCGGCGCTCGCGCCGGAACTCGAGGTGATTGCGCCGTGGCGGCAGGAGCGCTTCCGCGAGAAGTTCCCAGGACGTTCCGAGATGATCGCCTACGCGGAGGCGCACGGCATCCCGGTTCCTGTCACGGCGAAGAAACCGTATTCGATGGATCGCAATCTCCTGCACATCAGCTATGAGAGCGGCATCCTCGAGGATCCGTGGTTTGACGCCAGCGACGAGGAGAACAAGGACATGTTCCGCCTGAGCGTGGCACCGGAGGATGCCCCGGACGATCCCGAGATGGTCGAACTGCGCTTCGAGGGGGGCAACTGCACCGGCATCGTGTGTGCCGGCCTTTGGGAGATGCTGGAGTCCATGGGCTACGCCGGCGCCCAAGATGCGGCACTCAGCCCTTTCTGGGTCATGAAGGTGCTCAACCGCCTTGGGGGGAAGCACGGGATCGGCAGGGTGGACATGGTGGAGAACCGCTTCGTGGGCATGAAGAGCCGCGGGGTTTACGAGACGCCGGGCGGCGCGATTCTTCATTTTGCACACCGCCAGATGGAGTCGCTGACCATGGACCGCGAGGCGATGCATCTGCGCGACTCGCTCATTCCGCAATACAGCACGCTCGTCTACAACGGATTCTGGTTCGCGCCAGAGCGGTTCGCGCTGCAGGCGCTTGTGGAGGAAACCCAGAGGAATGTGGAGGGCGAGGTTCGCCTGAAGCTCTTCAAGGGCAATGTGATCGCCGCGGGTCGCCGCAGTCCGGTCAGTCTCTACAATCCGCACATGGCGACGATGGAGGCGGATCCCACCCAGGCCTACAATCAATCCGATGCTACCGGGTTCATCCGGTTGAATGCCCTGAGGCTCAAGGTTGCGGCAACCGTCGCGGCCGAACGCGGTCTTACACCATCATAAGCAGGAGCAGAATGCCCACCGTCAGGCCGACGGCGAGCAGCGCGAAGCCGAAAACTATCAGGGCGCCGCGTTTGCCGAGTCCCGGACGGCGTCCGGGTTTCGGTTTGCGGCTGCTGCCGCGGCTGCGCGAGGACCGAGGCTGTTTGGCCGGAAGCGCGGCGGGTGCCCCCTTGGGGATGGTGATTGGTGCCTCCGCGGTGAGCGCTCCGTCCGCGGGAAGACGATCATCGGGATTGTCCGATCCAACGCATGCGGGAAACTCCGCAACCGGCCGCCACCCCTTCTGTCCCTCGAACCAGAAAAGCGCGTCGTCCTCAAACCACGCGGCGCGCAGGCCCGCCAGCACATCCATGGGGGCCGCCGGCCCGTAAACTTCGCCGCCCCACGAAATGTAGATGAGCGGTTCCCCGGCCTGGAGCCTCTCGATGTTCCACTCGGCGGGGGGTGCCGGAAAAGCGGCGGGTTGCGTGCGCTCGGAGGATCCGGGAGCGGGAGGATTTGGATTCATCACAGGCGGCGGCTGCTTAATGCGGGGTAGGTTGCAGGCGGTTCACATCATAACCTTGGGTGGCAAGCCGTCTGCGGATGCCCCCGAGAACGACGGGATCGAGTTCTGGTGTGCGCGACAGAATCCAGAGGAAGCGGCGATCCGGGGTGCCGACGGCCGCCCAGCGGTAGTCGCGGTCGAGATCCAGAATCCAGTAATCCCCCTCGAACGGCCAGAAAAAGCGGACTTTCAACCTGGCGTTGTTGCTCCCGGGCACGACGCGGGCGGTTCCTTCAATCGAGTCGAGGCGTCCCTTGCGGCGGCAGAAATTCTGCACGCGGATGCGTCCGTCGGGCGCCGGGATGTAAACCGCCCGGGTCGCGGAACAGCCGCGCTGGAAAGGGCTCGGGAAGGATTCTATCTCATGCCATTGACCCGCGTAGCGTGCGAGATCAACCGATGGCACCGTGGCGGGGGGCGGCACGGATGCGCAGCCGGCGAGAAGCAACGCGGCGAGGCCGGAGGCCGATCGGCGAATCATCGGCCCAAATTGGGGTGGATGACGCAGGTTGGCCAGTTGAAAGGTTGAGATGTCATGCCGGAGGCTGGCGGGATTTCCAGCGCGCGTAGAGGACGACTGCAAGCAGGATGAGGGCTGTTGCAAGCCAGAAGGGTTGCCATGGGAAGCGCCACGGCGGAAGTGTGTGCACCATGAACTCGTTTGTCGGGGGGAGTTCCATGGCCCCCTGCAGCGGCACGAGGCGCCATGTGGTGCCGGAACCTGCAACGAGTCCGCTGACCGAGGCCGTGACCACGGCGAGTTCCTTGCCGTTGCCGCTGGCGCGTTGAACGGAGAGGATGCGGGTTTCTCCTTCATGCTCCATCGGCTTCACCTCGGGGACGCGCGGTCGACCGGTGGCGGGATCAATCTCCATGATGGTCGCGAGGCGTTCGAGCCGGAAGGCCGTCACTTTGGGATCGTAGGGCAGGGCAAGGTGGAGCATCGCCGTGGTGCGTGCGGGTTGCTGCCCGATCCACTCCAGCTTGGAACGTGCAGGAGCGTCCGGTGGGGTTTGCAGGGGTCCTCGAGCGGGCGGCAGCCCGGGCTCCTGCGGGACCTCCACCGGGTGGAGAGTCATTGCTGCTTCATCGATGCGGAATGGATCCGTGACGGCGGAGATATCTCCGGATGCGGCGTTGCCGGCGGTCAAGCGCCAGGTGTTGTCGCCAGCCAAATTGTGATCCGTGATCATGATTGTGAACCGGGGATCGGACTCCTTTTCTGCCGGTGAGGGTGCGTCGAGCACCTTGAAATCCGCCTTCTGCGCAACGCTGGGAAACAAGGCCGTGATCTTCCCGTAAATCGAGGTCAGGAACCCCGGGGTTTCCTCCTCCCGGATCGTCGGCGTGAAAGGCGCCCACGTTGCCGAGACCGGTTCGTAGATTTCCAATTGCGGGTTTTCCCAGCCGGCCTTCGAGGAGGCGAAAACCATCCCGATGTCATTTCCTGGGGGAATCCTATCCACGCGAATGTCTTCGTTCAGGACCCATTGTGGAGGAGGGGTGGGGG
>JACSRX010000063.1 GCA_014879535.1 Chthoniobacterales bacterium
GGCACCTGCCCCGGGCGCCGCGGCCCCCAACATTCCCGGCCCCAAACCGGCCGGCGGCCCGGCTCCAGCTGCACCCAAGCCCACCACCTCACCGATTGTCCCGGTCAAGAAGGAAACCTCGAAGGTGCAGGTCGCCCAGACCGCACGCCCCGCAGCACCTCAAGCCACCGTGAAACTCGGCCAAGATGCCCCCGCCGCGGCCCCGAAACCGGAGATCAAACCGGCCGCCACCGCTGCGTCCGTCGTCGAAGCCTCCGGGGAAGCGCCGGACAGTTCCACCGGAGTCCTTGCGATCGCGGCCGCCCTCGTGGCACTTGCGGCTCTCGGCATCCAGGTGTGGATGTTCCTCTAAAAACCAACGCTTCATTTCATGGCCAGCACCAACATCCTGCAGCTCAACGACACCAACTTCGACTCCGAGATCAACAAGGGAGCCACTCCCGTCCTTGTCGATTTCTGGGCTCCTTGGTGCGGACCGTGCCGCATGATCGCCCCGGTGCTCGACAAAATTGCCGACGACACCGTCGGTCAAGCCGTCGTGGCCAAGGTCAATGTGGATGAGGCCCCGGGCGTGGCCAGCCGCTTCCATGTGTCCTCCATCCCGACCCTCCTGTTCTTCAAGAACGGGGAGGTCCGTGAGCAGGTCGTCGGACTCCAAGGCGAGGCGGACCTCAAGGCGCGACTCCAAAGCCTGATGTAACCACACGCCCCCGATGGGGACACGATCACAGGTCGGCTCCCCCTGCTCCCCACCATCGGCGAAATACCATTCTATCCGCTCAGGGAAGCTGCTTTGGTGACGGACTTCCGCAAGGAAAGGGGATATCCCCCCTCTGTCAGGATTTCTGCGAGCGCCGACGTATCACATATCCCGCCGTGCCCAGCACGGCCAATCCCAGCAGGGCCAGCGTCGAGGGCTCGGGAACCGATGCAATGGCGACGTTGTCGAGACGGTTGTTGCCTGCAGCAGCAGACGCGCCGTTCACAGTGAGGCGGAGGAAACCATTGGTTGCACCGTCCAAGCCGGAGATTATTGGCGAGGTGACGATTCCCATACTCGCAAAGCTGTTGGAAATCGCAGAATTGGTGTAGAATGCCGTCCAAGCAGACCCATTGGTGCTGTATTCCCACAACTGACTTGTGAAGCCGGTGGCTGTGGCTTGGGTGGAATAGCTGAGTTGGATGTTTGTGAAGGAGATCGCCGACGCGAATTGGAAGGTGGCTGAAAAATTGTTGGCGTTGCTGTTCACCAAAGCAAGGGCCGCAGGGCTCGTCGTCGTGGTGCTGAACCCCCAATTGGTGGCGTTCACCGTAGAGCCGGCAAACGCGTTCAGTTGGTTAGTGGCCCAAGAGGAGGAACCGAAGGAGGCATCCAAGTAGAGCGTGCCCGTGCCAAAGTTGGCAATGAGCGTCGTTTGCGTGTTGGTGGCTGCCAGAACGGCCGTTCCGCCGTTGTTGGTGGTCTGGAAATCCCAGCCCGCAACGAGTTGGGCGTTCGCCGCCGACAATGGAAGAACCAAGGCGGCAAGAACAATGAGGTGACTTTTCATGACTTGGGTGTGGTTGAAGCTTTGCCCCAACCTCGGCACATCTCGCCAAACACGCAAGCTGCAAAAGTCTGCAGCCCTGAAAGTTTACACGAACAATCAAGTTGAACTGCCACCACAAGGCTGAAGCCGGACCAGATCAAAGCCCCATGCATTCAAGGTCCACAGATGGCCGATGCTGAGGATGCAACGCCTCGTAAACAACAGAATCCCAAAGCTCCAAACCATTTTGATCAACAAAATCCCCCCCCTGCAGGCACACGGGATCACGGCTTTCCCTTCAGAACGTGCTCGCGCATCTGACGGTAAAGCGGGGCGAAGCGGCCGCTGTTCTTGATGCCGTCCTCGGCCAGCGTCAAGGCCTCCTTGGTTTGTCCCGTCTGCACATAGGACACAATGAGGGCCTGATCGGTGGCCACCAGATCCTCGGCGGACATCTTGGGTCTCGCGCTGACGAGATAGGGAATGGCCTCGGCCCATTCCCCACGCATCTGGTGCAGGCGACCGACATAGCGCTCGGTCAGGCCGCTTTCCGAGAAGCCGTGGGCGAGGAGAAACCGGCCCTGCGCCATCGCCTCCGCGGCCTCGGCCCGGTCGCTTTCCGTGAGGGAACCATGGAGTTTCTGGCGGCAGGCCAGCGTGAAATAGACATATTCGAGGTACCACGACGTGTAGTCCGGCACCTGACGTGACGCCAATTCGTAGAGTGGAAGCGCTTCCTCCGCGTTGTTCTCGCGCAGCAGCACGCGGGCCACCATGCCGGTGAGCGGACGCAATCCGCCGGCATGGGGCTTGAACGTCTGCCATTCGTGGGCGGATTTCAGGACCGCAGGAGGCATTTCCTCCTCCGCCTCCCTGCAGGCCTGCTCGAAGCGGGTGAAGGCCTCCGGGTTGGTCTTGCGCATGAACGGAACGCCGAAGAGCACCTTCAGGGTGTGATTCACGCGGTAATCGTCGTAAAAATTCGCACCGAGCTTTTCGGCGTAGTCCTCGTCGTCACCCACCCTCGTGAGGTCATCCGGCGCGAGTTGCAGGGGCGCGGGAAGGTTGGCCATGGCCCCGATCATGGATCTCGCCGCCCGCGCCTGCCCGGCCAGGGAAAGATGCACGTGGTCATCCAGCAAATCCCAGCCCGTGGCTCCATCCGGCGTTTCCTTCCGGAAAATTTCCGCCACGTCGCAAAGCACCGCCCCCTTGGTCAGCGCCGTGTTGCGGATCGCCTGTTCGGTGAGGGAAACCGGGCGCCACGGCATCGTGTCGAGATCGCGCGCCTCAAGGAACGCCGTGCGCGCCAGCTCAGGCTGCCCCGCATCCGCCAGCACCTTCCCAAGAAGAAAACGGGCGCGTGCATGGCGCGGCGCAAGTTGGGTGGCTTCACGCAGAAGATTGACCGCCCGCGTCGGATCATCCCGCTCGGCGGCCATCACCGCCTCTGCAAGAAGACGGCGCAATTCCTTCAACTGCGCCTCGTCCAACCCGTTGGTGTCGTCCTCGCCGAGCGGCGCAAGCCCCGACTCATTGCTCGCCGTGGTACACACGAGGGCCGGGACGCCCGCGGCCCGGATCTCGTCGAGCATCACGCCGAGGTTGGTTGCGAGATTGCGCGCCGCCGACTCGCGCAGCGGGGAGTCCGCCGGAATGAACGTGCGACCGATCATCTGCTCCATCAAGGTCCGGTTCTCGTCCGCCTTCCCGTAGAGCCAGCCGTCGAGAACCTGCACCAAGGCGAGCCCGCGTGCGGCGCGCATCAAGCGCAATGCCCATGGAGGGAGCGAACCCGCCGCATTGATCGAGGCCGTGCCGTAGGCGCCGAAGAACTCGTTGTTCCCCGTGTAGAACACGAACAGATCGGGCGAGAACTTCAAGGCGTCGCGCACGAGATAAACCAGCGGAAAACTCGCCACCGCCGTCGTGCCCGTGTCGATCACCTCGATCTTCTTGCCGGGCCACACATCGGAGAGCATCGCCTTCAGGAATGCCCCCATGGAGAGGTTGCGCGGCTGCGGATAGCCCTTGGCCGCCGACTCGCCGATGATGAAGACGCGAATCGTGTCCGCCGGCTTCGGCATGAGGAAATTCGACTGCTCGGCGTAGCCCGGCCGCGTCGGATTCGCGAAGAAGTAGGGCTTCGACGCCGCAGGCTCGACAAGGCAGACCTGCTCGCCGGAAGGCAATGCGCCGACCTCGCGGAAAAACGGCGGATAGCCCCCCCAACCGAAACATCTCAGCGTGAACTCGGCGACCGCGAGCGCGAGGAATGGCAGACTGATCGTGATGACTGCAAACAGTCGGCGGCGTCCCGGCGACAGGGGCGCGGGTGGGGGTGCAGGCTTTTTCTTATTGGCCATGGACGGCTCTGCGGGCGCAAACCGGAGTCTATGTCATGAAGCGGCTCCGGTGTCCATGAGACAACCGGGAGGATGATGTTGGGGGAAAATCAAAAACCCCGATCCGGGAAGAATCCGAACCGGGGTTTTTGTGTGTTGACGACTCGGGGGAAATTATTTCCGCGTGCGACGGCGGGCCACGTAGCCCGCAAGACCCATGGCGCTGAGGGCCAGAAGGGCATAGGTCGAGGGCTCGGGAACGACCTGATAGGAATTCAGCCCGGTGCCCGGATTCACCTCGGAGGTGTAAGGACCGCCCCACGATGTGATGGACACGTTCGGATTTGCCAGCGCATCAACGGCGGAATCGCCGCCACCACCGCCGGACGAGTAGGCGTCGAAGTAAAAAACATCGTCAATCGACAGGCCAAGGGAAGCCAACGTCAAAGTGTAGGTGATGGTGCTCGTGGCGCCAGCGTTGAAACTATACCCTGCGAGCGCCGAAGGTCCGTCCCAGCTAGTGCCGTTGTAACTCCACAGTTGCGATCCGCCGCCACTGTTGACCCACGATCCAACCCAATAATCCATCCCACCGATTGGCGAGTTGAGTTCGATTGGACGGTTCCAGCCGTTTCCGGTGTCCACACTCGCGGTGCTTCCGGTGGAAATACCGATCATGAAGTTGCCCCAGTCGGTCGTGGAGATGTTGCCATTCAACGTCAGCGTGAAGGTGATGTCCGTGGCATTGTTCGTCACTTCCATGCCGAGGATGTCGAGGGTGCCTCCCCCGGTCGCAATGCTGCCATCAATATCACCGGCGGCATCGGTGTAAGGAGAATTGGTGCCCTGCGCGGCGTAGGAAACGGATGCCATGGCCATGGAGGCCAGAACGACGGTGGAGAGGAGGAACTTTTTCATGGGTGGGTTTTTTGTTGGTGCCACCGAAACTACGCAATTTTTCGGGGCACCGTCAAATTATTTCTCAGGGAACTTGGCCTGTTGACGGCTTTGCTCGGAGGCCTCGTATTGACCCAGCCGCAACTGCAGTTCGGCCAGCATTTCCCAGCCTCCAATATCATTCTGATTCTCAGCAAGATGCGACTCCAACAGGGTGGCGGCAGCCGGCAGGTTGCCCTCGCGCATCAGCAGGGCCGACTCCATCCGCGCCAACCCCTCCGCGCGGGGGCTGAATTCCTTGAGGATCTCCAAGGATGCCCGGGCGGTTTCATTGTCACCACGCATCATCTGCATGGCGGCATGGTTGAGGCGCGCCTCGGTGTTGAGGGGCTGCAGCAGGAACCCCTGCTGGAAAGCGTCCTCCGCCCGTTCCCCTTCCCCCCGCACACCCAGGAGGCGCCCCGCTGTGAAATGAATCGCCGGATCATGCGGGTTCTGCAGCACTGCCCGCTCGTAGGCCACCACGAGATCCGTGGTGTCCCATCCCAGCACGGCGCGGCGTTGAATTTCGGCCGCTTTTCGCGCCATCTCCCCCCGGCGGGCCTCCAAGTCGTGCCTGTCACGGAACGCTCCCTGCCCCGTCGACTGCAGCGACCGGCTCCACATGTCGTGCTCGTCATAGCCGTTGAACATCACGTCCCGGGCCAGCTCTCGCTGCACCTCGGGAAACCTCCCCCACCATGACGCGATCGCGTCCGCACTGTCGTCCGGCGGCGCCAGCCCCCAGAGCGCCGCCATGCCGTCCACAATCATCTCCGCCGCGGCCGCACGTCCGCCGAAAGTGAGGTTCGCATGATCGAGGAAAATCTCGCGGTCGCCGGCGAAGAAGGGGTTCTCCTCATGCAGGCGCCGGTCGGCATCCACCAAGGCGGCGCCGGGACCGGAACCGCCCGCGATCGCCGCTTGGATGTCACGCACCGCGCCGGTCACCCGGATGCGCGCCGGATCGAGATCGACAGCCCGGCGGTAGAGCGGCCACGCGCGGGCCATGTCGCCGTCCGCCTCCCGCCGTTTCGCCGCTTCATACGCGGCTGCCGCCGAGCGGACCCCGGACAAATCGCAGGCCTCCTGCGCCGCCATCACCGCCTCCACCCCTGCCGGGTTCGGCGGCTCCTCCGCAACCGGAGGCCAGTCGTTCAAATTCACGGCGGGCAGGCAGAACAGCACCTTCGCGCCCCGCTCCGCGGCCATCTGCACGATGCCCCGGTAATCGGCCCCGGTGCTTTCCAGCATCTCCGCGGGCGTCGGCGCCTCCTGCACGGAAGCGCACATTTCGATGCCCTCCCACCGGGGCAACGGCGCTTTGCCTTCACCGCCGATCCAACCCTTCACCGCCCGCCACAAGCGGCTCGCGCCGGGTCCCGGGACCGCGGAGTTCATTTCGTTGTGTCCCGCGTAGAGCACGACCATGTCCGGATCGAGCGCCATCGCCTCGCGGGCGAACGCGCGCAGCGAGGAGGACCGGACACCGTCCATGGAGAGGTTGATCACCTCCACCGGTTCACCCGGGAAACACGCCTTCCAGCGCGCCCCGACCAGCCGTCCGAGATGGTAATCCGGCATGGGTGTTCCCGCAGCGGTGGATTCCCCAAGCAACACCACCCTCCGCGTGCCGGGGGATTTTTCCGCAGGAACCCACAAAGGCGGGGGCGAAGGCGCCCCGGCGCGTCCGAACACCTCCCGGCTGTGATCGGGATTGATCGTGAAAAACACGCCGCCATCGTGAACCCGTTTCTCCAGCAACCGCGGCGGACCGAACATGCCCGCACCCCACAGCGCCACGGAAACCGCGGCCAGCACGGGCAGGGCGATCACGGCAAGAACAGGCGGGGAAGCAGCGCGGAAATTCATCTCTGGAAGCGCCCATTAGACCTGTCGTCCCGCGCGGACACAAGGGGCGCGCGAGTTGACACCGTGCCAGCCGGCATGGATAGTGACCGCGAATGGGGGCGTATTTGGTTTCGACTCTTGGTGCGAAACGACGTCTGCATGCCGAGGATGATTCGTTGGCCTCGTAAAAAATCGGATCAAAAAATAACAGCAGAGAACGAAGATCTCGCTCTCGCGGCTTAATGCCCGCGACGGCTTCCAGTTGACGCCTGCTAGGCGGGAGGCCGACGACAGCAGGCAATCCGGGGACGGGAGCAACCGCCGCCGCCGGAGAACTTCACGTGGATGCTAAGACAAGGGTAGCGCGTCGCCGAGCAGCCCGAGTCCGACAACTCACCGGCGACTAAGCATGTAGCAGGCGGCGTCCAACGCCATGAGGACACGGGTTCGACTCCCGTCGCCTCCAGCCTCCGCCCGCCGCCATTTCTGAGGCGCGGTCAATACCACCAATCCCGCGAGCCCGTTTTCTTCGCCGGGGAGGCCGCGCGGGGTTTTTCATCCGCCCCGGGCTTTTCGAGCAGGTGTGCCGGAAGTTCCGCAAGAAAGCGCGAGCGGCGTTGAAACGGCTCGCCATAACCGCCACCAAGGCGGATCTGCGGGTAACACAGGTGCAGATGGTCGCGTCCGCGTGTCACCGCGACGTAAAACAAGCGCCGTTCCTCCTCGAGGGCGTCCGGTTTCTCCACCGAACGCGAACTGGGGAACATCCCCTCGCTCAACCACACGACGAACACCGCGCGCCATTCGAGCCCCTTGGCCTGGTGCACGGATGAAAGCACGACGCGGTCGGTCTCGGTGTCAGCGCGGGAGCCGGTGCCGTCCACATTGGTGAGCAATGCCACCTGCGCCAGAAAGTCCTCCGTGGAGCCGAACTGCCGCGCGTAACCTGCCAGCGTGCGCAGGTCCTCGCGGCGGTTTTCGTAGTTCGCAAACTCGGCCCGCATGTAATCCTCATAGACCGCCTCCATCACCGCCTCGATCGCGCGGTCCGGCGCGATGGGCTTGCGGTCGGGCGCGATCTCATCGAGCGTCGCCGCGAGCTGGCTCCAGATCTTCTCCGCGCGGGACGGCGGCTTGGCGCGCAACAACACCTCGCCGAACGGCGCCGGCGAGGCGCTCCCGGCCCTGACCGCCGACCAGAGGCTGTCCGCCGTCTTCTCCCCCACGCCGGGCAGAAGCCGCACCATGCGGCGGAATGCGGTTTCATCCGAGGGATTGACGGCGAACTTGAGGAACGCCGCCACGTCCTTGACGTGCGCCTGCTCGAAAAAGCGCAGCCCGCTGGTCACCTCGAACGGGATGCCGCGCCGGGTCAATTCGAGCTGGATCTCCATGGAATGGAAATGCGCACGGTAGAGCACCGCCATCTCTCGGAACTCGATCCCCTGCCGGTTGAGCTCGAGGATCTGCGAAACCACATAGGCGGCCTGGTCGTTGTTGGTCGGCAGCTCGGCGAGGACCGGGCGCGCCCCCTCCTTGCGCCATGCCCGAAGGTTCTTCTCGAACTGACGCACATTGCCGCGGATCGCCGCGTTGGCCACGTCGAGGATTCCCGGCACGCTGCGGTAATTCGTCTCGATCCGGTAGGTCTGCGCCCCGGTGTGCCGCTTCGGAAAATTCAGGATGTTCTCGAAATTCGCGCCGCGCCACGAGTAGATCGACTGCGCATCGTCGCCCACGACCATGATGTTGCCGTGCTTCGATCCGAGCAGGTGCACGAGCTCGGACTGCACGAGGTTCGTGTCCTGGTATTCATCCACGAGCACATGCCGGAACTGGTCGCGGTAATGTTCCGCCACATCCGCATGGCTCGCGAGCAGCTGGTTCGTGCGGAGGAGCAGGTCGTCGAAGTCCATGACGTTGGCCGCTTGCTTGCGCCGGTCGTAGGCCGCATGCACCGCGGCGATCGGATCGAGGATGTCCTCGAAGTAACCGAACCGCTCGTGCACGATCTCCGGGAGCGGTCGCCCCGTGTTCGCCGAGAGCGAGAACAGCTCCGCCAGCACGTCGGGCTTGGGAAACCGCTTGTCCCGAACCGGGGCCCCCGCATCCGCCGCCACGCTCTTGAGCAGGTCGGACTGGTCCTCGCGGTCGAGGATGCTGAAGCCCGGACGGAATCCGATCAGACCGGCATGCCGCCGGAGAATGCGGTTGCCGATGGAATGGAACGTCCCGCCCCAGATGCCGTCGGCGTCGGGGCCGAGAAGCTCGGTCACGCGCGCAAGCATCTCGCGCGCCGCCTTGTTGGTGAAGGTGAGCAGGAGGATGTTCCACGGGTGGAGCCCGTTTTCGAGAAGCCATGCCACCCGGTAAGTGAGAGTGCGCGTCTTGCCGCTGCCCGCCCCGGCGATCACAAGGGCTCCGCCGCCCGGAGAGGTCACCGCCGCCAGCTGCTGCTCGTTGAGCTCGGCGGCGTAATCGATGCGGGTGGCGCCGGAGGGTCCGCCGGCGCTCAAAGCTTCAGCCCCCACTCGAGAAGTTTCCGCGAATCGTTCCACACCCTTGCCTTGTTGCTGCCGAGAATCACCGTGATCACATCCTTGCCGTTCGCGTGCCCGCTGGCAACGAGGCAATGGCCCGCGGCGTCGGTGTATCCCGTTTTCATCCCGTTGCAGAAGGGCGCGGCGTGGAGGACGCGGTTGGTGTTGACCATCTCTCGCACCCGGCCATCGGCGAAATGGAACTCGGCCCGCTGCGTCGCCACCATCTGGCGGATCACGGGATGGGCGTAGGCGTTGCGGGCGATGATGGCCATGTCTCGCGCCGTCGAATACTGGCCGTCGGCCGGGAGGCCGTTCGGGTTGATGAAGTTCGACGAGGTCGCACCCATCGAGCGCGCCCGGCGGTTCATCTTCTCGGCGAAAGCCTCCACGCTGCCCGCGTTGTCTCGCGCCAGGGCCCGGGCAACGTCATTCGCACTGCGCAGCAGCAGGGCCTGCATCAACTCCCGGCGCGAATAGACATGCCCGGCCTTGAGATAAAGCTTGGTCGGAGGCGCCGTGGTGTCCTCGGACTTGATCGTCACGGGTGCATCGAGATTGCCGCTTTCAGCCACGAGGAGCGCGGTGAGGAGCTTCTGCGTGCTGGCCACCGCACGGCGCTCGCGCGAGTTCTTGTTGTAGAGCACGCGACCGGACTGCACATCCACGACGATGGCGGATGCGCCATGCACTTCCGGCGCGGGAATACCGGCCTCCGCGCACGGAAGCACGAAGACCAAGGCGGCCATGATCACAGTGGTCGCTCGCATCGGAAGGCGGCGAATATGGCCGCTTTCGGCGCGCGAATCAACCGGGACGAAGACCGTCCACACTCCGGCATCGACCACCGATCACTTCTGCAACGCCTTGTCGATGAGCGGATCGGGCTCGGCCCCGAGTTCCAGCGCCTTGCGGTAATGCCTCCGCGCCAATTCGGTCGCGGGAGGAACCCGCTCGAGGCAGAAAACCGCGAGGTTGAAGTGCGCGTCCGCATAGTCCGGCTTGAGTTCCACCGCCCGCCGCAATTCCGCCTCGGCCGCGTCAAACCACCGGTTGCGCCCCGCCGCCACGCCGAGGTAGTTGCGCGAAACCGGATCGTTCGGTGCATGCACCACCGCCTGGGCGGCAGCCGCAAGGGCCCGCATCGGTTCGTCCCGCTCGAGATAGATGATCCCGAGGTTCAGCCAGGCCGTGGGATTGTCCGGCTTGAGTTGCAATGCGCGCCGGAGCAGACGCTCGGCCTCGGCATTGTTGCCCATCCGGTATTCCGTCGCCCCGAGATTGACCAAGGCCGGGATGTTGTTGGGCTCGATCTTGAGCACGCTCAGGTAGGCCTCGCGCGCACCGTCAAAGTTTCCCCGCTGGAACGCCACGACGCCGTCCATCCCGATCTGCTCGACCGTGTCCGTCTCGACGGGCGGCTTGGCATCCGCCGGGATGCTCAGCGGAACAAGGGGCGGCGGGGTTGCCGGGCGAACCTCCCCGGCCGACCCCCGGAAGGGCAGGCGCGCGGAATCCGCGGGGGCGGATCCCTCCTGAGAGCGCACCACCACCGCGGACGCCGCGCAGAGCGCGGCGAGGGACAAGAGCACCATCCGGCGACGCCGGTGACTTCTAGGCGCCCTCATCGCCACCACCCAACTCGCGCGCGCGCAACGTGGCCGCCTTCACGGCGTCCATGACCGTGGAGCGAAGGCGCCCGCGCTCCATCTCCGCCAACCCCGCGATGGTCGTGCCGGCGGGGCTGGTCACCATTTCGCGCAGGACGGCCGGGTGCATCATGGTTTCGGTCAGCATCTCGGCCGCACCGGCGACCGTCTGCACGGCGAGCTTGAGCGCCAGATCGCGCGGCAACCCCATCTGCACGCCGCCGTCGGAGAGCGCCTCGACAAAAAGATAAACATACGCCGGCCCGCTGCCGCTGAGCCCGGTCACCGCATCGAGCAGCGCCTCGTTCACCTCGAAGGCGCGGCCGACGGAGGTGAAGATTTGTTCCACCACCGCGATGTCCTTCCCGCTCACCCCGGCACCGGCGGCATAGGCCGTGGCGCCCTTCTGGACCAGCGCCGCCGTGTTCGGCATCACGCGCACGACGCGGCAACCCGCCCCCGCAGCTTCCTGCAGGGAAGCGATGGTGATCCCCGCGGCGATGGAGATGAGAAGCTTTCCCTCGAGTTCCCGCCCCGCTTCGGCCAAGGCGTGCAGGGCGTCTTCCGGCTTCACGCAGAGCAGGATGACATCCGAATTCGCCACCAACTCGCGGTTTCCGGCCGCCACGCGGATGCCGCTCTCCGTCCCGAGAATCTCGGCCGCCTCGACCGCGCTGTCATAGACCTGCACGTCCTTGGGTTCGCAAATCTTGGCCGCCAGCACCCCTTGGATGAGGGCTGAACCCATTTTTCCGCAGCCGATGAAGCCCGCTTTCATGGATTCCACCCTAAAATGCCCCCGCACCGGGGCAAGAGGAAACCGGCGGCATCCGCCCTCCTCTTTGCACGGAAATGCCCCAGGCACCCCAGCCGCCCCTATCCGCGGAGGGGGGCATGCTGGTCTCAGGCTGTTCCCGCGCGGAACAGGGGATAGGTCTTCCGGATCCCGCCCCCGCCGAAGCGCTCGGCATAGCCGGGAAAGACCTGCCCGAAAAGGTCGCCGTCGGAAACGCCCATCCATTTCAGGATCGGGTAGACATATTCCTCCACCGAGTAGGACGGGATGACCCGTCCCTGACCGACATCAATCTCGGCGAGGGACTTTGCGGCGAAGATGGGATACTCGCCGAAGACATGGCCGCCGTTGACGGCGCCGCCGAGCACGAAATGGTGGCCTCCCCAAGCATGGTCGGAACCCTGACCGTTGCCGCTCAGGGTGCGCGCGAAGTCCGAGGCGGAGAACAACGTGACCTGATCGCGCATCGCGGATGGCTGGTGATTCCAGAATTTTTCGATCGCCCCGGCGACCATGGAGAGCAGTTCCGCCTGGGAGTTGAGGAGTTCCGAATGCATGTCAAAACCGTTGAGTGCGATGAAAAATGTCTGCCGCGACACGCCGGAGTCGCGGTGAGCCTCGATGACATTCGCCACGGCCTTGAGCTGCTGCTCGAGCATCGGGGAATCTTCCGTCACCTGCCAGTCGGGAAACCGGTCGGTCTTCAGGTCCTCATGCAGCTGCTCGAACGTGTCCTGGGCACCCTTCGTGATCTTCGCATAGGTGCGCTCGAAGACGTTCTGGTAGACACCCTGCATCATGCTGTCGACAGCCTCGGTCCTTGCGGCGATCACCTGCTCGCTGAGCGTGGCGCCGGAGCCGCCATGAACCGAGCGATCGAAACCGGCAAGGCCGACAAGGCCGTCGGGATTCATCGTGTAGGGAACGATCTCCCGGCCGGTCTGGAGGATGTTCATGCCGGAAAACGAAATGTTGAAAGTGGATCGCCGCGCGGATTCCTGCTCCCGCGCGAGCACGTCCATCGCCCGGCCGGCCCAGCCGATTCCGCTTCGGGCATCAGGAACGCATGTCTGCCATTGCTGCTGCTGGTCGGAATGCGAGAACAGCCCGAGCGGCCAATCCCCGCGCTGGGCTTGATACTGACGGACATTCTTGAACGGCTCGCGCAGCGATCCGATGTTGGCAACGAAGGAAAGATGCCCGTCGTCGAAGAGACTCCGGAATGGTGCCAGCCCGGGATGCAGTCCGAAAGGACGCCCGGGGATGTTCTTCGGCTGGATCGGAACAAGCATTTCCAAGGGCAGCGCAAGGCCGCCGCCCTCGGCCTCCGGATCGCGCAGCCCGCCCCGGATCGTCGTGTAGTATTTGTATTCGTCGCGCCCCGAGGGAATCAGAGTGTTGTAGGAATCGTTGCCGCCCATCAGGAAAAGACAGATGATCGCCCGGTAATCGCCGGTCTCGCGCGCACCCACGCGGCTGGCGAGACCAAGGTTGAGCAGGGTGGAGAGAAGCCCGGTCGTTCCAAGGGCGGCACATGCTGTCTGCCTGAGGAAATGGCGCCGGGTGATGCCGTCGGGAGGACGCGTGTTCATCGCTGAATGACGTAATCGGGTGAGATCATGGCGAGGTAAACCGCCAGCTTGGCGCGTTCCCTCAAGGCGGCAACGGATCCATCCGGAACCGCATTCACCGCCTTGAGGATGATCTCGCGTGTGGAGTCGCTCATCGCCCCGCCTGTCAGGAGGAGGTCGATGTTCTGCAGGAGTTCCTGAGGCCGGTCCGCCAAGGCCACCTGCGGACCGAGATCGAGAACCATGGAATGTTTTCCGGGCCGGCGCCGCTCCTCCGCATCCACCACCTCAAGCAGGTGGTTCGGCGTCATGACAGCCGTCGTCGCGTGCAGGATCTGGAACTCCGGACCGACCAATGGCAGCTCGGTCAGCGGAACACTCTCGTTGCGCTCAGTGATCTCACCCGGCGGCTCGTAGGACGGCATGTAGAAATTGAAGACGCTGGGAGACGCCAGCGGAAACTGCCCGAGAGTCGAAAGCAGACGCCTTTGATACGTCGCAAACCATGGGGGATCCGCCGACGGCTTGGCGCGGAACGCCCGCGCCATGTGCGTGAAGCGCAGCCATGGTTCACGCAGCTTTCCCGCCGTCTCCGCTTTCGCCCGGTCCGGAGTCCGTGCCTCGGGGTGCAGCAGGATGGCTGTCAGGACCTCCTTCAAATCCCCGCCCGTTTTCCGGAAAACATCCGCGACCGCGCGCACGTAGGCCGGGCTCGGATTCGATGTGACGAAGCGCTGGATGAGCGCACGGGATATGAAAGGCGCCGTGGATGGATGCACCGACAGCCGGTCGATCACATCCCGGATTTCCTCCTCGGCCGGGCGGCGCGGGGGCAGCCTCCTGCCATCCAGAAACTTCTTGGCCCCGTCGTCATGCCTCCTCTCATCGAACATCATCGCTCCGTAGCGCACGTTTCCGTTGGGATTGATGAAGACCGTCATCGTGCGCGCTTTCCTGTCCCGTTTCATCCTTTCGACAGGCCCCTTGGGGTAGATCATGCCCGTGAAGACACGCGCCAGCTCGGTGATGTCGTCATTGTCGTAGGTCGGCACGAGGGAGCCGGCCTTGACGGCATAGCTCCCGTCTGGTTTGAGTTCGTAAAGACCGATGGTGAACAACTGCATCACCTCGCGGGCGTAATTCTCGTCCGGCCGCGAATTGCTGCTGAGAAACTTCGCCTTCGCATTGCCCGCGCTCGACAAGAAGTAGCCCATGCAGGGATGGGTGGTGACGTTCATCAGGAGATCGTCGAACCTCCCGAACGCGTTCTTGAAAAGCATGTCCTGCCAGTCGCACATCCCCTCGGGGGCGCCGTTGAGATCCCCCTGGTTTGACACCACGAAAATCTGCCCGAGCGCGTAAGCCATCCGCGTCCGGAGCTGCAGCGGACTGTCGATCATCATGCCCGCCCGCAGCGCATTGGCCTCCTGGACTCGCTGGCGATAGCCGTAATTCGGATAATCCGGGGGGAAAAAACGGCGGAAGGAGTCCAGCACGAGATCCCTCCCGGTGATCGGCCTGGCAACCTCCCGGCCAATCCAATCCGCCAAGGCGGTCTCCGGCTTTGCCTGCAACTCGATCGCGAGGGAGTCGATTTCCTCCTGCGTCGCCCCGCAGGTGGCTTGGTTGAGGAACCGTGCCGCCCGCGCCTTGTGCTCGACCGTGACGTCCTGGCCGCTCGCGCTGTCCGCCGCAGTGGCAGATCCCGCGACAAGACAATAACCGGCAACTGCCAACGACAAAACGGACGCGACACGTTGCATGGGTCAATCCGTGATCTGTGGAGTGTCCGCGAAATCCCTCCGAGAAGGTGGGAAACGAAACAAAAATGTGGATCCTGCGCTCATGAAAGGCAGCAAATGCGCGGCCTGCATTTTGGAACCAAAGCAAGGGGAACTTCCGGGCATGTTGGATTCAACCCCCGTTGCGATCACGGGTTGCGGCCCTTGCGATTTTTGCAGCGCCGGCCTTTCAACCGCGCCCCCTCAAACCTCGGAAGAATTGCGCTGCACTCTCAACCGTTGCTCTCGGAAACATGCACCCGGTAGGACTCGAACCTACAACCAATTGATTAAGAGTCAACTGCTCTACCATTGAGCTACGGATGCTTGTGCGATCGGGCCGAAGAACATGGTGCCGGGACGGTCCGCGCTCAAGGAAAAACCTCCGGCTGTGCGGTCAAAGGACCCTCGCGAGGCACTCGGTGAGGTAGGGCAGCAACTGCTTTTTGCGCGAGACGACCCCCTCGAGAAGCCACGTGTGATCGGTCAACTCGGGATAGTTGATGCTGCGGAGGAAATCCCCGTTGCCCTCCACGAGAAGATAGGAGTTCTGCGTGTTGATGTCGGTGACCAGCAACGCGGCGAAGAACAATCCGCGTTCCCTGACGCGCGAGCCCAGCGCGGCGAGCAGTTGTCCGCGCTTCGGCTCGAAGTGGGCGAAGGTGACCTCCTCGACTTGGGCGACGCTGAAACGGACGCCGTTTTCCTCGTATTCCTTCGCGTCGGCCATCACGACCTGTTCGGGGGACAACGTCTGGAGAGGCGAACCGATGGAGAAAATTTCCGCGGCAAGATCGGCGGCGGTGATGCCGGCCGCATCCGCGAGGGAGTTCAGGAAATGACGGTCCACCGCGGTCGTCGTCGGCGACGTGCCATTGAGCGTGTCGGATATGATGCCGGCCATGAGCAGCCCGGCCGTCGCCCGGTCGGGCACCTGACCGTGGCGTTCGTAGAGTCCGGCAACCAGGGTGCAGGTCGATCCCACCGGCTCGTTGATGAACAGGATGGGTGCCTCGGTCGCCTGATGGCCCAGACGATGGTGGTCGAGGATTTCGACGATCGGCAGATCGGCAGCGCCGGGGACCGCCTGCGACATTTCGTTGTGATCGACCAGCACGAGCTGGCGTCCGATCGGCTTGAGGAAATCTGTCTTGGACAACAGCCCCTCGAGGCGCCCCTCGCCGTCGAGCACCGGGAAAATGAACTGGTTGGACAGCACCGCCGAGCGCCGCGCCATGGCGAGCGGCACATCGGCATCGAAGCTGACCTTGCACGGTTCCAGCACGCGACCCGCAACCACAGCCCCCCGTGAAAAGAACACCGTGGTTGCGGTGTCCCAACCCGAACGGATCAGCGTGACCTGCCTCTCCTTGGCGAAATCCACGATGTCCCCGTCGATACCCTCGCCGCCGGTGACAACAATCGCCCGCACACCCGCCTCGATCCCCACCCGCTGGATGTCCGAGCGGTCGCCGACGAACAGAACCGTCTTGCCGGGATCGAGGTTGGACAATCTCCGGATGAAAGTCTCGACGTCCATCGCCGCCACCACCAAGGCATGCAGGCGATCCTCGCAGGATGCCGCCCCGGTCAGGCAGACGCCATCGAACGTCGAGGCGATGTTGGCCAGCGACGCATGCACTTCGCGGGCATGCGCGGCCGCCTTGCGGGGCGGCAGGATGAAGCCCAAGAGCTTGTTCTCGCTGATGACTCCGCGGAAAACCCTGTTGCCGTCCGTGACCGGCAACGCCCGCAACCGGTGTTCCTCCATCAACGCCAGCGCCTCGCAGACCGGCTGGTCGGGGGACGTGCAGATGTAGTCGGTGACCATCGCATCGCGCACGCGCGGGGTGACATCGGGCAGGAAATCCGGTTGCGGCACGCCGAATTTCTCAAGCACGAAGCTGATTCTCTCGTTCAACGCCCCGGCACGGGCGGCCCGCACGCCCGTGGCGCCGAGCTTTTCCTTCAAGGCGGCATACGCCACCGCGGAACACACGGAATCCATGTCCGGATTCCGGTGGCCGATCACGATCGTTTCCATCCGGCCGATTAAAGCGTGCCGTATGCAGGAAACAACAAAGCTCTCACCTCCCCGCAAAACTTCGCGGACCGGAATCTCCGCCCTCAGGCGGCCCGCAACACGGGCACCGACCCGAAGTTCCTGCCCAGCACCGTGGCCGAGGGCGTGCGGAGCCACTGGTCGAGGATGGTGGCGTAAACGCTGCGGAAATCGGTGTGGTGCACGAGGTCGCCGCGGTCGAGCTTCGTCAGGCTCGGATGTTTCCCGTGCAGCCCGCCGCGCACGCCCCCGCCGAAAAGAAAGAGCGGGGCCGCCGCCCCGTGATCCGTCCCTCCGCTGCCGTTCTGCGCCACACGACGCCCGAACTCGCTGAATGTCAGCAACAACACGCGGTCGTAGTTGCCCTGCTGTTTGAGATCCGAGCAGAACGCGCCCACGGCCTGGTCGAACGCGGCCAACTGCCTCTCATGCGCGCCGGCCTGGTTCGAGTGCGTGTCGAAACCGCCGAGAGAAACGTAATAAACCCTCGACGTCATTCCCCCGCCGATCAGCCGCGCGATGAGCTTGAGCCGGCGCCCGAGATCGGAAGCCGGGTATCGGGCTCCGTCATGCCCGCGGTGCAGGATATCCTGCACCTGCGCGGATGAAGCGACGGCATCGAGCGCCGTGCGCTGGAGGAAATCCGCCACGTCGGCTTCCTTCCCGGCGGAGCCGAACAGCATGTCGATGGAACCGCCAGCCGGGGCGTCCGCGTCGTCATCCGGCTCGACGGGGGAAGGCTCCATGCCCTCCTGGAACTTGTAGTCCTGCGGCGCCCCGATGGCGATGGCCCGTCCGCTTTTGGAATGGAGCGCCTGCGGCGTCTGGTCTCCGATGGCGATCGGTGCGCCGGGATCCTCCCCGGAACAGGCGGCATCGCAGTAGCGGCCGAGCCACCCGAAAGCCTCGTTTTTGTCCGCATCGCTTGCCGTGTGCCAGATCTCCGTGGAGCGGAAGTGCGAACGGTTCGGATTCGGATAACCCACCCCCTGCACGATGGCGGCCTCCCCGCCGTCGAGAAGGGCGGACAGGTTCTCCAGCGACGGATGCAGGCCGCAGTAATCGTCGAGGCGCCGGACGCGACCCGCCGGGATCGCGAGACCCGGGCGCGCCTTGAAGTAGGCGTCATCCGCGTAGGGGACGACCGTGTTGAGTCCGTCGTTCCCCCCGGCCAACTGCATGACCACGAGGATCGTGTCGTCCTTGCCGGTGACCGGGCTGAACGCCGAGGCCGCCGTCCCGTCGAGCGCGGCAAACGTGCTGTTGATGAAGGACGGCACCGTGGGCGCAACGGCCCCTCCGAGGATGACGGTGCGGAGAAACCGGCGGCGGGTGAAGAGGGGGTCTGTCATGGTCAGCACAGTTGGTATTCGGGAACTCCAAGCAGGACGACCGACGCTTCACGCACGGTTTCGTCACTGCAGGGGAAGGAGGATTTCTGCAGCTGCGCCTCAAGCTTGTGCCTGGTGGACGGCGAGGGCTCCCCCGCCAGAAACACACGCTGCAGCCGGGCCGCAAGGCGCCCCGCATCGGCGCGGTCGGCTTCCGGGGCGACCGCAGACCACGCCGCGGCGTCCATCGAATCCACGCCGTCCCGCGGCAACGGCGGTGCCGCGACGGCGAAAATCCGCGCGGTGTTGCTGCGCCGGATGAGTGTGGCGCTGTTGATCCATGAGGGACCGCCCGTCCACCCCTTCACGCTGGGCGGCACGAAAAGGTCCTGGCCCAAGTTGGCCGCCAAACGGATCGCCAGGGCCGGCGGCAGCATTTGCCGCCCGAGTTCCCGCGAGGCCTGCACCAGCCATTGCACCGGACTCTTGATCTGTCTGCCCCGCACCGAGGGGCTGTAGAAATCGGGAAGGCTGAACATTTTCCGGAGCAGGTCGCCGGTGTTCAAATCGCGCGCGCGATAATAGGACGCCAGCATCCGCGCCAACGTTGGATTCGGCGGCTCCCCGGCGTAGAACTCCCAAATCTTCGCCGTCAGGAACTCGGCGCACGCCGGACGGGAGCAGATGACATCCACCGCCTCCTCCGCCCCGAAATTGCCCTGTTTCCCGAGGATTTTCTTCGTGTCCCCGTCGAAGTTCCGTCTGGTGAACACCGCGCGGCCATTCACGGGATCGACCCGCCAGCCGGTGAAGGCCCGGGCCGCCTCACGGATGTCCTCCTCGCTGTAATGCCCCTCGCCCAAGGCGAAAAGTTCCATCACTTCCCGGGCGAAGTTCTCGTTGGGGGCGGATGCCTTGTTGGACCGCCCATCCAGCCACACCAGCATGGCCGGGTCGCAAGCCATCGCAGTGCACAACTCGCGGAAGGGCGCGAATGCCAGCCGCCTCAGGGTCTGGTTCTGCCCGAGCATGATGTGGTTGAAGCGCACCTTCGTCTGGCTGGTGGCGAAATGACCGTGCCAGAACAGCGTCAATTTCTCGCGTGCTCCCGGCGGTCCGGCATGCATGCGGCACATCCACCAAGAACGCATGTCATCGAAGATTCGGCGCTGCTCGCGGTTGAATTCCCTCTCCTCCTCCGACGCCATCCCGTTTGCCTTGCTTTTCTCGCGTCGGAACCTCGCGCGTGTGGCGGACTCGCCGGGATCGGTCGCCGGGGGGGCGATCTCGTCCTTCGAGAATGCAAGCAACCGCTCCACCGCCGCCTCCATTCCCAGACTCGCGAATTCCCGGGCCTCTTCCGGCGTCCCTCCGAAGGCGGCCCTCCGCAGCAGATGCGCCGCCGCATCGGCATTCCATAGGACGGAACCCGGGGTTGCCATCAGCAAATCGAACCCCGCAGACTGCGCCCGGTTGCGTTTTTGGTGAATCTCCACCCTCGGATAACACAGCGTCTCACGAACCTCGGGTCGCCCCCACGGAAAGCGCGGCTTGTCAAACCATCGCATGGCAATACGCTCGAATCATGAAGATCCCGTCCGCATGGGCTGGTTTCGCAGCAGCCTTGGTGGTCGGGCTGGGACTGGGCTACGCGGCGGCCACGGCACTTCACGCCCCGGCAGAAGACGAACCGGCTGCCAGAACTGCCGCGGGCGAATGGGAGAATGTCGCCCTCGAGGTCGAGTTGGTCGCCAAGGCGTCGGAGGACGCCGCCGCGGCAGAGCCCGCGAAGGCTGCCCCGGGAACAGGAGGCCAAGGCACCAAGAAACTCAGTCTGGCCGAGGTGCAGGCGCGCTTGGAGCAACTGCAAGGCATGCCTTTCTCTCCCGAGACCGACGCACTGGAACAGGAACTGGTCGATCGTTGGGCGGCACTCGATCCCCGCGGCGCAGCCGAATATGCCGCCCAGGCGCTTCTGCAAGGGGATGGCGGTCGCCTGATGCGCAAAGTTGCAAACGCCTGGGCCAAGACGGATCCCGCGGCAGCCTCCGCGTGGGCCGCATCGCTTGATTCCCCCCTGGTCCGCGACACCGCGCTCCGCGAGATTTACCGTCAATGGTCGTCGAGCGATCCCCTCGCCGCGGCGAATTCCATCGTGTCGCTCCCCTTCGGGACCTCCCAATTGGTCGCCACATCCGCCGTCGCGGCCAACTTCGCTGAGACCAACCTCGCCGGCGCCGTCCGATGGCTCGAATCGCTGCCCGGCGCACTCCAATCCGCCGCCCTGCAGGGCGTCCTCGGCCGCTGGTCCATGGCCGATCCTTCCGGCGCCGCACGGTGGGTGCTGGAACAAAGTCCCGCGAACCTGCGCAGCCAGGCCATCCGTTCCCTCGCCTCCGACTGGGCCCAACGCGATCCCGCGGCCACCTTGGCCTACGCGCAAAGCATCGCATCCCCGGCACTTCGCGGCGAATTCATGCAGGCGGCCCTCCTGAAATACGCCGCGAACGACCCGATGGGCGCAGCCGCATGGCTGTCCAGTCCGCAGGCCGCTCCGTATGTGGATGCCGCCATCGGAGGCGTCGCCTCCCGATGGGCCGCCTTCAACCCGGGCGCCGCGGCGGGATGGGCCACCACCATTGGCGACGCCAGCCTTCGCAACAAAGCTGTCAGCGCCATCTCGCGCTCATGGGCCCAGACCTCGCCCGCCCAAGCCGCGCAGTGGATCGGTTCGATCACCGACCCAACAACCCGCGATGCCGCAACCGCCGCCTTCAGCACGACCCTCGCCCGCACCGACCCCGCCAGCGCCGCCCAATGGGCCGCCCAGATTTCCAATCAGGCGGACCGCACCCGCTCCCTCACCGAGATCGTCCGCCGCTGGAAGCAAATGGACGCCGTGGCCGCCGCCATCTTCGTCCAATCCTCCCCCGTCATCCCGCCGGAGTTGAAGCTGCGTCTGCTGCGATAACGCCGCCACAACCCCAACCAACCCGCCCGCCATGCCCAGAAACGTCCGCATCGGATTGATCCAAGCCACCGTGACCCACCCCGGGGACGCCGACCCGGCCGTGATCAAGGCCGCCATGATCGAGAAGCATCTCGCCTTCATCGGGGAGGCTGCCGCAAAGGGCGTGCAGGTCCTTTGCATGCAGGAGCTTTTTTACGGTCCGTATTTTTGCGCCGAACAGAAGACGCATTGGTATGGCCTCACCGAGGCGATTCCCGACGGACCGACGACGCGCCTGATGATGGAGACGGCGAAGCGCCTCGGCATGGTGCTCATCGTGCCGATCTACGAGGTGGATGGCACGGGCATTTACTACAATGCGGCCTCGGTGATCGACGCGGACGGTTCCTACCTCGGCAAATACCGCAAACATCACATCCCTCACTGCCATCCCGGGTTCTGGGAGAAGTTTTATTTCCGACCCGGCAACCTCGGCTACCCGGTCTTCCAGACCGCCGCCGGCAGGATTGGCGTGTATATTTGCTACGACCGCCATTTCCCGGAGGGTGCGCGGTGCCTCGGGCTCCATGGCGCGGAGATCGTCTTCAACCCCTCTGCGACCGTGGCCGGCAAAAGCGAACACCTGTGGAAACTCGAACAGCCGGCGCACGCTGTCGCGAACCAGTATTTCATCGCCGCGATCAACCGCGTGGGAACCGAGCAACCGTGGGCGATCGGCGAGTTTTACGGACAGTCCTACGTCTGCGATCCGCGCGGGCAGATGGTCGCCGTCGCGAGCCGGGACAAGGACGAGCTGCTTGTCACGGACATCGACCTCGACCAGATCCAGGAGGTGCGCGACGCCTGGCAGTTCTACCGCGACCGCCGCCCGGAAACTTACGACGCCATCGTGGAACCCTGACGGTTCATGGACACAGCCGGTCGGAAGGGTGTTCGTCCGCGGGGTCGAAACGGGGGACGGTGATCACGCAAAGCCGGTTTTCCGGCGGATCTGAGACATCGGCTGGGCAGCACATCAATCGGTCACCAATTGAATGCGGTAATAACGGGCACCTGCCGGTGCGCCACCTGTTGAGGTGTGGTCATCGACCCATGAGCGGGTGGTCTCCACGCCATCTTCGACGGCGCTTTCCGTCACAACGGCCGCTTCGTGGAAGCCAAGCACGATGTTGTTCGCATATTGAATGCTGTAGGTGCGTCCACCGACGGAGCGCCATGTGATGCGCGGAAAGCCGTCAACCTCCTCGATGTTGATGATGCAAAATGTTGTCGATGGATCCGTGGGGTTGGTGCCCAAGAGATACTCCTGGCGGTTCGAGTAACCATTCCCGTTGGAGTCCTCGACGGCGATGTCGGTGGCATGGGGATCGAGTCCGTATTGAAGATACCATCCGTCCGGAATGCCGTCGCTGTTGCTGTCGCGCTGCCACGGGTCGGCGAGGGTCGTGGCAGACTGCGTGTTCGAGTCATCGCTCGTGCAGCCGCCTTCCCTCACCCCGCGGACGCGATAGTAGTAGGTGCCATCGTCGGCGAGGCCGCTCACCAGGTCGCTGGTGCCGGAGACGGTGCGATTCTCGTAACCCGGGACAAATGACGGCTGCGGTGGGTCGTAGGGTGTCATCGAGATGTCATCGACATTGATGCGCCGGTTGCCGGTGGTGCCGGGGTTCGTGGTCAGGATGATGCGCATCCGCACATTGCCCGCGACATTCACCGTGGCGCTGAATGTCTGCACGGCGTCGGTGGCGGTGAACGCGCTTCCCGCCTGGGTCCAGCTCGATCCGCCGTTGGTGCTGTATTGCACTGCCCATGGCTGCTGCGAAGTGTCCACGCCGTAGCGCCGATATTGGAAGGAAATCACCCCGAGCCCGTCCGGCACATCCTGCAGCATCGTCATGTTGGAACCATTCCGGCCGCGGAGATGCGCAGAACGAGCGCCGATTTTCCAATCTCCGGCGCCTGTTCCGATCAGCACGTCGGTCATGTTCCAGTTCCTGCCGTTCAGCGTGACCGTCCCGGAAGGATAATCGGTCTTTGTCTCGCCGGCTCCCTCGAAATTCACAGCGTAAGTCGAACCGGCGCCGCCTCCCGCCAGGAATGTCTCGCTGGTGGATACATCAAGTCTGTAGGAGGTCGCGCCATCCAGCGGCGCCCAGTTCGCAATGAAGCTGGTGCCGCCGATGTTGGAAGGCTCGAGCGCGACCGGCGGACCGTCGAAGCAGGGGGTGGCGAACACGACCGGCTCGCCGTAACCGGTGCCCTCGGTATTTGTCGCATACGCGCGAACGTAGTAGGTCTGCCCGGGAGTCAGCCCGCCCAAGGCGCTGCTGTAGGCGCCGATGCCGATGCCGGAGACCACCTTGTTGTCATCGATGGTGGGCGACGGATGGGTGCTCCAGACAATCCCCCGCTCCGTGACAGCCGAATCTGCCTCGTCCGAAACCTCGCCGCCGCTCATCGCCCCGCTTGAAGTGATGTCGCTGACGGAGGACGTGGTCACGGACGGCATGCGCGGCTCGAAGTTGGACGGAGGCGTCTTCGAGAAGATCTGGATGCTATACATCCCCATGTTCACCGGGGCGACGGCGGGACTCCCGCTCGCCTGCACCTGCGACGGTCCGATGCCGCCGAAGTCGCCCTGATACGCCTTCGAGTCGCTGTTGAAGTGGCTATACCACGTGCCGGCCGACGGGAACGGGATCTGGTAACTGTTCCCGGTCCACGTGTTCGCGGAGAAATTCACCACCACCACCACGTCGTCCGCCTGCCCGCCCTGATCCCATCGGATGTAGCTGATGATTTTGTTGGCATTGTCGATGTGATGGGCGTTGATGCCGCTGCCCTTGAGGCCCTGCATGCCATCGCGCAGATTTCGCCGCGAATGCACCAGGTCGGTGTAGGCCTGCACGATGCCCGCGTGCGAGGTGAGGCGGCTCCACCGCAGCGGCGTGCTGTCGTGGAACGCCTGCGTCTCGTGCATTTCCTGGCCTTGGAAAATCATCGGCACCCCCGGCGTGGTCAGCACGATTCCCGCAGCGAGCAGCGCCCGCTTCCGCGCCCAGATGCTCTCGGGATTTCCGCCATCAATCTCCGTCGGCAACCGCGTGCGGCCGTTGAGCGAGCCGATATAGTCATGGGCCTCTGAAAACACGACGCGGTGCATGCCCGGCCAGCCGTTGAGCATGTTCGCCACGGTATTCATGTTGCGGTTGCTGTCGGAGCCCTGGGTCACCTGCCCGTGGAGCGCCCAGCGGTAGTCCACATCCCACTGGCTCTGGAAATTCATGCTGTGGTTGAACGCGCTGTCCTCCGCGATGCGCAGCTTGGTCGGATGAGTCTGCGCCATTTCCTGGTTGATCTCGCGCAGCAACGATTCGCCGTCGGGGTTGTGGCCGAGGTCGGTCGTGATCATGTTCCAGACGGAATCCCATCGGAACCCGTCCACCCGGAATTCCTCGAGGAAGTGAAACACCTGGTCGCGGATGAACTGCCGCACCTGCGGCCGGCCGAAGTCGGGCCGCGTCGATCCCCACCAGGTGTGCGCCCGGTTGTCGTTGTAAAAATAGATTCCGCCGAGGTTGTTCTGGGACCACCCGTCGAAGCGCCACATGTCGAGGTCGGTGGGGCCGTAGTGGTTGTGGACGATGTCCACCAGCACCGCGATGCCGCGCTCATGGGCCGCCTTGACGAAGCGCTTGAACGCATCCGCGCCGCCGTATTCATTCTCGATCGCGAACAGGTCGGCCGGGTTGTAGCCCCAGCTCCGACCGCCCGCAAATTCGTTGATCGGCATCACCTTCACCGCGTTGACGCCGAGATTCTGCAGGTGATCGAGCCGCGTGATGGCCTGGTCGAAGGTCCGCGGCGGATTGCCCCCCTCGAACGTCCCGACATGCATCTGGTAAATGACCGTGTCCTTCAGCGCCGGGGTGTTGAAGGAGTGGTCGCCCCAGTCGAAGGCGTCCGTCTTGTAGATGATGGAATTGCCCGCGGAATTCACCACCCGCCGTGCGCGCGGGTCGCGTTTGTAGGCGTTGTTGTTCAGGTAGTATTTGTATTGCTGCCCCGCCTGCGCGTTGGGCACATCGACCGACCAGAGGCCGCTGCCGCCGCCTTCATTGACCATCGTCGTCTGGCCCCAGCCGTTGAACTCGCCCCGCACGGTCACGCTCGACGCGTTCGGTGCCCAGACACGGAAGGTGACACCCGTGCCGTTTGTGTCGGCGTAGGGAATGGACCCCATTCCGGGACGGCTCGACTGGCCGAAACAACTGGCCGCCAGCAGCAACAACAGGACAGCCGCAGGCATCCAGCCGTGCCACCGGCTCTCTGGGATGGGGAACATCCGGTTTAATATGGCCATCATCGCCCCGACTGCAACAGTTTCCCCAAAAAGGGGGCAGGCCACCTTGCCAAGGACAGCGGCACCCTCCAAGGACGCCGCACCATCCGCGGCGGACGCGTGGCTGTGCGCAACGTGCTTTACATGGCCGCGGTGGCCGCCAGCCGTTGGAACCCCATCCTGCGCAACTTCTACCAGCGCCTGATCGCCAAAGGCAAACCGGCCAAGCTCGCCCTCACCGCCGTCATGCGCAAACTCATCGTCCTACTCAACCGCCTCGCTGCTAACCCCAATTTTGCCTTGCGTGAGCAACACTGTTGCTGACCCCTTTTCTGCCTTTTTGCCATTCGTTCGTATCAATACCCTTGCGAGTTGTTGACCGCCCCCTTTTTTCCGTTGGCATTGGTCTGCCGTAACCATAGGAAAAATTTGTCTTTTAAAGTTTGAGTGTAAGCTAACCATACACCAAAATCTTCCGGCGCCCCATCTGAAAAAATCAACTTAAGCTCATATATCTCACCTGACCTAATTATGTGATCTAAGTTTTGATCGGGACTAATAATGTAGCCATCTAAGCGCTTTGAGTCCAACCAACTTGCTTTGCTCGTTTGATCTATTGTGAATTCATTATCAATGACAATAACGCCATTTTTCAAAATGTTAATGACTCCTGTTGTGCCGTATGGCGCAGTTCCGCTATTATAAGGGACAGAAAGCAATAAATGATAGGCCTCTCCCCGCGGCGGAACCAGCTCAGCAGAGAGGACACTTGATTCTTCGCTCAAAAATAGCTGGGTAGACTCCAAGAATGGCGTATTGATAGCCATATAAAATACCAACAAAAAACCTCCAACGATCCCTAGAGTCCCAGTCCAAAAGCATCCCTTCATAAGCATCACTTTTTGGCGGCAATTTTACATTCTGCGATCACGGCCATAGCCCAAGTGGCACATTGCGCAACCGGCAGCAAAAAGGGGTCAGTCAACAATTCTTGACGTTTTCCCACTTCCGATTCCGATGCCCGGCAAAAGGCTGGCGGTGAAAGCGTTCGAAAAGGCGTTCCCGCCGCTCCAATTCCGTCAGTCTTGCGGGCAGAGAGGCCAAGACCATGCGGCGGGCGGCTTCGCACATGCGGACGCCCATAGGAAAGGCGCTCGGAACCGGAAAGCGCCATGGCAACCTCGGGCCGTGTGTCGATGATGCCCTGCATTCCACCCACAGGTTATAGGTCCCCAAGGGCTGCGTCCAGCGGGCGATACAGGCCTCGTCGCAGCCGGGGCTGTCAAAGTAGGCGGGCAGCTGGGGCCAGCCGCTCCTACCGATCGACCACGAATAGCGGACTCGTCACGCCGCAGTCCGGCCCACGCGGGACGAAGGCGGGCGCTCAGACTGTCCGGCAGAACTGCTCGATGCGGTCCAATCCGGTCTTGATGGTCTCGAGGTCCGCGGCGTAGCTGAGGCGGATGGTCTGGTCGTCGCCGAAGGCGATGCCGGGCACAACCGCGACTTCCGCCTTGCTGAGCAGGCGGTCGGCGAAATTCGTCGAGCTGAGGCCGAACTTGGCAATGTTCACCAGCATGTAGAAGGCGCCGAGCGGCTTGACCGCCGAGAGGTTCGGAATGGCCGACACGCGCTCGAACATGTATTCGCGGCGGATGTTGAACTCGTCGCGCATGTCCGTGACGCACTGCTGCGATCCCTTGAGGGCCGCAACCGCGCCTTTCTGGGCGAAGGAATTCGGACCCGACGTGCTGTGGCTCTGCAGGGAGTCGATCACCTTGGCGATTTCCTCGGGCGCGCCGAGGTAGCCAAGGCGCCATCCGGTCATGGCATAGGCCTTGCTGAAGCCATTGACTGTGATGGTGAGGTCGTAGGCTTCCTTGGAAAGGGACGCGGGGCTGATGTGCTCGACATCGTCGTAGATGAGCTTCTCGTAGATTTCGTCGGAGAGGATGAAGATGTCCTCGGTGAGCGCGACCTCGACGATGCCTTCGATCTCGCTGCGGGTGTAAACCGAGCCGGTGGGGTTGCCGGGGCTGTTGAGAATGACCATCTTCGTCCGCGGGGTCATCGCGTTCTCGAACTCCTCGGCGGTCATCTTGTAGGAGTTCTCGGCCTTGGTCTGGACGATGACCGGCTCGGCGCCGACGAGGCGGACCATGTCCGGGTAGCTCAGCCAGTAGGGCGCGGGGATGACGACTTCATCGCCGGGTTCGCAGCAGGCGAGGATGGCGTTGTAGCAGGATTGCTTGGCGCCGTTGCTCACGATCACCTGGCCGGGCTTGTAATCGACGTTGTTGTCGGCGGCGAACTTCTCGCTGATGGCGGTGCGAAGCTCGGGCAGCCCGGAACTGGGCGTGTATTTGGTGAAACCTTCGCGGAGCGCCTCGATGGCCGCTTCCTTGATGTGCTCGGGCGTGTCGAAATCCGGCTCCCCGGCCCCGAATCCGCAGACGTCGATTCCCTCGGCGCGCATGGCCTTGGCCTTGCTGTCGATGGCGAGGGTGAGGGAGGGACTGAGTTGCTGGGCGTGGGAAGAAAGTTCCATTGTGGTTGTTGAAAAAAGGTGAACGGGGAATTTACGCGGCTCAGGAGGAGGATTCAACGAATCCTTTCAGCGAATTGTCCGCCACGCCCACGATGCCGATTTCCAAGAGCGCATTCTCGGGTGAGTCGGAGGCGTGGGCGGCGTTGACCATGATGCTGGAGCCGAATTCCTTGCGGATCGTCCCCGGAGGCGCTTTCGCAGGGTCGGTGGGCCCGAGCACGGCCCGGATTTTGCCCACGGCACCGGGTCCCTCGAAAACCAGCGCGAGGATCTTGGCTGATCCCGGCTTGCCATGATCCTTCTCCGGGACGGCGGATGGTCTCTGGCCGCTCATGAACTCGACGATGTTCTCCCAATGGTCGCGGCCGGCCTCGGGGCCGAATTTTCCGATGAGGGCGTCGAGCACGGGGCCGTAGAACTTCATGCCCTGCGCCACGGACATGTGATGCACTTTCATCGCGACAAGGGGCAACCCGGTCCGCGCGAAGACATCCATCACGGCACCGGGACGGGTGCCGGGGAAGGCGAAGTTGTCGGGTTTGACCAGAACCAGCGAGCGCTCGGCGCCAGAGTCCGCCGGTTGCGAAAGCGCATTCGATTGGGCCCCGGCGAGTTCCTTCAACCCACTGAGGATGTCCGCATCCGCCGCGGGGGCCGAAACCATCCCGTCACCGAGCATCCCGGCGAGCGAACCGGGGACATCGGCCGCTCCGACCGCCGCGGAAAGCTTCGCGGCTGCGTCCTCACCGCGGAAAACAAGCAGGCCGGCAGGCCCCTCGGGCCTTTCGACAAGTCCGGCCCAGACGAGATCAAGGCCTCCGGTGCGTGCCGTGGCTGCGGACAAAATCCATCCGGTCCAGCAGCGACGGAAAGCTTCGGGTTCGACCACCAAGTAAGAGAGGGTTTGCTTCATAAGGATATCAGCCGTCATCCGACGGGCCGGATATCGTAACTTCCGCACCCACGGGCGGCAATCACCGACTACTCCCGCAAGCGCGAATCCAGAACGAGGGTCACCGGGCCGTCATTCACCAAGGAAACTTCCATCATCGCGCCGAACCTCCCCGTGGCCACCGGGCGTCCGAGAATGCCTTCCAAGCGTTGGACAAATTCCTCGTAGAGGGGCACGGCGGATTCCGGCGGCGCGGCGCGGTGCCATGATGGCTTGGTCCCCTTGCGTGTGCTGGCCAACAGGGTGAACTGGCTCACAACCAACGCCTCGCCCTCCGCCTCGACGAGCGAGCGGCTCATGCGCCCGTCACCATCCTCAAAAATCCGCTGCTTGGTGATCTTGTCCACGAGCCATGCACCGTCATCCGCCGTGTCATCGGCAGCGACACCCAGCAGGACAAGCACCCCCGCCTCAATGGCGCCGACAACGTCTCCGTCCACCGTCACGGAGGCCCGCGTCACTCTCTGCACGACGGCACGCATCAGCCGAGCAGGGAGTGTTCGATGTCCTTCACGCCACGCGCGCCGCACAATGCCATGGCAAGGTCGAACTCGGCCTTGAGCATCTCGAGCACGGCAAAGGCACCATTCTCACCACCGGTGGCGAGCCCCCAGAGGATCGGGCGTCCGATGAGCGTGGCCTGCGCCCCGAGCGCGAGTGCCTTGACCACGTCCGTCCCGCGGCGGATGCCGCCATCCACGAGCACGGGGAGGCGCCCGCCCACCGCTTCGGCCACGCGCGGCAACGCATCGATCGTCGCCGGGGCGGTGTCGAGCTGGCGTCCACCATGGTTGGAAACAATCACGCCCGCCGCGCCATTCCCGACGGCGAGCCGCGCGTCATCCGCGCGCACGACGCCCTTGACCAGCACCGGAAGCTTGGTCTCGCCCCTCAGCCAGACCAGATCGTCCCACGTGATGGACGGGTCGAGCATCTGCCCGACATAGGCGGCCAACCCCGAGCCGGACACCCCGGCGGGGAAGTTCGCCTTCGCATGCTCGGCAAGGTTGGCCACGGTGAGGCCGCCGGGCAGGGAGAAACCGTTGCGCACATCCGCCTCGCGCCGCCCCCAGACCTGCGCATCCACCGTGAGCACCAGCGCGCGGAACCCCGCCGCTTCGGCCCGGCGCACCAGGTCGAGCGTGGCGGCGCGGTCCTTGTAAATGTAGAGCTGGAACCACAGCGGACCGGTCGCGGCGGCGGCAACCTCCTTGATGGCCGTATTGGAGAGTGTGCTCATGACCATGACGGTCCCGGCGCGCCCGGCCGCCCGCGCCGTGGCGCATTCACCCGCGTCGCATGCCATGCGGTGGAAAGCCGTCGGCGCCACCATCACCGGGAACGACAACTCCTCCCCGAGCACGGTGGTGCGGGCGTCCCTCCGTGCGACATCGCGCAGCACGGGGTAATGCAGCACGATTTTTTCGTAGGCCTCACGGTTGGCGCGGAGGGTGATCCCGTCATTCGCCCCGCCCGCGTAGTAGTCATAGGCTTGGCGCGGAAGAAGCGTCCGCGCCGCCTCCTCGAACTCATGAAGATTGACCGGTTCCACGCCGGGAGGTTGCGTGCGACGCGAACGGCGGGCAAGCGGGATCGGGGCCACCTCGCCGCTTGCGCTCCGGCCCCGGGCAGGGGAAAAGTTCCCAATGCCCGGAACCTGTGCCCTCACGGTCGATGATCTTGCGCTCGGTTCGCGGCCATGCCCATGGCGGGCGGCCGACGGCACGCCTTTCCCCGGGTTGGCCTGGGATCCCGCGGAGGGCAGCCCTGTCGCCAATGTCTTGTGCATCCACGGACTCGGCGGGGCGGCGGCGGATTTCGGCCCCCTCGCCCGGTTCCTGGCGGCGCGGGGATGCGCCGTGCGGGCGATCAACCTGCGCGGCCAGGGCAATGACCCCGATGTCTCGCGCCGCGGCCATTTTCTCGATCCTGCCGGTTGGCGCGCGGACCTTGCCGCCTTCACCCGCGGACTGGGAACGGATGTCCCGTTGTTCGTCATCGGCGAAAGCATGGGGGCGCTCATCGCCGTGGACGCGGTGGCCCACGGCACTCTGAGCCCGCGGCGCATGGTGCTCTCGGCGCCGGTCACGGAAATCCGCGCCTCGCCGCCGCCATGGGTGGTTTCGATGATGCGGAAGGCGGCGCGCATCTTCCCGCGCGCGAAAGTTTCGCCCCTGCGCTTCGTCCATGGAAAAACGGCGATGCCCCGGTTGACCGCCGACGACGAATACATGGCCTACCTGCAGACGATCCCCCACCGCGTGGGGGGCTTCACGCTCGAATTCCTGACGAGCTTCCACGATTTCATGTCGGGATGCCGCCGTTGCGCCGGACAGGTGCAGGTGCCCACGATGATGTTGGCGGGAGGGCGCGATATTTTCATCCGGCCCGACCAGAGCCGCGGGTTTTTCGACACGATCGGCGCGAGCGAAAAGGAATACCTGTTCTATCCCCGCAGCCACCACCTGCTCTGGCACGACATCGACAGGGACGAAGTGATGGAACGCGTCGCCGCGTGGATCATGGAAGGGCGGACCGCGTGATCGCCGAGTGCCGACGACTCTCCGACGCCCCTGCGCCCCATGATCCATGGAGGTTGTGGGGCCCCTATGTCGCCTCTCGCCAATGGGGCACCGTGCGGGAGGACTACAGCAAGGACGGCGACGCGTGGAATTACTTCCCCCACGAGCACGCGCGCAGCCGGGCCTACCGCTGGGGCGAGGACGGCATTTTCGGCATCTGCGACCGCGAGCAGCGGCTGTGCTTCGCGCCCGCGTTCTGGAACGGGCGCGACGCCATCCTCAAGGAGCGCTTTTTCGGACTCACCGGACCGCAGGGCAACCACGGCGAAGACGTGAAGGAAGCCTACTGGCACCTCGAAGCGGCCCCGACGGCGTCGTGGCTCCGCGCCCTCTACCGCTACCCGCAACGGGCCTTCCCCTACGAGGATCTGGTGGCAGCCAACGCACGGCGCTCCCACGACGATCCGGAATACGAACTTGAAGACACGGGCGCGCTCGAGGGCGGACGCTTCTTCGACATCGAGGTGGCCTATGCCAAAGCCGCGCCCGAGGACATCCTCATCCGCATTTCCGCCACCAACCGCGGACCCGAACCATCACCGCTCTGGATTCTCCCGACCCTGTGGTTCCGCAACCGCTGGTCGTGGGATCCGTCGCGCCCCAAGACCGCGTCGCTGCGGGCCGTGCCGGACGCACTGGTCGCCGCGCACGAGGAATTGCTCGGGGAATGGGCGTTGGAGGGCCCTCCGGCGGAGGAGGTTCTTTTCACCGAGAACGAGACGAACAACATGATGCTCTTCGGCAGCCCGAATGCATCGCCGTTCACCAAGGACGCCTTCCACCGCCGCATCATCGGCGGCGAGCGGGACGCCGTGAACCCTCGGCACACAGGGACCAAGGCGGCCCCCGTTTATCGACGGGAGATTGCGCCGGGCGAAACGTGGACGCTCAAACTCCGGCTGCGTGACGCCAAAAACGCGAAGAATGGGGACAGCGGGGATTTCGACCGGGTCATGGAGCAGCGCTCGCGCGAATGCGCGGAGTTCTACGCAGACCTCGCGTCACCCAACCTCGAACCCGAGTTGCGGAAAATCCAGCGGCAGGCCTTTGCCGGACTCAAATGGAACATGCAGTTCTACCACTACGACGTGGGCAGGTGGCTGGACGGCGACCCGGCCTTTCCGCCACCGCAGCGGACCACGACGCGCAACCGTCAATGGAGGCACTTCATCGCCCACGATGTGATCTCGATGCCGGACGACTGGGAATACCCGTGGTTCGCCTGCTGGGACCTGGCCTTCCACACGATTCCGTTCTCCCTCACCGACCCCGCCTCGGCCAAGCACCAGCTCAAACTGCTCCTCAAGGAATGGTATATGCATCCCAACGGGCGCCTCCCCGCCTACGAGTGGAATTTCGGCGACCCGAATCCCCCGGTGTATGCGTGGGCCGCGCTGCGGACGTATTTTGCCGACGCACGCCGCACCGGAAACCACGACCGCAGGTTCCTTGAGCATGTTTTCCATTCCCTCCTCATCAATTTCACCTGGTGGGCCAACGGGGCGTCGCGCGACGAACAACTGGAGGTGTTCGGCGGGGGATTTCTCGGCCTCGACAATGCAAGCCCCTTCAACCGCAGTGAGGATCTCCCTGCGGGCGGATACCTCGTGCAGAGTGACGGCACGAGCTGGATGGCCATGTTCGCCCTCAACATGCTGCTCATGGCCCTCGAACTCTCGCGGGAGAACCTCGCCTACCAGCCGCTGGCGGGGAAATTCCTCATGCACTTCCTCTACATCTGCTCGTCGCTCGACATCGGCGGCGAAAAGGGCGCGGACCTTTGGGATGAGGAGGACGGGTTTTACTACGACCAGCTACATCTGCCCGGCGGACGGCGCATCCCGATCAAGCTCCGCTCGATCACCGGGCTCATCCCGCTCTTCGCCGTCGAAACCGTTCCCGCCGACCTTGCGGCGATCGGGCGCCCGTTGGTCAACCGCTGGCAATGGTTCATCGACCGGCGCCCCGACATGGAAAAGCGGTCCAACCGCTGGCGGCAGGCCAACGGTGCAGGCGATCACCTGTTCTCCCTCCTCACCCGTCGGCGCCTCGAGCGGCTCCTGGCCACGCTCCTCGACGAGAAGGAATTCCTCGGCCCCTACGGGATCCGCTCGCTTTCGCTCTGCCACCGCGACAACCCCTACGAACTCAAGCTCGACGGCCACACCTACCGCGCGGACTACGCCCCCGGCGAATCCACCTCGGGCCTCTTCGGCGGCAACTCGAATTGGCGCGGCCCCGTCTGGATGCCGGTGAACTACCTCGTGATCGAGTCGCTCCGCAAATACCACACGTTCTACGGTGACGACTTCACCGCGGAGTTCCCCACCGGTTCGGGATACCGCCTGCACCTCGGCGCCATTGCGGATGAGTTGACCTCGCGTCTCACGTCATTGTTCCTGCCGGGGCCGGAGGGGACGAGGCCGTGCGACGGCGGCAGGGAGGGCGACCCGCTGCTGTTCCACGAATATTTCCATGCGGAAACCGGACGCGGGCTCGGCGCGAGCCACCAGACCGGATGGACCGCCTGCATCGCCGACCTCCTGCAACGCGGCCGCGCGACCTGAGACCGGGAGCGGAAAATCATCCGGACCTTCTTGTCATCGCAGCCCGGAACATCCAGTCTTGAGGGCTGCCCGGTGCGCAAATCCCGAGCCCTCATGCCATGAAAATTTATCTCAATGGAAATCTCGTCCCGAAGGAACAGGCCACCGTCTCGGTGTTCGACCACGGGTTGCTTTACGGCGACGGCGTGTTCGAGGGCATCCGTTTCTATTCCGGTCGCGTCTTCCGCCTCGACGACCACATCGACCGCCTCTACCGCTCGGCCCGCGCCATCGCCCTGTCGATCCCTCTCGACCGCGACGCCATGTCGCAGGCCGTCCTCGACACGATCCGCGCCAACGGCATGTCCGACGGCTATGTGCGCCTCGTGGTCACCCGCGGCGAGGGATCCCTCGGCCTGTCCCCGAAAAGCTGCCCCACGCCGACCGTGTTCGTCATCGCGGCCGGCATCACGCTCTACCCGGAGGAAATGTATCGCAACGGGCTCAAGCTGGTGACCTGCAGCACGCGCCGCATCGCCCACGGCGCGCTCAGCCCGATGGTCAAATCGCTCAACTACCTCAACAACATCATGGCCAAGATCGAGGCCGAACAGGCGGGCGCCGGCGAGGGCCTCATGCTCAACGAGCAGGGCTACGTCGCCGAATGCACGGGGGACAATGTGTTCATTGTCCGCGACGGCCGTCTCGTCACCCCCCCCATCGCCGCCGGCGCCCTCGCCGGCGTCACGCGCGCGGTCGTGTTCGAGCTCGCCCGGCAGCTCGGCATCGACATCCGCGAGGAGGACATCACCCGCTACGACATCTACACCGCCGACGAATGCTTCCTCACCGGCACCGCCGCGGAGATCATCCCCGTTGTCGAACTCGACTCCCGTCCGATCGACGACGGCAAGCCGGGGCCGCTCACCCTGCGTTTGACGGAACTCTTCCGCGAGTTGACTCGCACCACGGGCACGCCGATTGGTTGAACCATCATGCTCTGCGATGTCTGCCAGAAATCCGAGGCGTCCGTCTACTACACCCGCATTGTCGAAGGGAAGGTGCAGACGGTGAACCTGTGCGAATCCTGCGCGAAGGACAAGGGTGTGGATGAATCGGCCAGTTTCACCACGGCCGACCTTCTTCTGGGGCTCGGCGCCACCCGGCAGATCGAGCGCAGCCAACCGTCCCAGCATTGCCCGGTGTGCGGCTTCACCCAGGCCGACTTCAAGAAAACCGGTCGCCTCGGCTGCAGCGCCTGCTACGACACGTTCGCCGACGGGCTGGCCAACCTTCTCCGCGGCATGCACAAGGGCCTCAAGCACACGGGCAAAATGCCCGCGCACCTGTCACGCCGCTTCGCCATGGCCGACCGGGTGAAATCCCTGGAAACCGAATTGAAGCAGGCCGTGCAGGATGAGAAATACGAGGAGGCGGCCCGTCTCCGCGACGAAATCCAGAAGCTCGAGCACGAACTGCAGGCATGAAGTTCGAGGACATCACGGCCAATCCCGGCCAGTGGCTGCAGGGCGAGGGGCCCCATGGCAAGATCGTCGTCAGCAGCCGGATCCGCTTCGCCCGAAATCTGCGCGAGCGCCCCTTCCCCGGATGGGCCAAAAAGGCCGAGCGCCTGCAGATTCTCGGCGAGATCCAGGACCACGTCGCCGCCATCCCCGCCATGCAGGACGGCTTCATCACCCCCCTGCCCGAACTTTCGTCCCTGCAGAAGCAGATCCTCGTCGAGCGCCATCTCGTCAGCCGCGAGCACGCCTCGCGCAGCGCGGGCAGCGCGGTGGCCATCAGCCACGACCAGCAGCTCAGCATCATGGTCAACGAGGAGGACCACTTGCGCATGCAATCCCTCCTGCCGGGACTCCAGTTGCGCGAGGCCTACAGGATCAACAACGAGGCCGACCTTTTCCTCGAGGACCGCCTCCCCTATGCGTTCCATCCCGATCTGGGCTACCTGACCGCGTGTCCGACCAACGTCGGCACCGGCCTGCGCGCCTCCGCCATGGTGCACCTTCCGGGGCTCGTCCTCGCCGAGCAGATCAACCAGATCGTCAACTCCGTCGGCAAGATCGGCTTGGCCGTGCGCGGCCTCTACGGCGAGGGCACGGAGGCACTCGGCAACCTCTTCCAAGTCTCCAACCAGACCACCCTCGGCGAGAACGAGGAGGAAATCATCGACCGTCTGGTCAAGGTCATCGAACAGGTGATCGAGCACGAGCAGAACGCACGGCAGACCCTCCTTGAGCGCCGGGCCAACATGCTCCTCGACCAGATCGGCCGCGCCTACGGCGTCCTCGGCCACGCCCGCTCCATCGCCTCGAAGGAGGCCCTCAACCTCCTCTCGATCGTCAAGCTCGGCGCCGACCTCGGCAT
>JACSRX010000048.1 GCA_014879535.1 Chthoniobacterales bacterium
CGTGCCGACCCTGAAGGAGGCGGTGAACTCCGAATGGACCCTCGGTCTGTGGCGCGCCATGGTCGGCCCCAAGGGCCTGCCGGCCGACGTCGCCGCCAAGTACGAGGCGGCGTTCAAGAAGATCTTCGAGAGCTCCGAGTTCCAGACCTTCATGAAGACCCGCGGCTTCGGCGCCGTCTACATGAACGCCGCCGACCTGAAGGTCTTCATGGCCAAGGACGACAAGGGGGCCGGCGAGGTGCTCAAGGACATGGGGCTCGCCAAATAGGCCCACGGCCCCCGGGCGCGAAAGGCCCGCCATCCGGCGGGCCTGTTCCCGGGCCGGTGCGACCAGATCCGCGCGCGGGAGCGCGTGCGGATCTGCAGAAGGCGCGGCAGGGGGCGCGGCCTCCCGGCGCGGCGGCCGGCCCGAACGGGAGAGGAAGCCCGCCGTAAATCCGCCGGAACGCCTGGATGCCAACTGGACTTATAAAATCTAAAATCTCGAAATATTCTAATTTGCTTGGAGATCTACAGTTTACAGAAACTAAAATGTAAGCTTCGCCAGCATTCGCCGGCTTCCTCCGTTACGGCAAGTTGCTTAAATGTGTCCTTCGGATGACCTGATGACTCGGCCCATCAGGCGAGTGGCGTCCCGCAGCGGGCGTCGACGGGGGGCATTGCGATGGCCACGAGACTTCGTGCGGTGACCGACAAGGTCGTGTTGACGGTGGCCCTCATGAGCGGGTCCATGGGGGCGGCCCACGCGCAGCAGGCCGGCGGAACCGTGGATCTGCCGACGGTGGAGGTGGTGAGCGAAGGCCAGGCGCGCGCCGGGCGGGCGACGCCGTCGTCCGCGTCGCCGGTCGTGGATTATGTGGCCGAGGATTCGCGGGTCGGCACCAAGACCGACACCCCGCTGATCGAGACCCCCCAGTCCATCACCGTGGTGGGCGACGAGCAGATGCGCGACCAGGGGGTCCAGAACCTTCAGGAGGCGGTGCGCTACACCGCCGGCGTGTTCGCGGACGGCTTCGGGCTCGACAGCCGCGGCGACTACGCCATCATCCGCGGCATCCCCGCCACCTATTTCATCGACGGGCTGCGCAGCAGCTTCGGCTATTACTTCAACACGACCGCCATCGAACCCTATGCGCTGGAGCGCGTCGAGGTCCTGCGCGGCCCCGCCTCCATGCTTTACGGCCAGTCCTCGCTCGGCGGCATCATCAACGGTGTCTCCAAATTGCCGCTGGCGACGCCGCACAACGAGATCACCTTCGAATACGGCTCGTTCGACTTCAAGCAGATCAAGTTCGACACGTCGGGTCCGCTCACGGCGGACGGCAAGTGGCTGTACCGGGTGGTCGGCCTCGCCCGGGACGCCGGCACCCAGGTGGACTATGTGGACAACGACCGGCTGATGCTGGCGCCCTCGATCACCTACCGTCCCACCGACATGACCAGCATGACCCTGCTCGCGAACTTCCGCGAGGATCATTCCGGGTCGGTGCAGCAGTTCCTGCCGCAGATCGGCACGCTGGTGCCCAACCG
>JACSRX010000023.1 GCA_014879535.1 Chthoniobacterales bacterium
AATGCCCCCGCGATCATGATCGGCGAGCGCGGCGCCGATCTGGTGCTCGCCGATGCCCGCTGAGGAGGAAAAGCCCATGAGCGAGGATGCCTATCCCCTCACCCGCAAGCAGCGCCTGTCGCAGGACTGGAATCCGCTCTGGTCCCAATTCGAGGCGCTCGATCCGGAATTCCTGGAAGCCTACCTGGCCTTCCGCAACGTGCCCCACCGCAACGGGCCGCTGCCGCAGAAGACCAAGGAGCTGATCATGATCGCGATCAACGCCGCGACCACGCACCTCTACGGTCCCGGGGTACGGCGGCACATCCAGAATGCGATCCGCGAGGGGGCGACGCGCGAGGAGATCTTGGAAACCATCCAGCTCACCACCGTCATGGGCATCCATTCCTGCAACCTCGCGGTGCCCATCCTCATGGAGGAACTCGCCCGCGCGCAGGCGACCGACCGCGGCCAGGACGAGGCGAGGTGATGGCGCCGCTGTTCCGCATCGAGCCCGTCGAGGTCGCCCGCCGCCAGGCGGACAGCTCATCGTTCCTGCTCCATACCGATGCGGGGCGGTTGCTCACCCTGGTCTACCGGTTCTGGCTGATCCACGGACCGGACGGCATCACGGTGGTGGACACCGGCCTGACCGCCGAGGAAGCCGCGCGCCGCGGCATCGCGGTCGAGCGCGGGCTGAAGGAGGCGCTGGCGCCCTACGGACTCGGGCCGGACGACGTCGGCACGCTGATCCTCACCCATCTGCACTGGGATCACGCCTGCGCCGTGGATGCCCTGCCGAACGCCACGGTCTGGCTCCAGCGGGCGGAGGCGGACTTCTTCAACGATCCGCTGCGGACCCATCCCGCCATCGACCGCTACTTCGGACGGCACGACGTCATCGGCGATCTTCTCCGCTCGCCGCGCCTGAATCTGGTGGAGGGAGAGTCGGAACTGCCCAACGGCCTCCGCCTGGTGCCGCTCGGCGGCCATACGCCCGGTCTTCAGGGTGTGGTCCTGCCGACGCATGAGGGCCGCGCGGTCATCACCTCGGACGCCGTGCCGTTCAACCGCAACTACACCGACGATCTGCCCAACGGGATCCTCCAGGATCTGGGGCAGGCCATCACCAGCCTCGCCCGCCTTCGGGCGCTGCGGCCGGACGTGATCTTCACCGGGCACGATCCCATACCCGAGCTAAGGACCGGGACATCCAGCTGAGAACGCCAAGAACAGTCACAAGGGAGGAAACAATGTCCAAAATCAAACGATGCCTTTTGACCGCCGCATTGGTAGCGGCACTGCCGTTCGCCGCAGCAAACGGCGCGGATTTCTCCAAGTCGCCTTCGGTGACCTTGCGTCTCAGCTCCGCCTCGCCGGCGGGCATGGACGACAGCCGCGCGCTCAAGGACGCGGCCGAGTTCCTTTCCAAGGAGACCAACGGCACCGTCACGCTCAAGCCCTTCTTCGCCTCGGCGCTCTTCGACGAGATCGCCGGCATGAGCGCGGCGCAGAGCGGGCTGGTGGACATGGCCATCGCCTGCACCTGC